>JAKSDK010000144.1 GCA_022360095.1 Phycisphaerales bacterium
TCGAGCCGGGGTCACCTTGGGAGAATGGGTATGTGGAGAGCTTCAACGGCAAGCTTCGTGATGAGCTGTTGAACGGCGAGATCTTCTACACGTTGAAGGAGGCCAAGGTGCTTATTGAACAATGGCGACAGCACTACAACAGGGACCGACCGCACAGTGCCTTGGGCTACAGACCGCCGGCGCCGGAGGCGTCGGAGATCGCGTCGTCGTTGGCAGGCTGCGCTCCGCTCGGTGCCCTCGCTCCGCTTCGCCCGCCAACGACGTGTATTCAGAGCAGTGTCAGAGTAACATAGAAACTGGAGTTAAACGCGGGGAAAGGTCAGGATTGCTCCGCAACTTGCGTTAATTCAAGATAGCGTTGCAAGGGGTTCGCCCGATTATTCTCTCTATCAAATTTTGAATGACGGACTATCACGGCTTGAGCAACAACAACTCCAACAACCGTTTCTCTCTCCCCCTCTCTCGTTAGATGCCGGAAGCATCAGATTAGGCATAACACCAGAAGGAAACCCGGTTAGCGTAACGATTGGGGAGGGTGATAGAACTGTCCAACATATTTTTATTCCAGGTGGAGTTAATTCAGGAAAAAGCACCTACTCAGGAGGAGCGTTAGCATGTGAAGCTGCCAAGAACATGAACGTTCTGCTTATTGATTCTCAAAACGCCTTTGCTCGGATGCCTGCGATAAGTAATTCCTTTGAGTTCATCGACCTTCGAGACTTGCGATTACAACCAAACCTAGAAAACAAGGAAGCAACGCAAGTATTCTTGAATGGCTTTTCTCAATCGTATTCCTTGTATTACGGCGGGCTGGAAGCAGAAGAATGTATTGACGAGCTACGACCAAACGGCAACGTCAATCTTCGGCAACTCCTTAACTACATGAAGGCGAAAGTGTATAGATTTGGCAATAAGGGGAGATACCGAGATAGTTTTTGCATGAAACTCTCGTCTTGCTTGGATGGATTATTTCCTCTTTTTGATTGTGAGCGAGGCATGGATTTTCTGAAAATCATAACTCGCGGAAAAGTTGTTCTCAGGTTGAATTGCCTTGTTGAGCATCAAGTATTTTTCCTTCGGTACTTGTTTGATTTTTGCACCTTGCTGAAAACGTCAGGACAGCGATTGCAGCGTCCGTTGTTGATAATCATTGATGAAGCCCAATTGTTATTAGAACATGGAGAGGAAATTATTGCCGACCGCCTTTTAACGCTCCGTCATTCAAACGTGTTTCTCGCTCTGTGCGTTCAAAATCCGTCAACCATTCCAGCAAAAGTCTTAAACGCTTGCTCGGTGTTTGTAATCTTCAATCTGATTGATTACCGTGACAAACTTCAAATCTCAAAGGCAATCAATTGCTCACGACAGCAATTTGAATGTATGGGAACTCAAAAACCGCGAGAGGCAATCTGCTTTATCCCTCGCTCATATTCACGGCCGTTTCTCTTGCAGGTTCCGTTTGTCGAAGTCGATGGTGCTCCTATCCACGTTCCGACAGCAAGTTTTGTCCAAGAGTTAGATTGGACGCCGTTGCGAGACGATTCCGACGGTGGGGCGATATTGCGGCCTGAATCAGAAAAACTACTTAGTGATGTTGTTGATAAACAGCATAAATTTGACTCACTCTCTCAACGCTTTCTGCGTCTAGGAATCCGTTCCACCAGCTTTCAGCAAACCGTAAAGCATGAACTCATCTCCAATCAATTTGTCCGAGAGGCAAAAGTCATAGATATCGATGGCTCGAAGACACTCTTGGAACCATTGGACAAAGCGTATTCGTATCTACAAATCGAAAAACCTAAGGGTATAGGAATCGGCGCATCTCTCGAACACGAGTATTACCAACACCGCTTACACGAACTGTATTCAGCAATTCCCAATCACAGCGTTTGGATTGAAGGCAACGTATTAGGAAAGAACGTCGATGTCCTCGTGCAATTGCCCGATGGCTCTTTCAGAATTCATGAGATTGCTATCAAGAATCAGCACGAGCTTACCAACGCTCTCGCTCTTGTTCCTGCGAGTGATTCAGATATTCGAATTGAAAAGCACTACATTCTCGTCCCACGCAAGGATGACGTTAAGAAGATGAAATCCAGAGTCGAGAAGTGCGATGAGTTGAAGGTATGGAATCGCATTGTGGTGATGCAATTCGCCAGCTTTGCCAAACAACTCGAGAATCAACAATGATTCAAATACAAAAACTCCAACCAGGGCTATTCAAACCAATGCTTTCCTCAGAAGTTGCACGCTATCTCAAAGTCAGCACGCGAACGCTTGAAGAATGGCGACGGAAAACACGAGAAACCGAGGAGCTTGTTGGGCCGCCGTTTGTGCAGGATTACGAGGGCGGAAAAGTTTTGTATCCGACCATCGGCGTTCAGTTATTTTCTATGGCACGGGCGGCAGGGCAGACACCTCGAGAAGCGACGCAATACGCTCTCCAAAGGGTGTTAGATCTGTGTAATGAGTCTGGTTTACAGCCTGGCTGTTGCCTACATACATCCCAGCTAGAGACGCATCAAAACCGCCAGACTTGATACGCATCGAAGTCGATATACGAAAATCATGGAATCGATGATGTCTCACGCCTGCCGTACTGCAAAGCTTCGCAAACCGATGAGAAGGAAACGGGTCTTTTGGGAAAACCCTGTCCGCTTCATCGGCATCTTTGTAGAGCTGTTCAACAAGATCGACGATTGTTTTCGACAAGGGCAGGAGTCCGTGCATGTTGTTCTTCATGTGGGCGATGTTCAGTGTTCTTTGTTGAAAATCGAAGTGGTAGTAATGCAGGGCAAGGATTTCGCCTCGCCTGCCGCCTGTCCACCATCCCAACAGCAGGAACAAGTACTCTCTCGGTGTGTCGCACGCTTTCAGGAGGGAGCGGAATTCATCCTCGGTAATCATGAAGTGCGGTTTTGCATCACTCTTGATCCGTCCTGCGTTGGAAAGCGGGATGGGATTCTCAAGCAGGTATCGAGGGCGTTGCTTACAACACCAATTGAAAAATGCAGACAAGTATCGCAATTCTTTTCGCAAGGTTACATTCGATACCGCTCTTTTTCTGACGATTTTTCTGCCTCGTGCATCCTGCCTTTCGCCTTGATGAAGGTCGCAGCCCTGTCGTTTGTTGATATAGCGATTCATCAAATCAGGGGTGATTTGTTGCGTTTGGAGGCGATACGTCCCATCCTTCCGCTTCCGACCACACACTCTCAGGAATCCCGCAAGAATCCTCGTGACTTCGTTCAAATGACTTGTCGAGGTGCCGCGTGGTTTCGATTCTGCGTACTTCAAAATCAGGTCGCTAACGTCGCTGTGCTTGATCGGCTGAATCCCGGCATTGATTTCAACTTCCCGCCTGGCCTTGAAAGACTCGGCCTCGGATTCCCTCTTTGTCCGCGTGGATTCATCAACCAGCGTTCCATCAAGCCAATAGCGAACGTACCAGTAGCCGTTCGACCGTTGGAACTTTGAGACTCGGATCATGGCAACCTCCCAACTATGTAAAACCGATGGCAATGGGCGGTTGTTGTTGGGAAGCTCGACGGGAAAGGTAAGAGAAGCCCGTCTTTGTGACTCGCTCAACCGCCTTTATTGTAAGAGTTTACAAGCGATTGAACAAACCAATTTGATTGGGAGCGCTGGGGCTCGAACCCAGGACCCACGGCTTAAAAGGCCGTTGCTCTACCGACTGAGCTACACTCCCTTCGATCTTCTAATGTACGGCCGCATCTCGGTTTTGACAAGGGAAAGGCGCATCGAGCCTGGGTTGTGGGTTGAAAACACCGGTTAACGATATTCTCGTTGGAACCCGACCGGCGGTCGTCTACTTGCGAAGCGGAAGGGCGACGATCGTACCCTGGCGCGGCCCAGCGTTCGTGAGTGCGGCAACGGAAACGTCCGGTCGGGAATGGGCGGTCTTGACATAAGCCAATGAAAAAGGGGACTTGAGCACTTCGCTATAGCAACCGCTTAGCACTCGGCCCACCTCCTGGCCACCCGCGTTGATCTTGGATTGTGCCGGCACAGCCTCTTCACCTTCAAAGCGGATCCCGACCAGCTTACGGGAAAGGACGCCGTGGGAGCGCATGCGTTCAATCACTTCCTGACCGAGATAGCAACCCTTGTGATAGCTGATGCCGCGTTCAATCTGGCCGGTCTCCGGAGGGACGACGTTCTCATCAATGTCCTCCACCGAAGCCGGGATGCCGCCCTCAATGCGGAGGACCTCGATCGCAGGACGCTCGACCGTGGCGAATCCCAGTTGGAATGCCGTGGATTCGATTTTAGCGATTGCTCCGGCGGCGTCTTCACCTGTAGTGATGAACTCGACCCCGATCAATCCTGCGAAGTCATGACGCATCGCGCGGACGTCCGCGTTCCCGATGTTGCCGGCCACGTGCTGGAGCCAGGCCATTGGAATCAGGTTGCCGAATCCTAGCTGATCGAACGCTTCGTGGGCGCGAGGTCCAATGAGAGCGATTCGTTGGGAGTGCTCAGTGAGGTTGGTGAGCGTTACGTCCTCCGTGATGATATAGCGTTCCAGGTGAGTTCGGGCTTTTTCGATTAGACGCTGATCGATGTCAAGCCAGATGCGATCTTCCTCCAGGACGAGCATGTTTAGGTCAAAGAGGCAACGCCCTTGGACGTTCAGTGCGAAGGCGTAGTTGGCTTCGCCCGGTTTGAGGGTCGTGATCACATTCGTGACCAGGTTGTTCAGCCAGGTGGCTCTGTCTGCGCCTTGAAGCTCAAGAAGACCACGGTCCGAGCGATGGTAGGCGGCGCCACCGGCAAGACAGGCTTGATACTGATCGACGGTTTTTCGGGCGTTGGCCATGGATTATTGTAGGGCGCGCTGATCTCGAAGAACTGCCAAACAGCGAGACGACCGGTTGAATATTCTTTGCCGATGGCGTTACTTTTCGTTCAGATTGGCGGTGACGGGGACTCGCGGTTCACGGCGCGGTTCGGAAGCGAGGTCAGGTTCTCGCGGGCGGAGGTGGCTTCCATCATCGTCCGACAACTGTTCGATTCGAGTGGCCGAGAAACGCTGGTTGGATTCGTTGCTGGCCTCTTCGGTCTCCAGCACCTGATGATACAGCTCGATGGCCTTTTCACGATTATGGAGGCGGAAGTCATAGACGACGGCACTATGGAATCGTGCCGGGTGCGGAGTGACCGGGTCCAGCGTATAGGCCCATTTGTAATATCGAAGCGCGAGTTCGTTGTCCGGATCATCGTCGCGAAGATATTCTTTGTAAATGTCGCCGCAATAAAAGGCGCAGTCATCGACCTTATCCGACTTGGGGTATTCTCTTAGCACTTGCTTGAAATAGCCCAGTGCCTGACGAGCCTTCTTTTTGTTGGGTTTCAGGAGTCCGCCGAAGGGAACGGAATCGAACTTATCCACCAGTTCGACCCCACGGCTATAAAGGGCATCGGCTTCGGGGATACGTTCTTCCGGTGAAACTTCAACGCTTTCTTCCGGAGCGGCGGCCGTCAAGTAAGGATAGACTTCGACGTTCTCGGTGAGTTCGCGTTGCCGCCGGGCCCAGTTTGCGCGAACCGTATCGCCTGCCATCAGATAACCGCGCTCCAACGAAATCAACTGATTGATGTAGGCAAGCCGGACGGCCAGCATGTTTTCAACATGGTCGGGGAAATTCGGCAGGTCTCCCTTGGTATAGTTCGCTTCAAGCGAGGGAGGTTTGATCTCGCCGACACGCTTGTCATGACGCCTGGCGACGCCTTCACAGCCTGCGATCGTTAGAAACGAGAGCGTGATGATGGGAGTTAGGAGGCGGTGAAAGACAGAGCGGTTAGGCATGAGACTCATCCTTGATCTATCGTCGCGACCAATCGCGCATCCGATTCTTCGTTTGATCACCTTTTCTTCTTGGTTTTGCGTCCGCCAACGGCAAAGCCGTGTGTCGGAACCCGGCATCTTATTGCACTCGTAATGACGGCATTGGTCAAGCGTTTTCGAGCCGTGCGATGCAACCGTCTCATTTCTACGAACACGTCCACGGTGTGGTTTGTTAGAAAATCACACCTGCGCGTCTTCGATTACCACTGAGCTTCTTCGAAGGCTCCGCGTCTGGAGGTCGGCTTCTGAGGAAGTGCCTTGAGAATCGCGCCGGCGAGCGCAAGGTCGTTTTTGGTCGTGATCTTGATGTTGCGCGGATCCCCATCGACCGTCATGACTTTGTGACCGGCCGCATCAACCGCTTGGGCATCATCGGTTGGAATGTCGTCGGGCTCGGGAGCCTCCTGGTTCAGCTTGTCGTAGGCTTCCTGAATCACCGTGCGGCGGAAAACCTGCGGCGTTTGGGCCAGATGGAGACCCTTTCGGGCGACCGTTTCAGAGATTGCTTTGTCGTCCCCGAGACGTTTCAGCGTCGAGGTCACCGGAGTGATCGGAACCGCCGTGCCGTTTCTGGAAGCCGCTTCAAAGATTTTGTCGATCCACTGCTCGGCCACGCAGACGCGAACGGCGTCGTGAACGGCGACGAAATCGGCATCTTCCGAGACGGCTGCGAGCCCCTTCGCAACGGATTCATATCGTTCCGAGCCGCCTTCAATAAGTTTTACGCCCATGAAGCCGATGTTGGGGCCATATTTTGATTTCATCTGATCCATGTCGTCCGGGGAGACGACCAGGAGGGTTTCGCACACGTCTTCCCGGTTGCAGAAGAGTTGCAATGCGCGGAGGAACAAAGGTTGATCGCCCAGCTTGGCAAAAACCTTACTTTCCTTGTCGTCGAACCGTTCGCTTCGGCCTGCCGCGACGACGATCACGCTGAATTTGGACATGGGTTCACCTCCCGGCGGTTCCCTGGAATGGTAGTCGTGATCGTGGTCGGAGGGCAAGCGCGACGAACGAGTGTAGAATGTGCGGATGCGGAAAAGCGAGGACAGTCTGGTCGCCTGGATCGCGTCGCGGCGTTCGGACCCCAACCGCGCAGACACCATCGGAATCGGGGACGACATGGCGATGGTGCGAGTCGGTTCTGAGAAGGTCCTGTTAACCGCCGACATGCTGATGGACGGCGTCCATTTTGATACGTCGATTCATGAGCCGGGTCGGATCGGGCGGAAAGCGATGGCCGTGGGATTGTCCGATTGCGCGGCCATGGCGGTTCGGCCCCGGTACGCTGTGGTGAGTGTGGGACTGCCGGACTCGTGGTCCATCCAACAGGCGAAGGACTTGTTCGTGGGCATGGAGGGGATGGCCGCTGCTTATCATTGCGAGATTGTCGGTGGCGATACGAACAGTTGGTCCAAGCCGTTGGCATTGGACGTCACCCTCGTGGCGACGCCTTACCCCGACGTAGAACCCGTGCGGCGCGACGGAGTGCGGCCGGGCGATGAGTTGTTTGTGACCGGGCGGCTGGGCGGGAGCCTGAGAGGACGCCATATGACGTTTGAGCCGCGGGTTGAGGAAGCGCATCGGTTGGCGAGTATGTTAGGCAATTCGCTGCACGCCATGATGGATTTGAGCGACGGACTGTCGACGGATGCCGGGCGCATGGCGTCGGCCTCGGGGTGTGGATTGGTTTTTGAGACGCCGTCGCTGGAACATGTGATTTCGGATGCCGCGAAGCAATCCGCGACCGAAGACCGGCGAACACCGTTGGCGCATGCGCTGCATGACGGGGAGGACTTCGAACTGTTGTTCGCCGTCGAAACTGGTGTCATGCGGACCTCGGAGCAGCGAGATTCCGATCACCTGGTTTCACGGACGTTCATTGGAACGGCCGTTGCTGAACCGGGCGTCTGGCTACGGTCATCAGATGGGGCACAAACAGCGATTGAGCCGGGAGGTTGGCAACACTTCACATGAACGACGACCTGACTTATGCGCGTTTTGTTGAAGTCGAATCCGGCGGCGTGGAAGAGACGCTTGAGCTGGGGCGTCGAATCGGCGGGGTCCTGGAAGCTGGGGATGTCGTCGGATTAACGGGACCCTTGGGGGCGGGCAAAACACAGTTGGCGAAGGGGCTGGCCGGGGGGTTGCAGGTGCCGGACGAGCGCCAGGTGAACAGCCCCACGTTTGTGTTGGTCAACGAATACGAGGGCCGACTGCATGTCTATCACCTCGACGCATATCGACTTGCCGATGTTGAAGAATTGAGTTCTCTAGGGTTTGATGAAATGTGCGACGGTCGCGGCGTCGTGATTGTGGAATGGGCGGATCGGGTCGTGCCGGCAATGCCAGAGAAAACGCTTTGGATTGAACTTTTTCCGACCGGGGAAACGACCCGCCGGCTGCGCTTGCGAACGCGCTCCACGGGAATCGTAGAAAAGCTGACGGCCGGTGAGGCCGGTCAAGACAAGGCCTGCGAAATGCTCTACGATGGGTGGAAATCGGCGGACGGGTTGGAAGGCCCATCCTGAAGACGTTGAACAACTTGAAGATAACAAGGACGGTTTGATGGCGCGAGTGGATGGGCGGCGGGCGGACGAGTTGCGGCTGATCAAAATGCGACGGGGGTTTACGAAGGCACCTGCAGGGTCCGTGTTGATCAAAACCGGCCGGACCCATGTGCTGTGCACGGCGACTGTTGAGGAAGGCGTGCCGAAGTGGCGTCAAGATTCGGGTCTGGGCTGGGTGACGGCCGAGTACGAAATGTTGCCCAGCAGCACGGGGGAACGGCGGGCCCGAAATCGGGGAGGGAAGATTGACGGTCGGACGCAGGAGATTCAACGGCTGATCGGACGGTCACTGAGAGCTGTCGTTGACATGAAGCGGCTGGGTGAACGAACGATTTGGTTGGACTGTGATGTGCTTCAGGCTGACGGGGGAACACGGACCGCCGGCATCACCGGGGCGTATGTTGCCTTGGCTGAAGCGGTAAGAAAGCTTCGGGCAAAAAGGTTGATCGAGTCCAATCCGATCATGGACTCTGTCGCGGCCGTGAGTGTGGGGCTGGTGCGAGGCAAGGTGCTTCTCGACCTCTGTTACGAGGAAGACAAGGACGCCGACGTGGATTTTAACGTCGTCCAGACGGGCCGGGGTCGCTATGTCGAGGTGCAAGGGGCCGCCGAGGCGGGAACTTTCAGCCAGGCTCAAATGACCAAGATTTTAAGCATGGCCGGGAAGGGGCTGAGGAAGCTGCGTAAGATTCAAGAAGAGACGCTCGGAAAATAGATGTCGGTTGTCAATGGTTCGTTCGGTTTTCGGTCTGGAGTTTAAGTAGCGGCTTATGAACGGCGGGATGCGACGTATGAAATGTGATGAGAGAGAGCCGGCCACTATGCTCAGGTTTGGTGAGCGGCATCGTTGGTGTTTTTCGAGCTGGGGCATTCGTTCTCTGTCGGTCCTTTGTTTTTTCGCGTGCGGCTGTACACCGGCGGAGAAGCAGGAATGGGATCGCCTTTTTTCGGAACCTTTGTTCAAGCATCCCTGGTGGTCGCCGAAGCCCACGATTGTCGGCGAAGAGGAAGCCTGGACGATCGAGTGCAATGCGTATGAAGGACCGAATCGGCGAAAATTCGCCAATAAGATGGTTACATTGCTGATGGACATGCCGGATCTGATCCCGGACGAGGTCTCCGTTCAACATGATGCCGAGCGGAGTCGCGTTTATTACGGCACCTACATGCTGAATTATGTTGAAGCCAGGACGGACGGCGATTCGCACACCAAAGGCGATTCGGTGGTTCAGTTGAATGATGCCATCAAGCGGGATTTGAAGTTCATCAAGCAGTTGGCGTGGGGCGACCAGTATCCCTTCTTCAACGCGATCCCCATGTTGAAACCGACGCACGACGTGGGTCCATCGGAGTGGGATCTGCGAGACGCCAATGGGATTTACACGCTGAATGTGGGTGTCACTTACCCGACGCCGAATCTGGCGGAGTATAAGGAAGCTGCCATTGAGTGGGTGAAGGATCTGCGAAAACGCGGCTATGAGGCGTACTATTACCACGATCCCGACAAGCCACGGACCTCGGTTTGCGTCGGCACGTTCGGCGAGGATGCGTTCTTTGTGGATTCCGAGGGCCGAAGGACCTATGGGGCTTCGGTTCAGGCGCTGCGCAAACGGGAGGAATTAGGTTTCAATCTTGAAAATGGGGCCAAAGTGTTTCGCAGTGCCCGCAATCCGAAGACGGGGGCGACGGCGCGTATGCCGAACCGGTCCTTCCTGGTGAAGATTCCCAAACGCACGGAGTTGTCGGAGAGATGACACCTGGTCCGCGCGTGGTCGAGATCCTGATCGCCACGGGGAATCCCGGGAAGGCGCGAGAAATCGAAGCCGTTCTGTCGGAGGTCCGGGAGGATGGTGAGCGTTCGACTCAAATTCGCTGGAAGACTCTTCGCGAGTTAACGGATCTCATCCCGGAACCCGAGGAGGATCAGGACACGTTCACAGGCAATGCCGCCTTAAAGGCTCAATACTATTCGGAGAGATCGGGTCTTTGGACGTTGGCAGATGATTCCGGATTGGAAGTGGACGTGTTGGGCGGGGAGCCCGGCGTACGGTCCGCGCGATATGCCGACGTTTCGGCGGACTCATCGCGAGAAGACCGGGACGCAGCCAACAATCGGAAGTTGATTTCCGCGCTGCGCGGTGTGCCTTTGGAACGGCGGGCCGCCCGGTTTCGTTGTGCGCTTGCGCTGGCCGACGGGGAGCGCCTCGTCGCGACGGCGGAAGGGGTCATTGAGGGGAAGATTCTTGATGATCCGCGCGGCGAGGGCGGATTTGGTTACGACCCGTATTTTTATGTGCCCGAATTGGGTCGAACCACGGCAGAGCTTGAGCCGGACCATAAGAACCGAATCAGCCATAGGGGGCAGGCGTTGCGGCGGCTGAAGACGGTATTGAACCAGTTGTCATTGTAACTCCCGCATTGTGCCGGTTTTAGAGTTTTCTCTAGAAGCTCCGGTCAGAGCCCCGACCGTGAGGGAGGGGTGGGCGTCGCAATGCGGGGGACCCGGACGTTTGGACACCTGCCGCTTCCTTACGGGCGGGGCTCCGATCGGTGAGTCGGCTTTTCACACATGCTTTCGGGGCTTCGTCGCTTCAGCCGACATGATGCTTTCTTTTTTGCTATCATTCCCTGATTTGGCGGTCTGTTTCTGTTGGTTCCGTTTGGATGGCTCATGAAAATACTCCTTGCCAATCCGCGTGGCTTTTGTGCCGGTGTCGACCGAGCGGTCAAGATTGTCGAGATGGCGTTGGATGTGTTTGGCCCGCCCGTGTATGTGCGACGGGAAATCGTTCACAACAGCCACGTCGTCGGAGCCCTGCGCGACAAGGGGGCGGTGTTCGTCGAGGAACTGGCGGATGTGCCCGAGCAAGCGGTGGCGATTCTCAGTGCGCACGGCGTGGCGCCCGAAGTTTTCGAGCAGGCGAAGGCGAAATCGCTCAAGCTGATCGATGCGACCTGCCCGCTGGTCACGAAGGTGCATCTGGAGGTGCATCGGTTCGTCAAGCAGGGCTATTACATTGTGCTGATCGGTCACGAGGGGCACGATGAAGTCATCGGCACGATGGGCGAATCTCCGGAGAATATTACGCTCGTCGAGAATGAGTCGCAGGCGCGGACGGTCGGGTTGCCGTCGCACGAAAAACTGATGGTACTGACGCAGACGACGCTCGGCGTAGATGATACGCAGGGCGTCATTCAGGTTTTGCGAGAACGGTTCCCTTACCTTGAGTTGCCCCCGACGGATGACGTTTGCTACGCGACGCAAAACCGGCAGGACGCGGTGAAGGCGATGACGGACCGAGGTATGGATCTGCTGTTGGTGACCGGTTCGCAGAATTCCAGCAATGCTGCCCGGCTGGTGGAAGTGGGTGAGGCTCGTGGTGTGAAGGGCCATCTGATTGACGGTCCTGAAGAGATCCAGGCCGAATGGCTGGAAGGCGCCACGTGTGTCGGTGTGACTGCCGGGGCGAGCACGCCCGAGACGGTCGTACGGGCGGTGATTGAATGTTTGGAACGACATGGTGCCGGCGCGGTCGAATTGGTCACCACAGCGGAAGAGGACACGGTTTTCCAGATGCCGGTCGTGCTTCGACGCGAATCGGAAGCAAAGGCGTCAAAGGCGTAGGTTTTGGGCCGCAATGGCGCGGTGCGGATTGTTTCTTGGATCGATCCCCTCATTTGTGATCAGAGGTCTTCGAACGACGACGCGGGGGCATCGCCCTGGCGGACGCTCGCAATGGACGGGACGCGACTGACTGATGACTTGATAGGAAACGTATGACTCGACCAGCGGAATCAAACTCTGAGAAGGCCCCCTCGTTGGCCCGGGCTGCGTTGGACGGCGGAATGTCCGCCATCTCGACGGCAACGTCGGGCGCCAAGGCCGGTGCGAGGCTGGCGGTGGGAACTTTGTTCGCGGGCTGCAATGTGCTGTTGGATCTGGGCGTGCGCGCGACACGGCGGTTGCCGCTGGATGGCAACGGAGCGGAGGTTCATTTGCAAACCGCCGAGGGTGAGGTGCCGGCCTTGGCCATCGATGACGGAAATGAGGGGACCTCACCGATCGGTTGGTGGATCGCAGACGATGCCGAGCCGCGAATCGGAGACGAGGCTCTTCGCGAGGCCCTCCTGCGAGTCCGACAGCCGTTGTACGTCATCGGACGCAACGGTGAACAGGCCGTCGGACTGGGCGGCCGGGCGGTTCTGGGTGCGGACACGGCCGGGCTGAGAGCGAGTTATCCTCTGCGGGCCTATGCGCCGGCGCTCGACCCTGCGTCGTTGGGAGATCCGGCATTTCGAGGCGCCCATCGGCTTCGTTATGCCTATGTCGCCGGAGCCATGGCGAACGGGATCGGTTCCGAGGAAATTGTGGAGGCCATGAGCCGGGCCGGGATGTTGGGTTTCTTCGGAGCCGCCGGCCTGTCCGTGGGACGAGTGGAGGCGGCAATCGATCGGATTCAATCGAGTCTGGGTGATGCGCCTTATGGATTCAATCTGATTCACAGCCCGAATGAGCCTGCAGTGGAAGCGGCCGTCGTGGATTTGTATCTGCGGCGCGGCGTCCGGCTCGTCAGCGCCTCCGCCTATCTCGATTTGACGTTGCCGCTGGTTCGCTATCGCGTCACGGGAATCCACCGCGAACAAGATGGACGCATCGTTTGTCCCAATAAGGTGATGGGCAAGGTCTCCCGTGTGGAAGTGGCGCGGAAGTTCCTGTCACCGCCGCCGGAGTCGCTGCTAAAGACCTTGGTCGATTCCGGGGACATCACGGCCCAGCAGGCCGAGTTGGCAAGGGCGATTCCCGTAGCGACAGATTTGACCGTGGAGGCCGACTCGGGCGGGCATACGGACAACCGGCCTGCGGTGGCGCTATTGCCGACGATGATCGCTTTGCGAGATGAGTTGCAGGCCAAACATGATTATGCGGAGCCGTTGCGGATCGGAGCGGCCGGTGGGATTTCGACGCCGGCTTCGGCGGCGGCGGCGTTTGCGATGGGGGCCGCGTATGTATTGACCGGTTCTGTAAATCAGGCATGCGTGGAAGCCGGGACGTCCGCGGCGGTGCGAGCGATGCTTGCCGAAGTGACTCAGGCGGACGTGACCATGGCTCCGGCCGCGGACATGTTTGAGATGGGCGTGAAGTTGCAGGTTTTGAAGCGTGGGACCATGTTCCCGATGCGTGCTCGGAAGCTTTACGAGCTGTATCGAGCGCATGCCGGTCTGGAGGAGTTGCCGGTGGCCCAGAAGACGGTTTTGGAGCGTGATTATTTTCGCTGCACGCTCGCCGAGGCATGGGACCAGACGCGTCGATATTTTGAGTCGGTCGATCCGGAACAGATCGCCCGGGCCGGCAGCGATCCCAAGCACAAGATGGCGCTGGTCTTTCGCTCCTATCTCGGGCAGTCGTCGAACTGGGCGAATTCGGGTGAACCGTCGCGGAAGGTCGACTACCAGGTTTGGTGTGGTCCGGCGATGGGGGCCTTCAACGAATGGGTGTCAGGTTCGTTTTTGGAGAAGCCGGAAAATCGCAGTGTCGTCGTCGTGGCGATGAACATTTTGCTGGGCGCTTCCGTATTGGCACGAATGAATTGGCTACGGTCACAAGGTGCGACCTTGCCGCCGACCGTGCAGCAGTATCGGCCTCGACCGTTGGAAGAGATTCAAAAGCAGTTGTCAGTCAACAGTGGTCAGTAAGACAGTGAAAAAGTAAGGATGCGGAGTGAATAAGACACGGCAAGGCGCGGGTCGTGAGGCGTCACCCATTGCCATTGTTGGCATGGGGTGCATGTTCCCCGGCGCTCGAAATCTAACGGAGTATTGGCGGGCGATCCGGCAAGGACGGGACGCCATTACCCAGGTCCCCGAAACACACTGGTCGGCGGAGGATTATCTCGATTCGGACCCAAAGCGGCCGGACATGACCTATTGCGCGCGCGGTGGATTTCTGTCGCCGATTGCGTTCGATCCAACCGAGTTTGGAATACCGCCGACGATTTTGGAGGCCACGGACACGGCTCAGCTTCTCAGTCTCATCGTCGCCAAGGCAGCGCTCGAGGACGCGGGATATGGGGAGGGCCGGGATTTCAACCGTGATCGAGTCAGTGTCATCATGGGTATTACCGGGACGCAGGAGCTGGTGTTGCCGTTGACGGCCCGGCTTGGCCATCCAATCTGGCGACGAGCCTTGCGCGAGGCCGGCGTCGATGCAGTGGCGGCCGAAGAAGTCGTCGAGCGGATTTCCGATGGCTACGTGTCCTGGCAGGAAAACTCGTTTCCGGGTTTGCTGGGCAATGTCGTCGCGGGGCGTATTGCGAACCGGCTGAATCTTCGGGGAACGAATTGCGTCGTTGATGCAGCGTGCGCGAGTTCGTTGAGCGCCATCCATCTGGCCATGCTGGAATTGGCCACGGGGCGTTGCGACCTTGCCCTGACCGGTGGTTCAGACACGCTGAACGATATTTTCATGTACATGTGCTTCAGCGAGACGACGGCTTTGTCTCCGACGGGCGATGCGAGGCCGTTTTCGAATGACGCCGACGGGACCGTGCTCGGTGAGGGCGTCGGCATGCTCGTGCTGAAGCGACTGGCCGACGCTGAGCGTGACGGCGATCGCGTTTACGCGATTCTCAAGGGAATCGGCACATCGAGCGACGGACGTTCTCAGAGCATTTATGCGCCGCATGCTGCAGGACAGGCCCGAGCGCTTCGCGAAGCCTATCGGCTGGCTGGATTCGAGCCCGACACGGTGGAGTTCATTGAAGCACATGGCACCGGTACGAAGGTCGGCGACGCCACCGAATTCGAGGCGCTCAAGACTGTTTTCAGCGAATCACGAGGCGCAATCAGTCGGAACGAAAGCTCAGCAGCCCGGGGCGGGAGCTCCGGGTTGGATTCCTGGTGCGCGATTGGCTCAATCAAATCTCAGATCGGCCACACCAAAGCCGCTGCGGGCGTAGCGGGTTTGATCAAAGCGGCGCTGGCGATTTACCACAAGTCGTTGCTGCCGACGATCAAGATCACCGAACCCAACCCGAAGCTGAATATCGGCGAAAGTCCGTTCTATCTGAGTGCGGCGCTTCGGCCCTGGCTTCCTCGAGCCGGACGGTCTCGACGGGCCGGTGTAAGTTCGTTCGGTTTCGGTGGAAGCAATTTCCACGCTGTTTTGGAAGAACATCAGGCGACGTTGCCGAGCGTGGGCTGGGATGGCTCGGTGCAACTCGTCGCCTTCTCGGCGGACTCCGTTGTCGGTCTCAGGGCCAAGATCGACGAATGGCTCGAGCTGATTTCGGATGAGCGATTCGACGATGTCGTTCTGGCCTATCGAGCGGGTCAGTCTCGGCAGCGTTTTTCTCAGGCGCATGCCCATCGACTTGTCGTTGTGGTCGAGCAAAGCCATAAGCATGAGCAGTACGCGCGCCAGCCTCTTGAACAACTGCTCAACCAGGCGAAGGCCAGCCTCTCTTCCTCACCGGGCGGCTCGTCGTGGTCTTTGCCGAATGTGTTCTATGGAAGCGGGGCGGCGAACGGAAAGCTGGCCTTCCTGTTTCCAGGACAGGGCAGTCAGTATCTCGAGATGGGGCGGGAGTTGGCGTGCACGTTCCCTGAAATATTGGAAGCATTTGCAGGAGCGGAGGAGGCGATCGGCGATGTCGAGTACCGGCTTTGTGACTTGGTTTATCCAAGACCCACCTTTGATGAAGCCGAGCGAGAACAACAGGCAATCGCGTTATCCAAGACTGATGTCGCTCAACCGGCACTTGGCGCATTGGGCCTCGGCCTGGCCGATGTGCTCAAACGGTTCGGCCTAAAGCCCGAACTGTGCGCCGGTCACAGTTACGGCGAATTGGTTGCGCTTTGTGTCGCGGGACGCTACGACGCCGAGACGCTGCATCAACTGTCTCGACTCCGGGGACGATTGATGGCGGAATGTGACGGTCGGGAAGGGCGTACGGAATCTCCGGCGCCATTGGGTGGAATGTTGGCCGTTCGCGCCGCCTGTGAGGAATTGCAACGGTTGCTTGATGAGGAAGGATTGGACCTCGTGATCGCCAATCGGAACAGTCCGAGGCAACATGTTCTCTCCGGACCTCGTGAGGCCGTTGGGCGAGCGGCCGAGGCCTGCCAAAAGCGCGGTTTTCCGACCACTCTTTTGAAAGTCTCCGGGGCCTTCCACAGCAGGCTGATCGAGCGTGCGCTGTCGCCGTTTCGCAATGCACTGGAGGCTGTAGATTTCAAGTCAGGTTTCGTTCCTGTGTTTGCCAATATGACCGGTCGGGAATACCCGGAAGATACGGCTGAATCACGTTCGCTGCTCGCCGAGCAGTTGATTCGGCCTGTTGACTTTGTCAATGAAGTAGAGAATTTGTACGATGCCGGAGCGAGAACGTTTGTCGAAGTAGGGCCACGAGCTGTTCTGAGCGGGTTGGTGCGCGAGATCCTCGGTGATCGATCCCATGCGACGTTGGCCATAGACGCTTCGGCGGGCGGTCGGTCGGCGATGGTCGATCTGGCGCAGTTGTTGGCTCAGATTGCGGTTCGTGGACATGACGTCGATTTGACGTGTTGGGAGCGGCCCGTGGCGGAGCCGCGTAGTCCGAAGATGGTCGTGCCGTTGGTTGGGGCGAACTACCGTGCACCTGTTCGCGAGCCGAGTCGTATCAGCCGAGCGCCTCGGCATGTCGCTGCCAGTGTTGAGCGTGTTTCCGAGTCGAAGCCGGTGAATTCCGCAGCGCCCTCGTCCGATGCTGAGCGGAACTTTGGAAAGGCGTCGAATTCTGTTGAGAAAAGTGCAGGCATGAATGAGAAAGAAAACAATGAGCCCGCGAACAGGGACGCGCCACAATTGGATCGCTGCGCGCCTCAAGTCGAACGGGTATCGGAGTCGCAGGGAGGTTTGTTGCCTGAGGCCCTGAAGCTGGTGCAGGAGGGGCTGGCTGCGATGCAGCAACTCCAGCAGCAAACGGCTGAAGCTCACCAGCGATTCCTCGAGGGCCAGGAACAGGCCCACAAGACGTTTCAACATCTTCTAGAGGGGCAGCAGCAGTTGGTTGAATCGTCCCTTGGGATTCGCTCTCAGGTTCGACCTGTGGTTGAAACGTCGCAAGGGAACGCGCCCGTCGAGTCCAACGTTCTTGATCGTCAACCGGATATCGTGGTTCGCCAGTCTCCCGAGACTCCGAGCCGGCCTGCGCGGAGTCCATCTGTGGACCCCTCGCCCGCGGATGAACACGTGGAGAGACGGCCGGTCGCAGCCGAAGAAGCGGCTTTGGCGCACTCTGAAATCGAGCCGCTTGTGCTGAGCGTCGTCGCGGAAAAAACAGGCTATCCCGTCGAGATGATCGCGCTTGATATGGACATCGAGGCGGACCTCGGGGTCGACTCGATCAAGCGTGTGGAGATCGTGGCGGCGCTTGAGGAACGTATAGCCGGCTTCGGCGGTGTGAAGCCGGAGCACATGGGTAACATTCGCACCTTGCGTGAAGTCGTCGATGCCGTCTTGTCGGATACGAGTGATGTCCGGTCTTGCATGGCTGCACCATGCGAAGGTCGACGGCCAGCTGATTCATCCGAAACGACGACGAGATCATCTGCGCCCGTAAACAAATCGAGCAGCAGCATCCGAGATTCGTTTTCGCAGACGTTGTTGGACGTGGTGTCAGAGCTGACCGGCTATCCTTCAGAGATGCTGAATCTCGAAATGGATATGGAGGCGGATCTGGGAATCGATTCGATCAAACGTGTGGAAATCCTCGCGGCGGTGGAGGCACGAGTGCCCGATCTTCCGCCTGTGAGGCCGGAGTCCATGGGCAGTCTTCGGACGTTGGAACAGATTGTTGATCATTGTACGAGTAGCTCAGCTACGGAGGAGACAAACGTCATCAGCAAGGAAATCAAACCAGGCCCGGAATTGTTGCCGCGAGATGAAGCAGGTCACAAGGGCGTCGACTTGAACCGGCGCGTACTGACGGTGACCGAGCTTGGGGCGTCAGTGCCGCAAACATTGCCGATTTCGGCGGACCATGAGATCTGGGTTACGGACTGTGGCAGTGGATTGTCGGAGGAGATCGTTTCGCAGTTGATCTCCGCAGGGTACGCGGCGCGGCTCGTTCCGGCTGATTCAAACGTCGAATTGGGCGAGGTAAAGGTTGGCGGATTTGTTTTTGTCGCACCGCCACGAGATTCCGGCGGCGCTGCATGGCATGACGCATCGATCCGAATGCTTAAGACGGCTTTCGCGATGACCAACACGTTGGCGGAGATGCTTCCAAAGGCGAGCACCAGAGGCGGTGCCCTGTTGGCAACGGTTTCGCGGATGGACGGCGCGTTCGGGTTAATCGGCGGCGATTTTGATCCTGCCCAGGGCGGTCTTGCGGGCCTGTCAAAGACGGCGGCTCGTGAGTGGGAGCAGGTGACGTGTCGCGCGATCGATGTGGCGCAGTCCTGGCAGGATGTAAAGGTCGTGGCCGCCGCGGTGGTGGACGAACTGCGCAGCGAAGGTCCGATCGAGGTTGGACTTGGCGATGGAACGCGCTACGGTCTGGCGTTGAAACCTGCCGTTGTGACAAAGGGGGCGGCGGCCGCCGCGTCGGGAGACGTCATTGTCATCTCAGGGGGAGCTCGCGGTGTCACGGCGGAGGCTGCGGTGGCTTTGGCCCGACGATATCGACCGGTTCTTGTTCTACTCGGCCGGACGGTGTTGCCGGATCAGGAGCCCGTCTGGTTGGCGGGGCTCGAGGATGAGCGTGAGATCAAGGCCGCGATCCGTGAGAACGAATTTGCGAATGGAGAGAAGCCCAAGCCGAAAGAGTTAAAACAGGCCTTCCGACGATACATGGCTCAGCGCGAGATTCGGACGAACCTGGATCGGATCCGAGCGGCGGGCGCCGACGTCATCTATCGTGTGGTTGATGTGTGTGACGCTACGGCGGTCCGGGCGGTTTTCGGCGAGGTGTCCTCGACCTTTGGACCGGTCCGCGGCTTGGTCCACGGGGCCGGGCTTATCGAGGATCGACGCATTCTGAATAAGACACCCGAGCAATTCAGTGCCGTCGTTGATACGAAGGTGCAGGGACTGAAATCGTTGCTCGATGCCGTCGCGCTCGATGAATTGAGGCATATTGTTTTGTTCTCATCCGTGAGCGGTCGTTGCGGCAATCAGGGACAGGTTGATTATTCGATGGCCAACGAGGTGCTGAACAAAGTTGCTCAACGTCTGACAGCGCGCCTGCCTGCGTGTCGAGTCGTTTCGATCAACTGGGGACCTTGGGACGGGGGTATGGTGCATCCGGCGCTCAAACAGGAGTTCATCAATCGAGGCATCGAGCTGATTCCTCTTGAAGCAGGTGGCGAATGTGTTGCCGATGAGCTTGCGAACGTGGGGGATCGCTCGACGGAAATCGTGATCGGTGCATCGCTTGATGTTCTCGACGCGGCGGCCGGTCTCAATACGCAAAATGGACCATCGGTCGATTCGTCGGCGTCCGGTACGCTCGCTTTTGAGAGAATGCTCGACTTGGAGCGTCATTCGTTTTTGCGATCGCACGTGATTAGCGGCCGGGCCGTTTTGCCCGTGGCGATGATGATGGAATGGATGGGCCATGCCGCCCTTCATGCAAATCCCGGACTTCAGTTGCAAGGCATCGACGAATTCCGAGTCTGCAAAGGCGTCGTGCTCGACGGTGCGCCGGTGACGTTGCGATTCCACACATGCAAGGCGCGTCGCAGCGGCGACCTTTTCGACATTGATGTGGAGCTTCGAAGCCTGGATCAGGATCGTGCGGACGTTCTACACGCACGGGCGACGATCGTCCTGACGGCGCGATTGGCAACACCACCTGATATTGAAATCTCCGGTGACTGGATCCAACGGCCCTACGAACGGGGCGCCCATCGTGCTTATGCCGAGGTTTTGTTTCATGGCGAACACTTCCAGGGAATCGAGCGCATCAACGGCGTCTCGGCCTCCGGGATGACGGCCGAGGTCCAATTGGGAGCGACGCCCGATCAATGGATGGGCGACCCGCTGAGAAGCGGTTGGCTGGCCAATCCGCTCGCGATCGATGCAGGCTTCCAACTGGCGATCCTTTGGTGTCACGAAGAAATGGGCGCGGTGTCACTCCCTTCTTATCTTCATCGTTATCGCCAATATCGTGCCGGCTTTCCGGCGGACCGACTTTCCGTGACGCTGCAGGTTCGCACGCGCGATCCGCACAAGATGGTCGGCGATCTGATTTTTCAGGCACCCGACGGTGCGGTGATCGCTCGCATAGAGGGCTATGAGTGCACCGTGGATGCGTCTTTGAATGAGGCGTTTCGCCGCGGCGTGCTGAGTGCCGGTACCGTGTCGTGATGGGATCGGCGGTGGCGAAAAGGACGCCGATTGCCGTTGTGGGCATGGGCGGGATTTTTCCGGGCGCGACCAGTCTTCGGCAGTTCTGGCAGAACATCGTGACCAAGCGCGATATGGCGCGCGAAGTGCCGTCGGGGCGGTGGATTCTCGATCCGCAAACAGCCTTCGCTGACGAGCCGGCGGCTGACAAGGTCTGTTCGCTTCGCGGCTGTTTCGTGGATGACTTCGTCTTCGATCCGTCGGGGTTGAATCTCGACGGGGGCCTGCTGAACAGGCTTGATCCGTTGTATCACTTCGTGTTGCATGCCGGTCGGCAGGCGTTCCATAACGGGATTACGCAAGGACTGGATCGGGCGCGAATCGGCGTGATTTTGGCGGCGATTGCCCTGCCGACCGATGGTTCGTCCGCCATTGCGCGAGAGGTGCTCGGCAGTGCTTTTGAGCGACGACTGCTTGGGAATCACGTTCAGTCTTCATCCGCTGCCCAAGAATCCGGCCTCACGACCCATCCTCTTAATGCGCGCGTGACCGGGCTCCCGGCTTCGCTGCTGGCCCAGGCGTTGGAACTGAGTGGCGGCAGTTATACGCTGGATGCAGCGTGCGCGTCGTCGCTCTACGCGGTGAAGCTGGCGTGCGACGAGCTTCACTCAGGCCGAGCCGATGCCATGCTCGCGGGCGGCGTATCCCGGCCGGATTGTCTCTATACGCAAATGGGCTTTACACAGCTTCGTGCCCTTTCGCCGACGGGACGGTGTTCGCCGTTTGACGAATCGTCCGACGGGTTGGTCGTGGGAGAAGGCGCTGGCATTGTCTTATTGAAACGCCTGGATGACGCGATTCGGGACGGGGATCGCATCGAGGGCGTCATCCGAGGCATCGGCCTGTCCAACGACATTGGCGGCAGTTTGTTGGCGCCGGATTCGGAAGGGCAGTTGCGAGCGCTGAAGGAGGCCTACCGCCAGGCGGGTTGGGCCCCGGACGAGGTTGATCTCATTGAGTGCCACGGCACAGGGACCCCGGTGGGCGATGCTGTGGAAGTCCGCAGCATGCGTACGCTCTGGAGCGACGTCAACTGGCAGCACAGTCAATGCCCGATTGGATCGATCAAGTCGATGATCGGCCATTTGTTGACGGCGGCCGGTGCCGCGGGGCTGATCAAAGTCCTGCTGGCGATGCGCGAGCAGACGCTACCGCCTTCGGCGAATTTTCGACGGGGCGGTGATGGGATTCCGCTGGAGGGCAGTCCTTTTCGAGTGCAATGTGAGGCGCAGTCGTGGCTTCCGCGCGATGCGGAGACACCGCGTCGAGCAGCGGTCAGTGCGTTCGGATTTGGGGGAATTAATGCGCACGTCCTGTTAGAGGAGTGGGCGCCGAAAAGCGCCCCAATTTCGCCACGTGCCCCGGATCAGGTGAGGGACGAAGGGATTGCGATCGTGGGGATGGGCGTGAAGCTTGGTGATGTGAAATCCCTACCGGCGTTTCGGGAACTGGTCCGAACGGGTGGATCAGCGATTCGAAAGCGGAAAACGGATCGATGGCACGGCTGTGACAAATGGGCCGCACGATTTCTCGACCGAGCGGACATCCCCGGTGCTTACATGGACAGCGTGTCGATTCCGGTTGGCAAATATCGGCTGCCGCCGAATGAGATTCCCGAGGTTTTGCCGCAGCAGCTCGTGATGTTGGAATGTGTGTCGGATGCTTTGTCGGATGCGAAACAGGCGTTTCGAACGCGAAGGCCGCGCGCCGGTGCGATCATCGGGATCGCGTTTGATTTTGAGACGACCAATTTCCAGTTGCGTTGGTGGCTGCCGAGACAAGTGCAACGATGGGCGGAAGCCCTCGGATTGGAATTCACCGATCGGGAACGATCGCAATGGCTTGAATCGCTGCGGAATGAAGCAGGTCCGGCGCTGAATGCCGTACGAACCCTTGGCGCGCTTGGCAGCATTGTTGCGAGTCGGATCGCGCGGGAGTTCCAATTCGGCGGTCCTAGTTTCGCCGTGTCCTCCGACGATGCATCCGGGCTTCGAGCATTGGAAATCGCGGTGAGGGCGCTACGGCAGGGTGAGATGGACATGGCGGTCGCGGGGGCCGTCGATCTGGCGGGCGATGTTCGATCGGTTGTTGTATCGGATGCGCTAAGCCGTACGTCGCAGAACGGTTCAACAGAGGACCGCGTTGTGGGTGAGGGAGCGACAGCCGTTGTCTTGAAACGACTATCGGATGCGAAACGCGACGGAGACCGTATTTATGCGGTGATTCAGGAGATCAAGGGCGTACCGAACGAGGGTGTGGCGAAGGTCGGTTCGGCCGAGGCCAACGTCGGTGATTGCGGTGCCGTATCGGGGTTCACCTCGTTTGTGAAAGCGGTGCTGAATCTCCAAGAATCAGAAATGCCGCCGCGCGTCGGTGCCGGTGCGACGACATTTGAGGAAGAAGGCACGCGAATCGTTGTCGAAGGGGCGGACCCGTGGATTGATGACGTGGGTCTTAAGTCAGGGGGACGCGAAGATGCGAAGCGAAACGTCATCACCGTCCCCATCGGCGGCCGCGCCCCACAGCCCCGCCTGCCGAATTTGACCGCGCGCAAAGCCCCGGGCAGGCCTGCCCGAGGTACGGATGTGGCTGTTCCCCGACGTCATCCGATGGCGGAACCGGTACACAGCCGTGGATTCGCGGAGGCCTTGGTATGTTCTTCGAAGGCAGCGGCGTCAGCGCATCGGGCGTTTCTGCAATTTTCTCAAACGGCGTCCAAGGGCATGGGCCAAACCCTCGTATTTCAAACTCGATTGCTTGATGCTCTGATGAAGTCGGATCGCGGCATGGCAACCGCGTGCATCGATCAACGATTGAGAACCGAGGAAAAGGCCGACTCCGTTCCGTTGTTCTCGCGAGAGATGTGCCTGGAGTTTGCGGTCGGTTCGCTCGCGGAGGTTTTGGGCCCGACTTTTGCCGACGTGGACACGTATCCGGTACGTGTGCGTTTGCCCGCAGAGCCCTTGATGCTCGTGGATCGGATTCTCTCGATCGAGGGCGAGATGGCTTCCCTGACGTCGGGCCGGATTGTCACCGAACATGACGTACGGCCGAGCGATTGGTATCTCGACGGTGGTCGATGTCCGATTTCGATCACGGTCGAGTCAGGACAGGCGGACTTGTTTCTGTGCAGTTATCTTGGGATCGATCTGGCTGTAAAGGGGCAGCGTGCCTATCGGCTGCTCGATGCCACGGTGGCCTTCCATCGCGATTTGCCACGGCCGGGGGAGACGATTCGGTACGAGATCGAAGTTGAACGATTCGTGCGGCAGGGCGAGACATACCTGTTCTTCTTCCAATTCGACGGCAAGATCAACGACGAACTCGTGCTGACAATGCGAAACGGTTGCGCCGGGTTCTTTACGGACGAGGAAATCGAAAACTCCGGCGGCATTATTCTCACCGCCGAGGAAAATGCGCCGGCAGTGGGACGTCGGGACGCGAGTTGGCAAGAACTCGTACCGATGACCGTGGAATCGTTTGACGAAGAACAGGTTGCCGCCTTGCGGAAGGGGAACCTGACAGGCTGTTTCGGTTCGCAGTTCGAAGGGCTGGGGCTGAAAGACCCGCTGCGATTGCCCGACGGGCGGATGAAGTTGTTTGACCGCGTATTGGAAATGGACCCGCAAGGCGGCCGGTTTGGTTTGGGCATGATCCGTGCCGAGGCGGACATTCATCCCGATGATTGGTTTCTGACCTGCCACTTTATCGATGACATGACCATGCCGGGCACGCTCATGTATGACTGCTGTGTTCACGCCTTGCGTTTTTTCCTGCTTCGGATGGGATGGGTCGGCGAGCAGGCCGGCGTTTCCTATCAGCCGATTCCCGGGTTTGCCAGTGCACTGAAGTGTCGTGGCCCGGTGACGCCTGAGACGAAGAAAGTCATTTATCAGGTCGAGATCAAGGAGATCGGGTATCGGCCGGAGCCCTACGTGTTGGCGGACGCCCTGATGTTTGCGGATGGACGGCGAGTCGTTCAGATGAAGGACATGACATTGCAGATTTTCGGTTTGACGCGCGATGAAATCGAAGCGACTTGGGCGCGCCGTCAGCCGAAGCGATCAAGGAAGCCCGCTCCTTCCGAGAAAAATATACCGGCCTACGACAAAGATCAGATCTTGGCCTTTGCCATTGGCAACCCTTCGGAGGCCTTTGGCGAGCCGTATCGAGTGTTTGATGAACAAAGGCGCATCGCACGGTTGCCGGGACCACCATACCATTTCATGGATCGGGTGATGTCGGTCGAGCAGCCGCCGTGGACGTTAGCGCCGGGCGGCTGGACGGAAGCCGAGTACGACGTTCCGGCGGACGCATGGTACTTCCGCGCAAATCGGCAGTCATCCATGCCGTTCGGTGTTCTCCTCGAGGTCGGCTTACAGGTCTGCGGCTGGCTGGCGGCCTACCTGGGATCGGCACTGCGTAGTGAAACGGATTTGAGTTTTCGGAATCTAGGCGGCCGGGCGATCCTGTATGAGGAGGTCTTTCCCGACGCCGGGACGTTGAAGACGCGCACGCGGTTAACGAACGTTTCCGAGGCCGGGGGCATGATCATCGAGCACTTCGATCTACAGATCTTGCGGGGAGACGCGCTTGTTTATGAGGGTGATACGTCCTTCGGCTTCTTCTCAAAAGAGGCGTTGAGCCAGCAGGTCGGGATTCGTGACGCACGAGAACGAGTGCACGTCGCCAACGAGCGGGAGACGGCTCGGGGTGGTCGGGTTGAACTCGAGGACGTGCCTCCATGGATGCCGGAAGACGCGGTCGTGTCGGAACAGGGCTTGCAAGGTTTGTTGTTGCCGGGTCGGGCATGGCGGATGGTCGATCGCATCGATCTTCTGGTGACCGACGGCGGTCCACACGGGCTGGGCTATATCCGGGGTTCCAAGTTGGTTGACCCTCAGGCCTGGTTTTTCAAAGCCCATTTCTATCAGGACCCGGTTTGGCCGGGATCTCTAGGATTGGAATCATTTTTGCAGTTGCTGAAGGTGTTTGCGATCGAGCGATGGGGCGGGCGACTGTTGCAGACGCATCGTTTCGAGCCGATCGCGCTGGGTATTGAGCACACTTGGACCTATCGAGGCCAGATCCTTCCTTCCAACAAGCGGGTTGACGTCGAGGCCGTCATCACGCGCGTTGAAGACCATCCGACGCCGATGCTCGTGGCAAATGGCTTTCTGAAGGTGGATGGTATATATATCTATGAGATGAACGATTTCGGATTGCGATTGGTCGAGGTGACTTCGTGAGTAACGATTCAAGGTCCGCCGCTTCGGTTCGTGCGTCATCCTCGGAGGGGATCGGGGGCGCGTCCGGTGATGGGCAGTCTGCAATCACTTTTACAAAAATGCATGGTCTCGGCAACGACTACGTTTACGTCAACTGCTTTGAGCAGGCGTTGGGAAGCATCGAGACGCAAACACTTGCCGTCGCCGTGAGTGACCGGCATCGTGGAATAGGCTCCGACGGACTGATTCTGATTCGACCGCCGTCCGACGGTTCGGTCGCCGATGTGCGGATGGAGATGTACAACGCCGACGGCTCGCGCGGCGAAATGTGCGGCAATGGAATTCGATGTGTCGCGAAATACGCCGTCGATCATGGATTGGTTGATTCATCGGACGCCGAATCGACGGAGATACGCGTACAAACGGATCGCGGCGTTTTGACACTTTGCGCCTTCCGGCGTGACCACGTCGTCGAGCAGGTTCGCGTGGACATGGGGCCGCCGATACTGACACCGAGCGACATTCCAGTCGCCGTCTCAGGCGATCGTTGTATTCGCGCGGAGCTTCCCGTGGGGGATGCCGTGTACCGCATGACTTGCGTTTCCATGGGCAATCCACATGCCGTTGTCTTTATGGAGTCGGTGGCGGACGTGGATTTGTCCGAACTTGGTCCGTTGGTCGAACGACATTCGCTGTTTCCGAACCGTGTCAATCTGCACATTGCCTGCGTTCAATCTCGAACCGAGGCCACGATGCGAAGCTGGGAACGCGGCAGCGGCATGACGATGGCCTGCGGCACCGGTGCCTGTGCCGTGCTCGTCGCCGGCGTTTTGGAGGACCGCCTGGATCGCAAGGCGCTGGTTCATTTGCCCGGCGGAGATTTGAAGATTGAATGGCAAGAGTCCCCTCAAGGAGAGATCGGGACGGTTTTCATGACCGGTCCCGCCGTGGAAGTGTTCACCGGCCAATGGCCGATCTAGCAGGGCTTTTCGGTCCGTCGTCGTGGTGCACTAACGTCTTAAGCTTGTGAGCTGAGCAATGTGGCCATTTAGGAAGCGGGAGGAACCCGCGCAACCAGACGTCCATGACGAGATCCTTGAGGCGCTGGCCCCATGGTTGAATAAGCATCGACGCGCTTAAAGCCCCGGGCAAAATGCCCGGGGCTTTAAGCGCGCGTGCGGTTGTCAACGAAGGCGATGCACCCGAAAAAACCGACGACGCGTGAAAATAAACACAATTTGTTGTCTCCGAATGGGTCTATCAACAAGATTGAAGTGATGATGAGGTTCGATTCGAAGTTTGAGAAATAGGCGGGATGCGCTTCGATACGGCGCATCCCGCCGGTCAGCGTTCATCAACGTGTTTTCTCTCTTTCTACCCGAGCACGTAGATCAGGCAGGTTGTTGATCCCTGCTCCGACGATCCAGTCGCCCTCTCGTACGTCGTTGAAGAAAACCCACACACGGTTGTGGGCCTCCTCCTCATTCCATGGCGATTCCTCGAACTCATAGATCGCTTTTGCGACCTCAATCCCAAGTTTATGCTTGCTCTCCTGGTCGATCAGACCTTGCAATGTCGTGAAGAGAAAGCGATAGATGGGCTTCGGCGGCTTCCCGGAAACCTGAACGAGGTTCGGGGAAGGCACTTCATGCGTGTAGACCCAGGTGAAAGCCTCAGCGAATGGGCTGCCTTTGAGTCCTTCGTACTTCAACGCAATCTGACCCACCGTCTCCGGAAGCCGTTCAAGCGCCTTTTTGGGTAATGCTCCCTCCGGAAGTGTAATGTCGATGATCGGCATTTTAGAATCTCCTGTGTTAGATTAGGTGTCGCTGAATCGCGCAGCGATTTCTCGTTAACTTCGCCGGATGCCGGCCGTTGGCCGAAATCACTCACGGCTACTTTTCGCAGGCGTCACTTGAACTCGCGCAATTCGTATCCGTCTGCTCACTGGGGCGAAGATCAAGCCCCGATATTCGCTTCACTTCAGTGATGGAGTCGAAGGGCATGTCGACCGCTTCGTGGGCGCGACGGATCGCCTCGGCGTCTTTTCCCGCCGTGAAGCAGAACGCCCGACCGTCCTTCAAATTGACGTGAGCACCGAGGGCGAGCCCGCCTTCGTTTTCACACGCTTCTTCGAACGCCTTGTAGGCTTCGAGCCATTCTTCTTCTGTCAGTTCTTGTTGGGGGTAGCTTCCCTTTGTTTTGTCATGCGTGTCGATGAAATATTTCATGGCATTTCCTTTCGGTTTGAGGGTTTTTGAAGCGCTCGCCGAACGCCGGCGGCGACTCTCTATAACTGTATATACAGATATAGATGCAGACTATACGCAATGCATTGAATCACCTCCTTTCATGAGAGAATCTCCGGCATCCATGCCTCCCGTCGCTGAGCTTACGTCTCCAGCAATGCCCACGGTTTGATCATGTCCTGTATTCGAACGTCGGGCGATCTGGAATCGCTTTCAAATCTGCGACGGTGAAGCGGCGCGGGTGATCGGGGCCCCATGCCAACCATGGGCCGGGTCACTCGGTATTCATCCCGGTTCACCATGAGGCTGAGCAGGTCCGGGCGAGAATAGTGACCGACACCATCGTGCAAGTGCGCCCAGTCGGCGATCGTGCCAAAATCAAGATCGGCGTAGAGGATTTTCTCGTCGTCCTTGACGGGACCTGCCAGCAGTTTTCCACCAGGAGCAATGATCGACGAGAGACCACCGCCGAGTCGAAGTCTGTCGGCCTGGTATTCCGTTTGGCAAAGTTTGTCATAACCCGCCTGATCCAACGTGCCGTGTACGTTCAGCACGAAGCAGTCGCCGACATGCGCGTGATAACGACAGCAGAGATCCGCCAGCGTATCGAACAGATCCCACCAGGGCGGGATCGCCATACCGCCAACCCAGGCGCCAACGTGAATTTGCGGCCCCTCGGCCATCACGGCGTGCCGCATAAGGTCCATGGAGTGTTCCCAGCAAAGAAGCCCACTCAGACGATAGCGTTCGAAGTCGTAGGTCCTGATGTTGTCGCCACCGCCGCCGAGCCCCCACTGCGTTCGTTCCGCGTGGGTCGGCATGATCTTACGGTGCTTACCCAGCAATCGTCCCTGTCGGTTGATAAACAGCAGCGTGTTGTAACAACTCTTTCCGTCCCGCTCGTTGATGCCCATCACGATGTCGATATTGTTGGCGCGAGCGGCATCGCACAGAACATCGGTTGCCCTGCTGGGGACCTCGACTCCATTGAGGAACCATTCCTTGAAGAGCGGCTGATACCAGGCCGGCTCTCCCATCCAGATATAGTATGGATAGCCGGGCAGAAACGATTCGGAAAAGCCGACCAGTTCGGCCCCTTTGCCGGCAGCCTCCTCGATCAAGGCGACGGCCTTGTCCAACGTTCTTTCACGGTCGTACAAGACGGACGCCGCCTGGGCGGCCGCCACTCTGATGACTTGCGTGTTGGTATTCATTGTGACTCCTTGCGTTCATGGAAAGACCTGAGCGGCGCGAGCGCTCCCATATATCTGTACATACAGATATAATCCAAAAAATGTGGACGATGGTCTTCTCATCCTAGGGCACTTTCAAGCGCCTCCTTTGTCACGGGCTCACCGTGAAAGCTCCAATTCCCGGGATCGTGTTCTTCAATCAGGACGACGACATATTCTGAGAAATCCGGATGACCACGGCCTTCCACCTCAACCAGGAGTTCAGTGATCCTGGAATGAAGTTGGCGTTTCTGTTTATCGTTGAGTAACCCCTTAGCAGTCCTAATGTTCACAAACGGCATCGTTTGGCCTCCTCGTATTCTGTATATACAGATGTTTGTTCAAAAAAACTTTGCTATACGCCCAGCCCCTGTTCTCTCGCAAATCTTCGCACCGCCTTTGCTCCATCGGCCCCGAGCAACCGGCCGGCCTCCCGCTGAGCCTTCTCCCAGGCAGGCATGACCCGTTTGAATAGCGAGGCGCCTTTCGCGGTCATGCGATAGGGTCGCTCGCGCGGATCGTCTCCAGTCACCTCTTCAATCCATCCCTTGGCCCGCATTCGCTCCAGGTTCCGACTGAGCGTCGAATCGTCCAGTTGCAATTCGGCACAGAGCTCCGCTTGCCTGAGAACCCCTCTTTCCACCGCGAATGCCAGCATCGCCACTTGCGTACTGCGCAGCCCCAGCGGCCGAAGCGCGTCGTTATATATTTTGTTGATCACCCGACTTGTGATTCGAAGTCGCAACCCGAGGCACTCACGCGTGATCTTGGCTGCAGCCGATGTCTGTTGATTGCTCATACCTGTATATACAACATTTTTCGCGTCGTGTCAAGGCTCTGCTCCAAAAAAACGAGATTTTTGGATTCCGTGAGCGCCGAGTCCACGAAATTGCGTCTGTGTATGTAGGGAATGTTTCTTAGGGACGGCGCTGAACTTCGCTTTTCAATGATCAAGAGATTTGAAGCCTTGGGTCCCGTATGACGCGCGAAGCGAAAATGAGAACAAGATCGGCAATGTCTGAGATAACCAATTCGTTGGATACCAGAGCAGCGGCTTAGGTTAATTCCTATTCACCCAAACGATGGCAGACCAATGTCGGGGACGAACCAATGAGCTCATTCGATGGTTTTCGCTGGATCGCAACATCGGCCGATATCGCGGGGCGTTACGACGACATATGGTTCATTTCGGCGGACGTCGGGTGGGCGGTCAATGGGAATGGTGAGATTCTGAAAACGGAAAACGGAGGGATCTCATGGAGTGATCCTCCACAGTTTAAAGACGGAAGTGTCTACTTCCGTTCAATCAGCATGGCCAAGGACGGCAAATCCGGCTGGGCCGGTTGTACAACCCCTAACAGAGTGCTGTTCCGATCAACGAATGGATCGACATGGGAAATCGTTCGCAACCTCCCACGACAAAACAAGAGTCGGCTGGAGGCGGATGCACCGACGGCGGTTTGCGGGCTGTGGACCTTGGATACGGATCATATGGTTGCATCGGGAACCAACTATCCTGAGCGGCCGGCTCGGTTTCTGAGCACGGCGGATGGCGGCAAAAGCTGGTTCGCTCGCGACATGGAAGACGTTGCAACGATACTGGTCGACATCTATTTCGATGATGAAAAGACCGGCTGGGTTGTTGGAGGACGTGCGACGAGGCAGCGAGCGCGGCGAAATGATGTCGTTCCGACCGTGTTGAAAACCGAGGACGGCGGCAAAACATGGAAGGATGTGCTCGGCGACCTCAACGTTCCGCTTGGCGAATGGGGCTGGAAAATTCAGTTTGTGGAAGATGGTCAGTTTGGCGTCGTTGCTTGCGAGAACCTGAATACCGGCGCCATTTTAATCACGGAAGACGGTGGTAAGTCCTGGCGGCGGCACGAGATTCGTGATGCCAAAGGTGAACTTATCAACCAAAATCTGGAGGGCATCGGTTTCCTTGACGCCAAAACCGGTTGGGTCGGCGGTTGGGGCGATCCCGCGTTTGACAGCGGTCGTACCAGCGAAACGAATGACGGCGGTAAGACATGGGTTGACCGGACCCGAACGTGGCCTGACCCACATGAGATGATGTCCTGTCCGGACTCCCGCCCACGTGGTCAATACATCAATCGTTTCCGCTTCATTAATGGCGTCGGCTACGCGTCCGGGAACACGGTCTATAAATGGACAAACCAGGAAGCGATAGAGCCAAGCCGTGAGGAACTGGCACCGGCCAGGCTGTTGAAGCCGGCGGAGATGTTTCTCGACGACGACGGCTTGGACATCCTTGTCAATGTTCCAGTCAACGCAAATTCGTTGGAGGTTGTTATCTATGATAGGTTTTCCGGAGTTGTCAAATCATTCGACAAGGAGGAAAACCCGCCGCCTGGTTCTCAATGCGTTCGATGGGATCTGACGGACGACCAAGGCACGAAGCTAAAGCACGGCCAATATATGGTCCGAGTGACATGCGACGGTCGAGCGGAAAGCCGATTGGTCTTTGCGAAGCGTGATTGGTCGGTCAAGCCGCTCAATGCAGGTTTGCCTCACGTTCTGAGGGCGACATGAAGAGAGACATCGACATCCCGCGCGACTGTCTTACCTGTCCATCTCATGACGATGGTACTGAGCCGCCGAAGATACGCATCGAGCCGCAAATGGAACCACGGGATGAGGCGGCTTTACTGCTAAGTGTGGCGGCGGAAGTCGAGCATGCCCTGATGGTGCAATATCTCTATGCTGCATACTCGGTTCGGTACGATCAGAAAAAGACATCACACCAGGCAGCAGCTCGAAACATCCATCTAGGTGTCTTGCAGATCGCTCGCGAGGAAATGGGACACCTGATGACGGTGCAGAACCTGTTGCACTTGATCGGCGCCCAGCTGAACCTCGAGCGCGAGCACTCGCCGTTCGACAGCCAGCTTTATCCGTTTCGTTTCAAGCTTGAACGACTGTCGCTGCATTCGCTCGCCAAATACGTCACCGCCGAGCGACCTTTGAAGCAGCCCGCGGGGTTTCCAGACAATGACTGGGCGAAGCTGAAAGACATTGCAGCGATTGCGACCCGTGCCAACGACGGAAGACCTGTTCAGCATGTGGGGCCGATCTTCGCGAGATTGATTGAGTTGTTCGAAGGCGGAGATGGCGGTCTGACAAACGACGACTTCCGCATCTACACGTTGGACCGTCAGGCGACGTGGAATGACTGGGGTTACGACGAAAGTCTTGATGCCGAAGACGACGCCAGACGCGTCCTGGTTGAGACCTTCGAGGGCACGGACCCGGGTAGCTTACGGAAGATGGCAATCGAGGCACTGAGCGAAATCGGTGAGCAGGGCGAAGGCTTCGGGGAGGAGGTGGATTCGCACTTTGAACGATTCTTCCAACTGTACATGGATTTCCAACAGCTGTCTGCCGACGGCGTTGACTTTGTATGGCCGGTCGCTGTGAACCCCAACACACTTTCGCCACCGCCTGTGGTGAGTTGTTCCTGCGAGCCGGCTGATGCAATCCGCGCGGCTTCGGTTCGGAAAGGGTGTATCACGAACGAGCGTGCGCGTGTTTGGGGGCAACTCTTCAACATGCGGTACCGCTTGTTATTGAATATGCTTTCTCACTTCCTCCAAATCACCGGACCGCGTTACGTTCCGGGAGGGCCGGACACAGGCAACCGAACGCCGCGGGGGCATCTCTTGTTGTGGTGTTTTGATGAGATGCGCCATTTGCGAAAGATCGCGCAGAAGCTCGTTCAACTTCCGTTACGAGACCCGGCGGACGGCGAGAATGCCGGAGCTCCGTTTCAATTGCCGTACACCCTGTCGATTCCAGCCTCGGAGACTGATCGCTGGCGAACATTATTAGATATTGTCCGAGCGTCCGTCAGGTTTGTCGATTCCAAAATGCTCAAGACCGGACGCAAGGACGAACTCGACCCATTCCTGAAGGATCTTCAACAGGCGGACGAACGCAACATCGGGATTCTTGAATCGCTGGCCATCGTCGGAATCGTGCCGCCGGAATCACAGCCCGCGGACTTTCAGAAGGCGGCACAGATTCTCGAGGAGGCTGTGCGCGGGTTCACGATTGAGGCACACGGCAACTTCTGGACGGGACTCGATCGAAACACATTCGTCGATCTGCACATGTTCAATAATCGGCTGATCGGCCGCGACGAGGAAAACAACTGCGTTCTTACCCCAGACAGCGGATTTCTGATCGGGCAGCTTCAGTCCAGAAATTCGAGGAAAACGGGCATGCCCCGTTATCGACCGCCAATCGATCCTTCGCGAATTCAGTTTCTTGTGAACTGGATTCGGCGGCAAGCTCCCGACAACGAACCGCCCGGTGAGCCTGGAGTTGAACATGAACGCGCACCGTTAGACGAGCCGCGAAAAACGCCGACACCAACTTCTCTTGCAACACCCGACTTCGATGCGGACGTCAGGCCGTTGTTCACGGATTTCGATATCGACTCGCTCAAGGAATTTGAAGGCATTGACTTGAACAGTGAGAAAAGCGTGAAGAAAAATGCCGCGCGCATCTCAGCCCGGCTAAAGGCCGGTTCACTTCCCTACGATGGAAGTTGGCCCCCCGAAGCGATCGATATGTTCACGCGCTGGGCCGAGAACATAGCGGAGAAATGAAAGTCTCTAAGTAAGGAAGAAGAAGAATGATCCGACAAGTTCTGCTCGTTGCGCTCGTTGTGGTCCTTCTATGCCAACGAGCATCCGCATACAACGAAAACGGTCATCGAGTGATCGCATTGATGGCCTACGAAGTGCTAGAAATGGAGGCACGTGCCAAGGTCATTGCTCTGCTGCGGCATCACCCGCGGTTTAGGCAAGATTTCCGCAATAAGATGCCGGATGGGATCAGGAACGGCAGTGAAGCGAATCGTCGGCGATGGCTGATCTCGCAAGCGGGCGTTTGGCCGGATATTGCTCGCGGCTTTCCGGGAAGGACGAGGAATCGGTTCCATCGTCCAAGCTGGCATTACATCAACAAGCCGTTCTTCGCAACCGAGGAGCACGAACACGCACTTGCGTCGCGACTTCCAGAACTCGAATTCAGCATCACTCGTGACCTCGATGATAGGGACTACAACATCGCGCAGGCGATCAAGAACTCGATACGAATTATTGAAAACAGAAGGCAGCCGAAATCTCTGCGCGCGGTCCATGTATGCTGGCTCGTACACACGGTTGCGGATATTCACCAGGCGCTGCACACGACGGCTCTGTTCTCACCGAACTTGTTTCCGGAAGGAGATAGAGGTGGCAACGAGATCAGAACTCGCCAAGGCAAGTTGCACTCAATCTGGGATGGGCGATTGGGCCGCGGCCGGTCGTTTTCTCAACTGCGTCGTGATGCTCGTGAGATGCTTAACGACGAGGACTTGAATGCCTGTGGAAATGCCTGCACCGAAAACATGGATCTGGAGGCCTGGGTCGACGAAGGACATGAGATTGCCGCGACTTTTGCGTACACGGATGACATCCTTGAAGCGGTCGTTGAAGCGGAGGAAAACGACGATCGGCTGGAACGCATCCAACTGCCCGGACAATACTTTCGTGACGCAGGTCGCGTAAATCGCGAGCGGGCGGTTTTGGCGGCGTTCAGGCTTGCCCTGCTTCTGGATTCGGCCGTCGTGGATGAAGAAGAGTAACCGCAAATGAACTGGTTAAGCTCACCATCACGGAGTATGTGGAGTTAACACATGCCTGACATTAACGTTGCCTGGTGGAACCTCGAAAACCTTTTTGATCGTGCCGGACATCCTGATCGCGATCCCGATTTGGCCGAGGAAATTGAGAACGAATTGCAAGGATGGACGGCGGCCATACGAAATAAAAAGCTTGAGCAGTTGTCGAAAGTCATTGAAATGATGTTTGATGACACGGGGCCCGACCTGCTCGGTGTTTGTGAGGTCGAGAATGACACAGTTCTTCAACTGCTGCTCGATCGAGTGAACCTGCCGGCTCGCGACTACAAAATCGCCCACCACATGTCACCCGACGCGAGAGGGATCGATGTTTCTTTCGTTTTCGATAATAACGTTCTAAACATCCACGACGTAGGTCATCAGATGATCCTGAAGCGACGAGCGACGCGGGATCTATTTTGGGTTGAGCTCGAAGTCAAGGAAACCGGTGCTGTTTTCATCGCCGTAGGCAATCACTGGCCTTCACGCTCGGCCGGTCGATACGAATCCGCTCCATTTCGCATGTTGGCGGGCGAGACGCTCAGCTTCATTCTTTCCAGGCTGTTCAACGAATTCGACGTTGGCGACAAGATTCCCGTCATCGTCATGGGTGATTTCAACGACGAACCGTGCGATCGTTCCATGCAGGAATACTTGTTGGGGACGCGCGACGCCGACCGTGTTCTCAACGCCCGGAATCCGATACTGCTCAATTTGATGTGGCCGTTGATGGCCGATGAAGATCCTGGAACGCTACGCTTTCGATCCGACTGGAACATGTTGGACCAATTTCTGGTCAACAAAGGCATGCTGCAAGGTGATAGTCTTGTTCGAATCATCCCGGAATCCGCTCAGATATTTCGACCGCCGCTCGTCAAGAAATCCAACGGTGAGCCGCGCCGCTTTGGACGACCGATGAGAGGACTCGATGAAGAAGGATTCTCCGACCACTTCGCGATCACTGTCACGCTCGATGCGGAATAGAGGACCGAAACCTTGGCCAAAAAGAAGAAGCAGATTTCGTTTGCCACTTTCAACCTCTTCAACCTGCAGTTGCCGGGCAAGGCGATGTACGAGGGTAAGAAGCCGTACTCGAAGGCTCAATACAAAAGGAAAATCGGCTGGACTGCGGATGTCCTGAGCCGGCTGCAACCGGATGTTATTGGGTTTCAAGAGCTGTGGAGTCCGCAGTGTCTCAAGGACGCTTTTCAACAGGCTGGTTTGCTGGCGAATTACTCTTTGGTGGCATCCTCAAACAAAAACGGCATTTCCAACGCGCTGGCGATTCGTAAACCGGCAACCATCGTTAAGTCGCAATGGATTTCGAGTTTCCCAAGTGAGCTTGTATTAAAGAAGGCCCGCGGAAAAAGTGGCGAGCCGGATTATCAGATGGCGGTGAATATCAAACGATTCTCGCGTCCTGTCCTGCGCGCGACGATTAGGCCTGCCGGTGATAATACTCTTCCGAATATCGTGACTTGCATCGCGCACCTGAAATCAAAACTCCCGATCAGGTTGGATGCGAATCTACCCGCCGCAGCGAAGCGACATCGCGATGCGATCGGTGGGGCGCTGGCAACGATCCGTCGGACGTCAGAGGCGGCCGCACTGCGTGTGATACTCGACAAGATCACACGGGGCACGAGTACGCCGGCCGTGGTCATGGGAGACCTTAACGACGCACAACTCAGCGTGACGACGTCGCTGATCACGTCGCAGCCGACATTGCACCTGGTCTCCAGTTCGAGGGCTGGTCATCGAAGCGATCGTGGACTCTACTCGGCCGCGGTTCTTCAGGAGCTGCGCAGTTTACGGGACGTGTACTACACGCACATCCACAAGGGACTTCGCGAATCGCTGGACCACATCCTTGTTTCGGAGCAGTTCTATGACTACTCCGACAACCGAGTCTGGTCGTTCAACGAGATGCGAATAATCAACGACCATTTGGATGACGAAAACCCGGAGGCTTCCGACCACGGAGTCGTATTAGCCGTATTCGATCATAATCCCGTAAAGAAGACGTGAGTAATCATGAACGAGAGTGAAACAGTCGAGCTGATTGGCGGCCCCTTTTGCCATGACAAAATAGATCCAGGACTGATTCCCACGGAAGACCAGGTGTTGACCGAGCACGAACGAGAGGTCCTATGGCAAATGTTCGAAGAGATTGGTCGATGCTGGGAGAACGTTTTCAGCCCGCGACGTGGTGTCTACGACTCATCGAACCTGCGCAGTTCTTGGCTTGAATTCATCGAAGCAAAGACGACTCATGAGCCGAGCTATGTCGCGGAGTATTCGAACGCAGTGACTGCGATCGAGGAACTCGTCGATTTGTATGGCAGGGAAGACGCGCACAAGCGACTGTTTCTTGAGAACGGAATCGAGATGGGGCCGCCGCTCACGCGTATCGCACATGCAAAACGTTACGTGGTCGACGAATTCATTCGCCTTCAGGTCGTTGCCAGCGGTCACAAAGCGTTCGGCGGTGCAAACTACGCAGGTTACATCGGCGGCTCACGGTACACCCTTAGCCCCCGAGTTCGTGCCTACCGGCCGGACAAGGAGCAGGACTGATGGCAGGTGATTACCAATACATTATCGTCGGCTCCGGAATAGCGGGCTCGACGATCGCAAAACAGCTTCTCACGAGAAATAACCAAACGTCCATTCTGATGCTTGAGGCCGGACCGAAGGTCGAGACTCGAAATCGTCGTTATTGGTGGGATTATCTGGTGCTCAATAGACCCTCTAGTGCCAGGCGACTCGAGCGTAAGCCTTACGACTTCACGTATGATCTAATCGGTGATTTTGAAACAGTCGGCAAAACAGACTACTACGTGCCTAGTTCACGAGTGCAAGCCTATGGTGGATCGACGCTCCACTGGGGCGGCTGGTCTTTGCGTTATAAACCTGAAGATTTTCATTTGAAGACAAACACCGGTGAAGGCGCGGACTGGCCCTTCGACTATGACCACCTGGAACAATACTACTCCGAGGCGGAAGAGTACCTTTCCGTGTGTGGAGACGACTCTGAAACATGGAACTCCGGGAAAACGCCCGGCGGAAAGCCGATGCGAAAAAAACCATATCCTCTTCCGCCCTATGACTGGACCGAAGCGGACGGGGAAATGATTCAGGCGTTTCGGCGACACGGAATTGAGGCTGGGAAAATGCCGATCGCGCGCTACCGGCGGTGCCTGACAACAGGAACCTGCAAATACTGCCCTGTCGGCGCGAGATTCTCCGGCGACTCTGTACTTGATGAATTGCGAGCAGGGCCGTATCCGAACTTTGAACTCCGTTGGAACGCGCCGGCGCTGCGTATTCTCGTTGATTCGGCGTCGCGGCGCAGAATGGTTGCCGTCGAATACCTCGACGCGATCACCGGCAAAAAGCACAAAGCAGCCGTTGGGAGGAAGGACCGGATCATTGTCTGCTCGGGCGCGTATGAATCGCCCAAGCTGTTGATGGTTTCACGAAATGGAAAATGGCCGAACGGTATCGGCAACGATCATGATCTGCTTGGCCGGTTCGTTGTCACACATTCGATCCTGAAGGTTCGTGGAACACTTAATCGCAACAAGGAGCGTTGGTTGCAGGAATACGATTTTCCCACGCTGATGTCGCGAACGTGGGACACTGAGCAGACCCAGCCAAAGAACAAGGTGTTCTTATTCAAAAACCGCAAACTCCCGAATCTCGATATCGCACGGCTCATGATCGAAGGCAAGTCGCGCAAGGAAATCGATGAGTTTCAGTTGTCGTCCCGACAAACTGAACTTCAGGCGTTCATGGAAGAGAAAGGGCGATTCGAAAATCGACTGACTCTTGGTCGAGGTCGTACTCGGTTCGGCCTTCCCAAAATGAGAATCGATTTCAACCGACCTGAATCGACGACGAAGAACGGCAACGAGTGGCTGGACAAAATGGAACAGGTGATCCTGGACATGGGTTACAAGGTTGAGAACCCCGAGGCTGATAAAGAGATCGGGGACCCCGGCGGTCACCACACGACGGGAACGTGTCGCATGGCCGACAAGCCCACGGATGGCGTTACTGATGGCAATCTGTTGGTCCATGGCACAGACAACCTCTACGTCTGCTCGAATGCCGTGATGCCGTCCGGATCGGCCGTTAACCCGACTCTCACGCTGACGGCGCTGGCTTTGCGTCTGGCAGCGCATCTGTAGAACTCGTCAATCGCTCGTACGCGTCGCGGAGAACGCAGGACATGGCAAAGACCACAAAGAAAACAAAAACGAAAAAGCCGGGGTTCAAGGAAATCACCGAGCATATGACGGGCATGCTCGGTGAAGCCGGCGAGCAGTTGGAACGCCGGCACGGACGAGAGGAGCTCGACCATGCCTGTCTTGCCTGCCTCAAAGAGGCGCTTCAGCTCGCGATCGACCTCGAGTTCTCGACGATTCCGCCGTACCTCGCCGCTCTTTGGTCGATTAAGGATGATCTGCACCCTGCTGCAAAGTCGATCCGCGAAGTCGTCCAGGAAGAAATGCTGCACATGGCATTGGCATGCAACATGCTGACGGCGATTGGCGGGCAACCGAAAATCACCGCCGACCCGCCGGCCTACCCGACCGAACTTCCGGGAGATTTGCACCCGGGCCTCAGGGTCGAATTGGAGGGACTCAATAACGATTCACTTCGGTCGTTTATGCATATTGAACTTCCCAATGAGTTGTTCGAGCTTGATCCCAATGATGACTGGAAAGTCGAAATCCCGACGTTTCCAACGCCCTGCACCACAATCGGAGTCTTCTATGAGAAACTCCATGCCCTATTCGAACTATTGGACCCGCCATTCTCACGCGACCGACAGGTCACAGGGCCGTTGTCGTATGCGAATATCGGTAATCTGGCAGGCGTGAAGTGGGCGATTGAACTGATTTCGAATCAAGGCGAAGGGTCAACGAAGTCACCCTTTGAGGATGAAGCCGGAACCGACCTGTCCCACTTCTACCGATTTGAGCAGGTCTTCATGCGGGCTGAGTTGAAGTGGTCGCAGGTCAAAAAGTGTTTCAACAAGGGTCAGTGCCGTGAGTTTCCCGACACATGGCCAATGGGTAGAGTTCCCCGGGGTGGATATGTCGACTCACATCTGAAAGGGCTCAACGACGAAGACCGCGCAGTCGTTGCGTCGAATCTCACGAAGTTCGACCAGGTTTATTCGCATTTGCTGAACTTGCTTCAGAGTACGTGGGGTGGCGGCGGCCAGCGGTCACTGATTCAGGCCTACGAGACGATGTTTGAACTTGAACGATATGCCAAGCCGCTTATGAAAGTGCTGATTCCCGGCGGGGACGGCAAGACTTTCGGTCCATGTTTCCGCTACACGGAGCACACATCATGAGCGACGATCGTGCATGGCATATCGTTCGGACCGTCGAATTGGGTGCGGCGACCGAGACGGTCTGGGAAGTCGTTCGCGGCTTCTTCAACATTCCTCAATGGCATTCAGGCGGATTCCGCACTCAAACCAGCTACCGGAAGAAAGGCACGGATCATGGCAAAAAGAAAATCACGACACTACAGCATGTACGCCTCCGACGAACCACGGCAGGCGCCCATTCCAGAATCGCGCAGCTTTGATGGAAGCGGCAACAACAAGGCCAATCCGACCTGGGGGAAGGCAAATGAATCGCTCATTCGCAAGACCTCGAATGGCTATGCCGACAAAATCAGGAGGCTTCGGCGCGGCCCGAATCCTCGTAAAATCAGCAATGCAGTCTGTCAGGAAGATGATCCTCGGCCCGAATCTCATCCGGACTTATCAAGTTTCATGTGGGCGTGGGGGCAGTTTGTTGATCACGAAATCGATCTGTCTCCGGAACAAACGCCTCAGGACGACCAACCGGAAACGGAGTCGTTCCACGCGCCGTCGGATGACCCGGTTGCGCCGCGGGCGGAGATTCATTTCAGTCGCTCGCGATTTACAGCCGGCACGGGGGAAAGGGGGATACCGCGCGAACAGTTCAACATCCTGTCGGCGTATATCGACGGGGCCAACGTTTACGGAGCGAGCCCGAAGCGAGCCCTTGCACTCCGCGCGCTCGATGGGACCGGAAAGCTGAAGTTTTCACCAGGAAAGCATGGAGACTTGTTGCCGTACAACACCGTCGGGTTGCCAAATCCGCAGGGGCCGTTGCGCGGAGAGGAACCGCCTCACAGGTTCTTCATCGCCGGCGACCTGCGCGTCAACGAGCACGGTGTGTTGATCAGTATGCACACTCTGTTTATGCGTGAACACAATCGCATCTGTGAAGAGCTTGCCGCGCGGCCGGATGCACGTTTGCTCAGAGAGATCCGGGCGCTGGGTCGTGATGAAGCAATTTACCAGCGAGCTCGGCGGCACGTCATCGCCATCGAACAGATTATTACCTATGAGGAATTTCTTCCTGCCTTGCTTGGCCCAAGGGGAATTCCGCGCTACCGAGGTTACAACGAAAAGGTTAATGCATCCATCGCGAACGTGTTCTCCACTGCAGCGTATCGTCTGGGCCACGACATGCTCAATTCGCAAATTCCACTCGCCAGTCCCTACGACGGTGAGCCATTGCGATCGATCAGCCTTGATCAGGCATTCTGGAGACCGGAAATCATCCAGCGCCGCGGCATCGACCTGTTTCTCGCGGGCCTGGCTCAGACAAATATGGAACAGATAAACTGCCAGACCGTCGAAGACGTTCGTTCTAATCTATTTAACGTTCATCCGGAAATGCCGAAGATGATGTTGGACCTTGCGGCGCTCAATATCCAGCGAGGACGGGATCACGGCCTGCCTGACTACAACCAGTGCCGTGCGGACTACGGTCTGAAAAAGGTTCGAAGGTTCGAAGACATCACGTCCAACTTCGATCGACTGGAGCGACTGAAAAAGGCCTACAAAAACGTCAACGAAATCGATCCGTGGATCGGCGGGCTGTGTGAAGACCCGCACGGCAAGGCCATCGTCGGCGAGCTGTTCTTCGCGATTTTGTCTGATCAGTTTACGCGCCTGCGCGACGGCGATCGTTTCTGGTACGAATGTGATCCGGGTCTCAGCAAGGCCGAGATTCGCCGACTCAAGAGAACACGGCTCTCCGACGTCATCAAGCGGAACACGTTGATTCGCAGCATTCAGAAGGATGCCTTTAGAACCGATTCCTGACAGACGCATTTGTCGAAGTGTCACGTGAACGGCACCCAGACGCAAAAAGTATCTTTGAAAGCGGAGATTGAGAAAATGTCTGTCTGATAAGTTTCAAATCAAAGGTACTTTTCTTGTGATTTCTCTTTCTACCCGAGCACGTAGATCAACTCGGCCGAATCAGGAACGGACGATTTACAGTTGTTGACGTCGTTGTCGCCGTGCAGCCAATCCGCCGATCACCAAAAGTGCGATGCTCGACGGCTCCGGGGTGATCGTCATCGTAAATCTGGCGCTCGCGCTGGCATCGCCGAAGCCGTTGTCAAAGATCCTGTCCACAATGGCGAGCGAACTGGCGGTGAGTTTGTAATCGCCGGGAAGCAAAGTGCCAGAGATGTCGAAAGAAGGGAAGTCATCGGTTTCGGAGACAATCACCTGTGTGGGCGATCCGCCTCCGAGGCTTTCGATGACAATCTCCGTTTTGGAAGTCTCGCCGTTGATTTGGCCGAAAGCACCGCCGAATCCCGCAATGTTGAAATCTTCCGAGGACGTGAGCGTAAAGGAAACCTCGAAGGAGCTTTCGGCATACCCACTTGCAAAGTCGGAGCCGTCACCAAATGCGTCGGCGCGGACGTCGAGATCAACCACGTAATTGCCGGGATCAATGGTGGAGTTCTGGGACGCATTGCTCGATCCACCGTTACCACCCATGGAGGCGTTTGCGAAAGAGATATTGTCGAATAGTCCGAAGGCGGATGCGGCGTCGACTCGCGTTGGGCCGTCGGTATTAAATCCACCCTCGGCAGCCACCAACGTAAAGCGCTCGCTGGCCGTTTCAACGACGCCCGCTTGCGCGAAGGCGGGTACGATTAGTATCACAGCGATGGTTGCAAACAATCGATCACGTTTCATTGTTCTCTCCCGTTCCATTATTTTTTTGATCCGTTTAAAAAACCTCGGGACTTCAACCTTTTAGAGGTGCTCGCAGAATTGCGTTTGAAGTTCCCACCCCTTGTTTCATTATGGTGACCTTGATACGGCGAAATCAACGACGTGCCAATCTGAGGCTGCGTTAGGCGAGCCCGATAATGGCAGTCATGGTTCCAGGTCATAACAACCGCGTTTGTCTGTCAAAAATAGACATCTGATGAAGAATGCAGCACCCCTGCCGGAGGTGCATAATCCTCTATTGACCTTTATGCGCTTGTTTCAGAAATCTTATTAATGCCTCAACATTTTTTTGATACTCAGGCGGACCGGCCGAGTCAGCCCTTTTTTGTCGAGAGATTCAGTAAGTTTCACGCGATGAGCGCATATAGGCGTGTGGATGGTGTTGGTCCACGATAAGCGACCGACGAGTAATCTTAATGGCCCCAACCTGGAATCCGAGTATTTTTGAGGTTAAAATTGGAGCATCGAGACTTGCATCAACGTCTGTTCCAGGGACGGAGGGGGAATCGCATGCTCCAGCCCACCAGGTTTCCAGACACTCGTCCATCATTGTTGGCGACACTCGGTGACGATCCCGGCGGCCAGTCGGCCTGGCGCGATTTTTTCGCCCGATACGGTCCGGCGATCTATCGCGTGGCTCGACTACGCGGGCTGTCGGACCAGGACGCCGATGACATCGTCCAGCAGGTTATGGTGGCGATCTCCTCTCACATCGGCGATTTCCAATACGATCGTGATCGTGGCCGGTTTCGCCATTGGGTCCGGACGATCACGGAGAACAAAATCAAGCAGGGAGGACGACGCAAGGAGCTTCCGTACTCCGAGGGGGCCGACGTCGAAATCTGTGCAGATGACCGGCCCGGAATCGAGGATGCATGGAAACAGGAGTGGCAGCTGCAGGACATTCTCTGGTCTCTGGATCAGGTCGCGGACGATATCTCTCCGCGCCGAATGCAGGCATTTCGGATGTATGCACTTGAGGGCGTCCCTGCGAACGAAGTGGCCAGACAATTGGGAATGACGGTCGGGCACGTCTACGTGACTCGACATCTGGTGCTAAACATGGTTCGTAAGAAGGTCAAGGAATTGGATGGAGAGGGCTGATCCGTCCTGTGCGATTGCCTTGAGGCACAGTGATGAAGAAGACGAACGACTGTCCCACCGAAATTGAAATCGAGAAGATGTTGCTCTCGATTGCCGGCGAGGGAGAAATCGAGGACATCGCAGCACACCTGGATGTGTGTGAGCCCTGCCGGAGGCGGGCTGACGCGATTTCGGCCCAGGCTGCGCTTGAACACGATTTGCACTGGGCGACCAAGGCCCGGGACAAGACACCCGTTGATGTCCAGGAACCGCTCAAACGATTGAGCGAGATCCTGACCGACTACGAGATTATTGAGGAAATCGGTCGCGGCGGGATGGGCATCGTTTATAAAGCACGGCAAACGAAGCTTGATCGTCTCGTGGCGATCAAGGTTCTGCCGGCGCTTCTTGGCGTGGTGCGACCTCAATCGAAAACCAGGTTCCGTCGCGAAGCTGCCCTTGCGGCCGGGCTCGAACACACGAATATCATCGGCGTTTATGATTACGATGAAGTCGACGGAACGCTTTATTATGCCATGCAACTTATCGAGGGGCGGTCCCTGCGGCACATCCTTCATGAAATCAGCGAGTCCGGTGCCGTCGATGTCGTGCTCGAAGAGAATGTCCGCGACGTCGAAGCACATCGTGAGCAGGGTTCCAAGCCATGCGGTACGACGGGCACTGCTAGCACGATGCCAAAAAACGGAAACCATCGTGCTTATTTCCGGAAGGTCGCAAGTTGGATCGCCGAAGTCGCGGATGCGTTGCACTATGCCCACAGCCACGGTGTGATCCATCGTGATATCAAGCCGTCAAATCTGCTGCTCGCCGAAGACGGCCGCCTGATGATCTCCGATTTCGGGTTGGCCCGTCCGTCGGGTGCCGAGGCGATCACCATGAGCCGATCTCTCGTGGGGACGTGTCGCTACATGTGCCCGGAGCAACTCGACCATGTCAAGGGGGTTGTCGATCACCAGGTTGATGTCTATGCGCTAGGCGCGACGCTCTATGAACTCCTGGCATTTCGGCCGATGTTCGCGGCGGAAAACGATCGGGAGGTGATGAATCAGGTTCTGACCAAGGATCCCACGCCACCACATCGGTTTTGTCGTCAGGTGCCGCGAGAGCTGGAGACCATCTGTCTGAAGGCCGTGGAAAAAGATCGTCGAAGGCGCTATGCCACGGCGGAAGATCTGGCGGATGATCTGAAACGATGGTTGTTGGACCTTCCGATTCAGGCAAAACGGCAGTCGATGCCAGTTCGCGCGATGAAGTTCTTGCGCCGCAGACGTGTTCCAATGTCGATGACGGCGGCCGTGGTTATCTCGCTGGCAGCCACCGCATATCTCTATTCCGCATATAGCCTTTCGAACCGTCAGGCTTCCGAGGCCCAAACGGATGCGATTTCACAGTATGTCATTCTTAAGCTCAAGGAGGCCCGAACACTGCTCGCGGCGGAAGATTTTTCCGCCGCCTTGCAGAAGGTCGATGCGGGGCTCTCCAGAAAATCGGACGCGACGGAGTTGCAGGCACTGCAGGCGGAGATTCTGCTACGCATGGGGCGGCCGGACCATGCTCTGGCGATCATTAAACAGGTTCTGCATCGCGAGCCCAGCAACTGGTACGCGCATTATCTAGCAGGCTTTGCATCCAGTCGGTCGGCGTCCTGTCATTGTGTTTCGATCGATGCACAGGACAACGCAAAGGCTTGGGCGGGGGACGAGCGTTTTAAGTATCACTTTGAACAAGTGCGGCGCCTCAACCCGGGTTCCGCTCACGATTATTGTTTACAGGCGTGCAATGAAGATGATCCCGCCCGTGCGATTGAGCTTCTGGACAAGGCGCTGCAGCTCGATCCCGACCTCGGGGAGGCCGTTCTTTTGCGCGCGGTCCGGTATGGCGATAGCGGAAATTTCGAGGCGATGCTCGAAAATGCGGAATCCGCCATCGCCATGCGATTCGGCGGTGCGCTCGTTCACGCTCAACGCGGCGTCGCTTTGTATCATCTTGATCGTTTTGATGAGGCGGAGCTTGCATTGACCGAGTCCATCGAGCGCGATCCCCGCAATGTCCACTGGTGGTATAACCGCTCGGTCGCGAAGTTGTATCAGGAGCAATTTACGTCAGCCTTGAGCGACGCCGCTCAGGCCATTCTCATGGACCCCGATTACTCGTTCGCCTATGTCGCTCGCGCGAAGGCGAACGTCGGGCTGCGAAACGCCGACGCAGCGATGGCGGATTACAACAAGGCCGCTGAATTGAACCCCGGACTAACGGATGTGTTTGCGGAGCGAAGCCATTTGAACTGGCTGACCGGCCGCTACGATGAAGCCATTGCGGACGCCGACAAAGTCATCGAACTCGATGTGAAAGACATCCGGGGTTACCAGCGCCGAGCCCTGGCCAATATGAAGTTGAATCGAATGGAGGAGGCCGTTCGTGATCTCGATCACGCCTTGGCCAAGAGACCGGATGAAGATACGTATCGACTCCGCGGCGGCGTGTACTTTTTCGCGAAGAAATACGAAGCTTCGATTGAAGATTTCACTCGAGCCATCGAGCTGAGACCGGATTTTCACGCAAGTTATGAATATCGCGGGCGCTCCTATTTCCGCCTGGCCCGTTATCAGGAAGCCATTCTCGATTTCTCTCGCTGGATTGATCTTCAAGTCGACGTCGAGATCGCCCTCATACGCCGTGGCATGGCTTATGACATTTTGGGAGAAACACGGCTCGCGATGGCGGATTATGAGGCCGCCGGCGCACGGCATCCTGTCGTCGGTGCTTACACGAGGCTCTGGAAGTATCTCCTGATGTCTAGTAACGGGCGAGGTCCTGACGCTGTGAAACTACTTGAACAAGATTTTTCTGAAGCCGCTGAGCTTGAGTGGGTCGAACGCTTGCGAGATTACTTGTTGGGCAGAGCGACGCGAGAGCAATTGACGACATCCGCCACTCACGATGATCAAAGGGCTGAGGCCTATTTCTATATTGGGGCGAGCGCGCTGATTCATGGAGATGCTTTCAAAGCACGCAAATGGTTTGAGCGATGCGTCGAAATGAACAGGACGGGTATCCTCGAAACTGATTTCGCATCCGCAAAATTATCCCAATTGATGTCAACAACCTCGGGACGACCGTTGCAATAATCGGCTCGAACGGAGGGGTGATATTCATAAAGCGGTGAACGTACGTCGTCGCGGCCGCAATTTGTGGCCTTATGAGTGTAGGAGTGGAGCATTGAAGTTCAAAATCAGAATGACCGTGTTGCTGTCGTTGGTCTGTACGTGTATCACAGCCAAGCTGGTCTTCGCTCAATCTCTCTTGCATGACAACGGCACCTTTACGACAGGTGCCGGCATCGACGTCTGTCCTGATGCGACACCTCCGGCCAATACAAGCTCTCCGACGGGCACGAGTACGACGCTCGGTACGCAGTCATTCTGGGTGCTTCGCCGACAAATCGATGACTTCACCGTGCCGGCCGGTCAGTCGTGGACATTGAATTCTCTCAGATGGCGTGCGTACCAGACCGGAACGTTGTTCGACGAACTCATTTCCGAAGCCTATGTTCGTCTTTGGAACGAAAACCCGACACTCGGTGGGACGCCGTTGACGGGAGATTTCACGACGAATCGGTTGAGCAATTCTTTCTTCTCCGGTGTATTCCGCACGGCTGCAAATGATCTGACGAATTGCGATCGTGGCATCAAGAATGTCGACATCGATCTGAGTGATTTCCCAAAGCTACCGCCGGGCACCTACTGGATTGAAGTCGGCCTGGCCGGCGATCTTCCCGGCGGGCTTTTTTCTCCGCCGACCGAACCAAGAGCCGTCGGCGATAACGCACTTCAATTGGATTTCTTGGGGGTTGCTCAACCCGTCACCGATGATGAATCAGGATTGCCGCTCGAATACCCATACCAGCTTTTTGGTACGTCGGGTCCGGATGTTCTGCGCGCATGCGTGCTGCCTGATGAATCATGCCTCGACACAACCCTGGGCGATTGCACCAATATCCACAACGGCCAATGGAATTTCTTCAATGTGTGCACGGAACTCGGCGCGTGCTGCAACCATGCGACAGGCGGCTGCATCGAGAATGTAGGCCCGGAAAGTTGCACCGGTATTGGATTTCAGTTTTCGCCTGGCGTGGCGTGTAGCGCGGTACCGGGGTGCGGATTGATCAATGGGGCCTGTTGCTTTCCGGAGGCTATCCCTGTGGACTGCCAACCCTTTACGAGGGGGATCCATTGCGTGGCACAAGGTGGATTCTGGCACCCGGGTAGTTGTTCGGCGGTCTCGTGTGAAGATTTTTGCGAAACGGCCGGCGAGGTGTTTGAGGGTGACACGCTGTTCGACATCACGGGCTATAGCACCGACGGTCCGACAACACCCAACCGTTGCAACGATCCATTCGTTGGGCAGTCGGATCTTTGGTTTCGTTATGTGTCGTCCTTGGCAAATTCGGGCGGCAGTATTGTCATCTCCCTGTGCACCAATACGACGTTCAACTCAACGCTACAGGTCTATCAAGTCGATGAGAACACGACGTGCGATGAACTCATGCAAACAGCTTCGGCCGTGTATTGCGATATCGACGGTTGCAGCATTCCCGGCGGTCCGTCCGAACTCACCGTGTCGGCGAACCCTGGCGATCAGTTTCTGATACGCATCGGAGGCTACGACGGCGATCAAGGAAATGGCACGCTTCGGATCAGCAAGATTGAGGCGGGCTTCGGTGCCTGTTGCCTGCTTAGCGGATCATGCAAGTTCACCGACGAAGCAAGCTGCCTGGCTGATCTCGGCGCTTTTTTCCCTGCCTCGTCATGCGGTTCACCCGGTTTCACGTGCCCGCCGGTCGGCGCTTGCTGTCGCGGGACGGAGGGTTGTGTTGTTACATTCGATAACACCTGCATACTGCTCGGAGGAACATTCCTTGGTCAGGGCGAGGCATGTGGTCCGGCGGATGATTGTGACAACGACGGAGAGACTGATTTCTGCGCCATCATCAATGGGTCTTCTGACTGCAATGAAAACGGGGTTCCGGATGATTGCGACATTGCGCCCGGGGGCGCAAGTACGGACTGTGATCAGAATATGATTCCCGACCGTTGCCAGCAGGAGGCGTTTTGTTGTCGTGGTGATGTCAACGGCGACTCGGTGTGTGATGCCCTGGACATACAGGGATTCGTGGAGGGCATGCTCAGCGCGGCGCCGCCTTGCTTCGAGCGGCCGTTCTGCCGGCTTGATACCAATGAGGATTTCCAGTTGGATCAGAATGACATCGTGGGTTTTGTCGAGGCGCTCCTGAACGACGTTCCGTGTCCGATTCTGGTTCATGTGTCGGGGAGTGTGATCGTTCTCGACGAACAAGGGCAAGACATCGGTCGAGACAATAAGGTGTTTATGCTCGACCAGACCGGTGAGCTTATCTACAGCTACGACCAGGTGCCAATGGCGATAAGCGATAACTTCGGCTATCGCGACGGCGCCAGCGATGGGACTTTTCTTTATTTCGGCTGGTTAGGCGGTGTGGCGCGCCATGATTATGATGGTGGAAACGGCACACAGATTATCGTCGGCCCGGTCCCGAATACCGGTACGACTTGGCGCGCACTGGCTTACGACCCGACAGGTGATCATGGAAGCGGAAGCCTCTGGACGCAAAGCTTCACATCGGATCTTGTCGAGACGGATCTGGCCGGCAACCTCTTGAACCAATTTGCGAATGATCTGTCGCTTTACGGCCTCGCATACGATCATCAGACCGGCATGCTCTGGGGACACAGTGTCGATGAGAATAACGGCGCCTTGGTCGTGGAAATCGATCCGAAAAACGGTCTTCCGACCGGCGTCTCGTTCTCATCACACTACAATGTGCCTGGTGCGTCGGATTTGGGCTTCGCCCTGTATGGTGGACTTCACCTGGATGAACAGAGCAGAACGTTCTACGGCTTGGTTCAAGGTACGCCGGATGACGGTATCTTCAGTGCGGATATTTCCGGCGTCCTCACAGGGCCGCTGATGCCGAATCTGCGTACCGACATCAATCAGCAATCCGGAACGCTTCGCAACTTGGGCATCGTCATATCGCGCCCGTAGTTGTGATCGATAAGATGATAACGATCACGGAGTACAATCAGCGGCCCAAACGGCACTTAGCAATTGGAGGCGGCGGGAATCGAATGTTACGCCCGCCTCACGAAACAATAAGCATTTACGTTCAAAATCACGGTAGATGCGAAGATTATGGCGATCTTGACGAGACCACTCAAGACCCATCGAGACCATCGAAAACCGCTTTTGTCGTGTACTGGTCGAGTACTCGGATTTCTTGCAGCTCGGTAGGCAGCGTCCCTTTGTCCAGATCCTTCAAGTTGCGCCCGGCTCAGTATTCACCTTGTGGAAAAAGTTGGAACCGTGGGCACACGTTCAAAGGGATTTCTGAGCTCTTCTCTATCGAGGTCGGCTTCGATAGTGTCCCCGGACATAGGTGCCATCCTTGCGATAGTATCCTTTGACACGAACGGTCTTAGGTCGGCCATCTGCATTAGGCTGGCCATAGTATGACTTGTTTTCAGCTACACCGCGTCGGGCAGTCGGGGAAACATAATTGTTTGGAGAGTAGGTTGAATGGGGGGTTGAATAGCTTGGAGCAGTGTTTGGTTCAGGCGAGGAGCTTTCCCGTCCGGACATCCAGAGCAAGCCGCCCACGATAAGGGCAATGATCCACCAACCGCTACCTGATTGTTTCTTCATCACAACACCTCCTGACCCTGCGTAGCACAGTCCATAGATGGACGGAAATATGTTAGCACGGAATATGACTGATGTAAACACGAGTAATGTGCTTGTTAACTAACCCGTTGTGATTGAATTAGATACGTTGCTAAGAATTCTATTGGATACACCGTGCAAATCTTCATTTTCGCGGTAGAATCTTGCCAGCCGGAACACGTCCTGTTGTGAAAGGAATATATAATGGGCGCACATCCATTTCTGGAAGAGAATTTACGTGATTGCGTTATCTTTAGGCAGTAGTTTTATAAACGTCCTCTATTTTCATAGAGGATATGGCACAGGAATCTCTATCGGGTAGAAAGGAGTCGATGGCGTCAGAGATATGGGCTGCGTTGATAGGCGCCTTTGCTGCGATCGTCGTCGCATATAAAGATGCGATTCGGGATATCTTTACGCGGGGTCAGAGGACATGGTCGGGTCAATGGTCTGGTACAGGATTCTCTGATGCTACCAAGACCGAGTATCTAATCACCGCGAAATTGAAGCAGCGTGGTCGCGTTGTAACGGGAACCTTAGTGGCACATGCTCCCGAAGTTGTTGAGTACGAGATAAAAGGAAGAATCCAGGAACTTGAATTCATGACGTACTTTGCAAAAAACGCTGACAAGAACACAGTCAATTACTTAGTTGGGATAAACCGCCTCGATCGAAGCGGAGAAAACATGACTGGCGAATATGTTGCTCGGTCCAGATTCGTGGAAAGAATTGCTACGGGAAAAATAAGGCTATCCTGCATAAAATCGGCTCAGGCGAAAAAAGTTGACTAGCACTTTTGAGGAAACGATCCATAAATAATCCCAATGTGATTTGCAAGCCTAAAAATAAGACGTTAGCCTGTTTGTCATTGGGGACAAGGTCGGGGAGAAGTCATTACTTAATAGCGTGCGGAAACACTCGTGACGGCATGCTTGATATACGCTCTATCTTCGGAGTGTTAAGTGATGAAGCTCAAGTCTATTAGAATCGAGAATTTTCGATCTTTCAAAGATGAGACCATCTACATTGATGACTATACATGTCTAGTTGGCCCAAATGGAGCTGGAAAGTCCGGAATCCTTACAGCCCTTAATGTCTTCTTCCGAAATAATGCGTCTACAGTAACAAATGTTTTTGCGCTTTCAGAGGAGGATTTTCACCATCGAAATACGAAAGATCCGGTGAAGATAACACTTACGTTTTCTGATTTGTCAAGTCAAGCCAAGGAAGACTTCAAGCATTATTATCGCCAGGGCGAACTTACTGTGTCTGCGAAAGCTGAATGGGACAGCAACACTGAAAAGGCCGAAGTGAAGCAATATGGTGCCCGCCTTGTTATGAAAGACTTTGCGACGTTTTTTGAAGCGAATAATAAAGGGGATAGGGTGGCAGATCTCAAGGACATTTATGCTCAAATCCAAAAAAAGTATCCCGACTTGCCTCTGCCCGGAACTAAATCGGCTATGGCTAACGCACTCCGTTCCTATGAAGAAGCGAATCAAGGGCAATGCGAACTGATCGAGGAAGACAACCAGTTTTACGGCTGGTCAAGGGGCGCAAGTCTTCTGGGTAAATATATACAGTGGGTTTATGTCCCCGCTGTTAAAGATGCTTCTACCGAACAGGAAGAGGGGAGCAAGACCGCCCTTGGCCAACTCCTTGAAAGAACTATTAGGACAAAAGTCGATTTCAGTACACCACTAACTAAACTAAGAGAACACCTGGAAAATCAATATAAAGATCTGATTGATAAACAAAAAACTGTATTGTCAGATTTAGAAGTTTCTATTCAGAAACGCCTTCAAAATTGGGCGAGCCCCGCAGCAACTCTTTCGCTGAATTGGCATTACAATCCGGAGCAATCTCTTATAATAAAAGAGCCAATAGCGAAAACAGCGATCGGCGAAGATAATTTTGAAGGAGAAGTTCCACGGCTCGGGCATGGCATGCAACGCTCGTTCCTCCTGTCTATTTTACAAGAACTTGCAAGTAGCGACCAAGAGTACAATTCAACGCTATTGTTAGGTTTTGAGGAACCTGAACTTTATCAGCATCCACCGCAAGCACAACACATTGCGAGTGTCCTCGAAACGATGACAACAAAACAAGGCGGCAACTCCCAGATTGTCATCACTACGCACAGTCCGTACTTTGTATCCGCAAGAGGTTTTGAGAGCATTCGGTTGCTGCGTAAACATCGAGATAAGAACTGTTCTCTTGTTAGGAGCACTACTTATGCAAACGTAGAAAAATTGCTGGCAACTGCGCTCGAGGAGAAACCATCCGTTCCGAGTGTCCTCATGGCAAAACTAGAGCAAATTCTCCAGCCATCACAACGTGAGCTTTTCTTTACAAAGGTAGCGATACTCGTTGAAGGCATCGAAGACATAGCATTCATTGCAACACACCTTCAACTGACGCAGAAGTGGGAACGTTTCCGTGAATTAGGATGCCATTTTATCGTGGCTAATGGCAAGAGATCCTTGAGTAGGCCGCTCGCGATCGCTTTTGAATTGGAAATCCCGACATTTGTTGCTTTTGATTCTGATGCTAACAACACAGGTAAGCAGAAAGAAAATAGGCGTGACAACTCATGTGTTCTTCGTCTTTGTGGATTAAAGGACTTTGATCCACTACCCTCTGAAGATTTCTGGCATGATAACGTAGTCATGTGGAAAACACAGATTCGCTCAGCAGTACGAGAAGATTTTGGCGAAGAGGTATGGGATGCCGCAGAGAAAAAAGCACGGGAGACAACAGGGTTCGTTGAGGGAATTCGCGGAAAGAACAGCCTATTGATTGCCGCAACACTAGAACAACTCGCGAAAGAGGAAAAGCGTTCTGGCGTGCTTGGTAGGCTGTGCGATCAAATCTTAACCTTTTCTACAGGTGCTTCGAAGTAGGTAAGTCACAGTTTTTGAGCATCGTCGGGAAGTCCGAAGCTCGTCTCTAGCGTGTGGTCCTAGGAGCTATACGCTCCCTTTTTGGAATATTAGGAATCTCGCTCTAGCATGTGAATTCTTGGAATCACATCCAATAAAGCTGTGAAATGCGTGTTACTATGTGGGGTTGATTGAGGTATTAACGTCTGATCTGCTTCGAGTATAATGCAGTGTCCGACGGATCGAACGATGACGATAAAGGATTGATTCCATGTCTGATCAAGTAATCACGTGCCCCAGGTGTAGTTTCGAAATCCAGCTTGAAGAAGCAATTTCTGCTCCGATTGTCGAACAGCTTCGAATGAAATTCGATACAGAAACTAGAAGGCGAGAAGAGGAATTCGCCACAAGAGAACTGGAGCTCTCGAACAAAACTAAGCAAGTAGAACAGCTAAAAATTGACATCGACGAACAGGTTGCCGCGCGAGTGAAAGTTGAGCGAGAGCGTATTTCCTTGGAAGAGGCCAAAAAGGCAAGAGATGGCATAGGACTAGAAATCAGAGAACTTCAAGAGCAATTATCTGAGAAAGATAAGAAGCTAAGCAAAGCTCAAAAAGAAGAGTTGGAACTCCGAAAACAACGACGTGAACTGGAAGACCAACAACGTCAGCTACAACTTCAAGTTGCTCGCGAAATTGATGAAGAACGCGAAACAATAATTGAGACTGTTAAGAAAGAACTAGCGGAAGAATACACGCTAAAAAACGCGGAAAAAGAGCAACAACTTGCAGCGATGCGTACACAAATCAACGATCTAAGGCGCAAAGCAGAGCAAGGCTCGCAGCAAATTCAAGGCGAAGTATTAGAGCTGGAACTCGAAGCGTTCCTGGAGAATCGATTTCCAGGCGACAAGATTGAGCCTGTACCAAAGGGGCAGTATGGGGGGGATGTACTTCAGCATGTTCACGATAATACGGGAACTCGTTGCGGTGCTATTCTTTGGGAGTCAAAACGTACCAAAGCGTGGAGCGATCGCTGGCTCATAAAGTTACGAGACGATCAGCGTGCCGCAAAAGCCGAATTAGCTGCCTTGGTTACGACTACAATGCCAAAGAATGTAGCGACATTCGATCGTATCGATAATATTTGGGTGACGAATAGGGCATGTGTTGTCGGGCTTGCGACAGCATTACGAATGAGTCTTATTGAGGCGAATTCATTCAAGAAAGCGGTCGAAGGTAAGCAAAGCAAAATGGAGAATCTTTATACCTACTTGACTGGTCAGCATTTTAAACAGCGTGTTGAAGCAATTTGTGAATCTTTCATTACAATGCGTGATGATCTTGAGCAGGAAAAACGTGCGATACAGCGAATTTGGGCAAAACGTGAAAAGCAGATTGAGCGCGTTCTCATAAATACAGTGGGTCTCCATGGCGATGTAGCTGGAATAATTGGGCGGAGTTTGCCCGAAATTCAGGCTCTTGAACTCCCCGTTCTTGAAGTGGATTCACCAAGTAACGTCAACGCAGAACAATAAATCCCTAACGTGATTGTAGATGAGTAGGAAATCTTTTTGAAATGCACAGGAGAAGTAAAATGGATCGAATCTCTGTTGAGTCAAGTAGCCTTGCTTCTGTTGGATATGAGCCAGACACGAGCAAACTCGAAGTAGAGTTTAATACAGGCGAAGTATATCAATATTCTGGAGTTCCAACGAACGTGTACGATGGCTTAATGGCGGCCCCCTCCAAAGGAAAATACTTTGATCGCTATGTCAAGAAAGCAGGTTATGAATATGATCACGTCAGCTAAATCTTGTATATAAACTCAATAGAGCAAGTTAAGCTAATCCGTGATCGTTCCGGTCTCATTTCTTGGTAGACTAGCGGAGATTATTTTGGAGCTTTGAACGAGGCGAACGTAGGATTCAAGCTGATTGCCGCCTAAGGCCCCTGCGATTCGCTTGCGTGCGCTCAGAGAGCATTCGTTCACGTATTCTTCCGCTTGAGGGTGTCTTTATCTTCTTCACCTCGTCTCTTGATGCGATCCTGGAGGTTTTTTGTATTAGAGAGTTTCTCATGAGAGAAAACAAGTGTTGAGTCACCAACACCTATTATGTCGTAGTCATCGAGTATCACTTCTGACTTGATTTGCTCGTCATTGATGTAGGTTCCATTCTCGCTATTCAGGTCTATTAAATGGTAACGCCCATCCGTTTTTTCAAACCTTACTCGTGCATGCTGTCGAGATACCAGGTCGTCGCCGGTGATTTGCAAAGTACAGCCTTTATCTCTACCCACGACTGTATCTCTCTGACTGAGCTCACAATATCCAATCTTGTCTTTTGATTTATAGTGATACAACCATGCCATGAATTTTGACCAAGTGATTTGGTAGCCAATCAAAGTTAACGACACAAGATATCAAATTATAATAGTTCCAATCCTGTGTAAATCATCTCCTCAAATCTCATGCCGAGTCACAAAGTTCATGCGGATGTTATTCGCTACAGAGGTGCCTTTTTGAAAAAAAGATCCAGGGGAACCGCTTGTCTAAGCAAGGGGAAACTCTTTAAGGCATTGTCAAAACAAAAGTTAGGATTGTAGTCGCATGTCGAACGCATGTCTGCGGTACTACATATAGTATTTTGAACAGCAGTAATTACTATATAATGTATAGTGTGTCCAATGATGGACGTATATCATCACAGAATTCTTCCTCTATTAGCCAGAGAGTTTGTGGTACCACGGTACCACAAAATTTAAATAGAGCTAAATCGTCTGCTGGCGCGGTGAAAGGAGTCACTCGCATGTTTGGAACGACAAGTATTTCGGATTTCGTTGACAAGCTTAAAGGACGCGACCGAGTAATCTTCATTCCAAGGTCGAAGCAACGTTCTGAAGAATCCACTATTCGAGATTACATACTTTCGACGGCCAAGAAACTGAACATCCGTATGGTTGGAATGGCACGAAGTTGCAATTGGGAAAAATATCTGGAAGGTGACTCTGATTATGTCACCTATTCCGTAATCTTCGCCAATGAACTCTCTGCCAATAGATTCCGCAACGAAGTAGATAACGACGATTCTGCACCAATTAGAGCCGCTAACCGTATTCACCTGATTGGTATCGAAAAGTATGACTTCGTTCGACAATTAGGTTGATCGCGCCTTTCATTTATCACTTATCGGACTTTTGAGAACCGAACCAAACTTTACAACGTTGCTATTTGATTATTATCATGAGTTTGTTTGTCGGGTTAGGGGCAAGAGATCAATCTAGCATTGGCGTTGAATATGGGGGACAGAAAGGATCTGCTATGTCTCACGTTGATTATCGCTCTCTGATATTCGACGATGTTAAAGTCGGCAAGTACCGTTTTAGAAAGCGAATAGGGAAGGGAGGCCACGCTGCGGTTTTCCTTGCCGAGGAACTGTTTGATAATTCACCAATACGCAAAGTAGCTATAAAGGTTTTTGCTGGTGATTTTGAAAATCGCTCGGCATTTGCCGAAATGCGCAGTGACTATGAACAGGACTTAAGACCACTTGTAGAGTTAGCGTCCGATCAAACAATTGTACAGTACTACGCTACAGATGTGTATGATATCTATGTCAGCTCTGGTAACACGGTTTACGCGAAGCATTCAGATGATGAGGAAATTTCCTCAGAGTATTCTGCATTAACTTCGTTGTTTCTTGTAATGGAGTTCGCAGATGGCGGAGCACTTGGGCCTAACGCACCACATGACTCTGTTTATCGACGCGAGAGAATTATCTCAGGGGCTGATCGGTCCTTCCTCGATCATCTAATTGCGGTTTGCAAGGGGCTACATGCGGCACACAATCGAGGGATTGTGCATCGAGATATTAAGCCTCAAAATCTTCTATATTTCAAATCAGACAATCGTGTGAAGATCACAGATTTTGGTGTTGCGCAGCATTTGCATAAGCCTTCGTTTGGTGTTGTCGGAACGCCACCGTATATGTCACCCGAATCCTTCGAGGCTGGAGGAGCAGACAATCCCGCAAGAGATATATACGCGCTTGGTTGCACATTCTTTGAAATTGTTACTGGACAACTGGCATTTCCAATACCGTCCGACGGAACGCGCACGCAAACTGCCAGGCGAGATATTCTTGAGCTTTATCATCAAATACATCTCCAAACACCCCGACCTGATGCTGTTGTGAGTGCACCCGACGTAATTTCTGTTGCTTTTAGCGGTATTATTAAGCGTATGATGTCCGTGAAAACGGAGGATCGTCCTAGCCTAGATGAGGTTATTGATGTTCTTCGTAATGAAAAGAGGGGTGTTGATGATTTTCCAACAGCTATCGTCAAGGTTTCTCAGGATGTAGCACTTCCAACAGAACCAGTTTTTCACCATGGAGACAACATTAACCCACGTTTTAGATTTGACCGACTCAAGGAGCACTTATACTTCATCTTTATTCGCATGAGTTCTCGAACCGTAGCGAAAATGAGAATACTTTTTTGGTTTCTCGAAACGTATTTCAAGGACTCGTTTTCAATTTATGAAGTTTTTGGCCCCTACGATTTCATGATTAGAATCTGGTCAAATCCAGCGAAAGCTACCGTTCAGAATTTTTGCGAAAATCTTGTTAGCAACATTTTGGATGGCGTTCAGAAAAACCTACAAGTTATGGCATGTGATGACGTAATGTACCTTGGGGGGAAGACAACAGATTATGCCTATTCGCAGAAATTAGACACTAACGAAGTATTGGCTAAACTTTATGATGTACAAAGCCATAATAGCACAACAGCTAGGGAATGGCTGAATCGCAAGAAAATCTATGTAAGAAAAAAACGAGAGTCCTTTAAGGGGCAGCGAGTGAAGTGCTTTTGTCGTGTAACTATTCGCGCTGATCAAGTGTCAGCAGTTGAAAGGCAGAGCCAATATCTATTGCTTACAAAGACGATTCAAGACGCATTGCAAGATGATCTTGCGAAACTAGAAGCTTCTGTATATAAGAGACTTCACAAACCTCTGGATTGGATTGATCACGATCGCTGTGATTTCATAATTAAGTACGTGGCTCCTCAACACACTGATGCGGTCAAGATACCAGGATTGATTCTCGCCGATTTGGAAGGGCATGCGTTTATGACATCAACACTTTTGGTAACAAAGCGATACTATGTAGAAAGTGATAGGGTGCGACCTCAATAACTTAGCATGTCACGCTAGAATGTTCGTAGGTGTGGAAAGCGCTCGCGTCGAATCAAGTCCACCTTATTCAATATAAGCAAACCCGCTTCCCCAATTTGCCGCTCAACCTTCCCCATCGCTACCTCATCCGTCGCAACAACGAGAACCCTATCGAACCTCGACAGCAGCCCGTTCTTTACGTTTTCAACAACATTCGATTTCCCGGTTTCGACTTCGATTCCGACACGTTCGGCGCCTTTCCTGGCAAGAACGTCAACCCGCCCGCCTCGCCGGAGAGCTTCCAACTCGACCTGATAACCCTGTTCTGCAAACAGCCGGGCGTAATACCGTTTCCAATATTCATGGGCTATCGACTCGCGAAACACGCCGCGATTGTCTTCAATGCCGAGCATTTGCTTCGCGTTTGTCGTCGGTCTTAATAGGACTTTGCGTGTCCTGCCGAGGCCGATCTCCTGGGCTTCGAGCCAACCACGTTCAACAAGCGTCTCCTTCAAACGATTGCCCTTGTCCGCGCTCAAGCCAAGTCTTATGTATCTGACCTTCACACCATCATCCTGATGTCGTAAGACATCCTCAATGAATCGAAGTGACTCTTCGTCCAGAGTGCTATCTAAATCACGAACCTGCCGAACCTGACCGAATTCCTGATTCCAAAACCGTTTTCTCGCCGAACCTGTCGAAGAACGCTGCAAATACCGTGCGAGCACATCATCGCTCACCGAACCCTTTTGAACGTCAACGAGCGGAAACTGCACGAGAAACGGCCTCCGCCACCGGTCCTGCAGCTTCACCACTCCCTGGCCAACAGGCAGCATGCTGAGATGACGCTTGTCCTCGTCGGAAACGAGCGAAAGCGCGGCCGCCTTGTTGATGTCGCTCGGATTCTTCTGATTCAGGCAGATACTCGTGTAGGTGTTCCCCAACGCGGCACTCGACATCAAATGAGGATGCTGGTCCACGACGACAATGCCGATTCCGATTTCCCGACACTGCCGAAGGAGTTGGTTCATCAGCGTTTCTTTCGACCGCTGCTCCTGGCGATAAAGAACGTGATGGGCTTCTTCGATGAAAATGACCAAGCTCAGCTTCTCACGATTTCCTGACGCGAGCCTGACCGAATAAATCCAGAAACACAACAGCGGGATCAGGAATTGCTTGCTGCTCTGGTCCAGGGCATCCAGTTCGATAATCGTGTTCGAGTGCAAGAACGCATTGACAAGTTCCTGTTGAGAAACGCTGTTTCTCCCCGTGATGTTTGCGAAGCTGATACTCTCCAACGCTCGCAACGCCGAGACTTTCCAGTTGGCAGAACGGCCTTTCGCGTCATAGTTCTCGATTTCTCGTAACGCAGCGTCCACCGTCGGAGCATGATTTTCCCGTCGATAACATGCTGAAATAGCCTTTTGCAAGAGACGCTTCGCTCCCTCGCCAAGTGTGTAAGCATCGGCCATGACATCGACGACATGATTGGTGTAAACGTTGGACTCCAAGCCAGGAGGCACGACGAACGGGTTAAATGTGAACGGCGAAACCTGCCTGCCTGGCGTGTAAACATTGATTGATTTCTTGATTAGGGGAATCAGATGTCGTGCTGTCCGCTTCCAATCGAGAAAAAGAAATGGGATTTTTTTCTCAACAAGTTGCGCGAGAAGATGAAACGTGACGTTGGTTTTCCCTGCTCCGCTCCTCCCAAAGATGGCAAGGTTTTGCAACAATTCCGATTTAGAGATGCCAGTGGGCCATTTTTCCTTTTCATAAATTACCGTGCCTAGATTGAACGTTCCTTTTGCAATGCCTTTCGATGGTAAGGAAAGAAGAAGTTTTTTTCGGAAATTGTCGAGAACGCGATTTGCTGTTTCAGCAATCTGGCGGTCAACTAGCTGTTTTGTTTCAGAGTCAACAAAGTCACGAACCCGTCGCCAGTGCTCGACTTGCTCCCGCATGAGCGGTTCGAGCTTCCGAGCGAATTTTTCGGCGTCCATTGAGCAATAGCGACTTACTCTTTTAAGAAGTTTCAGCTGTCTTGGTAATCTATTATTTACTTATTAATGTGTTTATGACCAACCGTACAAATATCGTATTCAACGAATAGCTCCCCAAATTTTCTACATCCATGCGCTCCTAATAAGGAATGTGTACTGAGTTTTTGTGCGGCGTCTGTCTCGGCTAAAACTGTTGTCTGTTTTCCTCTTCTAAGCACTCTCGTGAATTCGATTGCAAACTTGGTTCCAAAACGAGGATCAGGTACTCCGTTTTTTTCAATCATGTCGAATAACGTCACATCGAACCATTCCCAATTATTCTCGTAAAGCATATTTATTGGCGGCGGGTCAGGCTGTTCTTTTAGAGCTGATTCAATTTCTTGGCAGAGAATGAACGTGATCTCAAATTCATCATGCCGACGAACAATTTTCATGTATAAGAATGGTCGAAAGAATATATATGTTTTTCTTTGAACTTGGTGTGGCGAAGAGAGAGGGAGCAGATTGTTCACCGGGCAAGGGGATACGTTCGAGATAACGAGCAAATCACAATGCAATGACAGAAATATGGTGTTCTCGAAGCCGAGTCGAGTATTGTAAGCTTAAGTTCGAACGTCATTTATCAGCATGATCTGCAAAAAAATTGCTCAACTGCAACCTTCAGGGCGGGGCACGACTACAATAGCGAGTGGTTGTCGTGGAAGTCTTAGGCAGATGATTTCTTAAAGGAGGTATTTGCCATGAGTACGCCAGGGTTCGATTGGTTGAAAAATATTACGAAGGACGACGGTACGCGGGAACGCATGGAGATTGATGCGAATAACAATGTGCTGAAGAAGTACACACGTCCTAATGGGGACACCTATTCTTCGGTGCAACTGGAAAAGCAGAAAGGCGCAGATTTTCACCAGTCCATCGGACAAATTGATCCGGGAGCTGGGTTCCGTCAAATCTTTGGTGGGTAGCCGCTATTGGCAACACCGCTAAGAATCAGCGAAGTTCAGAGGCACTCATTCTAACAATGGGTGCCTTTTTTTGTTGGTGTTAACGTCATCGAACCAGAGCTGAACGACGGATTTTGAAATCTTATATGTGAGTGTTTTTGCAGTGACGAGCACAACCGACCATGAAGTTCCCGGAGTTCTTTTTCCTCCACAACAGCAAGCCTCCTCCGTTCCGCCTCAATCGTCAACAAGCGAGCACGAAGCATGTCTCTCTCAGCAATACGATGCTCAATGAGAGCGGGCAGCCTCGGTGTTCGCCGCATAATCTCGGTGTCGATGTAACACTCCAAACGGAGAAGATTTCGACGAAGTTTCTCATGCAGATTTCTTACGCTGTTAATCTGGCTGAGCGTCAAAGCGATCTCGCTCCGCATAATTGCTTCAACAGAATTCGTACTAGCCATCTTCTGAGAACTCGACACTATTCGCTTTGCCTTTTCCTCTAGTCTTTCCGTGAAAGTCGGCTCGCGTTTCTTCTCAATAATTCGTATTCGTCTCATGCCGCCTCCGACTTCTTTTTTTCATTCTGCAATTCCCACCGCCATTTCGGCTCATCGCAAACCGCTTGATAGTTCGTCGGCCGGTCCTTGCGATTCCACTGACCGCCGACAACCTTAGCAACCTGGCGTGCGTTCACCGCCCGCAACGAACTCCCTGATTCTTTTTGCAGCGTGTACGTGATGATTTTCTCATAACCCATGAGCTGCCCGATTTGCTTCATCCGAGCCATCAACTTCGAGCAACCGTTTGCATGTCCCGGAATCACGCAAACACGTCGCAACTCCAATGTCTTTCGATCGTTTAGCAAACGTGCAATCGGTATCCCGGCAATTCCAACACCGATGATTTTCCCATCCTGCTCGAGCCCGATTGAAAACTTGTGCGTCACAACCCGCTTGTTATGTCGATGGTGTTTCTCGACAAACTCGTTCGCTTCCTTCAAGCTGAGAGGTACGATCTTCATACTCCCTGGACAAAAAGATCGTTAAAAGGCTTTCAACCAATTTACAGACAGGAAAGAAAACGGCCAAAGAATTACTGACTTGGTTTTATCACGCCTTTTTCTTCAAGGTCATGTATCATCTCGGTCACTTTGCTCACCGGAATATGACATCGCGATGAGATTTCCTCGATTGAAAGCGAACCCTCCAACGCCTCAACAATCAGCCGCTCTTCTTCCGTCAGGGATTGAAACACTTTCTTTTCTCTCTCGGACAGTTTATCCCGGACACGCCGGCCCTTATCCGTAAATTTCATTTTGCCAGCATCCGCAAGGAATCAAAGCTATATATACTTTCCCATCCCCGCCAACCACGCTTAAACCGGCGTGTCAGCATCACGTAAAAGCCGCTGAAACCTCTTGCCCAACTCGGTTAATTCGTATCGAGGATGCACCTTTCTCTTCACCTTAATCTGCTGAAGAACACCGTTTTTCACAAACGGCTTGATGGCGTCGCGGACGTTGTTGGCTGACATCTTAATATTTGGATTGTGCGAGCGTGCCTTGCGTTTTATCGCGGCCGGCTGCAGCGGCTCGCTCAACGCCTTGATGATTGCCGAGCGATGCGAAAAGCAGAGCGAGCCATAGAGTTTCCAATCAATATCAGAAAACGCATGAACAAGCAGCGGCAGGCTTTGAAGTTTTCGTATTTGTTCCTGACAAGCAACACCGAGTGGCGTAAGCCAGTACAAACGACTTCTCCTCGATTCAGGGGTAAGGCAGAAAACAACCTCCCGGCTTGAAAGCTGCAACAACGCCTGGCTGCATCCGTCGAGTCCCATTCTCATTTGCCGAGCCAGCTGCCCGGCTGTCAACGGCTGCCGCATCCACGTCACAATTTTGCTCCGCCTCCTGCTCTTCATTATCCATTCACACACCTCACGCTCTTTCATCCATGAACATGATTATCTTGTTTATTACCGTTTGAACTGATTTGTCTGCCATTCTTTTTTCAAAATCGATGCCGTATCGAAAAAGTCCGCCCGCTATGTCTCGCGGTGATGACTCAGTTTTTTTTGAGTATCGGATGGAGTAAGCGACCGCCTAATAATCTTTGTGGCGCTCGGAACGTTATGTTGCAGCACACCGATACAGCATATCGGTTCATTCTACATAAACGTTTGGTTGCACCGCATCTCCAACAACCACAAGGAGGTGCAACACAATGAAAAACCAAAACGATGACGAGACGGTCAAAGAGTGTGCAAACTGTCACCGAAAACTTGAACTGGCACACGACCTGCTCAGCGTTGAGAAAGGCGTCATCGGACCACGCGGCGTTGTGCCGCTCGGCGATCTGAAGCTGTTTTGCGATGAAGCATGCCTTGCCGCATATTTTGCCGACGAGAAAAAGGAAATCGAAAAACTCCCTCGACGGATACCGTGAGAGAAAAAGCTAATCGGCTACAACAATCTTTAAATAGTTTAACCTCTTAGTAAGCGCTCAAGTACTAAAAATTTCCCGCGATATGCCAAAACTGTGTTCTGTGCGGCCCGCGCATTACACACTTCTGGCATTTTCATGGGGTGTACCTGCACGTCGGTTGCTTGCATATAAGCACGACTTTTCACCCCGTACCATGAAACAAGATCCGTACAAAACAAGAGAAAAGTATCTTGCCTGGAAGAACAAGACGAGAAATGGGGTCCCAGGTGTCAGCGAAGACAACAATCAGCTCATCAAGCATTACCTAGAAGACATGGAGCACGGATTAAACATTGCAACCGGAAGCAGGAAAGGCGGTAGGAGCTATATCCGCCTGCTTTCACTAAAAGATCGACTATTATTTTTAGCAAGGCAATTCGAGGATCGCTTTGCCCTGAACAATTTCACGAAAGTCACCGAGGAACAATTGCACACCTTCTTCTCTGACATGCGAAACGGACGGATCAGCAAAAAGGACGGCGGCATGTATAAGTCGGTTAGGGATTTCGTTAAGGACTTCAAAAGCTTTTGGCATTGGCACATGAAAGTGCAACGGAAGCAAGGAAACATCCTCGTGGATATCTGCGTGGATCTCGACACGACCAAGAGCAAACCACGATGGGTGTATCTCACCGAAGAACAAGTACGAAAGCTGTGCAACAACGCCAAGTATGATCGCAAAGTCCTGATGATGTTTCTGTTCGACTCCGGGATTAGAAGCCCGACCGAACTCGTTAATGTGCGCGTTTCTGATTTACACGACAATTGCACCAAGCTCAACATTCGCGAAGAAACCAGCAAGACGTTCGGCAGGAAAATCAATCTCTTACTTTGCTCTGAATTGCTCGAAGAGTACATCCGAGAAAAAAAACTCCGACCTTCCGATTACCTTTTTCCAATCAGCCCGCCTGTGGTCAATCGGTATCTCAAACGACTCGCTACTCGCGTTCTCGGCGAAGCTGAAAGCCCTGCTGGCGAGAAATATTCCAACCTCACGATGTATGATTTCCGGCATTCTTCGGCGTGCTACTGGCTACCGCGGTATAAGAACGAATCGGCTTTAAAGTATCGCTTCGGCTGGAAAAAGACCGAGCAAATCCACTACTACACCGAGTTTCTCGGGATGAGAGACACGATTTCCGATGACGATTTGCTGATCGACACGAGCAAAACCGAAATCGAACGACGCCTGGAAAAGTCAGAAAACGATAAAAAGCTTATGCAAGAGCAGATTGACACGATGCAAGGACAAATGGTCATAATTATCGAGCTAATCGAGAGAGTTCTTCGTAGATTTCGGTCTGCTCCTGCGTGATTGCTCGTGAGCCTTGATAAGCTTTTCGATTATCTGATCAAGTTCTGTAAGTAATTTGACAGCCCTTTCTCCGAGGTCTTGTGGAGGCGTTGTGTCCATGACCAGGTGTGGAGTCGGGCACGTTATTAAGCTTTAAACCGTCTTGTTCATAGCTTGCTCCTTTAAACAACATTACTCCTTATAAATAAGATAATTAGAGGTGAAAATCCTTTGTCTGACGGAGGCTAAAAAAACTGATTCTGGAAACATTACGAGCGCCTTCTCTTGTTTCTGCGTCTCTTACATACATAGGGTGTTATTCAAGTCTTAATCGTTCGAGGGAGGCACGAGATGCGTCCATATGTTTGTACAATCCTAATTATTGGTGCGATGCTGGCTGGATCAGAAAAGTCCATTGCCGACGATCCAAAATCCAAAACACAACGTATTGACCATCAGATCGATGGTGACACTACGATTAAAGGAGAAGTCGTTCTCACCTCGGTCGGAAAAATCATTATCGACTACTCAATAACAACTACGGAGCGAAACAAACGAGTTTCCGTCTGGATTGCACTGCTCGATAAGAACAGGCGAATTGTGTTTAAGCCATGGGGTTCTCCCCAAAATCATACGGTGTCAACGGGTAGAAGCCTAGATAGACATTTTGAACACAACATCAATTCGAATGACGTGTCACGTGTCGACATGATCCATACCACGGCATTCAGATCTGATCTATTTCAAGGTGGGAAATTTGAGAACTACCCGCTCAAGATCGATGAAACAGCGGGATCGACTCACGTTATCGTCATCCCAGGCTTAACTGGGTCCAGCAGGCATCTCGAAAAAGCAACGGAGCTAATTGAGAATTATAGACTAGCGCCCAGTGATATTACGGTTCAGATTTGGGATTGGTGGCAATTTGCAGATCGAAAGGGGATTGCCGAGAGAGTGCAAGAGAGATATTGGCCTGATGGCCGTCCCACGCTTGGTCTCCAAGCCTATCTCGCGATCTCCGACGTCACACGGACAATGGCAAAACGATTGGCCGATCAGCTTGCAGCCTGGAAGCGGCCATCGAGAACTAAGAGGCTATATTTGGTATCGTTGTCGGCTGGGACAAATATCGCCGCAGAACTCGGAAAAAATAGCACTGTTCCGAAAGATTTATTCGACAAGTGCATCTTCATTTCTGGAGTACTATCAAAGGAAGGTAATCTTGACCCTACAGCGCGGATATCGAAATCGATTTACAACCACTATAGCCATCGTGATGAACTGCTGACTACGTCGAAATACTATGTTAACCTGTTTGTGATATTCCGAATTCGTATAGATGCCAACATTACGTGGCCGGCGTCCGGAAGGTTCCCGTTTGCACCCGGCGATCCTGGATACTTCCATGTCACATCTCAACTTGGCTTTCTTTCAGAATCCGACATGGGGACTTCGAGTGACGTGGATAATCTCGGAAATAAAGGAACTCATCTTGATCCTGGTGCGTTGACGCCGAAGTACTTTGAGACGATGTTACTTCCGCTGTTTCAGGAAGACGATAATCTCTTACCTAAATACAATCCGGCCCGTCCACGAAGAGACGGATGGAACAAGCCACCGCATCCTACCTATACACAAGAAGGTTGGGACCGAATGTCAAACCCGTAACCGGTAGGGTCGCGCTCTGATCCAGTACGAAATGTGAATGAAAAAGAAGAGCCCGCCACATCCTGATAGCGGGCTCTGTGTTCCCGACGCGTTGTGCACCGAGAGACGTGTTGGTGAAGCCTCTCTGCCGTCGGGAACTCTAAAACCCACGTATGCAGAGAGTACAAGGGGAACCGCTCTCTGAAACAGGTGGGCTTCCCCCAACGCTCGATTCAGCTACTCCCCAATCAGTAATCAGTCAGCGGCAGCAACGGCCAGGGCGGCCGCACCCAATCCAAGCAAGGCAAGAATGCCGACGACTTCCAGGCCGGATACGCCATCCCCGTTATCCTCTCCCGTCGCCAAAGCACAAGCATCCTGGATGGTTTCTGCTTGTGCATTCTCATACGCAGCCGCCTGAGAAGCTGATAGAGGAGCGGGCTTTGACATGAAAATCGAGCCTTGCTCAGATGCTGAGGAAGCTGCATCGTTGGCATACACGGTTGGCGTTGGAATGACCATGCAAACCATCGCAGCCGCTGCAATCCAGACTTTCCATGAATCGACTCGCATCACTATTTCTCCTTTTCTTCCAACATTGGAGAGGGCGTGGGGTGTTGTGTATCCCCGCCCGGCGGCCCACGATTCACGCCGGGGGCGATGAGTACACAAAGACATGCGTTATTGCTCCATTCTTTCATAAACTCGTCGCGGTTCATCGTCACATAGCCGTTTGCTGGATCGAGCAGGATGATGTTCTGCTCAGACGTCCAGCCGACAACGCTGACCCAGTGTGCTTTTGCGGTGAGCATGTGGGCAGTTTCGGCAAACCATTCGAACGCAGGGTAGCGAGCGGTTCGTGGCGGACCGCGCAAAAGAACCAGGAGAGGTCGCCCTTGTGTAATGTTGGCGAGAGCGTCCTTCAATTCGCCTTTGTAGAAGTATGCTTCGAGACCAAGCGAGCGGGCGACCGTAACAATATCTTCCGCCGACCACGCCCTGTTTGGTTTTTGCTCATCCAAAGCACTTCTGAGTTTGGTCACATCGACGCCGTGGTATGCAAGTAGGGCTGCGGTTGCCGCAGGTCCGCACAGCATCTCGTCGGCCTGAGCAACAGGCGGCACGAGAAGAAACCGGCCCGGTGGATTCGCATCGAGCAGAACGCCGCTGAATCGTTGTGCATTTCCGCATCCAGTCGCTGCAGTTACGACGCTGACCGCCACGATGGAAATGAGCACAGAACGAAACCCACGCAAACATACCTTCATGATAATGATTGTTAGCCCTCTTCTGATTCGGCAGATTGATACAATCAGTTACTATCAATCACTCAGCATTGCCGTGAAGAACTTCGATGGCATCAACAAAGGCACTAGAATAATTGGTGAAACAAATACCCAAGCTACACGTTCGCCCCTGCGTCGTTGAGCGGATGCTGAATCGAAGCCTGAGTTGATAGCTTTCTTCCTGCAGATTGCTGAAATACTCTCCAAGGTCGATATCAATCAGATCGCCGTTTTGGTGCATTCGTAGTTCGGCATAATTCAACGTTGCTTCCAACGAATTGTTAAGCGAAATCGTCAGCGACGGAGTGCCATTGTGAATAGTGCTCAGCCCGTGAATTCTCAAATCAGCACCGGAGCCGTCAGTGATTCTGTTGTCAAACGCACACGCCAACGAGAACGAGCCGGTCGTATAGGGGGCAGCGATGTTCGCCTTCCGATCATCTGGCGAGCCGATTACGCGATGGTCGTTGTCATGAGGACCAGCAGCTCTGTCGCAGAAAGCGTTGCCCGGCTCGTCGCACGCGTTTCCAATTCCGTCGCCGTCAGTGTCAATCTGATCGGAGTTAAAGACGTGAATGCAATTGTCCTGCGAATCGGGCACGCCGTCTTCATCAACGTCGGAAGAAGGTGAGTTGGTTTCACACGCATCGCCGATACCGTTACCGTCGCTATCAGGCCCGCACACCGTACTCGCCTGCTCAGCCGTTGTTTCAGCACGAACAACGCTGAGTTCAATATAGTCATCTGATTCAAACACATCGGGCTCGATGTAATACGTTTCATAGACGGCGGCATCAAAGACCGACTGCTGAAAAGTCTCGAAGAGCACAGCAGAGACTGGACCAGACATCACAACGCTTGCCGCAAAAGCCACTCCTTTCACAACATCCTGATACCATTCATCAAAGCTTTTCGACGTATTCGTTGATTTCGCGTCATGCGCGAGTGCTCGGCCACGATTGAGTTTTCCAGCAGAGGCCATCGCACGCAGCTCAGACAAAGTATTGCGATCGACGGCGACACCAGCCGAGACGGTACTTGTCGCATCTGCACCGACGGTGATGATGTCCACTGTAGAAGCCGTGTAATTGGTGAAGATCAAGGTCGAATCGCCGCGAACAGCGAACTTCGGAAGCCCGTCCTCACCAATCCAGAAGGCAATCGCGTTGCCGTTCAAATCAACGAAGATGCCACCCGTTACTCGTCGTAGCGTTCCATCCGCAGCTTTCTCGCCCAGGACGCCGAGCTTCTCACCAGTTCCCGCGGTGAGCAACGCTCCGAGACTTGACTGCGGATCGTCAACCAAACGTCCGACTGCACCATTATCATTCGGCGGCGGGGGACATCCTCCAAAAGCCCCGAGGATACATAGTGGGAAGATGAACGTGGTTGCCTTCTTGATAGGGCTGCTCATCGCGTACCTCCATCGCAGAGATTTTTCAAAAGCAAGAAACAATTCTTGCTTCACAATCTCAACACTACGCTGGAGAAATCTGGCGTGAAGGGCGAGTAGCTAACTCGGACGAGCTGACCTGACATACAGGTGGCCAGATGATCCCCAGCTAGCTAACCCGGCAAGGAGAGCGTCGCAGAGCATAACCACCTGGCCACGACCGTGGTCCTGGGGAAACTCTGCTTTTACCATGAGCGCAGTAAAAAAGACGCTCACTGAGAACTAACTTGCCGGGTTAGCGTTTCTTTCTGTCGCTAGCATTATACACAGGTCAATAAGAGGGTTGCAAGGGAAATTTTGCGGCGTTTGAGACGGGTGAAAAAGCGCTTTTTCCGAGAAAAGTATTCACTGAGAACTCTCACGTCGGACTCGTATATCGCGGACATTGACGGCTGCTTCGGCAAGGAGTTGATTATCTCCTCAGAAACGACGAACTCCAGCGGTGCTCCGGATACACCACAGGTTTAATTGGACTCTCACCTGTGATAGAGCGCAAAATGAAATGAAAAGAATCAGCAAGATTTCGACTGACCGTCTCTCTAAAGGTAGATTCTTGTAATTTTTCTGGATAGTGAGAAAAATAATTACAGCCGAGAAAGGAGAAAGGTAATGAATAAGCAGACCAGCGTTTTACTATTGATTACAGGATGTTCTTGTTGTCTCTTCGTGTTAGCAGCACAAGCCGACCCTGCTGTGATTGTCTATGAGAATGACTTTGAAACCGTCGGAGACCCTCTGCTGGAGTGGACACATTCAGATACAGATGTAACTCCCTTGGGAAACAGAAGGTTTCTTGGCCAGTTTTTGGATGACACGGTTACGCTAACGCTTACGAGTCTTCCAGTGCATGATGAAGTAACAGTATCAGTTGATTTATTCGTCATTCGGTCGTGGGATGGTAATGACCCAGGCGTTGGTGGTTCTCCAGATATCTGGAAGCTGACCAACTGCGAGACATCACTATTCCAAACTACATTTAGTAATGTCAATAATCATGCGCCAGAAAAAACGCAGGCGTATCCAGACCAATTTCCCGGAGGTGATAACCCTCCGACAACAGGAGCGTCAGAGGTAGATACGCTTGGATATATGTTTCCAGGTCAACTCGGAGACTCTGTGTATCATCTTACTTTCACTTTTCCTCATTCCAACGATTCCTTAATCCTCGATTTTTCTTCGATCCTGGACGGCCCTGATCTACTGAACGAGAGTTGGGGACTTGATAATGTTCAAGTAGTTGTTTCGTGTTCAATAGACAGCGATAACGACGGCGTTCCAGATTTGACCGATGTCTGCCCGAATAACTCAGAAGGGCTATCCGTAGATTCAGAAGGACGTCCTCGGCTTGATTTGAATAGCGATTGCGTAGTTAACGGACTTGACCTTCAGCTTATCGTGGATGAACTGCTGAATCAATCATAATACAAGACGAACAAATTGGGATTGAGCTGGTAGGCGGTTAATAATTAACCGAGCGGCCATCGTCTTGGAAAAAGACAAAAGATTTATCAGCGAGTTAGGCGACCAGCTTGTAGGTGTAGAGCAGAAAATTCACTTGATAGCTGTTTGCGGCGGGGGGGAAACATCGGTACTGATGTTCACAACGAGCCTCTCAACAGCAAGAGCGCTCTCAGCCCGCACATTGATTGCCAACGGTCAATTAAGAATCGCAATCACATATTAAGAGCTCAACCACCATTGGAATATCCGTCAAATCAATTGACTCGTCTCGGTTCAGATCGAACGTGCAGATTGTCGTGGAATCGACATTCCCAGGGTCAAGCAGTGCCTGGGCGAATGGTCCAAGGTCAAGTCCATCAACCTTGTCATCACCATTTGCGTCTCCCGGAAGGCAATTGAGGTAGGCGATCCAACCCTCGATTTCACCTTGAGGGTTAAGACCGCGGCCGACAATTGCGTTGCCATCAGCCGATATTCCAAACGCGACTTCGAGGTGCCAGTCCATCAGGTCAAGGCCATAGTCATTCGAGAGGACGTCTTGCAACTCTCTCATACCGTCTGCTTCAGTCCAAATGAAGGCGGATCGACCACGGGATGAATCGCTGTAGCCGACTATGACGGAACCGTCCATCGATGTGCTCCATGCCCAGCTGAAAAACGGACCGCCTGGTAGATCTCCTAATCCGGCGATTCCGCCCGCACTCGTCCAGCGGAACGCCTCTGTACCTGATGCCGACTCCATACGCCCCACAGCAACGAGGCCGTCACCTGATACGGCTTCAGCCTGGGTCAGCGTCACCCCAACCGGCAGTGGGCCGAGCTCCGCCATTCCTGTACTGCTCGTCCAGCGAAATGCTCGTCGACCTAAATCCGAGGTTCCCCAGCCAACAATGACGGTTCCGTCATGAGAAACTCCTCGTCCTTGACTGTGTGTGTCCCCACCGGGGAAATCGCCGAGACTGGCCATTCCAGTTACAGCGGTCCACCGAAATGCCTTAAATCCCGTATCAGTGTCGCCCGTCCCGACGACGATTGAGCCGTCGAAAGAAGCTGAATGACTACCACCTGCTTCGATTTCGCCGGTCGGATCTACAAGTGGTGTGGCACCATCGGCCTTGGACCATCGCGTGGGTAATCCGCCGCCAATGTTGCCGACAACGACTTTTCCGTCGCCGGAGACATCAACTGCGGCGGCGCATCCCGGCACTTCGAATATGTCGTCACATAGGCGCCAACGAATACCCTGGTCTGAGTTTCCGTGAGTATTGCTGTAGCCGACAGCGACAGTCCCATTTGCTGATACAGCGTTGTAGTCGCTGAGATGGTCACCACCGGGAAGATCACCCAGGCCGAAGAATGTCGAGGCGCGAGCTGGCAGAACAATGGTGAACAAGATAATGAGCGGCATTGAATTGATACGCATTCGTTCCTCCAATTGAATAAGCCCTAATTCTTCAGGTCTATTTCTCCGTTTCACCTCGGATCAGTTCTGTACCGACTGTAGTTAACCGACATTTCCCCATTTATCACACGTCAAGCCGCTATCGTACCCAGGCGAGCTACTCGACTCAAGCGACAACGGGGTCCTGGGTTTCCTTAAGACCATGAAAGCACTGCTTATCAATAAAAAGGCCCACTCCGCTGCCTGAAAATCATAAAAAGGCGATCGAACAACACTAATCATTTAAGATTTTCGTCTCCAAAATTGAGGCGAGACCTCAGCAGCAGCGCAAGAGTTACGAATGTGCCGGTATGCTGTTCTTCATTAGGCAAATAATTAAAATCGAGAGTTACATCTCGCACGGAATTTGGAGGGATGACAAGACTTTTTTTGTTCACAAGATTTCGCTGACAACTATTGAACATTACTTATGGAATATTTGAAGCGGTACAAATTTGCCAGTTTTTGTATTGAGGCAAGTCCACTTTTCCCATCAACAGAAAAAGGCAAAACCGTCGTTCGGACAAAACCGGGAATTTCGAAATATTCTGCGAGAGATTCGTCAGGAGCCATCTTGACGTCCATTGCGTCTTCACATTTCCTTATTAATTCTTCAGCAACAGAGGAATCTGCTATATTTCGGGAACAACTTCGCTGCAGAAACAGTAATTGTCCGTTGAGAGCTGTGTCAATCCGACCGACACCTAGGATTGGTCGATCTTCGCAACCACGTAAGAAGCTTGAACTATCTAAATCCGGAGCACCCTCAGGAGTAATCGTGCGATCAATATGGGAATCAAGATGAAGATCGACCAGCTTATAGTGTGAATCCAAATTAGGGGCGTGGTAGGTTGCATACGGCGATCTCTCGGCCGTTCCTAACAAGAGCGGTGTGAAATAGTCCTTATTAGTTTCAATCTCTCGATATACGGCGAACCCTGTTTTTCGACAGGTCTGCTTGGCCTTCTTGGCTGCCTCACCAAGGCGTTTCTTAAAGAGTTCCGACTGAAATAATGTGACAAGTTCTTCTCCTGATATACCGACGGTCTTATCTGTAATTTTGTCTCCTTGGCATCCTTGGATACCCTAGTTTTGTTACAAAAATGGACGACGAGAAGAACTTATAAAGCTTTCGGTATCATTTCGTTACTTGGACTCTAGCAGGATTACTCGTGTTTCATGCCAAAATCTAAATCCTCTCGAATCCTCATAAAGCGTATCCATTACAGATTTATATCGTTCCTTATTCATCCCGGACACGTCTTCAACGTCTGTAGCATTTGGCGTTCCAGCAAAAAATTGAACCGCTGAGTTTACCACTTTTGTCGGAAGCTTTCTTTCCCATTGTTCGTCATCCAAATCAACAAGCCCACGAGGTCTGAGAACTGAATCGTAATAATGCAGCCGTTGTTCAAATTGCTGTTGAGCGAATGGATTTGCATCGCGCAGCTCGTCAGGGCGAACAGGTTCAATCGTCGTGATTCGTAGTGGAACAAATTGCCGATCATACACAGCAATTCGTTTGAAATTTTGAAGGCGTGGAGCGAGAGCGTACTCAAACTCCCGCCATGAAAGTGAAGAAAAAGTCATCCAAGTATATCGGGCAAGCGTTGGCGCGCGCTCTACAATCTCCTCTAGGAGCTTAGTGCCATTCGTGGCTCGCTGAATACCTGTGTCGGCCAGTTGAAGCTCGGGAAGATACGGTGGGTTGACGATTACTAGGTCAAAACGATCGTCCGCTTTATATTTTCTAAATTCGCCTGTAAAGAGTTTGATGCGAGCGTTTGGTGCTACATTGCTGTATTCTACTTTTCCTGATTGTGTATCTTCCGATCTAATCGCCGTCCGAATGTTTTCAGCAGCGAGCGTGACCGTAGTATCATCTAGGTCGATCAGCATTATCTCATCGACTCGTGGACAGAGATACGCAGCCGACGCTGCAAGGAATCCAGTACCACACCCTACGTCAAGAATAGAACGTATGCTCGCGGCTTTGTCGCTGTCTTCGCGGCACCATCTCTGAACACCATTTACGAGGAATTGCGAATCGATCGCCGGAGGAAAGGGCACGCGTTCATGAAGCCACAAGACTCCGACCGTGTCTTGCGTCTCAGCAGCTGACCGTTGGAGTTTGAATTCTATTCGGTTTGGGACGGAGTTGAAAGCAGAACTAAGATATGATGCATCCTCAGCTGAACATCGGGCCAATGTGTCGTCACTCAAGCGAAATCCATCGCGCCCTCGATATCGGCTACGACGGCTGTAACTTCCAAGATGTTGTGCTTGTTCAACAAGCAGAACAGGACTTGGAATTGTTAGATTCAGCTTGTCGCCACCAGTGTAAGTAACCTGTAGCGGATTGATTATTGGCACGATGGAATCATCTTTTTCTTCTAGTTGCTTACCCAAGCTGGAAAAAGTCAGCATAAGAGGCGGTTGTTTTCCAGCGAGAATCGCATTCGGAGTTATTATCTTCCGGGCAAGTTGCTGGATCGCGGAAATGATCCCCGACTTTAGATCTTCAGGAGCCCTGCGGAATATTGTTTCAAGCGAACGTATCGCTTCTTGAATAATTTCCTCTTGTTGAGTTCGCAACCTGACTAAGGTGCTTGTTAACTCGTAGAGTTGCTGCTTTGCGGATTCATTGCCGGACAAATTAGAAAATGTCTTTGTCAGGCGGGTTACAATTGTTCTTCTGAGATGCCGCTCAATCTCGTCCTCTATCCATCCTTGTGCACATGCGATATCATGCAGCCAGAGAACGCGTGACAGCGGGGTTTTATTTGTGTTCAGCTCAGTCGATTCAATCTCATTTGAGGCCCACGTTGCGAGATCCGTTTCGACGTTCTCGTCAGGTGACACGGAGATTGCCGCCTTGACAAGTTGTGGTAAATGTTCCTCCGTACATAATTCGGCAAGTTGGCGAAGCCCTAGTTGCTCAGGAAGCGTTGGTGGACACGATCCACGTGCGCGGAGTGCGGCAATCACTTTCCCAACATCGTCAGGAAACTCCCCGATGCCAGCAGGTTTGAATAGAGCTACCTGCAGCAATTGGCAAGCAATAGTCAGAATGACTTCAGCAGGAATCTCTAAATCGTCAAGTAGACGCGGCCAAAGGTGTGATGTGTCGAGTCCAAGATTAATAAGATTTCCCCATAAAAGGCGACGTGGGAGAGCAATAGGTCGGCAATGGTAATCTCCTTCGCCTCGAAAATGGGCTTGCAGGTGTCGGTCAATCCTCTTTTCTTCGATCAAACCTTCATCATCTGGAACGAGATGGTAGTACAAGAGATTGACACCATGACGACCAGCAGCAAGGGCCTTTGCCGATATGCCAGACACTGCATCGAGAGCGATCACATCATGTTCTGGCTCAAAAGCCGCAAGCTTTGCAGTAAAAACGCAGTTGCGTCGCAACGGCACGTCTAATACATGGGCAAGGCCGGCAAGCAGAATAGCCAATCCGTGCGATCCTCTCTCAAGCTTTTCGTCCGACGATGGCGTTATCTCGAGCCGTGACGCCAGTCGTTCAGCCACACAAACTTGAGCAAAGAGTCTGTTTCGTAGAAATGCCTGCAGGTACTGTGCTGCACGGTGAATTTGCTCTTTATACTCTGCATCAGCATTGACGTTCGAGCCGAGATTCAAAGAATGGACGTCATCTTTGCTTGATGATATTAGATGTAGTTCTTGGATGTGTCCTCGTGCATCATGCTGAGTCGTTGCAACGGTAACGATTGTCCTTTGGGTGCTCGCCATAGTCGCTCGCTCCTATGTTTCTGGCATAATGAAAATCTTCGCCATTAGACCATCTTTGGTCGCATGGAGTTCAATTGGTGTTTCATGCAGCAAATCAACCCCGGCTGGAGTTGACGCTGCTGCCCGTACCTGCAAGCTTGAGGCAGGTGGCCAGGTGAGAAAAACTCCCGTCCTTGCGACAATCGCGAGGAGCGACGCTGTTTGTCTGTTAACACGAAGTTTTCCCCAGGTCCGATCTAGGAACCGCAAAGTCAATGTCGAATCGTCTACGACAGGTACACTAATATGGCAGCATGGGATGTTCAGTTCTTTTTCCCAAGTTCCCTCGAATGTCTGTTGGAGATCTGAGCTGAATATCGAGGGAACTCTATCCATTTCTTGACGTAGTTGTTCCAGAAACTCGCGTCCAAGCTCATCTAGTTCGTACTTTTCTGAACTCTCTGCATCCGATGGCAACCAGTGCTCGAGGTTCCCATCATCAAGTACTCGTTCAGCCAGAGATTCAAGTAAGTCAGGATTGTAAGCAAGTTGTCTGAGCAGAGAGCTGGAGATGAGCCCTTTGGAATGTGATCCAGCGATACCGTACTCCAAGACGGCCTTCGTGTGCTCGTCTTGCCACTCCGTAGTGCTGCTTGAAATGCGGCTGTCCTGGGGGCTTTTGAGAGCTCGCAACCAGGCGCAATGTACTTCAGGCCCTCGCATGATGACGTCACGAAGATAATCGCAGTCTTGGGCAAACTCTTTCGCGTCGTCGTCAGGAAATGTTAGATTTCCATTCATCGCGATTTCTCCCCAAATTTCCGCATTTGCGATGCGAAGCAATCGTACAGTTCTCGATGATGATAGTAGAGATAAGAAGCACATTCCTTCCTGATGGCTTTGATACGCTTCTTAGTGGTGTCCAGTTTTATGTTCAGTTTTTTCGCTATCTCAGTCGGGCCATGCCCCTCAGATAATAAGCGCAAGATCTCTAGCGAACTTTCAGGAGATTTACTCAACGCCTGTCGAAAAGCCCCTTGCAATTTGTTCTTAATTTCCGTCGATTCTAGCTGATTAGCGTGGTTCTGATCTTCTTTGCTTGCGTAATTCTCTAAGCTTGCCGAAGTTGCCTTAGGTTGCCTGCGCAGCTGTCGTCTTCTTGCGTTTGCAGCAATTTTCAAAAGCCAGCCTTTTGTATTCCCCGTATTTTCAAAAGAAAGCTTCGACGAGTACATCAAACGATGAAGGATCTCCTGAGCCAGATCTTCTGCCTCATTACTTCTTTTTCCTAGAACGGCAAGGAGAATCGGTAATGCCTCTTGATAGAATTTTCGCTGAGCCTCGACGTCATTCATTCGAGCTCGAGTTAGCAACCTGCCTAACTCGTCCTCTCTCTCAGCTTTTTGCTCGTTCTTCACGTTTGCGCCTTCGAGTCTATACAGGGAGGCATTTTAAGCAAAGCCAATCTTCTTGTTCGTGATATCAATCCGCCAGCTTTCGGATTCGCAACGCACCTAGGCTGTAGATAGAGACGTTGCAAAAAAAAAACGAATTTTGTTTTACCCTCTCAGCTCCTGCAGATCCTTATATACCCAGAAGAGTCTTATCACGCAAATGATTGCTCGTAAGCCGGGATATTGGGGACTCCTCCCCAGCTTCCTCATTCGGAGTGCAGAGCAAAAGGAGTCCTCAATCCCGGCAAGGAGTATTAAGTGGATTGGAGAGCCACAATGGATACGAGGCGAAACAACAACATGACAATTTTAGAGTTAAGAGAGGAGCGAGCATGTCCAACCGGTTTTGAGTCACGACCCAGTAGCCTTCTGCTCAGCTTTGTCGAGGGCATGCCGGTCATGCTAAGGGAGGAAAAATATGTCGTCATTAGCTGGTCAGGTTTCGGTGACTTGGTGCTTAGAAGGGTTAAGGATGAGCAGATTCGTCAAATTAATGTTATTCAGTATTTAGCTGATCTAAAGATTGGTTGGCCGGACAATTCCAAGAAGTAATTCGTGATTTTAAGGAGAGCGACATGGCCAATTCAACTGTAACGAAAAAGTCGAATCCAACTCATTCAAAAGGCACTCAAATGTCTAAGAATTTAGACATTTCGGGTAATGAGTTGCCCCTCGTAATCAACAGGTTGCATGAGTTAACCATTCCAGAGCTGAATCCTGAAAGATGTGAAGAGGCCATTTCAACCTATGACGCGCTTTGGAAAAAACTGTCTGCGTTGGACAGTGGTCTTGACGTTGGTCGTGGTTACGTGAATTGGTTGCGGGGCAATGTCCTCCTTCGCATAAAAAAATATATTCCGCACGGTGAATGGGGGAAGTTTCTACAACGACATAACATCAGCAGGAGTACATCATGGTTACTACGAGCAATTGCTGAATCAATCTCAGAAAAGGAAGCGAAGCAGCTTGGGTACGATGAAATCAGAGCAAGAGTCTGTCCAAGTTTTGGTAAAGCGATGGAGAAACAGCCAACACTTGCACTTGAACAAGAAGAACCAACAGAAAGCGATAATGGTAAAGAGCCTGTTAGTGGCGATTCTTCTGATTCGGCTTCAACGTCGGCAAAACAAGAGCCAGGAATTGAAAGCCTGCCGCTAAGCCTTGCAAAATTCCTCGACAAGTTCACTCCTTTTCTTGAACACCTCTCGACATTGCCGCTTGGCGTAAAAAAAGAATATCGTGTCGCTTCTTGCGGTGCGCTCAAAACCGCTCGACTTCGCATAAACGACGCTCGCCGATTACTGGATGAACTCGAAGGGGCTGTGCTGCACCGTCTTGTAAATGAGCTTTCGGATGTGCTTGAAAGCAAGGAGCAGGATGAAATGCAGCGAGTCCTCTCGAAGCTGGATGGACACTCTGATAAGGCAAGATAGCACGTTCGGCGAAGAGAGTCGTTACGATGCTTGAACTCAACACGATTCATAATATTGATGCATTGGAAGGATTCAAAAAGATTGACGATGAATCAGTTGATCTCATCGTGACCGATCCACCATACAACCTCGCCAGTAAAAACAGAGTCACCAAGAAGGGCAGCAAGATAATTTCGACTAAAGAGGCGTGGGGTGCGTGGGATTGCTTTCATCCGTTCGATTATGACCTTTTGATTATGCAAATCATTAGCCAGAGCTTCAGGTCCTTAAAGAGCGGAGGCTCACTCTATATGTTCACAAGCGGAGAAGACAACGGCGTATTCATACGCATGGCCGTTGCACGCGGATTCAGATATCGAAATCAATTAGCCATTGTGAAAGTAAATCCGCTTCCAAGTTTCTACAAGAATAATTGGAGACATGCGGTAGAAGTCTGCATGTACCTTACCAAAGGGCGACCGGCAACGTTTAACTTTCTCTCGCAACGCGAATGCAACAATGTATTTATGCACGCCTTGGGGCGAAAAGAGACACAGCATCCTACAGAAAAACCGCTGGCCTTTGTGAAGAAACTCGTTCAGGTCAGCTCTAACAGAAATGAACTCGTCCTCGACCCCTTTATGGGGTCTGGAACGACGGCAGTTGCATGTGAGCAGCTAGGACGAAACTTTCTCGGTTTTGAATTGAACGCCGAATACATCACTCTTGCAAAGAGACGTTTGCGAAACGGAGAGAGATAACAGGCGCGAAATTGTGTGTAAGGAAATTATCAAGTTATGAAAGAGTGGTGAGTGTTCATACATGCCGTGAGAGTAGGTTTTTAATGGAGAAGGATATGGCATGGCGAAAAAAACTTACTGACGCAATGGCTGATGGATTGCGCTTCGCGTCGCTGGGAGCGCTGCTCGTTGGGGGAGTCGGTGTCTCTGTTGCGTTCGTCTATGTGCTTATCAAGACGTGCTGGTTCAGCGTTGATTATCTCGACAGAACGCTGTTTTCCGAACCCTGGTAGGAGGGGTTATGTCTTTCTTTGACAAGTTTTTTGGCAAGGGTTCGCAACCGGTAAGACGGGAAGTGCATGTCCGAGAAACCGTTGATGCCGACGGAAATCCAACAACCGAAACAATCGCCGGAGATGCGGTTGCCCTTTCTCCCGACGGCTCTGTTGATTCCGTCGTTGTGATTACAGATAGATTCCACCATTGCGGTCATTCTGCGGAACGGCCGACAGGCGGGCAATGCGGTGAGCCTGGCTGTAGGCGAGTGGAATGCAATGAGTGTTTTTCTAACTGCTTAACGTGCGAAAAACCTGTTTGCCTCGAACACTCGCGGAGTGTGAAGAAAGAACAACGCCATCCTCGCCGCTGTATGAGTTGTCACGCTACTCATCGACGAAAGCGAATAACGTTCTCAATTCTCAGTCCGTTCATTGAGGTTGAAGAAGAGAAGTGAAGAAAAAGAAAACCGGAAATAAAGAAGAGAGCGGGCTTTTTAATGATGTCGTGTGGGGCGTTCAGCACGATGCGTTTGACGATAGGCTTGGGCACAGTCTTATGCGGGTGTGGAGTGTTGGAAAGATTAACCAACGCACTGCCGGAATGCTTCGAGACAGGGTGCGAAAGCTGAAAGCAAAAGATGAGTTTGGTGAACTCACGCCATTCAGGAAACCGCAATTAGGCGAAGGAGAAATCCCGCTTGGCCGTGCTTTCGGTGGTGTTTTCAAAGCAATTATTTTTATCGTGATGCAATGGCTCAACGCGGGGCTGCTAATCCTCGGAAACACGGGGGCGTCAAAAACCAATCTTACCAAGCTGCTCATCTTACACCTTGCTAATTATCTCGACGGCTTGTGGTGCAGCGATATGTACAAGAAAGAAATCAGAGGGCTACGGCCTCTGTTCCATCGGGTTGGTAAAGATTTTATTATCGCTCGACCACACCAATTAAAAGTCAATCTCCTTCAAGCTGACGGAGACCCACGCGGACATCTTCCGATGATGCTGGGGATTCTGCAACGAATCCTTGACTTGCCAAGTAGGGCGATGGTGATTTTGCGAGGGGTGTGTCATTGGTTGTATGAACAGTTTGGGATTTATCGAGGGACGGTTGATTGCTGGCCTACCCTCTTTGATGCGTATGAGCACATCAAAAAATCAGAGGGCTTGAACGCTGCTGCAAAAGAGGCGTTGCTTGATCGACTTGGAAGTTTCCTTATTTCGCTGTCTCCAAAGGTGGGAGCGTATCGCCTGGCATGGAAGCCGAGTGATTTGAGTAAACGCTTCATAGATTTTGAATTTAGCACGGCAGGGGAAGCGGTGAAATCGGTTGTGCTCAATTACTTCCTGTTTTCAGTTTTGAGAAGCAGAGTTGCATCGGGGAAAGTGAATCAAGCCATGTCTTTTATGTGTTTCTTCGAGGATTGCCAGCGTTTTTTCAGTTCAAGAACCGAGGGCGGAGAGATAACGCCGGCGGAAGAAATTGCTGGTTTGATTAGAGGCACAGGAACAGGGCTTGCCTTTACAGCACAAACAATGTCGGGCTTGCCTCATGGCTTGATTCCGAATCTTGGAACAAAGGTCATGTGTCGGCTTGGGAGTCATGCTGATTATCAATCGTTGGGAACAGACATGGGGATGAACGCCGAGCAAATCAAGTGGGCAAAGCTGAATTTGCGTCCAGGCGTTTCTATCTGGAGTTTGGCAGAAGGGTGGCGGCTTCCGTTTCCTGTTCTCACGCCAAAGCTGAATATTCCGTCTGTTGTTAGTGATGCTGACGCTATCGCAAGCATGAAGGCACTTGATTCGCTGCGTTCTGTGCCTGCTCCTGAGTTTGCGAATTGGCAGCCTCATTATGTCGTAACGGTAAGCGATACCGCTTCATCGTCGGCAAATCATTCGTTGTCTGATGCTGAGTTGCGTTTTCTCGACGCCGTTGTTTCCGAGCCGGGCAAGGGTTCGAGTTTTTATTCTCGCAAGACAGGGATTAGCGGAAAACGTGCGGCTGCGATTCGAGCGAAATTGGTTGAGGCGGGATATGTGCGGGAACACAAGGTAGCGACCAGTCAACGGGGGCGAACCTCTATTGTGTTAGAGCCGACTGACGAAGCGACGGAGGCAATCGCTGACGCGGTGAAGTGAAGATTATGCGAGGCGGATTTCTCCATAACAGAGTTTTGCTTGAACCGCCTGAGCGGTTTTTGTTGGAGCGTGGTGCATCGGTGAAGCATGAGTTTCCTACCGCTCCTGGGAGAGATGCAGGTTTTGTTGATTTGTTTGCTGAATACGAATCACGGCGAATTGTCGTCGAGGCAGAGCTGACCCCTGCTCGCGTGGTTAATGACGTGGCGAAGGCAGTGGCGCTGAACGCGAATTTACTGCTCATCATCGTTCCCACCAGGAGCGTCGCAAAGGCAGCGAACAAGCGATTGTCCGCGATCGAACGGCCAGAAGGTCTAACGATTTGCTGTGAACCGTTAGGCACGGCAATGAAAGCACTTAGGGATTTTTGTTCTTTAATGACAGTCTCGAATGTCCCGCTGTCATTAAGTCATAAAACCACGAGGAGAGCGTGATGAAGATTCTATGGCCGAATGTGTTTGCCTTCGCCTTGCTGATCTTCGCGTTTTGGTTGGCGGTCTCGAATCACGAGGAAATCAAAATGAGCCTTGCCACCATTGGCGATGTCGGCTCTGGCGATTCATCAAAACAAATGCGTGGGCTGATTGTTCTGACGGTGTGCTTTGCAATCTTAATCGCCATTCTGCGGGTGATTATTTCGCAGAGCAACCAGAAGAAAGATTGAGTCCTTTGGTAACTCGGTATTTTTTGAATGGAGAAAACGTGATGTACGAGAAAAAAGCGAGTCGTGCTCATCCTGTTCTTGCAGTGTTTGTAATTGATGAATCAGGGAGCATGGGAGATTGCTTGCCCGGCTCATCAGACAAAAAGTGTACGTGGACAGAGCGGTACGCCGGAATTTTGTTTAAGGATTTGTTAGAGCGATGCACATCCGTCAACGGCGACTCTGTAACGGTTAAGTCTCGATATCACATCTTGGTGATTCGCTACGGTGGTCGGGCAGAAGTATGGGGCGATGGGATTATGGATATTGAAGCGGCGATTGAACGCTACTCCAAGGCTAACAATTCTCTCGGATTGCGAGGGGGCTTAGGCGGAACCAACGCAGAAGCAGCGTTTCAGCTTGCGTTTGATTATCTCAAAGATGCGGTCAAGCA
>JAKSDK010000243.1 GCA_022360095.1 Phycisphaerales bacterium
CGAAATAGTACAGTTAAAAGGATCATGCGTTGCGGAGAGATAATGGGAAGATCGGAAGGTGATGCCTTGCAAGCCTCCCAAATCCTTTATCCCTGTATGCAGTGCGCGGATATTTTCTATTTGAAAGCAGATGTCACACAGCTAGGAATGGATCAGCGAAAGGTGAATGTTCTTGCACGAGAGATAGGACCAAAACTGGGGTATTGGAAACCTGCAATCGTTTCGCATCATATGTTGATGGGATTGGGAGAACCTCCAAAAGGAGATAAAACAGTTGAACGCGCTATCGAAATGAAAATGTCAAAATCAAATCCTGATTCGGCAATATTCATGAATGATACAGAAGAAGCGATTAAAAGAAAAATAAAGAAAGCGTATTGCCCGGAGGGAATTGCTGATGAAAATCCCATCCTAGAGTATAACAGGTATATTTTGTTTGAAAAGTTTAGGTCAATAAAAATAGAACGACCGGAGAAATTTGGCGGCAACCTTGAATTTACATCATACGAAGAACTTGAAAAAGCGTTCAAGGAGAAACAGCTCCATCCAATGGATTTGAAGACTGCAACAGCCGATTATCTCAATCAACTCATTGACCCCGTTCGGCAAAAACTGGAGAAGAGTAAGAAGGCGCAACAGTTAGCCCAAGAAATCAGTACGTTCAAGGTAACTCGATAATTATTTCTGTTCGATTGTAACGAGCGTATAATTATTGTTTTTCATATATTGTTTTGCAACACGCGTAATATCTGCACACGTTACTTTTTTGATTTTTGAAAGGAATTTATGACCCAACTTTGCATCTTTAATCGTGTGCCAATAGGCGTTGTTGTCTGCGCGGTGAAAATTATCTTCCATTTGCAAAACGTAGTTGCCTTCGATAGAAGTTTTTGCTTCAGCAAGTTCTTTTTGTGTCACTCGCTCGAGCCGCCTGCACTGTTCGAGAATGATTTTCGCGGCATCTTTAATTTTTGATTTATCAAGACCGGCAAACACAGCGAAATATCCATAATCGGTTTCCAATTCATTGCTGACACCAACTTGATACGCCAGTCCGCGCTTGTTCCGAATTTCGTCGAAGATCCATCCTGATTGTCCGCGGCCGAGCAGCGCAGCG
>JAKSDK010000109.1 GCA_022360095.1 Phycisphaerales bacterium
AATATCACGTTTATCTCACTTTTATATAGGATGCAGAGACACATCAATGCCACCATTAATAAATTTTCTATTCTTGGAAAGTGCTAGCAGGGAAAGACTGCAGGGTACTCTCAGTCATTTAAATTTTTAACCAGACAACCCTATTATTTAAATAATTTAGCACATCCCCATCAACTGTTCGCCTAACCGAAACAACGCGTAAATTTCAAGTACATTTTACATCTAAGTTTTCCACGATTTTTTTTCCCTATTCAATTAGAGATATTCGCTGGTTCATCTGAACAGATTTCCACGAGAAAGGATAACTAAAGCCACAAATTATTGGTAAGGATAAATAATGTCATAGGTAGTTTGTGGTATACTTCTACATGCTGTGTGCATACTGTCGAAATTCTTAAAACCTTTTCTATCTTCGACCGACAAACGCCATACCCTAAAAAATTAATTTTTTCTGCTTAACTTTAGCATTTTACCCAGTATATGTACACCAGAAGTATAGATAGAATACAATTTATATTGTGAAATTTCCACACGCAAATTGTTTTCAAACAGCTGGTAAAAATCTGCATCACGCTTTGAAGACCCAGCAGCAACGGTTATAGCCTCAAGTTAAAAACGAGCTAAGCAAAAGGCAAGAGAATTGTTAGTTGAATACAGTGAATTGCGTACCACTACCACTTAGCTGTACTTCCATTTAGTTCGGGAGCGAGTTAGAAATTTTCACATTATGCCAGTTAATATTTCATTTCTTCGGCATTGCACTTGTTTTAAATTCAAATAGAATTGATCAAGAAAGAGACCTTATGCATGAATACGTCAGACGAACAAACTTCACCGCCAAGCCTCATTTCGAAAATCTTAATTTGCAAAGTTTTACATAAATGAATTGCCACAACAGTTACTTTGAAAAAAACTCTCGTTCAAAAAGAGCGCAAATGCAAAGAATTATGCTAACGTCTACATGTAAGAGCCATTAAACATCTTCTGTTCCGTGTTGAAGTCCCAGTGGATTAATCTCCTACAAGCAAATGCAAACCCCCAACAAACAATCACCCCATATAAGATTTTGCTGTTACAGTATTTTGAAA
>JAKSDK010000946.1 GCA_022360095.1 Phycisphaerales bacterium
CAAAGGGTTCATTCTTTCGGGTCAAATCTGTCAACATTCGAGCTATTTTTGAAAAATCTATAATAAATTTTCTGTAGTAGCTCGATATGCCCATAAATGATCTCACCTCTTTCACATTAGTAGGTGTAGGCCAGTCCAACACCTTTTTAACTTTGTCTTGGCATACCTCCAACCCTTGACGACTAATTCTGTGGCCTAAATATTCCACACTTGGTTGCATAAAAGCACATTTCTTTTCTCTACCGTACAAACGGTATTCCCTCAACTTCTCCAATACTAAACGAAGATGTTTTAAGTGCTCTGCCTTGGTCTTACTATAGATAAGTATATCGTCCAAAAATACCAAAACAAAAACATCCAAATAAGGTGTCAATGCAGTATTCATGAGGTGCATAAATGTGGCTGGAGCATTAAATAAGCCAAATGGCATTACCAGCCATTCATAATGTCCATATCGTGTGCGAAATGCTATTTTTCCATATCTTTATCAGCGATGCGTACTTGATGGTACCATTGAGTCAGATCTAACTTTGTAAAGTACTTGGATCCTTTGAGTCGGTCGAAAAGTTCATCCACAAGGGGTAAAGGGTATCTATTTTTAACTGTTATTTTATTTAATGCCCTATAGTCAATACGCATGCGCATACTTCCTCCTTTCTTCCTGAAAAACAGGACAGGAGCACCATATGGTGATACACTGGGTCTGATGAACTCTTTTTCAAGATAATCTTTCAGTTGTCTGTTCATTTCTTCCATTTCATCGGCAGAAAGTCGATAGGGCGCGCGATGAGGTGGCTGAGACCCTGGTAGCACCTCAATTCTATATGTCATATCTCGCCTAGGAGGCAACCCACGGGGTAGCTCCTTTGGAAATACATCTTCGAACTCATCAAGGAGTGCCCTAACTTCTGGTTCCATTTTTACTGATATATCACTTCCTTCCTCAATATTGTACAACTCATCCTCTTTTGAACACCTTAGCAAAGCAAGGAAAGCTTGGCAACCCTTGCGTACACAGCGCTTGAGTTGATGTGCAGAAATTTCTTGACAATCCACTCTCCTAACTGGAGTAG
>JAKSDK010001408.1 GCA_022360095.1 Phycisphaerales bacterium
TGTAAGTAGAGTAAAGAGTTTTAACTTCTTGTTTGGTTGTGTGTGGTTCTTTTTTAGATTTTATTCTCCTGTTTTCTCTGCCTCGCTTGTATGAGGATCATCAGGTATGTCCAATTAAACACTTAAGAGGTTGGGGAAGTTTTATTTTTGACTACTTCAGACCATGTAAAGTTAAGCTAGAGGACTGTTTCTTCCAAAGGATTTTGTTGTGTTATTTGTGAATGTTTGTATGCATAATTTATGAAAGACAATAAGCAAATTCCATCACATGGACTGAATTGAGATTTTAAACAAAACAAAGAAGGTAAAAAGGTCTATTGCTCTGGAGGCTTTTCAAGTGCTTATTACACACATGGTATTGTTATGCTTGTAAACCAATTTCATACACTGATTTGTATGAAATTGCCCACCCCAGTCCCAATCTTGTGTTTTTGTGGTGCCTGTTGGACAAACTGTGGAGATCTCATTCAGGAGAAAGGTTAAGGGATTGTTAGGTTAATTAAATATTTTTGCTTGATTCACAGGAAAAAGTTGATGAATATATGTCAATTGCTCGTACGCAAATCTGTTCCGTGATTGAACAGTAAGTAATTTAGTTTGCAGTTAAACTTGTTTTTCTGCAAATTTTCAGTAAAATAATGGTCAGCAGAGCTGCAAATAACAAGCGGATCATTAGACTCAGTCAGACTGAAATTTTCCTATCGTAAGACAAACTCCAAAGTACTGTTAGACAAAAACGTGAAGCTGAAGATTGGCAATTGACTAAAAGGAATTAAAATTCAGTGTAACTTATTCTTGAAACTTTTCCAGTTTGTCAGATTAAAACGGGTAATTATTTTGGTCAGACACGTTCTTTCTAGGAAGAGCAATTATTTGCAGCCTTGGGCTAGTCCGTTTAGGAAAAGAAATTATTTGCAGCCTTGGGTGAGTCACTCTTTATGTAGAGTATAGTGATCACCTATTGTCAAGGCTTGTGGAGGTGCAAGGACTGAGAAGTCTGGGTTGGAGACTTGTGGTCACGTTCTTTCCTTAGACAATTAATTGCTGCAATTTCTCTCTCTCTTCATGCATCCCAGCTGTTTATCTATAAAGCGGTACTGGCACCATGTTTTCAGTGGTAACCCTATGATGGAATAGCATCCCATCCAGGGGAGATAGCAATACTCCTTGGTACTTAATGCTTTAAAGAAACGAGGGATGAACACCAACAACGTGTGTTTCATGGCTTGTGTTTGCCTTTAACTTTTTTAAGAATCCCCTATATTAATAATGATAATAATAATAATAATAATAATAAATAGATAAATATTAAACAAACATTAAAACTTACAAGTTCCATTATAAAATGAAGATACAACTGTCTAAGTCTTGATTACAATCTATTTAGAATCAAAGAGACATCTATTTACAAAGCATTTCTTAAACCTCTCTGTATTAACACGTGGGATCTGGTAAGGATGCAACCTACTGCGTAGATCCCTGTTCTTAAGTGGGGGGAGAAGATCCTGCAGGAGATTCGAGGAAGTACCCATAATACTTTTCCAGAGCCTCACATCCCTGTCTTTAATAACCTGTTGAA
>JAKSDK010001475.1 GCA_022360095.1 Phycisphaerales bacterium
AGGGTATACCAGGAGCTGGTATATCAGAATGAGGTATTGAAAACATTGATGACAGGCTCCACTTTCCCGTCTCTCCCCAGTTTCCTTGTGGTTTTCATGCATCTTTTTTCGGTGCACTTTTCCAATATCTTGGAGCCTGGAACAGGCTTAAATTCTCTCAGGCCCAATTGATACGGTTGCATACCATGTGCTTATGATAAACCTACAACACACATCGTAGTATGTATTCTGCAACAACCACAACAAGTCATTTGTAGGTTTGATTTATACAACTCATGTCATAGGATTATTGTAAGGATATTGCATGCATCAAAATTGTTCTGTACTATCAGCCTTAAGTCACTCAAAACACTGAGTAAGCTTGGCTGTAATAAGAGCCACAGATTTTGGCTCCCGACAGCCTCACTGTAATACATAAGATGTGGATCTAGCGGCAAGGTACCCACAGGATGACAAGTTAGCAATAAATTAATGTTACTCAGGGAATTTAGTATTTTTCCAACAAACACAAATACTTGTCTTTGTATTTAATTGAAAATTATTATATTAAATAGATCATTACAAGGATTCTGCCAGGACAAGTTCCATGATACAAAGGTAGCAGTTATGACTAACATTAAAGTACAACATCACTTTGTTCTGGTGCATACTTATAAATGTAGCAGAATCTGTTTGTAATAATATTAATTTTAAAAAAATCCAAATTAGCTTACAAAGAAAGGGATCACTCATGTGAACCAAAATACCCTACATTCACTAAGGTATGTCTCTCTCTGTGAATTCTTTTTGGATCAGAATTGTGTGAATGTAAGCATGGTTAAAATGCTCAGCATGTGTCAAACAGTTGCTGAAACTGCTGTCTTTAAGTTAACAAAAATGAAATAAATTCCCGTAGCAACACTGCTGACGGTTGTTACTTCTGCAAAGACTGTGAGTTAATGAGCTTCCATTTACGAGCCTGTTGCATCTGCAGCTGAAGCTGAAAGTCAAAAAAGAAAAAAAACAAGAACTATTATTACTAAACAATATTATTGGATGAAGTTTTGTGATATCCAGAATAATGAAAGTCAAGGTAAGTGTTATCAGCCGAGCAGAAAGCCAAGGCTAATAACACTTGTACCAAGACCTTCATTATTCTGGATACCACAAAAACCAAATTTAATAATAATGTTTTATCATACATTGTTTTTAAGAAAATAAGGACAAACACAGTTTGACATTGCTCAAAGAAATCATGCATTGCACGTGCAACCTACAGATCTCTCAATAATCTGCTAGCAGATAACTAACTAATTTGTAGGTTGCTCTGATTTCCATTAACTGTAAGCTCTTAGCCAATGAGAAGACAGGTAGTGAGTACAATACATAATAAATGAACTTATCATTCCCTCCCCCCATTCTAGGGGGGTGAGGGTCACTCCAGGCTTGTGACCCTTACTGTGGAAGTACATGCAAAGCTTGCATTTCTCACTGATCCCAAGAGCCATGCTACTGAAAGATTTTACTTCAGGCAGGTTCAACATGCTGGATGAGCCTCTGGCCCTCTATGTTGGAATTTGGTAGGAAGCTTATCACTCCACGCTATAAAGAGAGTTCCCAAAGGTTTTTTTTCGAACCAATATTTGTGTTATTTGAATGCCAGGATTTGAGATTTTAGAGCAAAATGGGGGCAAGATTTGGGATTGAAAGCATGCAGTGAATGTGGGAAGGTAGTATGCCGAAAACAACCACAAGGGTTACTGGATTGAGGTAAAATTTGGGTTGGGATACATGCTTAAGGAACCCTATTTGGTACCCTCTATAAAAACTGGCAT
>JAKSDK010001415.1 GCA_022360095.1 Phycisphaerales bacterium
ATAGTGAAACTGAACCGGTAATTATTACCCCAGACCATTTAACTGCTAGTAACTTCAAGACAGCTATGAAACAAAAAACACACAAAATGGCTGAGATCATCAAAGAATTAGTATCAGGGGTTGAGGGGTTTCATATACAAATCGTCACGGAATGAGTTTCGTCCCAGAATGACACTGAGTACATCGAAAAGCCACTTGTAGTTCCTCCTTTAATCTCACTTAATTATGCAATACTCGCATTCAGTAGATAACAGGTATTGTACTGCACTTAGCCATCAATAATGATCACAGCATTTTGTGCAGTGCTATTACCACTCGAGTTGAATTATGAACTTTAAGATGCCACGTTTTTTGTAGCAAATACTTTTCTCCAATGTAGTCACATGATGATTATAGAGCATTGTTTTGATGCCTTATCATCAGATCTTTTGAAATAGGAAGGTTGGGTCTTTGGGAAGATTTGCAATCGCATTTTGCAAAAGATAAAAAATGCAAGATAGGCATTGGGTGTAAAATTTAAGTTTAGCACAAGGTCAGATGCAATCAGTAAAAAATAACATACTATTGATTTTATACGCCATTATCTGATGCATCAAATTTCACACTTGACTACAACGCTTTAGGGCAATAAAACAAAAGAAAGGAATTACAGTAAACACCCAGGATTAAGAACAATATTTTTTTTGAAGTCTAGCTGAGAAAATGGTTTCTCATATATATCAGGACATTTAATCAGCAGGCAAGTTGGTTCTTCATAAGGTTTTTATTTTAATGAAGGAGGTAATTGATGGTTGCTTACTGAAAAAATAAATAAAACTTTTGCAAGGAGGTTCTTACTACACTGGGTTTTGTTAACAGTCATTTACTGTATGAATTTTTTTATTGCCTTAAGATCATTTCTTGTGAATTACTTTTCCTAAACCCTGGGCTCAAGTATGGATTGTAATGTATTCTCACTGTCTGTCAAAACATATTCCTGAGGAAATGATTCAAAAGAATGATTGTGGGGAGTTAACACGTGCCAAACTCGAAACAGCAATGTCTATAAATATTAAGTGATTATTTAGTGAACTGATGGATTCTTGTTATCAGTAATATCATTTATTCCTAAATATATTTACATAGTTTTACTTTTTTGCTTTCTTATTATACAACTCTAACTTTATAC
>JAKSDK010000384.1 GCA_022360095.1 Phycisphaerales bacterium
CCTTATATTTACTGTGTACGAAGCCAAAAATATCGTAAACAGTTCAAGAAACTCTTACGAATGTCGTCTTCTGTGTGAGAGAGCATTCCAAGAATTTTCTGAAACAGCATAGAACCACTAAAAGAAACACAGATTTTTTTGGGGGGGGGGGTGGGGAGGCTGTTGTTAAGATATGTTTGAACGTTATCGAAGAAGCATGTTGACAAAATGGGAATTCACTTTTAGGATCCATTGTAAAAAAGACCCACATATATAAATAACATCGCTGTTTAGGACGGTTCCTTTCCTTCAAGTTACAAGAAAAAGATTATTTCAGTTTAAGAGCGTTAATCGCAAGCATCAACAACTTTTCGAGGATCATCGTAAGCAAAAAGGACTCACAGGGAAACTTTCTTCAATGTCGTGCTTCAACGAGGATGGCGGGCTCACCTAAATATCAAGCATTATGACTGACTGGATAATTCTAGATGATCAATTCTTCTGTTTCTGCTTCCGTTTCCGACAATCTGTTTTAATTACGCTAGATCAAAAGCGACGGAGACATGAGAGGAGTCGGAAGAAAATGGAAACGTTCTTATTCTTGCCAATCCGATTATGTCGAGCTTAAGACACCGCTTACAATTCCTCCAATCTTTGATTTACACCATGAAGGAAAACGCGGGCTAAGCGTTGAAAATATGCAAGTTTCTCAGCAAAATAATACCAATGAAAAAAGAGGGAAACCAAATGGCAGTCCCCACAAATAGTTTTATGTTTGCTGGTTTAGTTAAACCAAGGTTAGAATGCGTTCTCCCTTTTCGAACGCAATGAATCAGTGATGAATAAGTACCGTATGCCATGGTACTCAGTCATCGCGTACGTGCCGAGGCTGCTCCTTCACCAAGACGTGGCTTTAATACCGAAGTGATCATCTGTTGCTTCGAGTGGCCGTGTAGAAGTCAAAAATAAAAAAAATACTTATCTTCTACTTCTGACGGCAGAATTTTTGGGGCGCAAAAGTCGTCATATATGATTACCTTAGAACCAAAGGTTCTTTCTTAAAATATCTCGTAAGAAATAAATGGTGCATGTTCACTATTTTTGTTTATTTAGCTTTGCTGCGCCCTGGTTACCATATGCAGAAAGTGTACGCGCGTTCGTGAATCATCTATTCATCGTTATAAAAGCGGTAAATTCGCTCGGGTTTGAAGTCACCGATTGTAAAGCTCTTGAAAGTTGAAAAAAGCCGTGGACTTTGGTGGCCTTTTTCGAGACTTACCGGCTAAGGC
>JAKSDK010000549.1 GCA_022360095.1 Phycisphaerales bacterium
ATCCATGCGAAGGTCGGGATGGAGAAAAACCACTTGAGTAATGTCAACCCATTTTTTTCCATCGGAAAACAGAGCATGAGATCCATTAGAAATTTGCTTGTAGAATGACTCTGTAATAGAACGGCATTGTTCGCTTACGTCAAAAGCCCTTGGCCACAGTGAATGGAAAACATAACACCCGTCTTCGGGGACAATTCTCTTAAGGTCCTCAAGGAGGCGCAGATAAGCAGTAGATATGGAATCAGTCATAAGAACATTATTCCATTCCTCGCCATAGCATGTCTTGTCGTCTTCAAGTTTGCCCTGCAGACGACGCCTGTTAGAATCGACTGCAAATGCACCATTTATGCAAACTGGCAGGCCACTGTGTATCGGGAGTGGAAGATAGCAGAAAACCGTTCCATTCTTTACTGGTGTGGGCAAAAAGGTGTTGCAGTCCACACTAAATAACTGAGCAGCTACGCCCCCGGAAGGAAGAAGACTAGGATCGCTTTCGGAAAACTCCAATGACTCTCCACACCCCATTGAGGACACGATCAACCAGCTTTCACGTTTTCTTCCAGGGGGCTTCTCTTTTTGAAAAAAACTAGCTCCAAGCTGAGTTAAAACGCATTCCACGTCAACAACAATGGATGATTTAGGGAATTCACTTGGTTTGACTCTTCTACTCTTGGAAAGTCTTTTAACCTTGGAGGATGCTTGAAGAAAATTAGACTGCACCATCAACTTCTTCTGTTCCGCACTCAGTTTGTGCGAAGTGTCTGGTAGTGCGATAGGGAAAGACAATTCTCTCAGTATTCCTCCTTGGGTGAGTGATTTGTTGACCTGAAACATTAGCAACGGCTGTGGATTCTGCCCTGAAGATTTTGGTAAAAAGTACACTCCAACACGGAATACGTTTTGCGTGAAAAGAAGAACCGTATTTGCTTTATCGAGAAACATTTCTAACAGTTCCCTCATTTCGTGGTCGTCGTAACACTTGTCTCTGATCTCGCTGACTGCTGCCTGTTCTCTTGTCCTCAATGGAAATCTGAACAGCGTACCATCGTATGAGTTGTCTTCTTTGTCAAGGCTCAAATCACAGCCAAATACGCCATTGAATGGTTTAAACTGGTTTCTAAAGGTCTGTAGGTTTTTTACGTCTTTGTTGAGATCAATCTTTATACCTGGCTTTCTTGGGTCCTTAATGGCAGTTCCCAGGTGAAATGTGTTAGGATCAAGAATGACAAAATAGTTCTTAGTTACAAACATCGGCACATCTGTAAGGTTGTACACTGCGTTGAAACCAAGTCCAAACCTACCGATCTTTTCAGTGTTGTGCACTTTGGTTGCTTCATTCAGCTTGGTGATGTTGACAAAGTCCTCATCTGTGAATACTGCATCGTTGTAAACCCAGAGGGCAGAACCTTGACATTTTTTCATTCCCTCGTCAATGAGCCAGGTCATGGCATCCTTGTTGGTTCTTTCATCGTACAGGAATTTAACCTCAGTGGCACCAGCATCGTCTGCGTTTTGTACGAGCTCTTTAAGCACTGTAAGGCCATCTTTGTAGTCGTCTAAAAGCCTATTCAATCGAGTAGTAAGCTTCTCCTCCTGTCCAAACTCTTCTCCAATTGACAGCTCATCTGGGTCCAACATTCGATGTGTTA
>JAKSDK010000945.1 GCA_022360095.1 Phycisphaerales bacterium
CCATCAGGGTAAGGTTTTGAAGAACAAGGGGGAAAAAGAATTCCTGCGAGTATTCCCCTCCGTGAAAGGAGACTTTTTCCGGCTCTCATCTTTTTGCATTTCTCCGGAGAGAGCGATCGAAAGGAACTATACAACTTTTTTTATGGTTTAATGGTACTCTGACTTACTGCAAACTTCACAACTTCTCGGGCACATTTGTCTTCCACGTTCGTTGCAGGCTTTTTCTTTGGAAAATCTTGAAATGCGAAGTTTGCAATAGCTTGGGTAGTTATCTTTACATTCTGTTAAAAATACACCAAACATCATATTTCAATTCAGATTCAATAACCGATCGATCTAACATAATAAAGAAACCCTAGTATTAGACTTCTCTTATCATCCGCGCTAATAATCCCGGCCTCGACATTTGCAGTGTCTTTATTGTTGTTGTTGTTTTTGTGTTGTTGTTATACAGGTTCCTCTATTTTGGTAACAGACGTTTACCATTATGGGTGTCGAAAAATTGTATTACGTTTAGCACACTTTCTGATAAAGCATTACATGTGCTCCAACTATATATTTTACAAGACTAAAACTAATCCCAACAAATTTGAACTATTTTTGCCTAATAACCTTTCTCGTGAAACAGGTCAAATAAAGTGCTTCTTTCAGAGTTTTGCTTTTAGTACTATGTGTACGACTCCTCTTAATTGCTCCTTACCTACCTTTAATAGTTAACTTTTAATTAATTAGGTAGCAGTTACGCCGACCCGACTGGGTCTCCGAGGATGCTATATGTACCTGGTGTGTGCTAATATCTGTAGATAATCGTATATAAAGCGTTTTTTCTTACCGGGACAGCCTTCACCGTTAAATGATTGCGCTTCTGTTTTGTTGTCCCAGCAACAGCCGTATTTGCTGGCTGCTGTAGCGCATCTCGGTTTAGGTTCTGTATGAAACACGTAAAAGCGTAGTCATGAGCAAACTGATAACTACATTAGCCACAAATGGGTATCTTACTACTTCTACACTTGTTCAATAGTTTTCGCTACGTGGGTCTTCAGAATCTCTATGGAGAATGGGTACAAGCTTTGGGTGCAGCGCTGTTTGGGATCGTTCGGGTGGACAAGCGTTAGTTTTTGGTATTCAATTGAAAGCAACCATTAACTACTCGTGAATAACGTTTGTTCGGACCCAAAGCCAAAGGATCCCGGAGATGG
>JAKSDK010001480.1 GCA_022360095.1 Phycisphaerales bacterium
TAGGGTACAGACTGTATGTGAAACTGATTAGTGGCATGCAGAATAGAGTTATGGTTTAACCTTACGTAAGATAGGGCTTCTTTGATGCTAAGTCTTACAGAGGATTGCTAATTACCGCTGAAAATGGTGTGGTATAGGCCATTATTGAAGGGTTTCAATGCCCTCAAAGCCTTCTAAGCTGTTATGGTAACTGATCAGAATCTAAGTTTAACCATGCACAAAACAACCTCTTGGCAATGCTAATGTATTTTGGCCTAAAGGTGATTTTGAAATGGTATGCGAATTTACCTACAATTGCATTTATTTCCTTCAAATAAAATTTTACGAGACGTCTCTGAGAAAAAAGTTAGTTACACTAACTTCCTCCTCTTCTAGAGCCGGGTAGAGTAAAACCAAAGTACGGTAAGCTTACATGTTCCTTTGACTTGATTTTGCAATCGTGGAAAAAGCTCAGATGATATCGATTCTTCCGTTTAATCTTACATGTTACCAAAACATTTAACACCGCTGAAACAAAACGGTGAATCCCGCCAGAGACTGGACCTAAGGTTTGTACTCCATGGAGTCAACACCTTGTTCACCTGATACGGACCGCCATTAAAACTACTAAACCTTCACCGCCTATTCCATTCGAAACAGTCATTACAACATGAGAAATCTGGTCTTTAACGATAGTGGATAATGGATATCTTGAATGATATTTTTCGACTAACAGTCAGTAGAAACGGGATCGCAAGTACGAATAGATAAATTCAACTAAACGTGGCTTTGAGACAACGACTGCACGGACATCACGCAATTAGGTAGAAAGAATACATTTTCGTGGATTTCACCCAATCCCTTCTTTCCACAGACAGAAAGAAGAAATAATTGGTAGTTTACCTGAATTAATTCATCTAAACTCTCCTGTAGGCTGTTCCCTAATGTTGTGTTGCGATACAATTGATAGCTCATCTTTCCAGAGCGGTTCGGAGTTTTTATACTGCTCTGCTCCCAGCCGCTTCCTTTTTTGGATGCCACGCTGAGCCGCCATCTTGTTTTTTACCAAATATGGCTATA
>JAKSDK010001257.1 GCA_022360095.1 Phycisphaerales bacterium
ACTGTTCCGGATAGGTCATATGGCCTGGCCGCGAATTATAAGCCATACTTATATGGGCATTGAGCCCTCTCCAAACAACCGGTGGGGGACAGAAATCACGGAATGTGGATGAACCCCATGCACCCATCTTCTTTGAATGCATCACCGGCCCGCTCCCCCGTCCCAACCACCCATAGGGTACCGTGCCTCGGGTGGTTGGGAGGGGGAGTGGGCCGGCCAGGTGTTCAAACACTGGATGAACCCCATGCACCCATCTTTTTGGGCGCCATGGCACGAAGACGGATTGGCAAAAATGATCGGTGTTGAGTTGGCAGCAAGCGGCCTGGTAGGCCATAATCCGGCAAAAATCGGCAGTTTTAGGTGAGGAAACTTCTATGAGCGGCACTTCCATCGAGATCAGACGGGTAGCAGGCGCCCTGGGCGCTGAAATCACAGGCATCGACCTGTCCCAAAACCTGTCCAATGAGGTGTTTTCGGACGTGCACCAGGCCTTTCTCGATCATCAGGTCATCTTTTTCCGGGATCAGAAGGTCACCCCGGAACAACAAAAAGTTTTTGGCCGGCGCTTCGGCAGTCTCAACGTGCACCCCTATGTGAAGGGCATGGACGATCATCCGGAGGTGATGGAAATCATCAAAGAGCCCGAGGACAAGATCAATTTCGGCGGCGGCTGGCATTCCGACATGTCCTTTCAAGAAAAGCCTGCCCTGGGCTCCGTGCTTTACGGTTTGGAAGTGCCTGAATTTGGCGGCGACACATTGTTTGCGAGCCAATATGCCGCTTACGACGCGCTGTCCGATGCCATGAAAGATCTGTTGGATGGTCTGTATGCGGTACATACGGCAGAGAGAGAATACAGCGCCCAAGGCAATTCCGCTCAGAAACGCGAATCCATGGCGATCGAACAGGCGGGCAATGACGTACCGGCATATGAACATCCGGTCGTCCGTACACATCCTGAAACGGGACGCAAGGCGCTTTATGTAAACGGTGCCTTCACCATGCGCTTTAAGGGGATGTCCAAACGCGAAAGCCGGCCCCTGCTCGAGTTCCTGATCGATCACTGCGCGCAAGAGCAATTCACCTGCCGGTTCCGTTGGCAGAACGGATCGATTGCCTTTTGGGACAATCGCTGTGTGCAACACTTCGCCCTGAACGACTATCACGGCCAGCGGCGCCATATGCGGCGGGTCACCATCAACGGCGACAAACCCCACTAGCACGAGATCCGGTATGCCCATTCCAAAACCGACCCGAACGGATGTGCTTCGGGCCGCCGAACGCATTGGCCTCAATCCGGACGATGCCTTGCTGGATGCCATCGAAGCCGGCGCCCCCATGGTGGCCGTGAGCTTCGATGTGGTCGCCGCCCTGTCGCCCGATCTGTGTAAAAACGACTACAAGCGGGCGGCCGCATCGCCGCCGCCGGCAGAGGAAAACCCGCTTAACGCCTGGGCCGTCAAAAGCACCATCGAAGGTGCGGAAAGTGGGCCACTGAAAGGCAAGAAGATCGTCGTCAAGGACA
>JAKSDK010000905.1 GCA_022360095.1 Phycisphaerales bacterium
AGGCCGCGTCGCTCCCGGCCGACTTCACAAGCACCACGGCCAACGCATAGCTTGCTCCGAAGCCGGCCACGAAGCTGGCAACCACGGAACGGTAGCAAGACATCGAGGTCAAATAGTTCCCGGCGGTGAAAATCCCCGCCGCAAAGACAAGCAACGCCAGCGCCGATGCCTTCTGCAACGGGCTGATCGCATCTCCCGTTCCAAATGGAAACAACAGCGCCCCCACGACCCCGCAAATCGGGAAGATGATCGCCAGCGCGCAGAGGAAAGATGCGAAGATCTTGGGCCTGCCGCTTTCGAGAAAGCGGTCGGCCGCGAACCGCGTCAGAATCAGTGAAAACGGACCGGAGATGATCAAAGCCAGGGCGTAGCAGTGAGTGATCAGAGAAGTGAATCGATCCAGCTCCAAAGGTTCCATCTTCGTGCGGAGAAATAGGGACAATCCCGCCAGCGTACCCACCGAAATCATCCAAGGACCCGCTGCAATGATGCCAGCGTAAAGTCCTGCTCGCGCCACACTCGAAAGCGTTCGCTTCTTCATGATCTCTTCCAGTCGAAAACCTATGCCGGCCATGTCGGTTCTGCTTGATTCATGGGACCGGACCCGGCATCGTAGAGTTCCGTATAGGCATCGACGACTTTGGTGAGCCTGTAGTCTTCTTCCACTCTCCTCCTGCCGACCGCTCCCATCCTCGCCCGAAGCTCTTCGTCTCCAAGCAATCTTATGAGGGCACACGCGGTGTGTTCCGGCTCGGCCACATCTGTGATCAGTCCGGCGGCCCCTCGCACCCCGCCGCCATCGCGTCCCTCGATCAACTCCCGGCAAGCGCCGACATCTGTCGCCACGACGGGAACCCCGAGATTGAAAGCCTCGAGAATGGCGAATGGAAGCCCTTCACTGATGCTGGTGAAAATCACCACGTCCACCGACTGCAAAAATTCCGTCGCGGGGACTTTACCGATAAACTCAACGATGTCATCCAGCGCCAAAGAATCTCGAAGCCCAAGGCACTGCTCAAAGTACGCCGGATCTTCTTCGGTGGGCCCTGCGATGAGTAACCGAAACTGTTGGCCTTGGTCCCGAACCGCGGCTGCGGAGCGAATCAGGGTCTTGATGTCCTTGATCGGCACCACCCTGCCGAGGAACCCGACGGTAAGCAGACCGTCATGCCGTTTGCTCTGCCCTGTTGACGGCGACTCGGGCGGCGGTGCAACACCATTGGGGATAATCGAGATTTTGCCGCGATCCGCTCCGAACTCGGCCTGTACTTTCGCATTGCGTTCAAAGAGCGAGGCAATCTGATCCGCGTGATCATAGCTGATGCGTGCCTGAAAAAGGAAAAATTCAGACCATAGCTCGAGCAGAGCACTGCGGTTCGCGGCGAGTTCCGGCACCCGCTTTCCGTGATCTCTTATCCAAGAACCCGTCCGAAGGTCCTCGATCCTCTCTTTTACATAGATTCCGTGTTCCGTTAGAAGATAGCGCCCGCCGTTTCGACGCCTGAGCAGAGCACCGAGCATTCCGGCATACCCGGTGCATGCCGCGTGGTAGACAGGCGCTTTTGGCACCCGATGCACCGACGCGAGCAGCGGCCAAACGTGGGAAACGAAGCTCCGGGTATTCCAGTAGAAA
>JAKSDK010001251.1 GCA_022360095.1 Phycisphaerales bacterium
CGGTGACAACAGCGACAACGGTGACAGCAAGGCAACGATGACAAAAGTGACAATGGTGACAGCAGTGAGAACAGAGACAACGGTGACAACAGCCAGAACAGTGACAACGTTGACAATGGTGACAATGGTGACAAAAGTGACAACGGTGACAACGGTGACATCAGTGACAATGGTGACAACAGTGAGAAAAGTGACAATGGTGACAACGGTGATAACGGTAACACCAGTGAAAACCGTGACAACGGTAAAAACGGTGACAACAGTGACAAGAGTGAAAATAGTGACAAAAGGTGACAAGAGTGACAACGGTGACAACAGTGACAACAGTGACAACGGTGACAACAGTGACAACGGTGACAAGAGTAAAAATGGTGACAACGTTGACAACAGTAACGACGGTGACAACAGTGACAACCGTGACAACGGTGAAAACAGTGACAGCGGTGACAACAGTGACAATGGTGACGACGGTGACAACGGTGACAACAGTGACAACAGTGACAATGGTGACAACAGTGACAACGGTGACAACGGTGAAAATGGTGACAACTGTGCAACAATGACAACAGTGACAACAGTGAGTACAGTGACAACACTGGCAACAGCGACAACAGTGACAACCCTGACAACTGTGACAACTGTGAAAACAGTGACAATAGTGGTAATATTGACAACAGTGACAACAGTGACAACTGTGACACCGGTGACAAGGGTTAAAACAGTGACAACAGTGACAACAGTAAAAACAGTGACAAAAGTGACAACAGTGACAACAATGACAACACCGACAACAGTGATAACGGTGATAACGGTGACAAGGGTGACCACGGTGACAACTTTGACATCACTAACAACAGTGACAACAGATACAACGGTGACAACAGTGACAACAATGACAACACCGGCAACATTGACAACGGTGCTAAAGGTGACATCGTTGACAGCAGTAACAACAGTGACAACAGATACAACAGTGACAACAGTGACAACTGTGACCACGGTGACAATAGTAAAAACACTGACTACGGTGACAACGGTGACAACACTGACAACGGTGACAACGGTAACGACAGTGACAAAAGTGACAACAGTGACAACAGTGACAAAGGTGACAACAGTGACAACAATGACAACACCGACAACGCTGACCACGGTGATAACGGTGACAATGGTGACAATGCTAACAACACTGAAAACGGTGACAACGGTGACAACGATAACAAGAGTGACTACAGTGACAACAGAGACAACACTGACAACGGTTACAACGGTGACAACAGCGACAACGGTGGAAAACAGTGGCAACAGTGCCAACAGTGACAACAGTGACAACAGTGACAACGGTGACAACAGTGACAACAGTGACAACAGTGACAACGGTGACAACACTTCGATGGTGACAACAGTAAC
>JAKSDK010001143.1 GCA_022360095.1 Phycisphaerales bacterium
AATAGTTTACCCAATGATAATGTAAATACATATGTAAAGCTTTTATAAACCTGTTTTTTACCAAGCAATTGTTTTTATTTGATTTGCATATAAACAGTTAAACCCTAGATCCTACCTATTTCATGCGGTCTACAAGGACTGTCCGCAAACGGTGAACCAAACGTGTGATAAAGACTCCTAAAATATATAAAGAGTTGCAGTCTACTATAAGCGGCAATAAATAGAGGGTACTTTAGAAAATCCAACAACAGAACATCGAGCTCCCATTGAGACAACTGCCCATTATGCATGTTAACTGAATCAGACGAGCACATTTCACCACCACGCCTGGTTTGTGAACAAAATTCTTCACAATTTCACTCTTTGTGCATGAGTACTCTTTTCGGGAATTCGTTAGAGCGATTTTCGTATGACCTTGAAATAAAAAGGCACGAACAAAACAGAAACAACAAACAAACGGAAACAGAGCTGTTTGATTGGTTTATCGAACGGATACAAACGCGCGTGGCTTTTGGTTGGCTAAGCGAACGCTCGGGTGAAAAATCTTCATGCCCGAGAACTTTCTAGAAATCAATCAATACCTCGCTTTGACGTCATACTGCAACACGATTGGCCAATCAAACAACAACTTTTCCACATTAGGGTATTCTTTAGCGGGAAAACGAAGAGGCCATATTTTGATCTTTTCGTCCATTGGCTGATAAAACAAATAACGAACACTTACCGAAACCATTTTTCAAGGTCATACGAAAATCGCTCTAATGCAAAACTTCTCAACTTAACAATTTCAAAAACGAGGCTTGGTGGTGAAATATCAACAGGCATCAGGACAACTTCCAGCAAGAGACAAGCGCTTCAAGAACTCCAACAAAATTAACCAAATCACGAACAAGGAAAGTAACATAGTAACCTGCTTACGATCAAGCCTTCCTTAGGGGTTTGGGAAGGAGAGATTTGAAACGATGAAGGGAGCAGGGAAGAGAGAGAATTTTTCCTCTCCCCACTCAATCGATTTGCCCTTTCCTCTCCTCCTCCCCCTCCCCCCGCCCCTCCGTCCCAGGAAAAGCCTAATGCCCCGACTAGTAACAGCAAAGTAAACACAAACGTTTTATCACTTACTCTGGGGAATTAAGGTTAAGTCCTAACGTTGTAAGATCACTGCAGAATTAAAAGATACAATATCAATGATGTTGAAGTCATTTGAACTGTTATTAAGATATAAAAACGAAAGCGCACAATAAAACTAACATAAAGAAATTGAAATCGCACAAATTACAATACAATACGATACAATATTCTTTATTATTGTACTGTATTGTTCATTGTTCAATGTGCAAGTGGCATATTGTATCGCCGCCTTGTCAAGTGACTGCAAACTAAGAATTACTCTGTGCAGACCAGGGTGTCTGAAATGTACATACTAACTTCCTTTACATACACCAGTATTTCCAGACAATAGAAAAGTGTATAGTCTAACTCACCTTCCAAGCGCTAGCGTGACAAGATTTGGTTCTGTTTCCGCTGCCCTGATGAATGTTAACAGTCCTATCATTCCAAACTGATCTGTGACCATGCCTTTTGGAATATTGGAGATCATGCCTAAAAATAAACATAACCAGA
>JAKSDK010001057.1 GCA_022360095.1 Phycisphaerales bacterium
AGCAAAGCCAAGATTACCATAGGCTCTTCCTTCTCCTGCCCTGTCACCGATTTCCTGGGCAATGCTCAGGTGTTTCTTGTAGTACTCTATTGCTCGTTGGAATTCGCTGTGGCAGTGATAAACAACGCCGAGATTACAATAGACAACTCCTTCTCTTGCCCTGTCACCGATTTCCTTGGCAATGTTCAGGTGTTGATTACGGTACTCTATTGCTCGTTGGAATTTGCTGAGGGAGTTATAAGCACCGCCGAGATTGCTATAGGCTGTTCCTTCGCATGCCCTGTTACCAACTTCCCTGGCAATGCTGAGGTGTTTATTGTGGTACTCTATTGCTCGTTGGAAGTAACTGAGGGACTTATAAGTACGGCCGAGATTGCCATAGGCACATCCTTCTCCTGCCCTGTCACCAACTTCCTTGGTAATGCTCAGGTGTTGCTTCTGGTACTCTTTTGCTTGATGGAAGTTACTGAGGGAGTAATAAATCTCGCCTAGATTGCAGTAGGCATCTGCTTTCTCTGCCGTGTTTTTATTGATTTGCGCTTTTGTAAGACGCTTTTTTTGTTCAGCTATTTCTTGAAGTATTCTTTCTGCCATTTCAAAGTTGTAGTACTCAAAGTGGAACTGTTTCTTGGCAGTACAGTTTCCTTAGAGGTACATGGAGGTGGAGAAAAAGCAAAATAATTGTCATTAGTACATTTGAAGTCTTTTATAATATTTTGTCTCCCTTACACAGATAAGACATGATAGAACTTTCCACTCCTTCGTCGCTATAGATTTAATCTAACTGACGCATCTTCGGAATTATTCTGTCTGTTATAACACAATATTTCATTTCGAATCCCTTAAAACGTTTTTCTATAAATTGAGATAAAAATACTAAAAAAATCATCTCTGTGTACCCTACGTAAGTATTCATAAAACAAAGAAAGGTTACATTAAATACAAAAACTAATCATTTTTGAAACTCTTGTGATACCAAATGAAAATATAGTTGAGAGCTTGACAGTGTGGTAGGCTTGGAAATAGGTGTCGGTCGATTTTGTTCATTATGGCAATGTTTTAGTACGATTCTCCCCGTTTTGGTGTGAGATATAGATCAGCCTTTTGAAGCCGGGTTCTCTGAGGTCGATTTTTAGGTTAATTTTG
>JAKSDK010001263.1 GCA_022360095.1 Phycisphaerales bacterium
GTACTGGAAAATGTAGATATGAATTCAAAAATGAGCATCAGATTTCTGGCTTGAATCCTTCTGTTCAGCACTGACATTTTTTAAATTATTACTCTTCACAGAAAACCATGATAGATCATAAGCTAGCTATTTAATTCTCAAGAATTTTTTAACTTAGTTTGGAGGATAACAGGCCCTTTCTTTTTGGCTTTTTGTAGGAACCAGAACAAAGGTGTAAAAGATAAGAAACCAATGAGCACAATACACCCCTTGATCAGAGTTTTCTTGCTCCGTTTTTTTTCTTTTACTGGTTCTTGCAGAGGGATATGATATAAGGTGATGATGTTTTCATCGAATAAATAATATTCCTGTCTCCACCATAAATAAAGCTAATGGAATTACTTGAAAAAATTCTGCAACTCTTTGCTTTTCAATGTAATGATCAAAGTAATGTAACTTGTTTTTTAAAAATATGATTTTCCAGTTTGACCACAAGTTTTAGGGCAGATATTTATTGTGGCAGTCGCACCTTTTCTTACAGAAGGTTCAGCTTGGTAAATAAGTAATAAATTGGTGATCATCATAAAAACCAAAAAAAAGGAAAATGGGTAGTGATTTCATAGTTGCAAGAATTCTGGAAACACTTTTCATAACCTGCAACCTACTTTTGTTCACATTCAAGTGAGAAAAAATATAGTAAAAATGAAGACACTCTGCATTTTACTTGGAGGTTTGCGATATTGTCATCAGTATGTTGGAAATAAATCCCACCCAAGGAAAGAAGTTGGAATGTGCTTGTCAATCAAATACCCTTAGTTTCCTGTCAAATGTGTGATTATGGTATAATAATAGTTGAGTTCAAACTGATGAAGTTGTTCATTTTGTCATAAGGACACAACCTGTATATCTGTGTTGATCAATAGAATTAAATGTATGCTACATCATATTTTTTGTAACGTTTTGCAGTCTAAGTTAGGAAATAAAAAATCAATAGGTTTATATCTGAAGAAATGTTCTCTAGTCTATTTTTGGGCAAACATTAGTGTGACAAAATTGGAAAGGAAAACTCTGTGAATCCCCACTGGAGGCCATGGAAGGTAATACCCAGTAAAATAACTGGTGTGACTTCTGTTGGGGATTCACACAATTTTTCTTTCCAAGTTTTTCATGCTAATGTTTGCCCAAAATGTCACAGTGCGGTTGCTAAATACAAAATAGCCATTAAAAACAATCTCTTTTATTTTGCCACATTAATTTTTCTTGGTTATAATACCTCTATTTGCTCTAACTGTGAAC
>JAKSDK010001460.1 GCA_022360095.1 Phycisphaerales bacterium
CAAGGCTCGTGGGTTTTGCCATCAGGCTAGTGAATTCTGTTCTTAACTTGCCTGATGGGCAAGTGCTCACTTTTGGGGAAATTCAAATTACATACTAGGTACTTTAAACATGGACTGAAAGCCATTTTTCAAACTGATCTAACAAGTTTAATCTGCAAAAACAAGTATCACATTACATTTTATGTAATACTACATGTAGATGTTGTGTGACCCACGTAATCTTCAGGAAAAAAGTATTTAAAAAAGGACACACCAGGAGAGTGTTGCATAACAGAGAGGAAGGGACCAGAGCGATAGAGAACAAAAATGTTCTTGTGAAGAGACTTAGGAATTTGAACACATAAGTGTTGGTAAGAGGGAAGGCCTAAGGTAGCATCCGGGGATGGAATCTATTTCTGACCTGACCCACAAAGAGTGAGAACTACATGCAAATTGGGTTTAATTTTTCATATAGTGTTACTTATTTTTTATTCATTTTTTGATGAGTATTTTTTTAATATTCTGTGGTGTTCTGGCATGGTCATGTGTTGTAGTTTCCCTGTTTTAGGGAGTGTTTACATGAGAAAACTCGCACTGGTGCGAGTTTCATACCGGGATTCACTTTTTGATTTTGTATTGCATTTTATATGTCGTTATTTGAAGTTAGCACTTCATGTTGATAAAATACGCGTGTGCCATTCAAAATTGCAAACATTACGCATGCACTTCCCGTTCCAGTTTACCGGGAGACCGATTTCACTCCAAAACGGGTGGCCGTTTCGCATTTACATGATACATTGCGAGATTTTGTACTGGAGTGAAATTCTTGCCCCGGTACAACAACGGCAGTGAACTCACCCCAGGGTGACTGGCAGTGGCATGTCATTTTGTGGTGGTATCATGTAAACAAATGTACAGCCATGAGAGGGAACCAGAGTGATCTTGGGCCAGTGCGAAAGTTGCCCCGGTGTCATGTAAACATCCCTTAGTACATGCCCTGGTGGGGAGGTGAATAGTAGGAGATATATACTGGACGCAAAGCATAAGATGCATATCTAGCACTATGCTCCAACCCACATTTTATAACTACCTACAGTCAGGAGTGAATGAGTTACATTGATTTTATCCATTGAAAC
>JAKSDK010001774.1 GCA_022360095.1 Phycisphaerales bacterium
ACGTTCACCCGGACGATCAAAGTCAACCTACTTTTGAAGTGAACACAATCTCACTCAACCGCCCTATAATAATGGATATTATCACAATTCTTGCACTTACAAGGCTACGCATTTGTGCAGTCAGCTTCCGTCTTACATTAAGAGATCGACTGAGTTGAGTGAATTTTGTAAGCATTTTTAAAAAGATCTTTTAATCTTCTAAACTTAAGAGCCAGTTGTAAATGTAATTTTTGTCTATCTTAGGGTTTTTACCAAATCTTTAGTTAGATTTATTAATGTTTTTTATCTATTTTTTCTCGGGGTTTGTAACTTATTCTTACGCTTTTTAGTTTTGAATCAATTCAGTGGGATGAGGGAGGGTGTTGCTTTGAGCATTCACGGATATATTATTTTTATTTGTTTTTATACATTTATGATCTTTTTAAATTATTTTTTACTGAAATGGATTGTATTATTGTTAATTTAATATTTTTCATTGTCATACGTTTGATACATGGGCCTCTGGCTTGGATGATCGTGGAAACCCTATATCCCACGTATTGACATAAAATAAATTGATTGATTGATTGATTGAAATATGCTGAAACATGTCAAGGCGCTTTTCTGCAAGTTGTAAGGCACGCTATCTAACCCTTTTTTTCTATCCATCATCCTGGTAAAGGTTTTCTTTTTGAAATAGATTACAAGAGGATGGACTATGTGATAGACGTCAAAGACCGTGCCAGAAAGTCACAGTATTTGGAACTGGGTTCATAAATTCCGCCAATATGACTTGCCACGTCAAGGAATTCAAGGTCAAAGAATAATTGTTGTAGTCTCAAGATATGGCTTAATTGTTATAGGGGAATTAAAATCGGCTCCTGGTAATTAAAATTATTATACGTTGTACTCACTATCTGTCTTCTCATTGGTTAGGAGCCTACATCTAGTTTTGAAAATCAGCGCAACCTACACATTAGTTAGTTATCTGCTAGCAGATAGGTGACTGATCTGTAGGTTGCGCGCGCACTGCATGATTTCCAATAACAAT
>JAKSDK010001487.1 GCA_022360095.1 Phycisphaerales bacterium
GTGTTTTCAACTAATTGTTGAGCCATTTGCTGTCTTTGGGAAAGCTTTTAGGATCGCGGCTTAGGGGCGAATGGGTTAATACCACCAGAGTTCCATGGGTTCTGGGTTGTCGCCGGAAGGATTTGTTCAGGCTTATTCTATTTTGCCAAACGAAACGAAACGAAACGAAATATATGGGGTAGGGAGAAAAAATGCTTATTATCCTAAACACAGTTTAAGACAACACTGACAATGTGAAGATCTGGTAGGCCTCGTGATGCGAGCTTTAGGAATAATTGATGGATCTACCGATACGAGATCATGAATGATTTTGAAGAAAAAACACTATATCTAGATACTCGTGCCAGAATGTTAATGAAAGTAGATCCAAAGTTTTAAGTCTATCCATGTAAGAAATTGTGCAGGAAAAAGGCAATTTGAGAATATATTTAGTGGCACGCCTCTGTGTCCTTTCAATTCTTGTAATTACTTCGATAGACTGAGGAGCCCAAATTTGGGTTGTATAGCCGAAAAGAGGTCTAACTAAAGTGAGATGGATCGATCGCCTAACGTCAGTGCTTTGCATGAATCCTGTATTACGTCTAATGTAACCTAACAGCTTATTTGGGCGACACGACTGCTCAAACACTTGTTTGCTCCATGTAAGGTCGTTAGCGACAAAGACTCCTAAGTCGCGCTCGGTGACCACTGACTCTAGATTATTGTTTTTGCCACATTTTTAAATCACACATATAATACATATCCCAAACACTAGATAAAACTCCATTCACTCAAAGCAAAAAATTTGCTGACTTGTATATATTTTCCACGCTGACGATTTCCATCGTTTAAGACATCGTTCTTTTGTTTTGCGAACTTGGTCAATATCCAGCCATCTTGACCAAATATTTTAATTTTTGCCACAGTTATTTCAGTTATTTTACATGTAAGCATTACTTTAATGGGCTACCCCCTTCTTCGATTATACTTAACATATACTTAACAACTATTGGCGTTTTAAGGTGATGCTAATTTATTGCCCTAATCGACAAGTGATCTCAAAGTCTCTTTAATAAAACCTACATATTTTAGACACCTATAGGTTTTGTTTAAAACCTTTCTAGAACTGCTTTCTCACGCAAAGCAGAGCGCAATATAATTATGACCGGGGGCGTATTTTTTAGTATGGTATGTTTGAAAACGTATTCCTGGCGCTTTAGCTAGGTATGTTGCAAAAATCACCATTGCGATAGTGATAATGCTCGAGAATATTACACGAATATTAACCCTCAAGGTCTTAGCGACAACTACAGTTTTGCTTTTTTCTCACACTTCAGCTGAGTCAATATTTTAAAAATTCAATGCCAGCCCAGTACAACAAAACCGGGAATAAACTGACTATGGGCGATTGTATTGTTTGATAACCACAAGTAGACTACAAGCATGACAGAGAAAATAAGAAACATTTGGCTCGTTTTAGTATAGTTCAGTTTAGTTTAGTTTAGTTTAGTTTAGGACTGAACTTTTGAAC
>JAKSDK010001756.1 GCA_022360095.1 Phycisphaerales bacterium
CCAACAGGCGCATGATGTTACGTAAAATCTTTGAATAGCACATTCATACGATTTCCAAATCAGAACTCGGGAAAAAATATCTGAATTTTCTTTAACATTGCCCTGAGATAAACAACAAATAAAAGAATAAACCCTGAAATATTAGTCAAGATATAAGTATGAAGCGTTCGTTGTTGTGGGAGACAGTACTTTTTTTAAATTAAATTGATCTCATCACACTCCGGCGTCTTTCTGAAACTAAACGTGATAAAAAAGTTTTTCTAGCTTTGCTTTATAACCATCTGAGAGCAGAATAAAAAAGTACTGCACAGGCTGAAATGTGACTCCAAGTTTTTCAGTAAGAAAGTGTTGTTATGATTTCCACGGTTGGCCGAATATTTCAAGGATGAAGCTTAAATAATTGAGCGTGTTGTCGCGATACCTCACTCCCTTTACACGACATTTTGTCTAATAAAACTAAAATCCTAACAGTTTCATTTTACCACTACTAATGAAGCGATGGATACCGAAACAGGAAAAATGCGGCTCAAGAGTAATTAATAGTATGAATTTGTTTTAAGAGCGGATGTTATTTCCATGGTTGGTCGATAAGTTTTAGTAATTTTTACTGACTTACCGTAAATCCTCTATTAGCCCCCCCCGGGTGCATATTTTTAACAAGCACTTTTGATAATAGAGAGGAGATTATAAAATAGTGGGAGGGGGGGATTATTTAATTTAGCTAAACGCATCACCTGTAGCAAAAATACCGTAGTAAGAGACAGAGTAGACCGGTTACGTGTTGTACAAGTCACTGTCAACAGTATTTAATTCACTTGTGAGAGCAGAAAAACTAACAGAAACAACATTCTTATTCTTCAAAAATGTGCTTGATTACACAGAGAAATAAAGCGTTGAGTTGAAAAAGTTAAGAACATGAAGTTGGAGGTCATGCGGCTGAAGACCAAAAACAATATGAACGTCCAGCCTAAATACATTGTACCAAGAGAACTGATCAATCCCCGATAAATTGTTTGTAAGGAATAAGGATGGAGGGGAGGGGGAGAGGGGAAGCCTCATTAACTTTCCTTCTCTGAAAAAGGGGGTTTGGGTGGGGGGGGGGCTTATTAGAGCGGGGGGCTTGATAGAGGATTTATGTTAAGTATGACTCTGACGGAGGTGACTATTCCTTAGTTTGTAATCAGTGATTCAATAATGTTCCCGCCGATATGATCAATTTGTCACTGCTAACAGCAACCACCACTATTTTTCATGTCTGATTTGAAGTTCTATTACACGTTAAGGTATTCAGATACTGAAGCCGATCTTACTGTTTTATTCATGCCACCCTTATTTCACTGAAGCAAATAAAATGATACGTAAATGTTGAAACAAATAGGCTTCGAAGCTTTTCGAATTACGGTGAACAGCTGAGGGTGCGCTGTTGAAAGTGATAAATAGTA
>JAKSDK010001751.1 GCA_022360095.1 Phycisphaerales bacterium
ACATAGCCGGGGTATAAGGCCTGTCTGGTTTTGATCATGGCTTCCCATCATGGTAAAAGTCTTCCCAGAACCTTGAATGGAGTATGAAAAGCAACATTTAGCTATTACATACACTTAAAACTACAGAAGAACCCCGGTAACTCAAACTCTGAAAGGAAACGAAAAACGGTGGGAGTTAGCGGGAAATTCGAGTTATTGGGGTCAATTTCAGTGAAATTGTGGTCAACAGAAAGGGAAATTTAGTTCGAGTTAGTGAGGAATTCGAGTTATCCCAGTTTGAGTTATCGAGGTTCTACTTTATTATAACATAGCCCTTTAGATCTTAAACCATATGCTCCCAGAGTTAAATTAAATGTAAAAATTTAGAGACATGTGTAGCTGTGAACTAGTATTTTTCTTAACTTTGAGTGTAAATGACAGGATATTACAGTGGTACCACAAACCCTTTTGACATTCAACCATATACTGTACAGCTATTCGGGATCAGTTGAGATTTTTAAAAACTGATCATCAGAAATAATCAGATTGACTCAAAAAAATCATCATCAATTAAAATCTGACAGGATTATAACCAAAAAAGTTTCTTAAGGATTCCATTTATTTCTCACCAGTATGCTATTCAAAGTAAAACATAAACTTAAGAGTTTATTGATTGGAGACAACTGTAAAATAAGCAATCATTATGTACTGTGTTTAAAAACACAACTAAAACATTCAAAATGTATCAGACAGGGTGATCAATAAATCATGGCTCCATATTATGAGTCCATTAAAGATACAACACACAAATCCATCTCTCTCTTGGATTTGCAAGTACAGCTGTACAAGGGAAATTGAAATGAGAATCTAGTCTTTTATCAGAAGTCACTTGCTTTGCTCCAGGCACCTCTTCAATTGTATCTCACTATCATGTTACATCACAGACCATATCACTATGTAAAGCATAGACTGAACGCACACATAATTTTACCTGTTTGCCCATAAGCAAAAATACAGGCATTATACCCCTCAAGGGAATTCTCCAAAACATCTGAACCAAGTAACTTGTAGACTTTCTCCTGGCCTAAGTATAAA
>JAKSDK010000995.1 GCA_022360095.1 Phycisphaerales bacterium
CACCTCTTAAAATGTGTACAATTATGTACTTTTCTGAATACGTTATTTGTTGTTCGCATTACAATTGATTTAGTTTCTAAAACGAGTTTTTGTGACATGTGGTTTCGGTCCTGTAAAACTCGGTCCGAGAGCCGCGAAGTCAATAACCCTCCCGTACGTCGAAAATAATCATCGGATCGAAGTAAAAATTACATTTATGTTAATGGCTTACCTAGAGCTACTTTGTGAATTTTTTTGAGAATTTTCGATTTTTCACTTTTGTAGACCTCAGGTCGATATTTACTGACATCAGCTCTTAATTCCTCTTTTACAGTCCCTATGCAAATAAAAATCTTTCGTTAGACCTTAAACAGCGGACTAGACTTCATTGAAACAGTCCTCACATAGCCCATATAGAGTTGAATGCGATATGGAATATCAGAGAAGAAACCAACTATATGCTCTATAGGGTTAAGTACTCCTGAAAGCGGACTTGAACCGGTAAGCGCACTCAAACCTCTTAGTTAATCCAAGATGACCATCCTCTATCATTTCATGCCTTAGAATAAGTTTCTATCTATGCTAGTGAAATAAACTATCGAAATCAACTCTACAAAGCTAAGCGACTCTAACCTTCTATATCATAGCTAGTAAAAGGAGACTTGAACCAACGGTCTTATACATACAGAACGTATCGCTATCATATCAGTCGATCTAGAATACATAGTTTTCCGAAATCAAATCAGAGTTCACTTGAGGTAAGGAATGCGAGTTTAGAAGCCGAAAATGTTAAACTGGCTAGCAAACTACAATTCTGCGAAACTTCATTGAATAATTTAGTATTCTCGCCTCTCAAGCTTCATCGAGTTCGCGCTTCAGGGCTCCCAATTCCCAAACATGATTTATCAGCGAGATACTAAATTTTTGCAGTACATATAGACAGACCCGCTCATATATTTCTTCTTTGAGAGTTAAGTGCATTTTAGTGAGTGATAACTTTGAAAAGTCCACTTCGGATGTACTTCGAC
>JAKSDK010000725.1 GCA_022360095.1 Phycisphaerales bacterium
CATAAGGTCTTAGAATTTGATTATCGGGCATCGCCGGTATATATTGTTGTACTTGAGTTTGGGGAACTACCTCAGCACTATGGGCAGAAATCCCTTGGTCTGTAGTTGTAAATCTACTGTATTGATTGCCTAATACAAAACAAGAGTTTGTAAACCACCCGGCAGCTCGAGGCCATTTAGCGGTATCAAGGGTGTCCTTGTGGTGAGAAAAAGCAGCCTCTAATTTTCTCCTAGCTGCTGGGCTATCAGCAGGTAGTTCTGATATAGAGTACTCACTTTCTATAGGATAATCTAACTTCTTCATTTTATTTACCATTAGTTCTCCTTGACTCCAGCATTTAATAACTCTTGTACCCCGATGGAGTCAGCCGGTTGCTCTTGCTGCTCTATAATAACTGAGGTTGGATTTAAAGCAGCGCCGTGGGCTGCTTCAAATTGCGATAAAAAAGAAGAGGCATCTACTGCCCCGGGGGGCTTCTCCTGCTCTTTATTAGCTTTAAACTGTTCTAATTCTTTAGCCGCCTGGCCCCCAGCTAAACGATTAGTAACTTCTTGCGAATCTTGCCCAGAGTTGAGTATTTTATCAAATAGGAATCTATTATCCCTCCGGAGCTGTTCTTTCTCTTCAGAGATAACTTTTAGTATCTCTTTAAAATTTTCTCGCTGATTAAATAGTTCAGCTTTATAATTATAATCCTGGTCTTCTATTATATCTTCAAGTCGCTTTATTTGTTGTTCTAACTGGGCTATTCTCTTCTTTCTTCCAAACATTTATATTATATCCTCCAGCTGATATAGAGAATTAGTTATTTCATCTATTCCTGACCTCGGAGTAGAACCAAAACCTAAGATATCTTTTGTGATAGCTTGCTGCATAGCTTCATATATTCCCGGAGGATTAATAGGTTGGGGAGAAGGTCCCAGTTTAAGCAATGGAAAAGTTATATATCTTAAACTGTCCATAAGGTGGTCATTGCCTTTCTTAGGACGTTCCAGTATTTGGGATGAATCGCTACCCGTACCTCTTTTTGTTTCCCAGATTATTTTTGATATCTCCTCAATAATTTCTTTACAATCA
>JAKSDK010001510.1 GCA_022360095.1 Phycisphaerales bacterium
ATGAAAACTTTTGCATACCAATCTCAAACGAACTTACTTGGAAAACGCGTCGCCTTCATGAAGCAACTAATTGCTGCAAATTGTGGTAACAAAGTTAGGGTGAACACTCGATGCTGCCTACATCTTCGCGTTTCTGCTGTCGTCAATGTTGGTCATATGCCTGCTGGACCTCATAACAGCATCATAACGTAAAGAGTACAGAGAGTAACCGCATCCTTTTATTTCTTAAGTTTCTCGAATTGGTTAATGCAATAGTCTCCGGAGTAATGTTGTTGTTTTTTTCTCATGAAAACTAAAAAGACACTAGAGCATCTCTGGGTCTTTACGCAGATTTATTTATATTAAGCTGCCCGTTACTTCTCTTTTCGAATGTAAAAAACTACAGAGATGCGTATGTTCAGTGATTTTTTCCTTATAACAAAAGATTATAAGGCGTCGCAAGTGCATTAGCTTTCATTTCCGTGGGGCGAAAGCAGTAATAAATAAAGAAAAGGAATTGATAAAATAAAGCGTCAAATTGATTTTTTACTCACTAAAAATTAATCCCGAAGGATAATGCAAATCGGTGATCAGTGCATCAGATAGCCTTCATGAGATAATCCAGTGCATGACTGCTTTGATAGTTCGGCTTGGTCATCTAAATTATTCTTACGGCTTATGCCAGCTTATACTCACTGTGAATGTGCAAAAAAAATGAAATAAAAATAATAATAATAATGATAGTAATAGATAATAATAATAACAATAATAATTAATAAGTAAATAATACAATAAAATGATGTATAAAATCAATGAGGGAGATTAAAATAATTAGTAACAGCAGATTTAAATGCGTCCATGGAAGGCTGATCTAATAAAAAGGAAGGTAAAGTGTTCTATTCTTTTAGAGTTCTAGTAAAAAAATTGTACTTACAGGTGTTGCTGTTACTACCAATGTTTATAAACTTGCTTCTATGGTAAAAGCGTTTAACACGGGTTGGGCGTGCAATGTACTCCGGAATATTGACCCTTGTTTTATTGTTCGCTATTTTGTACATGGTAGTAAGTCGTTCAATTTTGCGTCTCAGTTCTAGTGGGTGCCAGTTCAAATCGTTCAGGGGATTAGTGACTGTACCGGGTTCCCGCTCGCAGCAGTTTTTTACAAATCTGGCGGCTGGCCCAACATGCAACGTACAATAACAGAGTTTAATAAATTTATCGAAACTTAAAAGTGGGTATGGAAATCAATTTGGCAAACTAAGAAGTTAATTATTATAGGTTCTACAGAAGGTAAAAGGTAAAGGCAAGGCAAGCACTATTTTACGTCGATAACAGGTGACAGTAATAACTGATAAACTTGAGGTTGACGCTCATTTTACTCCC
>JAKSDK010001551.1 GCA_022360095.1 Phycisphaerales bacterium
GACAAAATCTAAAATCAGTGTAGCCCCCACAGGCCATCTGCACAAAAAAGGTATGTCACACATAGTATTGATTTATTTACCGTAAGAAAATTAGGAGAGTTGTTTACCTTGTCTTCAGGATCGCCTTCTCTTGCTGATCTTGTTATCCAACAGTCATTCCTGTGAGTTGTTTTGCAGGTTGTCATTCTATTCCACTGCACCAAGAATCTCAAATATGTGATGCAAGGTTGTCAACCACTAAAAGAAAAATTGACAAAAATTAACTTGATTTGGCGTAGCATTTTAAAGAACGGAACTTGTATAAGAGTTTTTTAGACACCATATCTCATGTCAGGTCAGTTGGTCAGGTTCAGAGTCCATAATTTGTATTTTGAATGGAAATTTAACTGCTTTTACATCCTTATTATCAAGATGTCCATAAAAGCGAGGTGTTCACATGGCCAGAATTGACTTTACTAGGGGATTCCATTTCCGGGGTGGTGACACTCCCTCGTTTAGTCTAGACAGGGATATTGTGCTATACAGGGTATGGTTTTCAGGGTCTTGAGTCTTCCCCACTATTTGGCATCTTTAAGAGGGAGTGTTTTTGAACTGGAAGCCTTTAAAACAGTACGTGTGAAGGCTACAGGTTCCATGAAATTAGTATGAAAAATTACCTAATTCTGTATGCAACAGCTCACTAATCAGAGTTACAGTTGAACCTTGATTATCTGGACTTTTCAATTATACAAACTTGTTTTGCTAGGCCCGTTTTTCATGAATATATACTGTTTAAGTCCTAACAGTGATCAGCTTCAAGTTTCTCCTTGTAATATGAATGCCTTGTTGTAAAACAGAGTGGTCACCAGCAAGGCTGCTGCCTAACGGGTGCCCGGTTGACAGAGACACCTACGATTTACCCTCGGGCGACCAAAATTTCAACCAGGGAGCCCAGACAGGCGCCTAAAACATTTGATTCTCAGGCTAACTACAAAATCCAGTGAACAAACAACAAAATTCCCTGCTCATTCTGCACTTTTGAAA
>JAKSDK010000993.1 GCA_022360095.1 Phycisphaerales bacterium
ATAATAATTCTTTACTTATTGTAATACAGTATAATGTAACTGTTTTATTTCTCCATTTGATGCAATGTCAAACAATGCATACATGTTATAGTCTGAAATATCAAAACTAGAAAAAGAAAACCTATAAGGTGTTCTCAGATACATGTGTAATTATACCAATATTTGAAGCTGTTTGGTTTCTTTATTGATTTGCATTCTGCCCCACACCAATACAATGCTGCATAATTTGTGTTTTGGCATTTCTTAATTAATAATACCCCGCTTGGGCTGTTTCATTGTTCCAATATACAGGGTGTTTCAAAAGTTCGTTCCCATTGTAATTTGTATTTTGCGCAAAGCATTTAATGCTTCTTTAGGCAAATGTAAACCGATTCAGGTAAGAAATTTAATATCTAAGTAACCGTTCAAAGCAATTTCAAACTAAAATTTGAAGAAATTATAATATTTTTGAAGTTTTGCCCTCAAATGTGTACGTACGCGAGTTTTTTCCTGTCCATTTTGTAGGTTTTCTATTTTTGTTCTTTGCTGTTTTCTTTAATTTTCTCCACTCTGTAACAAAAATGAAGGCCTACACTGTTTGCGCTAAAGCTGAGGCATTTATTTTTCTGGTTCTCTGGCCATTCAGTCAAAGAAATCGTTAAACTGTTGACTAAAGTCTGAACGATATAAGTGAACATGTGGTGAGCAGCCACAGAGAGATTGTTCGCTTGCTAAGTTTTTTTTAAAACACCTTGTTCTGTATACCTTGACATTAGTATGTTCCCTGTTGTTAAATCAGAGAATGGAACTTCCCAGAAAGACAAAACGTTGTGTAAGAGAGGAGTACAGATACTAGCACTATAGGCTGTTATAGTTGAATTAGGACATTGAAAAACAACGATTGATTTTTCATTTCAAAATAGATAGCCTACACGTAGGAATATTAAAGTCGGCTTACGCCCTCGTTTCTCGCGGCAAGCGGCTTCGTCGCTCGCGTGATTAGGTTTTGCGTGCAGTAATGCAAAGAAAACTAAGAGACTGCTCGCAGTCTATGGTTTGCCATGGAACTTCCGGTTCCCATACACCCTAGACCCTGACTCCCAGGGTGGGGAAGGCTGGGAGACCTCCCAAGCAGCCAAAAGTAAACAGCCGTTATTCCTATGTCATATTACAAACAAAACTACATAGATGTGTGTAAATTGTTTTATGGGTTTATAGTCTTAAGGATGGTCACAATACTGGATGGAGTGTCCCATGTCATTATGTAACACACTGTAAAGGTATTACCTCCCCACTGGTTAAGACTGATGCATGCATTCCAGGGGCCATAGGAGACAACTCAAGCTAATCAGTGGACAGTGCAACCCCAAAAGGAGACCATGAAGCTGTGTTGACCGAGGGGGGAACAACACCACATGATCACATATCAGTGCATGGGTCACATACAACCGCTCTAATGGCTCTGAAAGTACAGAACCCTCCAAGGGCCCATCAACATCTTATAATGCTATATATTACTTGAGGGACACATGTATGTTATCATTTGTGATATTAAGTAAATCCCTCATTAAAAATGG
>JAKSDK010000476.1 GCA_022360095.1 Phycisphaerales bacterium
GTGGATTTTTTCTGGAATAACCCATTCAAAACTTTCTATGTTTCCCAGCCCTAATTATTCCTGTGGATAACACAGTCAGTTTCCCTAATACTTAACTGGGACCAGGGCAATACACTGTAATTATTTCTGTAACAAGTGTTTATTTAGGACTGGACTTGGTGGAGTTAAGCGAGACCTGGCTAGCCCAATCATACATATAAGTTTACTGTAGACTGAGCATACAGGCAGATGGCTATGTAATCTAACATGGATATTTGCTACTAACAACTGAACACCAGTGATCAACAGTTATTACTAGTTTCCTATAACACAACAGTCCAAATTAAACCCTAAATAGATAATACCAAATGTGTACATTTTATTGATGTGGTAAGAGGACTGTTCTGCTTCCAATAATAATCCTATTTGAACTCACAGGTACTTACTCTGCGTTACTTATATCTCATAAATGGGTTTTTTTCATACATGTACATGGCACAGATGGTATCTTAAGTGGTATTATAGTTGCTAAACTGCTACCAGCAGGAATCAGCGCAAAGGAAATACTAAGATTTCTTTTTTTCATAACTAATAGCTGGTTCTCAATGTAAAGGACATTATTCACACATATAGGATGGCCATTTTTGCATGAGGACATTAAAGTAAAATAATAGAGTATTAAGATTGTACTTTTTTGGCTTTCAAAAATTGTTTTAATTTATTGATGGAATGAGTCAGGTACATATCTGTAAACATTATCTCTTATGCTGCTAGTGGTTGTTTTCAAGGGTCAATCCTGTAAACAACAATCTTAAGTTACAGGTAGGACTATGCAAATACTATTTCTGCTTTGCTAATATACCGAAGCTACAACCGTAAGAAAATCAGTATGTTAATAAGTACTGGATTTTTATTTTTTCCTGATGAACAGGTGTAACATACAACATTCCAGTGTGTGTATGGCTACAGGAGAATCATCCATATGTTCCTCCCTTGGTGTTTGTTAAACCCACCAGCAGCATGGCTATCAAACCATCACATCATGTGGACACAAACGGCAAAGTTTATCATCCTTTCCTACATGAGTGGTCTTATGTATGTATTTTAAATAATATTATTATTATTGCTCCTCTATAAAGTGTATTATACCATCACCAAAACTGCTGCTCGACAGGTGTTTATATTTTAAC
>JAKSDK010001370.1 GCA_022360095.1 Phycisphaerales bacterium
GGTTTATTTTGTTTGGTTTTTACCTCAACCAATGACAACACACGAATCCGATATCAGAAATGGCTATGGCCCGGACTGTCAGGTTAGCGCTAATCGGCCTTCGAACAACTGGGCCTAGCTAGGAGTGAAGACTGGTAGTCAGTGCACCAAACCCTCTCAATTCAATTGGGCAACTGCTCCGGCACGATGTTCGATGTGTTTGAACGACTTGGTCCAGGTCTGTGCCGATTTCGTTCATACTGTATCAGATAGCTTTTTATGTCGGCGCGAAAAGGTATCCGGTGCAACGTAGAGAAGACATGGCCTGAGTATCAGTTTTAGAAGTTAAAACTTTTAGGCATCGGGCAGTGGCAAGTCAGTATCGTCGTGAGACATGGTCTCACCCGGGAGAATATAAAAATAGACACTACAATTTGGAACAACACGTGTTACATGAAGTGGGGTTCTTCTGGAAGCCGCGGATTATTGCATGAAAATGAATACAGTGGAACATCTCCTTTTGGGACACCCATATTTAAGAGACACCTCCATTCAGGGGGCACAAAATTTGGCCCTTTCCGGAAAAATGTGCATATTTTATTTGTATCTTTTACCTACATTGATGAGAGTGTGACCCAGGTTGAATCTCCATTCAAGGGATACCTTAGCACTCAAAACGTGACTGACCACTGAAATACAACAACAACAACAACAAATACAACAACAAATTTATTTAACAAAGCTAGGCACACAACAAAAGCTGATTTCTAGGTGGAAATCAGAGATGGTTGATAAATTTAAGTGTGCGCTAATCACAAGGATGACAGCTTTCACAAAATGAACTATCTCACTAAAGCTGCACCTGTGGGAATTCAACACACAGCATAGCAGAGAAATGTTAAACAGGATTGTTCATACTGAGGCAAAATATATATAAAAATCTATTCTTTACTGGTTAATTATTAACAAATCCCACCCCAACTTCTATTCCGGGAGACACTTTCCTCGGTCTCTTATTTGTCTAGTTTATCCACCCAATATTCATTAGAAAGCTTATGTCTAAACCATTACTGATCAATGCATTTCAAAGTATCTGAA
>JAKSDK010000261.1 GCA_022360095.1 Phycisphaerales bacterium
ACGGGGTTTGTAACCCCGTCCGCATGTTCATCTTGTCCAAGCGCAGACACGTGAACCTCCGGTCGGCGTTAAAAACGCCGACCGGCGGGAATGGCCAGGTTCCTTCGTTACCTCAGCGAATGTGAAAGTCGGTTCCAACCAGCTCCAAATTCAAGGCACGCGCGACAGCTTGTGAAGCGTGGTTGTCCCAAGACGTGCTGTAGAGCGGCTCGGCATCTGCCCGTGAAACGGCCTTGGCCCATGCAGCGACGACCCGTGTTGCATAGCCTCGTTGTCTAAACGAGGGGACCGTCTCGACACCCGCCTCATGTGCCTTCGGTGTCATCCTGGCGCTTACACATACGGCAACCGCATGACCGTCATCCACCAAGGCAACGAACGGATGGCGGTACTGAACGTCGTCGAGCCAATCAGCCATATAGGCTTTCAACAAGTCCATATTCGATGAATTGATTTCAACAACGTTCGGATCGTATGCGCTGTTGATGTTTGTAAATCGATAGGTCGAGCCATGCCAAATGGCCTCAACGGAGCCATGATCCGACAGTAGGCTGACGTATTCTTTGTGGAACACTGGGAGAGCACGGTGACTATCAAGCGGAGGCTCCTTGACCGCGACCTGTACAATGGATTCTACGAGCCGGTCAGGGACGTCCTGACGGAACACGCAAAAGCTGCGCGTGTCAGTTCGCGCTAAGTGAAAGCGTGGAACTAATCCCCCATTGATTTGATTGCAGCCTGTTATTCGTCCGTCGGCATTGTACGAGTACAACGCCCCCGTATGCAGTCGCATGATGTTTAGATTCTCAGTGGTCATGCGGAAATACTGGTCCCATCGCTCGAGCGATTCAACAAGTGAAATTTTGCTTGAAGCCACTGAGCCGGACGGGGTTTATAACCCCTTCCGCAATTTAATCTCATCCAAGCGCAGACACGTGAACCTCCGGTCGGCGTTAAAAACGCCGACCGGCAGGGTAATCAAGTTGCCGCTTCGCCGAAGGTGAACCCTTCATAGCCCGCCGCGGCGATGGCATCGCACACTTGCCGGTAGGTGCCCACGCCGCCCACATAGGCCATGAACATACGGGTTTTGCCGGGCACATTGGCGCCCATATACCAGGAATTGGCCTTAGGGAAGAGGGTCAGGTGCGCCTGAAGATCCGTGTGCGTCGCCCATTCGTCTTCGGCGTCAGTTTCCGCTTCGATGGTCGCCAGGTTTCGTTCGCGCATCCACGAAATGCAGTCAGTGATCCAATCCACATGCTGTTCGATGGACACCAGCATGTTGCTGAGCACCGAGGGGCTGGACGGCCCCGTGATGGTGAACAGATTGGGGAAGCCCGCAACGGCAAGGCCCAGATAGGTATGCGGCCCGTGGGCCCATTTATCTTTCAGTGACACGCCGTTCTTGCCCTGTATATCTACGGCGGTGAGCGCGCCCGTCATGGCATCAAACCCGGTGGCAAACACGATCGCATCGAAGGCTTCTTCGCCGGCGCTTGTTTTGATGCCCGTGTCCGTAATCTCCACAATGGGCGTCTTGTGCAAATCCACCAATTGCACATTGTCCCGGTTGTAGGTTTCGTAATAATCCGTGTCGATACAAGGACGCTTGGTGGCAAAGGGATAAGAGCGCGGCATGAGCGCTTCGGCCGTTTCCGGGTCCTTCACGGTTTCCCGGATGCGACCGTGGATGTAATTGGTGATATGGTC
>JAKSDK010001580.1 GCA_022360095.1 Phycisphaerales bacterium
AAGGCTGGTTTACACGCCACCAGATTCGTCGCCAAGATTTACTAGTAAACTAAACTTGTCGAACTTGTCCAATTATCCGTAGTCTCTCTAACGGAGCAATGTAGGAGAGACTGGTGAATGTCACATTATGATGCAACAGCTAATGGAAATACAATACACGAATAGGTCTATTTGTTTACAGGCCTAATCTACTGTGATCGAACATGATTGCTATTTTTGGGTGTACAAGTAAGACTATTAACTCGATGAAAAACTGTTGTAGGTATTGCATTAGACGATTGTAGATAACTTCTTTCTAAGAATTTTGAAAAGCTGACAAGTACCGAGATAGGTCGGTAGTTGGTGAAAAGCGACTGATCATCAAATATAAAAATAGGTATCACGCGAGCAATTTTAATTCCATCGGGAACAATACCATGCTGAATAGACAAGTTAATGATCTGGGTGAGTGGTTCGGAAACGAGTAGAATGGACTCCTTAATGACTGTCATTGGAATCTGGTCGTGGCCAGCTGCTTTGCCCGGCAGAAATGTCTTCGCAATTTCAGTATTCTAATCTTGGGTGGTAGGATTGAAGAATATTGACTGTGTAAAGGAACCATTAAGAAAACTACGGTCTGAAGTTTTAGGCTGTATACCCCTTGCTAAATTAAGACCGATGCTTGAAAAGTAACTACAATACCTGTTGGCAATTTCGAAAGGATCAGTAATTTCACGATCATCAGCTTTATATGTTTGTGAACATCGTTTGGACTTTCTTTTCGTTCTGTTTAGAATTTCATTAATTTTAAAACTTTCCAAGTAGTACGAGTATTAGACTGAACCAGAAACTCATGGGTTTATGATTAAACATTATTCAATATTTTCTCGTAGTATAGACGTTTCGCTATCGGCAGAGAATTATTTAATTTTTTTTTATAGCTTTTGTAACTTTTTGATTAACGATCTATTGTTGGATTCCGTAGATATTTTTTATAAAGCCTATTTTTCTTCTTAATACATTTGATAAGGGCTTTGGATAATTACGGTTTATTTAAACGGAACTGCTTTTCTTGTTAATTTTCTTACAGGGAAGCACACATTATAAATCTCAGAGTACTTCTCTATTAGGCTATTGCACGCGTTTTTGGGTCATGATAACCATCAAGGAAGGACCAGTTAGGTATTAGCCGTATGCAAAAAAATGTGAAGCTTTTTGAAACTAATATTTTGCATTTTATTGGTCCTAAGTAATAATAATAAGCTCAATTATGCAGAACTACTTGAACATCTTCTTTTCTTCCATTTTTTAACGATTTTTGGAGACAAATGACAGCAAAACTTGAATTTCAAACAAGGGCACAAATATCCGGTGTCAGAAGCGCGTGCATAAATAGCGCTGCGAGCAGTTATTATTTTAAACAGGGAGGAGGAGGGAAACTTAGAGAAATATGACGCAAAATAAGTTTGTAATAAAATTCATGTATTAAGTATCACGAACTCACCTCTACATTCTGTATCAAGTTTGCATTCATTGATCTCTGCGCGGA
>JAKSDK010000652.1 GCA_022360095.1 Phycisphaerales bacterium
CAGGCATATTCAAGCCAACGAGCTGTAAGAATGGCCTTGGATCATGAAGTGATTGACCCATCAACATATGGTCTTGATGATGATGGCCCAGTTCCACAGCTTCAGACTAACAACAATGTTGAGGTTCCACGTTCATCAGTAGAGCTGACAGATGAAGATAGGGCTATTTTAGCATTATCTCTTGATCCACTTGTCGATGATGGTAATCATGGCATTCATCTATATCTTCAAACAATGCAAATAATCACAGCCCTTGCTAGCTAAGCAATGACACAAGAGTTAGACAAAGGTTGCTTTCTAAATGATAATACAGGGCTGTGGCTAGGACTTCAAGTTGCCAGGTACAGGCAATAATTAGTAGGTAGGGAAATGAACACCCAGGGAGTTCTTTTTGTATGATTTTCCTTTTCGTTTGTAGAATATCTAGGAGTCATGCCCACAGTAGCCAGGGGAAATCTCCGGCCCCCTGGCCCTTAGTGACAGTCCTGCTAATATATGTACATGTACCTTCTCACCTTGTCAGCGAAGGTAGTTCCTTCAATTTCTAAAAGAACAGGTAATTGTGCTGGTATGCTTCCTGGCCGTAAATGGACTTTTTCACTCTTGGTAACTGCTTTTTGTAAGAACAAATGTCAAACGATCTTGCTAAAGGTTTGCCTAATTGGTAACATGTGTTAAAATAGGCTTTGCCGAAAAAGATAAAAGGTTTGTTCTCAGAACGTGTGAGCAAAATTATTGTGGCTGAGTAATTCTAATTTCTTCACAAGTACTGGTAGTTAAAATAATATAAAAAGAGCCTACCAGACAACCAGTGAAGTCAATAACTATATTTCATCACTCTTGTGAGTAATGTTTTAACAATCAAGATTTCAAGGTTGTTGAACCTTTAATGATTTAAAACAATAAAACGTATATAAAAGTGAATGCTTTCAAACTCTAATGAAAACTGTAAAGTAATTTTCTCATTAGCAGTTACAAGTTACAAACAGTCAAAGACTAGAAATTGTGTATTGTTGCATAAACAATCTTTTTGTATAAACCAACGTTTGATTGAAGGACACTAACAACAGTACATATCTAAACGGGAAGTCCTGTAAACTGCTTTTGTAATGTTATAGGTTGGACCGAAATGCAATAGTTTTAACATCAGTGAGATACAAACATTTATAAAATAACTAAGACAGTACGCGCGCTCTGATTGGCCGAGAGGAGTGTTTGCATGAGAGCATGTAAACATGGTTGTGGCGTCAAGTTGTTTGGCTTTTCGCGCGCTAATCACGCAAGCACGAATTTGAAAACGTTTTCGAGTTCAAAACTCGAC
>JAKSDK010000927.1 GCA_022360095.1 Phycisphaerales bacterium
GACTTCGCCAGCATCTCTAACTCGACTTGACCATTGTAAAGCCGTTTGACCGGAACTTGGCACACACTAAATCCCAGAGGGTACTCAACAAAGTCTTACCCTGGGAGGCTCCGCCCCGAGATCCAACCCCTTATCCTTTTACACCCTTTTTTTACAGAAAAGGCACCCCTTTCGTATACTTTCTTTGACAAATGGTACCCCTTCCATATACCTAGTTAAGAACTTTGCATCACAAAACTAAAAAATTTTCTCGACATCTTCAGAGCCATAAAGTCATTCTGTAGCCCTTTTAGGTCATTTTAAAGATCGAAATGACAGATTTACCCTTTCGTATACTTCAACTTGTGAAAGCCCCATGCTTTCGTATACCTGAAGCCTGAAGAAGGTACCCCTTTCGAATTCGGGCGGAGCCTCCATATGTAGGCCATTATAGGGATAACCTTCCCCCCCCCCCCGCCCCACCCCCTCCGTGGAAATAAGTAGAAATCTTAAAGCAGAGATAGACATTGCAGCAGAAGAGAAAGATAATCAGTTCACTTGTCGTGACTTACATGCCTCAGTAGTGTTGATGGAAACCATTCTCCACTCTCCTGTCCCGTTGGCGTTTTCAGAGTTCATTCGTACTTCATACAACGTTTTAGCCTCTAGATCTTTAAAGGTCTTGTCACGAAGTGAGGTCTTAAGGTATTCTGATTTTAATGTTTGCCCTTCATGCCTAAGTTCAATATAGTATCCGATCACCGGACTTCCGCCATCTTTTTCAGCCGGATCCCACTTTACATCGACGCTGTTACAACTCGACGATGCTCGGATGTTGTTTGGAGGTTCGGAAACGCCTGGAACGAAACAACCGCTACAAATTTGAACAATTTAGATAACCTGCGGCGCGTTAAGTTGGTCGTCGCTCTTGCATAATGTCATGGTCCTAATAGCATGACAGCTATAGTAATTTCAAAAAAAATTCACAGGAACATTATTTTCCTAGCCTTATTACATCCCCTACAATTTCAAACGTTCGTTTTTCGCGTTTTAATCCACCATTCTGTAGCCTGTGAGCAGTCTCTTATTTTCTAGGAGAA
>JAKSDK010001546.1 GCA_022360095.1 Phycisphaerales bacterium
CGAAAATGCTTTTACATCTGCCGGTAAACATTAGCCGTGATTTTCTCATTTCCTACCCATGACCCTTGCAGGTACACATCAGTGCACATATGATGGTGATGAACAGTACACATAATGAGAGGAAGGAGGAAACTATAGTAAAAATTTTACTAGAAATTAAGGTACAAGTAAAAATACACTCAGTCTGCACAGTCTGCACGGTCTGCACAGTCTACAGTCTGCAGTCTGCAGTCTGCATGGTCTGCGTTTCAACATGACCGGCATTTGGCGCATGACCAAATTAACATACGTTGTAAACATTTATAAAAAGTTGTCGATTTTACAGCGGCAGCCTGGAGTATCATTAAGAATCTATTTGCGTTGGACCAAACACTATTGTAGGACACCTTTTTTACGCCCTTGTGGTCAATACATGTAGTATCTTTACAAATTCAGAAAGCGGGGTACTGTTCTCGCTAATACGTCTTGGGAATAATCGTGGCTTGTTGCATTTTTCAGTTTGGAGTAAAAGTTTCCCCCTTTCTGTCGATCTTTCATCTACCTCTCGCCTCTTGCCCTTAACTTAAAAAGGAGTACCTTAGGGCAATGTTCCTTACACTCTTTCTTGGCAAAGAGGTCTTCTTTATTATTCTCCGTACATTTTCTCTAGAAATGTGGCACATTCGAGCGACTCTCCGTATGTGAAAGCCCTGAATTTTACACAGGTAGTATGTACTTGCTATTGTCACGCCATCAATCACCCACTTAAAAGCTATTTGTGTACCGTTTAGTGCACACTCAGTTCCTTTTACTTTCCATTACTCTGCTCCCAAAAAAATGTCTGCGAACTGGACATTCTTTGTGATATGATGTTATGCCAAAATAACTCATTTCACTGTTATAGAAACGTTCGCAAATACAATGGACGCCATAACAAATCAAAAGCCCGTCGCTTGTGTCCGACGAACAGATTAACCTCCGTATCTGTCAACACGCCTTCAAAATCTTCCCCGACACAGGAGAAAAATAGTTGGCA
>JAKSDK010000974.1 GCA_022360095.1 Phycisphaerales bacterium
ACGCGAACTGTACCATTTATACGAGCATGTCTTATCTATTAAGACGCGTCTTAGCTAAGCCGCGTCTTATTTTAGACGAAATGTGCCGTTTATACGGAAAGTTCGCGTCTTATTTAAGATGCGTCTTATGTAAGACGCGTCTTATTTTTCCTCGTATAAAGGGCCCTAATATTAACCTTACAGGTGTGTTTTATGACATTTTAGTGATCAACGCCATCAACAGGAAATTCGTTTCAGTCATAAGTGAGTGCGCTTTCGTAACTCTCATGATCAGCAAGCCGGCAAAAATGTATTACATCACTGCTTTTATCTGATGGTGTACTTTTACGCAACAATTTTATGCAAACTATAAGTTTCTCAAAACTGAAGTTTGTTTAGATATTTGCATAATCAAAACAGAAAAAAATCACCACGGCGTGCCACAGCAGCATTATTTAGGATCCTAAAGTAAAGATGGTTGATATTTTCTCCACATGAACGAATGCCAATATATGAAAAAGTCAACGATGGTTGATATCTTCTTCAAATAACTGGATGCTGTTATTTTTATAAAGTAAAGACAGGCTAATCCAGCAATCAAAAGACTGCCATTTTCATGGTTTAATGTGAAGCCTTTTATCTCTTAAAACTAGAAGCTTTTGGCCCTGTTGAAACGAATTGAGTGACTGTTTTGCTTGATACTTAATCTGTCATTCTACCCAAGATGTCACCTGTTTTGACATTTTTCATTCCATCATCGATGTATATTATTGAATCAGTGATAAAGTATAATACTTTTTCTTGTAATAAGTCGTGTTTCTCACATAGCATTAATCTTGAATGACTTGTTTTGAAACAGGCATTGTAAGTGTTGGTGTTGTATCAATGAAATTATCTTTGAAGTTGTATATCATATTTGAACCATGTCTTTTTTAATGAACTGAATATTCAAATTCAAAATGCCTCATCCAACAGTAACTTGTAATGCTGTTGTTGATTCAGTGACTTATTTGGTTTGATTCATATTTGATCGTTGAACGATTTACCCCATAATGAGTTTAAACATAGTTTCGATATACTACTTAATCCCGGGTTTGGTTAGAGTTTATCCACAGTAATATCAAGTGTGTTTTTAATTTTGGATTTGAACTTTTTTTCTTCATTATTACTTTGGCAGAGCGCGAAGTAAAGCATTCACGACGGGAATGTTTCAAAGTCGCATTCCCATTTTTCCCCTGAAATCTAGCTTGGAATCCAAATTTATTAGTGTGCCGGTTAAATTCCCCGCGATAGATTCAGTTCTGTACTACACTGTACGGCCCTATGTAAGCTTATAATAATTTTCACCCGTATTGTACTGCCGTGTTTGTGTTTTTTTTTCTAAATCCAGCGGCCGAAATAATACCAAATATGCTTTTCAATACACTTTTAAAAATAACACCACTCAATACGCAAAAAAGGAGACGAAGAAAAGAAAGAACATAGAAGGGGCCTTCACGACGATATTCGCGGTGGGTTACCCATCCAGTTCCTAACGCTGCCGAAATAGTCCATCAGCTAGGGGGGTTGTATGGCTCACGTTAGGGGAACAAACAAGACATGTATAATCTAAATCTTTCAGTAAAAAGCATCACAAAAATGCATGATAGCAAGGATAGGAAGTTAGCTTTCACTTTGTAAATCGAATTTTAAATTTGCTACTTAAACTGTTATTTTGGTCGCCGTCTTGGATTTATAAACAAACATTTGATTTCCTCTTGATTTAAACACACGATTTTTTTAAAGAAGATTTGAACAACTACGTATCTGAGATATTATTTCAGCATTGTTAAGGTTAGTAAAGATATGATGACATCATATGTGACGTCACAGTGACCGCCATTTTGCTTTTAAAATTAGCCTATTCAATCATCTAAACAAGAAAATTGCTTTTAGCATTAATTAAACATGGGAAGTTCTTCTTGTTCATGATCACATTATAAGCCTTTTTTGTGTTGAAATGGGCAAATTTGACTTTTTTATGAGGAAAAAGGCCAATTTGAAACAAAGTGGTAACTTTGTTTAACCCTTTGGTGACGGCCGGCGAGT
>JAKSDK010000339.1 GCA_022360095.1 Phycisphaerales bacterium
GCATAAAAAGCGACGAGACCACCTTCACCCCAGCCAACGACGCCGGTCTTCCGTCTGAAGCCGCCGGGGAGTTCCTCGAACCAGTTCGTGAGCGCCAAAACTTTCTGCACTTCGTAGCCAATCAGGTGACGGCCCAGCTCAAACGCCGACCGGTAGAGAAATTCGCGATGGCTCAGTTTCGGCATGCGTTCCTCGCGGTTGATCAGCAGCGGAATCAGCACCCGGCAACCGCTTTCCGCCAGGCGCCTCGCAAACTGTTCGCGGGGCTCGAGTCCGGGTTCGAATCCGGCGATCTGCTCCGGCGTCTGGTTCGCATCCGGAATCGCAATGACATCGGCCACAATCGAATCGTCCAGCGGCACCAGCATCAATCCCGTTCCGGTGACATCGCCAAATGCCGGCCAATGCACGTCGTGCGCCACGAAGTGATCGGTCTCCGCCAGCAACGATGAATCTGCCGTCGTAGAATGGTAGTGGATCTCCATGTCCTCCACCCGCTTGTCCCGAACCCCCAAAATATGCGCGAGCCACTTTCGGTTCGGTTCAATCGACTCCGCGTACTTTTCGGGCGAGGAAAAATCCCGCTTCCAGAACCTGGCCCGTCGATCCACGGAAGCTTCGAGTTCTTTCAGCAGGAAATCGTCCGCTTGTTCCACGAGAAGCGAAGCTATGTCACCTTCCAGCTTTAACTCAGGCGTGCCCGGCAGGGGCCGATGGCCTCCTTCCTCCTGCGCGAAACTGAAATCAACGACAAAAGCCAAAAACGAACCGACGAATGTGAGCAAGGCACTTCGAAACATGAATTCATGGTAGTTGTCTCTCGATCTTTTGGGCAATATCTTTAAGCGACATCGGCAAAAACACCGAGAGCACGGAATGTCACTGGTTGATGGAACAGGATGCAAAGACCGCGCCTCGGCGGTAAGACGCCAAGAGGTAGTCACCGCCGTGTCAGGGGTTTTCGGCAGTCGCAAAGTTTTGGCCAGATTTTTTTCCTGTCCTCATCCACTCCGATGGCGCATCTATGGCTCTGGAGGCAAAATGAATGATACCTGATACGCGAAATCACCGACTCGACTCACCTGAACAAGATGTTGTATTCTGGACAAGTGAATTGCCGAAACTCGTTTGGTGATAAATCTCTACTTGCGAAACCATTTGCAGGATGGATTGGCAATCGCGTCCACGATTGCGCCTTTGCCAGTGTTCTCACGGCTGCTCTTTTTGCGTTTGCTCCCGCCGCAGCGCAGGACGCCCAGTCCTACAAAGAACGCTACCGGCCGCAGTTTCATTTTACGCCGGCGAAGAACTGGATGAACGACCCTAACGGGATGTTCTACTACGACGGCGAGTATCACTTGTTCTACCAGTACAACCCATTCGGAGA
>JAKSDK010001538.1 GCA_022360095.1 Phycisphaerales bacterium
ACGGCGTGGAATCCAGAATCTAAGACTGTCTTGGATTCTCTTACATAGGGCGAATCATAGGGAAGTGTAGAAAACGGTTGCGTATCATGACTATATGCCGAAGTTAGCCAATTGCATGAATTTAGAACCAAACGCAATGTTTGAAATCGTTTGAGATTTCAAAACAAATATATTTAATCTTCCAAGAGAACGCTTTGTAAGACAGTGTATATTTGCCACCCGAAAAATTAGGGCCCCCTCGTCCACTATCTCTAGTAAAGCCAAATTTTCGCAAATTTTCTATTGTGCAAGAACACGAAAAGGTTTATCATAATTTGACACTTAAAATGTAATGGTTTAGACGAAGCTTAAGTCTACAACATCATCATTAAGAGTATAGAAAGCCCCTTATCACAGCAATTTACCCTAAACATTTCGTTGACTCAACATTAAATCCTTCTTCTATTTTCAAAAATCTACTTATTTTTAGCAACCTCTTCCCCAGGGCTTTTGTATTTATGGAAAAGGACACTATTATTTGTTAATATGGAATGCTACAGTCCACCTTTTCTCCTACATCCGTCAAGTTCTCAGACGGAGTTAGGCTGAAGGCACTTTAAACACTTTTAGTCAAACAGGGACTGGGGCGTTACGCCCTTGGTTGTTCGCGGCTAGCGCGTCCTAGCTACTCCAGTGACTTTGATCGCAAAATAAGAGACTGCTCGTGGTGTATTGTTAATATTGAAACTTGATATATGTATGTAGCTGATTTTTCGATTTAGTCCTAGCGCGGTATGAATTAACTTGATATATGGAAATTCTTTACTTTTAATCATATATCGGAAAGGGTCAAAAGGGCAGGAGACAAACAAATTCAAGAATTTGATCAGCTAAAATCACTATTGACCAAAACAAAACGAAACTTGGCTTGGCTGGCTCTAACCTATTGATATAGCAATCTAGTTGATTAATTACTTAATTGCTTAGTTATTTATTTAGTCGTTTATTATTCATTTACTTATTATTTATTATAACTACAGTCGACTCCCTATAACCCTCGAACCTGGCGCTAACTCAAATCAAACTCGATTTCCTTCATACATTTACTGTATTTTTACCCACGGTAACTCGAACGCTCATTTACTCGAACCTCTGATCTCGCTAACTCGAAGTAATTTGTGTTTCCTTTCAGGTGATTTCTATATAAATTTACCCTCGATAACTCGAACCATAAGTCGAAAAATAGTGTACTTC
>JAKSDK010000498.1 GCA_022360095.1 Phycisphaerales bacterium
CAAATGAAAAGCACTGTAACATGCTATCATAGTCAATCATCCGCATGCCAATGCATTTAGTGTGCTGCTATTAAGTGCAGTTGTTGCGTTTTACCATCCCCGTTTGCTTTGTCGACTTGCAAAGGTTACAAAGAGTGATTCATCTTTGAAATGCAAGCTTCCTCTTGGTACCTCTACCTGCTAGTGAAAGAAAAGGGAAAAAATGTTTTTAAAAACCAGTTTGCATTTTTTAAGCTGTGTTGCTTTATGCACTTGAACACGGAAATTTATATATTTAATGTTGCGCTAGATGCTAAGGTTATAAATCGGCTTCTTAGTAAGTGTACCAAGTTCATTTTGTTCCAGAAAAAACGTTACGTTACTGGCATATGAAATGTGGGGAGTTCCATAATGAACACTCTTAAAAGTCAAAGTGTAGAGAAAAGGTAGGGAATTTGTGAATTCTTTGCTAATGACTCAACATAGGCCGTATGTTCCTCAGAGTTGTACATGTTAAATCAAGTAATAACATTGTATCAACTTACACACATTGATTTCACTGTACAAACAGAGAACAGAGAACCTTTGTAAGTTAGAGAACGCTGAAGTAGTACGTGCAATACCTGAACTTGACGCATCCCCCAATGTTGATGATGGTGTAGGCTCAAAGACTGGACTTGAGGGAACGGTGGAAATCAAGGTTACATTAGCCAAACATGCTAGCGTATGCCATACTGGTCAACGTATGGGCATTCTGCTTGAACAATAGATTTGAAAATAACTGACCAAACTGCTGATAACTTCTGGTAACAAACAAATGTAGAAACACGGTAGGAAAACTGGTAACAATCAATCTACTTCAAGAGAAAAGAAATGTTAACAAATTAAAAGGTAGATCCTTCTAAACCTCCCCCCTGGAAAAAAAATGCCATTGCAAATGTGACAATTGATTTGAAAAAAACTTACCAAATGGGTAATAACTTCAGTTAACGGAACAATGTAGGAAAACTGGTAATAATCAAGCTACATAAAGTGAAAAAGAAAATGTTAGCAAAGTAAAAAGGCAGGTCCTTCTGAAAAATCCCCTTTACTAGAAAAATACAAAGATAACATATGACGATTTTACACTATTTACCACGATAAAGAGAAAGAAAACTGAGGGCGAATTATACTAAGCAAAGGATGGAAGTGGGTATTAGCAAAGTATTACGTGTAGACAACTGGCCAACGAGAAAGTGTACCACCCTCCCAACCTAGTAAAGGAAATTGGCCAATCAGCGAACATGTTCTGAGACGTATTTAGTATCTGGCTGTATGTATTGCTACTTCTCCTAAGCGTTGTGCTTAGCCTAAGCTGTTATGAAAATACTATATCGATGAAGATGATTAGGTATTGATGGGAGCAGTTGGAACAGGTCTGCACGCAAACAAACTTAAAGCATTCTTTGGAGGAAACTGTGTCATCCCTCAAAATATGAAAAATGGCCTCCCTTTTGTGGTTCCAATCACTTCGAGCTGACAGCTGTCTAGGTCTTCCTTAAACTGTCTAGCATCTTGAAGACCTTTCGCAATGACAGTCATGGGTTTGGTGCATGTTGAGGCGGCAGAACTGCCTCAGGACCTTACAAATCGATGAGGCGTACAATGTAAACACAACTTTAGTTTAATCCACAGAAATTCATGTACACGCTGTCAATCGCTACCATTGATTTTCCTTGCAAACGATTCCTTGTGAACAATGTCTTGATTCG
>JAKSDK010001042.1 GCA_022360095.1 Phycisphaerales bacterium
ATGTATCGAAAAGCCCTACTCAGGAGAGGTCATGGTCTGCGACAGCTCCACTGAGGCGCATCAGCTCAGAACACTCTCTGAGGCTGAGGAGGCGGGGATCACCTATGTCTCCGGCGACAGAAAGCTGGAGGGCATTTTTCCGAACCTTTCCATTTTTGAGAATTTTGGCATCGCCTTGATGGATCGACTGACCCACCGACGCGGGATCGTCTCACGCGATCGAATCCGGGACAAGCTGAATATCGAGGTGGAACGGCTGGCAATCAAAATCGGCAGCAGGTCAGACAGAATCACCACCCTTTCAGGCGGCAACCAGCAAAAGGTTCTCATCGCCAGGGCATTCGCGAAATCCCCGAAAGTAATCGTTCTGAACGATCCCGCCCGAGGCGTGGATGTCGGCACGAAGAAGGATCTTTACAGCCATCTTCGAGACTTTGCCTCCAATGGTGGAGCGGTCGTCTACCTGTCTTCCGAAATCGAAGAATTCTACAATTTTGCCGACCGGGCCGATGTTTTTGTGAACGACACGATATTCGCCTCGTTCAAGGACGACGACATCAATGAGGGCAATATCCTCTCCGCGATGTTCGGCCGCTCTGGACACATCGAATTCGATGCAGAGAGCGAGGAAGTCGCGTCATGATGCAGGTCCTTCATCAAGCCAGAGGCCGGTACAACCATCTGATCGTGCCTTTTGGTCTCGTTGTCGGATTGCTCCTGATTTGCGCCTTCAGGTCGCCTCAGCTATTCAGCCCCGTCGGCGCAGCCGGCGCCGTTCTCGTTTCGGCGCCGTTGATTCTGGCAGCCATGGCAATCACCCCCATCGCAATGGCGGGACGCGGCGGGGTCGATTTGTCAATTGGTCCCGCGGTCGGCTTCATCAATGTAACCATCGTCACATGGCTGACTCAGTGGGGCTTTGAAAGTCCGCTTGCTGTCTTTGTCTATGCAATTCTGGTCGGCTGCCTCTGGCAGTTTCTACTCGCGTCGATGATCGTCTTCCTTCGCGTCTCGCCGATTATCGTGTCGCTTGCTGGCTTCATGATCCTGTCCGGCATCAATCTCGTTATCCTCCCAAGGCCCGGCGGTCTGTCACCGGACTGGCTGTCCGACTGGGGATATGGAACAGAGTTGCTCAGTCCTGTCCTGTTCGTTCTGATCGCCGCGTTCATCCTGTGGTTCCTTTTCCAGCGCACCGCGATTTTCCAGCACATACGGCTGATGGGGGCGGACGAGAAAACCGCCTATACGGCTGGTGTCGACATCAATGTCGTGCGGTTTGCCGCGCATCTGTCGGCCGGC
>JAKSDK010000663.1 GCA_022360095.1 Phycisphaerales bacterium
GACATAATACACAAACTGATGTTAATCAAGCAATGAAATTAATAAATCGATTGATTTTGCTCTATTTTGCCATTTCCTAGTATTTGGGGGCAATTTTCAAGGGGGGCGTTAATTAGACATGGGGCGTGTATTAGAGAGGGGCGTTTAATACTAACTTAACAGCGTAAGGAGGGCGTTTATTAGATAAGAGGTGTTTATTTGAGAGTGGGCATTTAATACATCGTTTACGGTGTATCACATGCAATTTTGAACAAGTTTTATTGGAAGCTCTTAGGTAATGATGTGTATAAATAAACTTCTTACTTTCTTGCTACTTACTAAGTTCATTTTAGAGAAGATCACTTACAATACATCAACAAAATAAAATGAAAGATTCGGCTTGGCTGACATCTTGAAATGGTAGTCACACTTTAAACTTTGAAGTACTAAGTTTCTGCAGCACAATGTTTTGGCTTGGAACATTAAAGCTAATTTACTATACTGATGTACCATTCACATGCATGACTGTATCTGCCAACAACAAAGCCTCTTAAAATGGTGTCTCGCTTGATTATACCATATCCAGTTCTTGTGTTGATTTTATTTTTAATGTTTTCTTTCTTCTGTAGGAAACCATATCACCCTAGTTGCACATTCAAAATCTGTTCAACTTGCTCTAGATGCAGCAAAACAGTTAGAGGCTGAAGGAATTGACTGTGAGGTACAGTGTAGATGCAGTAACAATCAGTTTCATTTACAGTTCCTAAATATAAATGATATAAACAGTAGAAGTATTTTTTATACAGTGCAACACGAAAAGCTTTGTGCTTCATGATGACTGAAATTTCTGCTGGGAACTAATTTTGCAACTTTCTGTTCAAACAGCAGAACATTACAAGAAAGGAAATAATTTTTTCAACTTTTGTTACATGTTGAGTTATGGTATACTCATCCACTCTGTAGTTTTGCCTGCGATAAATACTATCTATCTGAGCTTCAATCACTGTTTTCTACTTAAATCAATGTTAGTGTTGTTTACATATATGTCCGATATATATCCCCCAGTTACCCAAGTTTATGTTAAAAAGCAGATTTCTTTAAAATTGTACTGAAGGGAGAAAATATTTTGGCATCTTTTTCTGCTGGAATTTACACAAATATATCTCTGCAGCTCAGTGCAGTCTTCAAAATTTGCAATAGCAAACACTTGCAAAGTTGCCATTCTGCACGGTATGAATAGGAGAACTACAACAAACTATCAAACGTGAGCACACAAAAACAGAGACAGAAAGCAAAGGTTTAGATGTCTGATCTTAGCTTGCAATTTTGTTATTTGAAAAGCTTTATGAAACTAAAAACACAGTGTTTCATTCGATATGTAGGCACTTTGAACTTCTGATTTATCAGCTGTATCTTTTTCCTTTCATTCTTTTTGGGGGTATTGAGAAAAATTGCATTGTTTAACCACGACAGAATCAGCTCAGTCATTAGAGCACTTGACTGTGGAATGGAAGGTCGTGGGTTCGATTCTCTGGGCCAGACTAATACATTATACTCAAGGTCTTAAAATAAATGAGAAATGAAGGTAATGCTCCTCTCCTTAAAATGGCTAGAACTTCGCGTGGTTCAGATCACCACATAAAATGGCGGTCCCTTCTCTTGTAGGAGGCGTAAAAATAGTGTCCCCAATTAGCACTTTCATGCTGAATACATTGACATTTAAGTAAAGCGCATTTGTGATACATC
>JAKSDK010000309.1 GCA_022360095.1 Phycisphaerales bacterium
ATGGGAACGACTTGACACGTTGAGAAAGATTCTGTACATGCTATCAATGTCTTCTTTTTTTGCCCATCTGAGGAAGAGAGTCAATACCTCACTGCACTGTTTAATGATATTTTCAATTTCAATTAAATTGAAGAAATCTGTTTAACAGACCGCTTGTTTTTTTAAGTTTTTCGTTACCTCAACAAAATTATTTGTACCTTTTATAATTACGTCCACCTTGTATCTGTCCGATCCAGCTGAGTTAAAAGCCTCGCATTCGTATTTTCCTTCATCATCTTTACTGGCGTTCTCGCGTTTGAAGTATGTCTCGTCTGTTTTGTTCTGAATGAGTCGGCCATCTTTTCGCCACGTTACAACAGGTTTGGGAACTCCCTCTGCTTTACATTTTAAAAAAAGGACGCTTCCTTGCTGCACATAGACTATTTTACTCAGCTCCCGTTCAGTAATTTTTGGCGACACTGCAAAGCGAGATTGCAAATAATAGTTTTTGGAAAGCCCGCAGTTATGTACTGTCATTGACTCTTATTTTTGGCATTGTCAAACGTCCCATTTAAGAAAAATTTTGGCAACAATTCTTGACATGATACAGTTCCTGACATGGTAGAGGGGACCTTGTACTGTCGCACTTTGTAATACTTGTTGCAATTTGTGATAGATCCATCGCACTTTGTAATACCTCTTGCAATTCTTAATAAATCAAAAAGCTGTCGAAATTTGTAATAACTGTTCACCCCACTTTGTAATAAACTAAGCTGCTGCAATTTGTTTTAATTCCATCACACTTTGTAATAACCTTTTTGAGATTTATTCAACTTACTTGGTTAACAGTTAAATATCTTCTTCACAATGCAGAGCTGTATTAAAGATATAATACCATCGTGGATGATCGTGGAAAAACTCAAGATTAACGACGGTAAAACTGAACTTACAATGGTCGGTACTAGACGGCAGTTGGAGAAAATCAATATTGACCACCTTACGATCGGTGATACAAGAGTAAGTCCTGTCACGGGTTCGAAAAATCTCGAAACTAATAATGGTTTGACGGTAACCTAAATCTGAAGGAAAATATCAATAAGACCTGTAAAACTGCGTATTTCCATCCCCACAACATTCGACGATTTAGGAAATATCTATCTAATGATTCCGCTGAAACGCTAGTTCATGCCTTGTTTATGCGACGAGTTGATTATTGCAATTGGCCTTCTCTTCGGTCCATTTACGAAAACTACAACGTGTTCAGAATTCAGCTGCTCGTATAATTTGTCACATCTCTAGATATGACCACATAACGCCCGTGCTGCGCTCTCTACCCTGGTTACCTATTGAATATCGCATCAGTTTCAAAGTACTCATTATTACATTTAAGGCAATTCATGGCGCTACACCTGAGTATAAG
>JAKSDK010001357.1 GCA_022360095.1 Phycisphaerales bacterium
CTGTTCCACTTCCTCATATTGAACCCTCCTGATTTGAGACAGAGTTTTATCTCCTTCGACAAAGAAAAGGCATTGTTCACATCCTTGGCCCCAGAAATGAAGTCATCTACATACAAAGACTTCAAAAGCTCAAGTGCAAGAGCATTGTCATTCAGCATACATGTATTAACATGGTGTTTGATAGTAGCGTTTAGAATGAAGGGGCTAGCATTCACTCTAAATACAACTCTTGTAAAGCGAAGTAACTTAATTTCAGGTGATTCCTTATCGACATCATCTACCCCTAGAAATCGTAAAAAGTCTCTGTGGCTTGGATCAATCTCAATATTCAAAAATGCTTTCTAAATATCAGCAGTTACAGCAACTTCATGAACTCTAAATCTCAGCAAAATGTCCAGTAGAAGAGGATTTAACGAGGATGAGGCATCGTATACAACTCTAACCTTTGTTGTATCTCTGTCAAGTCTCACAACTCCCCTGTGTGGGAGATAGTGCACATTTCCAGGTTCTAGGACTTAATCTTGCCGCACTTCTTCAACTACTCCACTTTCTAATTGCTCCTTAATCACTTGATCATATTGTTCCAGTGATCTGCTCCTATTAGTAAGTCAGCACTACCTTTTCCATTAACAGCTCCACATGCAAGCTGTAGCCCTTGAAGGTATGGATAGCATTCTACTACACTTTGAATTTCTTGGATCGATACTGGACTGCATATTACTGGTACAACGTAAGCAGTGACGTACACACTCACTGCATCTATTGTTCTGATGCACAATGTCACATTCCTTTACCGGTGCTGAACTGTCACCAAATGTTTTGATTAGCAAGGTTTCCCTACCAACAGTAGGTTATCTTAACTGCTCACGTGTCTTACTGGTTATATAAGATCTCTGGCTACATGTGTCAAAAATGACTTGAGTATACATTCCAGGCTTGGGCAGTCTGCAACAGTATAGAGTTATTATTGCTGCCAACATGCATTGTTGATATTCCAGCATCTTTGGATTTCTCCTGGAAAGTTTCAGATCTACTAAGTGATGCTAATTCAGCTCCTAAACTACTAGGTTGGATAGGCGTCTTAGGGTTTTCACAGATAGTCACATGATGTCTAGCTCCACAATGAAAACATTTGGCCTTTGAGTGACAACCTGGTGTAATATGCCCTGCTTTCAAGCAAACAAAACACCTTCCACTTGGTCTCAGTATAGTTCTTCTAGCCATTGGTTCAGTAATAATAATAATAATAATATTTGTTTATTTCCACCATTC
>JAKSDK010001466.1 GCA_022360095.1 Phycisphaerales bacterium
CAATACTTATGAGTATTATTCACATTTAAGTAGGTGATAGGCACCCCTGATGTATGATTGCATAATATGAAAAGACAAGTTTTCATAATATGAAAACCCTGCCATTTCATTTCCCTAGCAAAACAGATTGCTGTCAGGATAGTTTTAAAGCCTATTTTGACCAAGGTTTGACACTGTTGCCACTTTTTTGTTACTTCACTTGAAGAAAATACAAAGGCAACAAAATGCCAAACTGATTTTCTGGCAATAAAAGCTTCCTATCCTTTCTTTTTGTTGGACGTAATGAAATAATTTATTATACATAATCCAAACTGACATCTCACTTTGTTAAATTTACAACCTTCATAGATGAGTTTCCAATCAAGGTTCAAAGAACATGTTTCAATAACTTAACAAATTGACATTATGGAATCTTTTTCACCAAATTTGATATCTTGGAAGGCCAATGACCTTTTAACCTCTAATTTATTAAAACAATAATAATATTATCATGGGTATTACTTGTTATGTGAGCTAGCACAGAGTTCTATTAATACAAAATTCCAAATTCCAGGAGCAATCAAGGGTAAACAAAACAAACCAGGAGAAATGTTCCACTAAAAGTAATCAAATATTATCAAAATGGTTGTGATGAGATCTTATAAACTCAAGATGGTTGATCATGTGCTTTACTCACACCTCACATGCACCGTAGTGACTAGCAACTGTGAGATCTATCAAACAGTTGTGCTAAATATTCATGAGATAAAATTATAATAGCATTGGTATTACTACATTGCACTTGTAAAATCTATTTATGATTAAAAATATCATTGGGGCAAAAAAAAAAACATTAGCACTACATTTAATAACTAATTTAATTGTAGTAAACATTGAACAACCCCACAGGGCAGTGCAGTATACGTAAAATATTCTGTTACTATTTTCATAGGCAGCAACAATTAAACAAAAAATATCCAGTAGGTTTATCATGTGAAATTTACTTCGAAAGTCTATAATGGCAATATAATGTATTCCCAAATTAATGTTGGGCTGTGGATAAAACCTGAAGGACCATGTATAAGTAATCAAATGAAACCTCTTTCTCAGGACCAGCACGCAAAGAAAGTAGTGTCCGATAGCCTAGGGCTAGTGGATTTTGCTATCGGGCTAGTGAAG
>JAKSDK010001429.1 GCA_022360095.1 Phycisphaerales bacterium
GCTAGGATCTTCCTAGTACTAGGATCTTCCTGGCTGAGAGTTAGGAAGATCCTCGTACCATGTAAACCATGTAAACTGCCTTCGCTAAGAAAAATCGAAGATCCTGTCTCCACTGCCCCGCTAATTCTTCATGCCTCACCATATTTGGAAGATTCTCGCAGTATGCCACCGATTCGATGGTATATTTGCTTGGAAACGAGGTTGATCGATGGTACATTTGCCTGGAAAAGATGCTGCTTGGGCAATCATGGCGTTCAGAGCTATTCGAGGAAGAAATAGCTGAACGGAAGAAATGCAAGAATAGTACGCAAAAAATATTGCTCCAAGGATGTTATCAAACTTTTGAAGACTGTGCAAGAAAGAGACATCTGTTTAAAACCTGCCGAACTGTGCCGAGAAACAAGCCAAAGTGTTGATGAAGAAATGGCCTTTCAATTATGCCTTTATAATCTAAAGATCTTACTACTAAATCGTTACCTTTATTATTATTAAGTAGTGGTTATGGTTTTTCTTCTTTCGGGATAAAAGTTAATTTTAAAGCTGCTTAAACATTTCGACCTAACAACTCAATTTCATCTGCAGAACACAAAGGGCAAACCCTTATTCAGAATTTTAAAAACAAGATCAATCGGTACTGCAAGTGTTTTCTATGACTTAATTGGTGAGGACCCAAAAACGGAAAAGTGATGAAACACTTGTGAAGGCAAAACCACAACGACAAGCCAGTGAGGGTCAGCTGGATCTTTAGTAGGCCTGAATCAGTAAAAACTAGAGAACCAAATTTTAAAATTAAAACAGTAAACTGATCCCTACGGCAGCTTGGAAGAGTGATGGAGAAGCGGGAGGTGAATTATATAATTAATCCCTTTGTTTTTGTTTTCTTTCTTTTTTTTCTATCACTCTTCCTGCCGTAGGGATCAGTTTACTGTTTTAATTTTAAAGTTTGGTATAAAAGTGATGGTAGACCTTAAATCTCTTAAGTCTGATTTTTTTAAAAGCACAAAGGCTATTTAAAAGTTAATAGTTTTTCTATCATGCGGAAAGAGCCAACATCAAGTTTGGAGACAGGATGTCGAATCACTATTTTACTTTTCAAGTCACGAAAAGAAAAATTCTTAACTCCTATGTGGTCTTAATCTGGTAAA
>JAKSDK010000572.1 GCA_022360095.1 Phycisphaerales bacterium
ACTTTAAAAACTTCAAACCACTCTCACCTCTTCATTTAAATTACTGACGAGCACAACAGGGCTGCCTCCACTGCGACTACCAGCAGCTGCTGCAAGTAAATCTGCAAAGACACATTTTGGCTAAGTGAAAGGTTATACCGAGGCTCTCTTAGGGAAATAGGGTCATTTTGCATTCTGAGGAGTAGACTATGTCCTTGTCGGTATTAAACCCATCTTTATGTCATTTGTCCACTCTTCAGCTGTCTTATGGCACTGTTTTAGTACGGTTTCTAGGCCATATACATGTAGCCTGTCAGAATTTTATCCTAACAGGGCCTCTACAGTGTACAGGACATCCAGGATAAAATGTAGCCATCTTTTGGTTCCTTCTGTACACTGTAGGTACATGTATATACCAAGGTACAAATTGCATACAACAAAAGAAACAATAAATCCCCCAGGAGAACTCTATTGTCCAGTTCCTCTGATTCTTTTGTGATGACACTATCTACGGAAAGGCCCCATCTTTCTCAGACTGCTACAACTACAAGCAGCATGAACTTAACTAGTCATTCTTGTTTTTCTCTCAGTAAACTGGTTTTTCGAGTGTGAGCATCAGTTTGTTGAAAAACTGACGTTCATAACTGAGCCCGCTGAAACAAGCATCAGCTATTAGGCCTGGGTTCATAACTGTATCCTAGTAACATTAAGCACATGCTCAGAAAAGGTCTTACTGGATTCATGCAGAGTCTTTCTCGAGAAGAAAGGCTCTACTTTTATGGTGAGTATACTGATCTCAACTCTGGTAGAACATCTCCACGTTGGTTCTATTACTGTCCACTACATGTACATCACTGATCAAATAGGAATTTTCTTGTGGGGAATATTTCAGTCAACCCCTTTTTTGCAATGGTGACTCCCTACTTCCTTACTTGCTTGAATTAATCCTCCTTGAGGAAGAAGACCCAACAGAGCTGGGGCTCCCATCAGACTTGCTCCAGCTGCACCACCACCAGCTGACAAACAA
>JAKSDK010001280.1 GCA_022360095.1 Phycisphaerales bacterium
GTTGTTGTTGTTGTTTTTTAACAGGACAGGAAAGCGATCAACGTTTGGACTTGTAAAGGATGGTGTTAACTCTGCAATTCGGTATTACAAGAACAACTTTGCTGATGGATTTAGACAAGTAAGTCACTAAAGACCTTTTTTATTTTCAATTCCTGCATCTGATCGCTTTATTTACTGGTTTAATATCTTTTTAAAGATTCCCTCCAACTACCATCTTTGATAACAGCAGATATATTTTAAGCCCATTTTTTTCTGGTGACACAAGCTCAAGTTCATTCCCAGGGGTGTGCTCCAGTGTTCAGGTGACGGGGATGATCGAATGGGGGCTAAAATTAAAACCCAAAAAAATCTCGTGCCAAATTTATGAGCCTTAACTTCCAGGATACATTGGCACTACCACAAATATTCAGATTGTTTGAATTAATACCCAAAAAAATCCTTAGTAAAGTCAATCCACCCAAAAAAATACTTCCCAATCCTACCTAAAAAATTTCGGAAATCAAAAATTTCAAACCCAGAAAAATCCTTTGATCATCCCCACCACTTGAAATCTGGAGTACCCCCCAACCCTCCAACCTGGGAGTGCACTTGTAAGGACTGGCTTTGTTTTTGCCATGAAGGTGACCTAGACATGATCCATAAGGACAATGTACTGCAAAGAACAGCTCCCAAAAACTCTGTGGGCCAGAATCAGAGGACTCTTGGGTGACAGTTCATCATCATTATTATTTTTTACATTCCACTTTTGGTGGTGACTGGTCAGTGATCAGTTTGTTAACTGCTGGAAAAAGTTAGCTGACAGTCAGCAAACATATATTCTGGGCAGCTGTTCTTTGTAATTAGCAAGAGCAGCAATTCCTAAATCTTTCCTTAATTTTCTCTGCGGTAATTTGTACATTACTTGTTTTACTTTGGGCTCTTCTGTGCTTGTCTATTCACGCGACTCAAGACTTGTACATTTTTTTTTTATTGCACTGCATAAAATAATTATGCTTGCATCTCTAGTGAAAACCAGGTTTTAATTATAACTAGGGTGTGTTTAGAAACATGGCAGACATTATTGAGTGAACACTACATACTGAAAATGTCTTCTATTGTTCAGGACTCAATTGACTTGTTTCTTGGAA
>JAKSDK010001169.1 GCA_022360095.1 Phycisphaerales bacterium
CCACTGTTTCTGACAGGTTGCCTGCCTTGTGTGGCTCGGCCTCGTTCTCAATCGTTCTCAAGCTCATCCAAATGGCATCAGCTCATCCAAATGGATCTTTGAGAGGCAGAATACAATAGGCTGTTATATAAGTTTTGTGTTCTTAGTTTTTGTGCAAACAATTGTTTCGTGCCACTTTAAATTCATCGCCTGCCTCGCCAGGTTAATTTAATTCGCGAAAGTTGAGTCTAGTAAAATACAGTAAAAGTAAGTACGATCACTTTAAAACTTTTCGTCTCATATAAGGGAGTCCAAGACAGCAATGGATACTGAATTCCACGCCGAGGATTTGGGATTCCAGTATTTGTCAGTGGAAGTTTTTAATTGGATTCTGGATTCTAATCGTTAGTAAAATTCCAGGTTCTTTGAGCTGTATTCTGGAATCCAAAGCCCAGGATTCCGGTTTCCACAAGCAAAATTTTCCCAGATTCCGGAATTGAGAATCCCTTACATTGGGCGAAATTTTTCTGTTACTTTAACGAATGCAGGCCATGACCAACAGACTGAATAGCGCCAGAGTGCACTGTGATGAGAGGGTTTTACATTAACTACTTAGACCGACAGAACGTTGAGTGGCCAAATGGCTTTTTCTTGGCCATATTCCAACTTGTGAAGGCGGGAAGCTATGGTTCAGACAGCGTTCGCTGCTGCAAGTTCATTCTTTAAGTTGAGGGCGCGGCCCAAACTTGTCCAGTCAACAGCTGCCGTCAACTGAAAGTGATGACAAGGAGAATAAAACGAACTAAAATAAAATGAGACAACCTCTTCAACCACTTTGTTTTAGTTTGTCCGCCATCATCATGGACATGACGCACCAAATGTTTAACATAATACTTAGCTTTCCATTTTCAAACAGCTCAGCGGTCATAATTTAATTTGTTAAGAGCTGCCCGGCCAGTTTAAAATTGTCGTTCGGCAGGTATGGCTTGTTACAGTTAAACACGATTCAGGATTTGAGGTCCTCTTTCGATAGGTCCAAAGTGGTATTGATCCCGGTATTTTACCTGTGATCCCTGATCCCATAGCTTTCATCCCGATACCGGGAGTCTGATCCCTGATCCCACCTCTTTGAACCCTGCTCCCACATAACTTGTTACTACCTTGTTTTTAACGTGATTGTAAATCATGGGTATGCTTCCCAAGTTACTGTATCAAACTTACACCTTACCGCGCAAAATTATCAACCTTCCTTGGACTTCATTTTTTTACGTCGGCAGTTGTAACAGCGCAATGTCCTACCAACTAGAAATTCGCATCACCTGCCGCGTCA
>JAKSDK010001570.1 GCA_022360095.1 Phycisphaerales bacterium
ACCAACAACAGTGATATGGAAACTGCAACTCTTTTGTATTCCACTGTCACTAGTGCCTGTCCACGTGACACGATGCCTGCCTACAGGAAAGGTATAATTCTCATTGTAGTTGCTGGGTGACACAACAACGTTAATCATGTTGGTTCTTGGAAGCTGCCATTTATAGCCTAGCACCACTGTCGACTTGGTTGGCTCAAGTTCTTCTACTCTATCGATTGGGCACACGATCCATGGGTCCTTGTACACTGTTAAAAGTTAAAAAATAGTTAAGGCTTGTTTTATTTAATTTTTTTTTTCCATTTAAAACTTGATAATGAAAGTTGAGTGTATAATCATTTCGATCAATTACATTATTTTGAGAATGCCTGAGTGTGACAATAAAATCAAACCTTCTTCCATTTTAAGTTTTCTTATAACTTTGACCATTCGGCCCAGAAAGAGTGACACAATGAGTAATAACCAGCATTTACGTCAATCCCGACCAATCAACGTGTTTCTCTGCTGACCTCATTATGAGTTTGTTTAACTGGCTGTACTATGAGACATTATAAACATCGAATGCATCAAATGGAACTTTTTACCTCTCTCACAGGACAATGCTGCGATTTCGCTCCAGCTTGTATCGTTCTGACACGTAGTGTATCTGGGACCACTCAGCGCATATCCATCACCGCAGTAGAAAACACAGCGTGTGCCATACTCGACATCTGTTTGAGAACAAGATGATGGAACTACCCCACCGTTGTCTGGTACAGTAAGTTTCGGGCAAACAACCGCTAAAGGTAAAAAAAAAAACGTTCCAAGTTTTAATGTGTCGTTTTTTTTTATAGAGTCCTGGACAACTGAAGACAGTCACCTTCTGTACCTAGTACTTACAGAGTAAATAGAAATACGTGAATCGCAGGACCTCGCGTGGAGCACTTCAGGGGAACGAAAAGAAGAAGGAAAAAAAGAAAATTTATAAATGGCAAAAAAAGCTTACGCTATCTAAAAGCTCAGACGAAACAATTAAAATACGGAAATAAAAAAAGATAACAAGCAACGTTCTCATCTTTAATATAAGCTGTTTCACAAAGAAAAATAAACAACTGACAAGTATTAAAGATGTTAATTTAAGGGTCGAGGAAAGCTAGTAAAAACTCGGAATTTTACAAATAATATATTCATTATTTTGTTACCAAGATACTTTGAATCTTTTTAGGGCTGGTATTTTCTTACGAATTACATGCAATATTTTTCTTTTTTTTTTTTTTTTCACAGGAGCGTTAGATCAATATAATCCTTTTCAAGTTTTGGAGTTAATGCCATGCCTGGATTGCCGGATTACCCAGGTGACCTTTATCCCGATAATACTTGAAGCGATCCAGCTCCAAGCCGCCAGGTTTACAGACAGATTTAAAGCAGAGCGCATGAGCAATGTTTCGGTTACACGCTTTCCTGTTGCTTGTTTAGATTGCCGGCGAGCATGATAACATGACGGTTACCATTAGGTAACATCGGGTGAAGCCAGATTGGACATCTTATGAGCTTTACACAACGCACTATTTTCTTAACGTAACGAGACTCGAACAGAACCCCACTTTTCGCATGACTATTAAATCGTCGTCTCGTTTTGTGAGAATATAGAAAAACCTCAACAGGATAACTCGAGCTGGCAAATGCTATCACTTGTTTGTCCCCTGAAATACCACGTGACATTGCTTTTATCCCATCAATCCTAAAGCGCGTGCAAAGATGGCGGGTATAGTGAATAAGGTCTATTTCCTGACCCGTTACCTGGCATCACAATTCCTGGATTCCAGCTTAACCGGCTGGCTCCATTGGCGCATAATTTGGAAATTGCATTTTTGATGTATTTTACTTATGTGCCCCTGCAAATCAAGTCAGCCCTGGGAACCGGACCAGCCAGGCTCATGTAGTCAGGCCTTAAACCTGCTAATAGGGCGGTAAAATTCACGTCACAACTTTCCCTTTGTCACAAGGCAGCTATTATACTTACGTTGACAATAGGGCACAGTTCCTTGCCAAAGTCCGTCGATTTGACAGGTCAGTGCATTATCCCCACCTGTAACGTAATGTCCAGTCTCACAACCATAGGTACAAACCGTGGTACGCCGGATGTTCGCTCTCTCGTCTGTGCAGCTTGAGGGAGTGATGGAGCCACGGAAGGGAGCTTCCAGAGCAGGACAGTAAATTTGTTAAAAAAGATTGGTACGTAAAAGCTTTAAGTACAAAAAAAAGGTAACGCCACGCCAAAGATCTGGGTTCGGCTAATTCCACCCACAACCGTGCCCATGATTAGTACAAACAAACAAACAAAACTTTTATTCGCAAATTAGCAAGGAAATGCTATTCAAGGCAGGGAAATGTAACCGTATTGAAAATGATGAAATGAGTCAAC
>JAKSDK010000699.1 GCA_022360095.1 Phycisphaerales bacterium
GATGAAAAACGTGATGAGAATTAGACCTGATCGCATGTCTGTTCCTTTCAGAGGATGAGGGAGCAATCGAACGCATTATAGGTTGTAAAGCTTTCGGTTTACAGCTTGATTGCAAGTATGGTGGGGCCTGTCGGTCGCCTTCTCCCCCCTTCGGACATCATCAGTGCCTGCCGCGACCGGGGTCCGGAGAGAGTCCCGCCTTGCGCCAGCCGTCAATCATATGCCTGGCGTCTGCGTGCTGAAAATTCCAGTATTGAAGCGCGCGCTCAAGTTCGGATTCAAAATTCGGCGCGGCGTCCAGGGCCAAGCGTAATGCCGATTGCGCCTGATCGATATTGCCGAGCTGGCCGTGGATCATGGCCACGATCAGATCGCCCCAGAACGAAGCGCCCAACTCGCCTGCTTCGGTCAGTTCGAGCGCCGTTTCATACTCACCCTGCGCATAATAGTAGATGGCCAGAAATGCCCGGTACCAGCCCGGCGGATGCGGGCTGAGGTCCATTGCGCGTCTGACATGTTTGTAGCCGCTGTCCCAATCACCGCAGAACCCCCGGCAGATACCATAGTCCGCAACAAGATCAGGATAGTTGGGGTTGAGGGCCAGAGCCCGTTCGGCAGCCTTTCGGTAGGCTGCCAGTTCTCCGCGATGGAAATGCGTTATGAACAGCGCGTGATGGCCGGTTGCATTCATCGGGTCGAGTTCGACGGCTTTTCGGGCCGCGCTGAGGGCACGGTCAAGTGGGGGCGGATCGGATTGATAATTGTGCCCGCCGCGTATCTCATCACCATAGACGATTGCGAGCATCGCCCAGGCGCCTGCATAATGCGGATCAATCGCGACCGCTCTCTCAAGCAGACCGCGGACGCGTCGATGGGTCTCAGCATTGGGATTGCGCCAGTATTCCGAAGCAAGCAGCCGGCACTCATAGGCATCCAGGTCCGTTGTCTCGGCCCGCCGGCGATTTCCCGTTCGGTGAATGACCCCGTGCGGTTCCGCAATTTCCGCGGCAATATGGGCCGCGATGTCTTCCTGCACATCGAACAGGTTCTCCGCGCTGATTTTACGGTCATAGACCTCACTTGTCAGATGCGCGCCCTGTTCGGTTTCGATCAGTTGTGCGGTGATCCGAACCTGATCCTTCCAGCGGCGGATACTGCCCTCAAGCACATAGCGCACACCCAGTTCGCTGCCGATGTCCCTGGGGTCGCCAGGCTTGTCCTTATAACGGAAGGTGGCGTGCCGGGAGATGACACGAAGCTCGCGAAACCTGGCAAGAGCA
>JAKSDK010001689.1 GCA_022360095.1 Phycisphaerales bacterium
TCATTGTTTATTAAAGACAACGTCACGCTTTTTGAACAAAGGGTTTCACAAGCATGTCCTTTGAAAACTCCATTATAATTATGTAAACAATAAAAAAGAGACATCCTTTTTGTTGCTTATTTGCTCACTTCTGTTTGATGCAAGTAATAATTAACAAAGCTCAGAAAAAAGAACATGCAACAACTATGGTGAATTGTACATATCCATAGCTTTTTCTGGAGGTTATTATCAGCTTAAAGAGTGATAACAAACAACATCACGGACAGCTAGTGCTGTAAGACAGGTACTCAGTAGTAAGATGCACCCCGAACCTAGAACAGATTTCTACAATCTAGCAAAATGTTCCCCTTTTTATACTTCACCTTTTTTTTAAAATAGGTTTATTGCTTAACAGTTGCCAATAATGAGAACAATGTATTCAGTGTACGCAATCTACAAGCAGTGCACAATAATCACTTTACACACATTTCATGATTATCTGCTCGAATTTCCTCATGTTTTATTTGTCATGTATTTTTTACAGATACATGTATGCTGTCTTAGATGTTTTTTTTTTCCTGTAATATTATTGCATACCTTAATTTATGGCAGATTTACATGTACAATGAAACACGTATGCATGAAATACTTCAACATGTCCCTGGCCTGTACTGTATCAGACAATTTTTGATACCTCTGCTGTACATTATTGTTGATAGAAGATAATTAAATTATTACACTCACCAGCATGTGTAAGTGATGTGCAAAATCCACTGTATACATTGCTAAATCCAAAATCAGATCCGTGTTGTAACTCCAAGTGCTTCTTCCCTCCCACATTGTGGTGTGTTCAATGTCCCACAGATGAATTCCATATCTAAATAATGTAATGAATTGGGATCATTGATATTAACAGAGTGCTGCAAAACTACAACTCAAGTATTCTAAGCGGTAACTTCCACGAGATGCATCCAAACTCCAGTGAACTAATCAGATCCCAAACCAATAATTAATGCACACTAAGATATTACAAAGGTTTGCAATTCTCCACTGCTTCAGAACACACCCACTAGATCAACCATTCTCCCATTAAGAACTAGGTAACATAATATAAATGGACCAGGCCCCGGTTGTTCAAATATTGGATAGCGCTATTCATGCACCAGATAAATCGCTATCCAGTGGATGAGCAATAACGAAATATTAATCCAGTGTAAAGTCACAATTATCCAACTTTCCAACAACAGGAGCCAAGACTCACGTAGGCTTAAGAAGCTATATCCAAGCGAGACTTACAATAACACCGAAAGGGATAACTGAATTTAATTTAAAAAATCATGATGCATGTATGTCAAACATTAAGAATATATTATTATCATACAATAATAGTGCATAATATATAACAATTTGACCTCATTGTCTCAGCATCAATATCTACCTCTACCTTTAAATTTCAAGAGACTAAAAGAGACAAGGGATTGTAGTCCTTAACTAAACCATGCATGTATTGACTCATCAGACTGACGCATTTATGCATTAATGATGTACTTGTGCGTACCTTATCAAAGCATGGATCACTTTGATGAGTAACAGCATACACTACAAGAAAATAAATAAACA
>JAKSDK010001832.1 GCA_022360095.1 Phycisphaerales bacterium
ATTGACTCAGAGGCCAAAAGGGCGAGAGGAATAATTGTTTTAGTAAAATCCATCTAGTTGGTCAACAATATCAAGACAAAACAACGTGGAATTTTTCATGAACTTAACTCACTAAGTTTCATTCGTCTCATGAAAGGTTTAACGTTTGGTTAAGGCCTGTGCAGACAGGCAATAAAATATCATGGTGAAGTTTCTCCTCTTCCTCTAATTTGCAGCGGTGATAACGGCTACGAATACGGCCAAGGACACGAGAAGGACTGATTGCGAGAGTGACTATAAAATTTACCCTTCGCCCTTCAAATTAAAACTTTCTTACATTATTTTTAGACTTACGTACGTTTCAGTGTATGCTGTATTCGGGAACTAGGCCATTTAAAATCTCCATTATACTCGATCAGCCATTGTAATAACTATGTTGTTTTGAAACATTTCAGTAAATATACTACGCTGACGATTATTCTTGTGTAGGGCATGACCCATCACTCCAGTGTCCTAAGATGCAGGTGCAGAAAATATTTTCTCTGACCACCATTTACTTTTACAGAAGCAGTTAGAGCGATTTCCGTATGACCTTGAAAAATGGTTTCGGTACGTGTTCGTCATTTGTTTTAGCAGCCAATGGATGAAAAGATCACAACATGGACTCTTCCTTTTCCCGCCAAAGAAAACCTAAACAAGGTTAAAGTGTCCGCCGGGACAGGTATGGCAATACAAAGGGCTATTGCGGTAGTCAACGCGAGAAGTGACGAATGCATCGACTATGGTCTTCGGAACTTGCGAATACGACTGATGTTATGTAGATGAAAGAAAGCTGAGCTTTAGAGCTTGCTAATATGAGTAGACATACTAAGTTGAGAATCAAACCAGGAACCCGTATTCCTGACAACTGGCTTTGTGTTCACAGCAGACTCACCAACAAAAATACTACTTATGTTCAACCTTAGCTAGCTGTTGCCTGGTACCAAGGAGCAAAAACTCAGTCTTATCATCATTTAACTTAAGCCGGTCTCTAATCATCCATTTCCTTAAATCCATGATGCAATCACACATGGCCTTTACCGCACTAGCGTCATCACCCTGCACCTTTGGACTGAACGCCAAGTACAATTGCGTATCATCGGCGTAAGAGGGCACGCTTGGCAAGTGTCGACCCACTATCTCTAATAGTTCGCTGGTATGTACTGTGAACAGAAGCGGGCCAAGGCAAGACCCTTACGGCACCTCTTGCGCGAGCGGAAAGGTATTTGACAGCCGTCCATTAACCGCATTAATAATAATAATAATAATAACATATTCTATAGGCAAGCAAGGTATGGACACGTTCTTGTCCAATGTTATC
>JAKSDK010001775.1 GCA_022360095.1 Phycisphaerales bacterium
CTATTTTTCTTCTATTTTCTAATAAAAGTAGCCGGGGGCCACTCTCTTAGTAGCCGGGGAAAATCCCCGGCCCCCGGCTCTTAATGACAACCCTGTCAAAGGGTACTGTGCATGTATGTGCAAACAAATTTCAGTAGTGATCTTACCTCTGCACTGATCATCTGCCGATAAAAACATAACAATGTCCTGTTAACAATATGCAAGTAATTTATTCACTCCCCTACTATAGATTCACAGATACAGTGTATAATTATGTTATTGTTCAAAATTATAATTCAGGGTAAAATTTTTTAACCTAGGTTAATTCTCTATTTCCATAGTTTCCTGGCCCTAATTATTCATGAATTAGGGCTAGGAGACAAAGGAAACTGACAATCAACCTAGGTTGAAAAATTTTAAACTGAAATAAAATTTTAACTTGTAACATCGTAAGTTTTTGGTAATTCTAAAGAGAAAAATATCTATAGAGCCTCATTTTAACCCTTTGAAAGAAACTTGGGCAGGCTGAAACTTAAAATAAACTTTTAGTGAACACTGAGCTATCACAACACTTTTTTACTTCCATATTAAGACAAAACTGGACCACTGTCTTAAAAAAGGCAGGTTTTAAAAATCTGTAGTTAGATTTATTAAACACATTTTTTATAAACAGGGCATTATGAAGAAAAGCCTGTATTAAAAATTACCTTTACTTCCTCATCTTGTTTCATTATTTTCTTAATTCTTGCAAGTGGCAGCTCTTGAACTTTAAAATCATTCTGAAAGAAAGAAAAGTGCTCTTTGAAAAACAATGATGTGAGAAGGAGAAGGTATCTTCAGTTGGTGCCAATTTCTTATGTGAAAGGATAAAAAGTACAGCGTAATGCCTCCTTCCTGCCAGCTTCATCTGCCCAAACACCTCATATTCAAATCAGCACTCTTAATCATGACAGATTCGACAAATGGTTTTCACTCAACTAATTTATCCTTTTTCTCATGTTATCATGTTCTACCAAAAATAGCTCCCACCTCGATTACATTACCACGCAAAACCCTCTATCCCCTCAGTGATTCACTCTGCAAACAACATGCAAACAAAGTCATGTCTGATAGCCCAGGGCTAGTGGATTTTGCTATTGGGCTAGTGTATTCAGTCCTTAACTTGTCCACGAAACAAGTAGATTTTTTTTTGGAAATTCAAATTACAGAAAAACTGTAATCAGTTTTGATCATAAACAATATTTTTTTTGGAAGGAGGGGGGATGCTAGTTAAAATGACTCTTGGGCTAGTACATGCTAGCTACAACTTGCCCAAATGGCAAGTTGTATTGTTTTTTCTTTGCACCCTGATGAAGGTTTAATAAATGAAAAATCAGCTTCTCAACCTGCAGCCGATCTACCTAATCCCGACAGCTAAGTTGATAAAACCCAATTTTATTAAACACCTTACTAGAATGGTTCTGTCTTCTGGCAATTTTTAATGCAAGAAATTTTTACCTCTTAATTAAACTGATTTGAACACACACACACAATTGCTGTATGGATTTTGATCTAAAGGTAACAGACACTTAAC
>JAKSDK010000417.1 GCA_022360095.1 Phycisphaerales bacterium
CAGGACACTCAGACAACTGGTTTTAATTGTGACCACGTTGCAGGAAAAAGTCCACTATTTCGTACTGTCCATAGTATGCGGCACAGTGGAGAGGAAAATAGCCCATTTCATCAGGACCATGTTCATTGGCACCAAATGAAACCAAAAGCTCAATAATGGGAAGATTGGTGGGCTCGAGACGTATGGCCTGATGCAATATGAAGTGGGTTGCTCCAGGAAGCAAATCTACTCAGTGTAGTAGTTCTTGAAACATCAGTCACTGCCCCACCTAGGAGTAAACTATTGAGAACATCTACGTGGCCTTCACTGGCTGCTACATGCAAGGGTGTTTTTAAGTGGTTTGACGCAATACTATTTGGATCAGCACCTTTTAATAGAAGACCCTTAACAATCTCACCATAACCATTCCCAGCTGCAACATGCATTGGAGTTTCCTTTGCAATAGTCTTTTCGACTCTCAAATTTACATCTGCTCCATACTCAAGAAGAGTATTGACTGCTTCCAGGTGTCCAAAATGGCAAGCCAGGTGTAATGGTGCCATTCCGTACAACTCTGCTACGCCACAATCCATATCTTGTGTTGTAGGCTTGAGCTCGGGGATTTTCGGTGCCTTGCCATGTATGTAAGCAACCACTAAATCACTAACACTTTTACTAATAAGGTACTGAGAGATACGTTCTTCACGTTTTGTACTGATGTATTTTAGTGACACCACAGGGATACTTCTTAATTGCTCGTCCATGTTATGAAGCAGTAACAAAACATAGATGAACTGATTAACACTTCTGCAACAACAAAAAGCAATGATAAATATTCAATCCAACAAATTTAAAGCAATTCAGATTAAAACTTTTGTATGTCGATAAAGGGGTTTGTTATAAGTGTTATCTTCAACCACAGAGAAAAACAATAAAGAAGCCCTCCTACGGAAGGCAGGGGTCACTTGCCAAGCAACAGGCGGCAAGAAAGTAGCTTGTAATTGATCATTATTTACATTTTGGCTTGTTCCGACTTGTTGAGAAGGAGTAAACAAAAAAAAGAGGTATATATGTTACCTAGCTGAGGTAAGGAAGGTTGGCAAGAAACACAACATTAAACAAAACCATAACAGCTTATTGCATTTGCATGCGTGATGTCACAGTAAACAAGTAAAATGTAACTTATTCATTGTAGCTCAATTGTGTTGCATACTTGGTTACGATACTTGATGAAAGTTTAATTCGCTTTGTTATTATAAGAGTCAGCGCTTTTGTGCTCAGAATTTGGTGTTTTGCAGCAATGTAAGAGTACTGAAGAACGTTTCTCATACGCGAAATATTTATGCCAAATGCATACGCTGTTTTTCTCTAGGCCTACACTATAGATGGCGAGGTAACGGTTCAGTTCAATCAATGACTGACTTTGTGAGACCATTTTACTAACAAACTCTTCCGCGTGAACCTTATGAAGCTTGCTACCAACAAAATTTGAACAGAGAGTGTCTGATCAATTCTAGAGTCTTTTTCATGGCGAAGATATTAGGAATGCCTCCATATTTAAGCTTAGCTGCTTTGCAACAGAAAATGAATTGGGTACTTCAAATTAGCTTTTGTGTAACTATATTCTTGCTCTTTTCTTTGATTTTATCTTCCTTTGTTTTCATGTTTTTATACAATTACTGCAATCTAATATGTTATAGTCACGCAATCATCATTTCCAGATGTTGTTATTACGATAACCGTATCAACATAACAACTCTATTTAAGTGTGGATGTGTTTAGCTAAAACAAGCTAATTGGGGGACACTAAGGGAATAGAAAAACAGGTAAAAAGACAACAGTACTAAAAAAAAAATGATAATTAACAATTCTTGCACGAGTGCGCGTTGGATATGAGATGGTAAAGAGGCGCGTAGCTCCGAGTTGGCGATAATCATCTCACGTCCACGAGCGCGAGTGGAATAACTGTTATTAAAGGGACTGGTTCACGATAATGCGCATGTGTGAGTTCTGACAGTAGCTGATTGTTTTTCAACCAATCGGAAGCGAGTTAGATGCACGCAAGTAGATTTACAAAATTCAAATTAATTGTTCGCGACGCGAGAGTATTTC
>JAKSDK010000683.1 GCA_022360095.1 Phycisphaerales bacterium
CCCACCCCTGCTTGCTTGAATCAGGCCCGAGCGGGCGAAGGAGACTTGTGAGATTTATAACAAGCTTGTGTCGAGTTACTGTTAGTAGCAAATTTTCGACTTTTCTGTCATCCACTGTCGAGTGCAATGGTTCTGCTAGTTTTTCTTTCTTTCTTTGCTTGCCTGCTTTCTTTAAATAGGCAAATTGAAGGATTTGTCATAACAGAGAGCCCTGAGAGTCACCACAGAATTCTTGAAGCCAAATTATGAGGATTTGTATGGCAATTTATGGTATAAGATCGATAAAACGGTTATAATGCATATAAACAGCCACTAAAGTGCACATACCTCATATAGACTGGGATATCTTTGTGTTGTTTTCTTATATTGTTTCCTGCCCTAAAAAACGTCATTTTAGCAAGTTTTGACTTATTCTTAGTGCACTACAGGTAAGAGACCAAAACATCAAACTTGTTAAAATGACGTTTTTAGAGCAAATACAAATCCAAGTCCTTATACTTTGGCTTCGAGGAGGCTGTTGTGAGTCTGGATCCCCTGTAGTGTCCCGTATGTATTTCATTCTTCGTTGCGATGATCGAGTTTGATTATTGCCGAGTAAATTGATTCAGACGTCTTTCTCGGGAGTTTGCGACTCTAGGAGACGGCTAAAATTCATGCTGGTGCTCTCGGTGATTCCGCAGGAGTTAAACATTTGTACTACGGTAAAAACCCGCGTGTAAGAAAGCTTAATTAAGAACCTACATTTTTTTAAGTCTGGAAAAAGAGCGGCTATATTCTGAGGTAGTTATTGGTAATTTAGGCTAAATAGGTTCTTGATTACAGTGAAGGGTTTGAACCCAGGAGTCATTTCAGAAGTAGATTGAGTATGATCGCCCGGGCGAACGAAGTACTGAATAGGACTGTTGTTGCTGACAGTTGACTGACGTTTCGACAACCTGTGCGGTAGTCATCTTCAGAGTCAAAGTGAGTTGCATCACGTCAGTTGATGGTATTAAGCTCTGGTTATTGACCTGACTGGTCAATTAAGTTGCGATGTTATTGGTCGTCTGTCAGTTAAGTCGTGATGTTATTGGCTATGAAGACTCGTAATGTCATTGGTGCGTTTCGATCGGGCTATTGTCACAGTTAAATAGTCGTTTATTGTTAGTCAAATAAATTGTCAGTTGTACAGTCGTTCTCTTGTAGTTAGTTAATCAGGTTAGATATTTCTATGAACGAGATATAGTTGTTGACTACCAGAAAAATAAATAAACTTGGATTTTTGGATACCTGGATATTGGGCAAGTTCTATTTCGTGTTGTTATTGACCGAGACGAAGTCGAACAAGCCGCTTGGTCAATGAAAGATTTATTCTATGGCCAAAAAGGGAACTTTTTCTTGCGGGACCAACGCGGGAAATCCCGAGCGGGCAAGATGAACCCATCTTACCCACTTGGGTAGCCAGTCAGAACGCAGGATTCCTTCCCTTCATCTTGCCCGCCCGTGGATTCAGCTGCATAATAGACAGTATTTATTCACATTTGTATTACGAAAAGCCAAACTAAACTGATTACAGATTTTACACATATGTTGTATCATCTCTAGAATGGGAGTTGTATAAAAAAAAAGGAAACAAAAAAAATTCAATACATAATAAATAAATAAAGTATTTCCTTGTATAAATTTGCGATTTAAAAGTCAAACTCCGTGATTAATTGGTTTATATATATATAATAATTATTAGATTATAACCCACATATAAGAACCTACTTAATCTTGCTTCGCTAAGCAGGTTCTTATATTTTGAGGCACATTTTTGCCAGCAGATCACTGTTCTTAAAACACTTGGTTCTTACCCTCGGATTTTTACTGTAGCTCAATTGCAATGAATTTTAATTGGTTCACATCATGGAAGTGTATTCACAATATATTTGCAGGACCAACCCATGGAAAGCCC
>JAKSDK010001791.1 GCA_022360095.1 Phycisphaerales bacterium
GCTTTTCGTTCAGTTTTAGTCAGAAATTTGACTATTGCGGTCTTCGAAACAGCCGGCTATTTTGTCCTTCATTTTTCTTTTTAGTGAAAAAGACACAAACAAACATAAACAGCTATCCTGCAGCGATCAATGCACAATTGAGGCGGTTACTGCCCCCAAAACGAGGCTGCTAGGAATATACCATCGAATCCACGGGCTATTGCCTGCCTATATTATTTCAAATATGGTAAGCGCCGATATATCAATATAATCATGTTTCTGCCGCCACTTTACCCCCATCCCCAAACAGAGTTAAATAATAAAAATGACGGAAAAATATAATAAAAAGATTAATTTTGTATTAAATAAAGTGGTAAAATTAGTTGGTAGAAAAAATAAAATAGGTTAAAGAAAAAAAAATAAATTATAAAATGGGTGTCAAATCGAAAAGCCAAGCAATGAACTTACCAAGCCAATTCAACAAACCTTATGAAAAAAGCGGTTTGATATTTGAAAGTAGAAATGGTTATGATGAACTTAAAAATATTGATCTTAATGCTAACCAGTTAGTTGATGCAATAAAGTCTGGTTCCCTAGATATGAAAGAATTCTTCAGTAGATTTGATAAAGTGAAAGTAAAAGAAACTTCTCTTTATGCAGCTCAAAATTTGTATGAATTGTTTGAAAATATCACAGGATTAAGTCTTATAAAAGACCGTGATTATTTTGAGACTGAGTTAGATTTTTCTGCTTATTTCCATTCAAAAATAGATGTAGATTTTTTTGATGATTAATCCTATAACATTTCTGTTATAAGATTATATAACTAATAACTAAAATGGATCCAAGATCGTGTGAGAATAGTCCGGTATCTAGTTCAAGAAGCTCAAGAAGTTCAAGAGAATCTGCCCCTAGTTCATGTGTCTCGAGTAATACTTCTTCAAGTAGATCAAGAGAATCCGCTCCCTGTTCTGAAGATAGAAATTTTATAGTTGATGATGGTTATGATCAGCATAATGATCTTGTGCCAAATAATGAGAAATTTGTAGTTACAGGAAAAGATTTTAGGAGGTTAGCTAAGAAAGCACAAAAATTAGGTGCTGAAACTCTTGATTATTCTACAAGAAAGAATAACAAATATATGGTTACATTACCAGAGGGAAAGAAAGTTCATTTTGGTTCTCCTAAGTATCCAGATTTCCTTTTCCATAAAGATCAAGAAAGAAGAGACAGATATTTATCTAGAGCTACTAAAATAAAAAACAGGCAGGGGGAGCCTACACATGAAATAATAGAATCTCCGAATTATTGGTCTTCCAAACTCTTATGGTAAGATTTAAAGATAA
>JAKSDK010000113.1 GCA_022360095.1 Phycisphaerales bacterium
AATTCCTCGGTTTCAAAGACACCGTTGACGATGATTTTGAAAGTCTGGTCACTGGGGGCGAATTGGTCCGCGTCCGCGCGAATGTAGCCGTAGAACGTGTCGTAGCCCGGTGGGAATGTCAGTGTTATGTCGTATTCCTCTTTAAAAACCACAGGAAAGAGCAGATAGGTGTCACCCATGTAGCCGTGGCTCCATCCGCCGAATTCAGGCGGCTCGAAGGGGACAATCGCATGGAACAGAGGCGGGTCGATCTGGATGGTTCCTGGTACTGTGCACGGTAGGATGAAGTCCGACACTTCCTCAAAGAGCGGTCGATTGTCCGTTCCCAGGGACTGGACATTGCGGTCGCAGAGTGTGGGCGGGGGCGGGTCCATGCCGACATCCAGCACCACGCGAATGCCGGAATTATCACCACACGCCGGTGCGAAGTCGGCACAGGTCGCGCCGGCGAGGAAGCGCCGGCCGCGATCGCAGTTGAGTTCCAAGACACCCTCATTGCAAACCTGATTGAATTCATCGCAGCACGCGCCCGGATTGCCGCAGACGGTGTCCAGGTTGGCGCAAAGCGTGTCGAGCGAGAATTGCAGGGGCGGGCTGCAATTGACCGCGTCAACTCCGTCCTGGCAACTGCCTTCGAACGGATCACAGCACGCGCCAGAGTACTCACCAGCGCCGAAACAGCACACGCCAAATTCGCCGAAGGCGAAGTTGCGATTGTCGGTGCTGACGATCGTGATGGTCTCGATATGCGGAGCGGCATCGACTCCGACGAACGTTGCGCCTCCGGCGCCGTTGGCCGTGAATTCCGCCGATTCAAACACGCCGTTGACAATCACCTTGAAGTCGACGTCAATCGTCGCGTCGGGCTGAACATAACAATAGAAAGTTCCGTAGGTGATCCCTTCATCGGGGAACCGCAGCGTCACCTCGCTCGTTCCGGTGAAGTACACGTCGCCGGTGTAGCCGTGACTCCAGGTATTCCAACCGTCGCCGACCCTAAGATGAAACGCCGGTCGGTCGAATTCGATCTTGGCTGGGACCGCGCAGGGAAGGTCAATGTCCTGAACGATGCTCAGGATCGGGCGATCGTCCGGGGCGAAAGCGGTGAGCGGGCAGCCGAAAATACTCGCTGGAGGCGCACTCGTACCCGGCTCGGTGTCGAACGCGGCCGTCAACAAGCCGCATGCAGGCTCGAAGTCGCTGCAAATTCCGCCGGGCAGGAAACGTTTCCCCACGCCCTGGCAAGCGAGTTCGAACACCGACTCGTTGCAAGTGTTTGCGATCTCATCGCAACAAGCACCCGCATTACCGCAAGGGACTGTCAGGTCCGCACACAAAGTGTCGGCCGTGAATTGGAACGGAGGGAGGCAGTTGAAGGCGTCCACGTTGTCGGTGCAACTTCCGGTGAACGGATTGCAACAGGCGCCGCTGGATTCTCCCGGACTGAGACAGCCTGCCCCGAGCGCACCGATCGCAAAGTCTTCTCCGGAAGTGCAGACGATTCGAATCGTTTCAATTTCAGGAAACGCGCAAACACCGATGTAGCGGGCCTTGAAAAAGCTATCCACCAGGAATGGAGGCGACTCGAAGGCGTCGTTGACGATCAGTTGATAAGTGTGCGTATCATCCGGTTCCGGGGCGATGTAACAGTAGAACTGGCCGTTGTTGCCCGGCGGAAAGGTGAGCGTGACTTCCGTTCTGCCTGGTCGGGTCCAATAGACGTCACCCATGTAACCGTGGCTCCAGGCGGCCCAACTGACGCCGACGCGGCGATGCTCCACGGGGTGGCTGAATGTGATCTCGCCGCCGACCTGTGGGCAGGGGTAGGGAACCGAAAGTTCGAGATTACCGAGGTTGCGTTCATCCAGCGGAAACGGTTCCATCGGGACGTCACACAAGGCACCGGGGGGCGGTCCGGTGCCGGGGCCAAAATCAAAGTCCACCGTGATCTGGCCGCAGGCCGGATCGAAGTCCTGACAAGCCCCGCCCGGGATGAAGCGTTGGCCGGGCTCGTCGCAATTGACTTCCAGCACATCCGTGGTGCAGGTCCCGGCGACGTCATCGCAACACGCCCCGGGGTTGCCGCAGACCGCCGGAAGATCAACACATGTCGTATCAGGAGTGTGTTGTAGCGGTGCGACACAGTCGTATGCATCCACATTGTCATTGCAGACGGTGGAGGAAGGGTCACAGCAGGCGCCGAAGACTTCGCCGCGCTCGAAGCAGCAGATTCCGAAGGCTCCAATCGCAAAATCGTTGTTGGTCGTGCAGACGATTCGCACCGTTTCGATCGGCAAATCGGAACAGATGCCGAAGAAGGCGGCATTTGCGAAACCGTTGACTTCAATCTCGCTCGATTCGAACATTCCGTTGACGATGAACTTATAACGCTGCGTGCCGATGGTCGGCGCGATGTAGCCGTAGAACCTTCCGATATTGTTGGGCGGGAACGTCAACGTGGTTTCGTTGCCGAAATAGGACCAGTAGACGTCTCCGGTATACCCATGACTCCATCCTGTCCAACCGGACCCCGATTTGAAATGCACGAGCGGCCGATCATCCGGGAATCGAATCACGTCGCCACAGGGTGTGACCACGTCGGACACGAAGGTGTTTTCAGGGCGATTGTCCTCCGGAAAATCCTTCATCAGGCAATCACACAAGAACGTGGGTGGCGGACCATTGCCGGGGCCGAACTCAAACTGGACCGATCCCGGAGGTCCGACCGGGCCGAAAATCGGCTGGTCAAGACCGGTCGCCGGCCGAACGAGGCGCTCAAGAATCTGCTCTTCGACACGGGGGAAAGTCTGTTGTGGAAACGGAGGTCGTCTTAGGTGAGGCAACGCGGGCAGAGCGTCGGATTCGGGTTCGGCTTGCGTCCGAACGGCAGATCCGACATTGAAATTGCGCTCGGGCGTCACGGACCGTACCGAGGCTTCTTCAGCGATGGCCGGTGCACCGAAACCGGTATACATTAGAATGCACGCTGCCACGATGGTGTGACCCGCGCTGATCGTCCCACGAGGGTTTTTTGATCTCATCTTTCTATCTCCTCAGCAACATTTGGATCGCGCTTATTGGCCGGTCCGGATTCCCCAAATCCGATCAAGTCCTTGACAATTGGACTCAAATGGACCACAATACTGAAGTGAGATCAATCTTAATCGATCTCAGATCATATGTCAATGAATTGTTAAGATTAAGATGCAGATAATTACAACAAAAAAAGAAAACCGGCACGAAAGATTGGGAAAAAGCGAACAGCAGCATCTCGATCAGGTGGCGAATCGACTCCACGGAGAACTGAGATTGATCTGGGATATGGTCTCAGATCAAGAACGGGATGTATCCAACGTCAGCCGAAAGCTCGGTGTCAACCGGGCGACGTGTTCCCGCGTGGCCAACACCATCCGCCGCCCGGCCACAGGACCCGACGTAATCCTGAACATTCCTGGGGTCGAGGGGTTACGCGAATTCGTCACGGCCGCTCAGGCACGGCTCGGTTCGCCCGGGCTTGGCGACGGAGCGAATGGTGCCATTGATGCGCTGGAGGAAGCCATCCGCAAGTACGGTGGTAGCCTTCGAAGGCTTCGCCAAGGTCTCCAAGCTGGCGACGCGTCCGCCGTCCCGAATGGGGCGTCCACGGACCTCGCAGCCGTATCGGAACAAGAGCAGTTGTTCAACGTGTCGAGCCGGATCGTCGGAGCAAGTACCGATATGCTGGTCGTCGTTCGCCTGCTTTGCCCGGTACGGGGTGAATCTAACAGGATCGACGGCATCAGTTGCACAGGCCACGTCGGGCATCGCTCGCAACCCGGTGCCATGCCATTTGTCATGCGCCAAGCTCAGCTGATTCCGTTTGCCGAGTCGGATTTAGGCGCGTTGGAGCCCGGCACCGCGGGTTTATTGGAGTCGTTCTGCTCGCCGAACCTCCCACGCTCGACGGCACGGCAGCGCACAAGCAAGGACTACGCCTATCAGTCGCTGATCCTCGGCGAAGTGAGTCACGAGGGAACCAATGTATTCAGGGCGACTCGGCCGGCGCAGCCGCACCCCCATCCGGCGCAACGCTCGCCGGCCATCGGTGAGGCCTGGGCGATGATCTTCTTTCCGACCCGGCACCTGGTGTTTGATGTATACCTCCATCGGGCTTTGGCACGAACGTCCGTGCAGAGTCTCGACGTGCAGCTTTGGACACCGGATATGGACCAAACCCCTGAGTCGCGCTGGACGACACGGCTTCCCGGCGGCCCACAACTCAAGATGCTGGGAACCGGACTCGAACGCGCCGGCTGCTCGGTGCATCCGCGCCATGTCGAGTTGGTTCGGCATCTCTTTGACCGGGGGCCTTGGAATCCGGATGATTTTGTGGGATATCGTTGCGAAGAAGCGTATCCGGTTTGGCGAGCGGGGTATCGATTCGAATTGGATTTTTCCGATTCTGATTCGTCCACGGATTAGCGCGACCCGGCGTCCGATGTGCTCGCTTCTCTTATGCTAACCCATTTCGGGGCTTCGCTCAGGGTTTGCCGTGATTGGCAACATGGGCTTGGTTAAGTGAACGGCATTCGCAAGACGAATCGGCGCAGCGATTGCGATCCTGGGCATCGCAGCCAGACGCACAGGCACATGCCATTCGGGAATCGCGCGGACTCGGGTAACTGTCGGCCGTCGACGCGTGCGATACCGATGTAAGCGCGCCGTAGTCGTCCCGTAAGTTCATGTCGGTTGATGCGGATGGCCTGCGACAATCTTGGGCCAATTCCTTTCAGTTGCTCGTCAACGGGGATTCGCGAAGCCAGCCAAGTCAAGAATGTCAGTGCGTCACGATCGTAACGTTGTTCCCGTGAAAGCGTGTGCGCGCCTGCGAATTGATCGAATTGCTCGAAGAATTGGTCCGCGAGGACATGTCGGACAAGCGGCAGTCGCACCGCGGCGGCGCCGGCGCGCTTGCGCTTGAGCGTTGCCGCGTGTGCAAGGACGCCGGCGTCGGCAGCAAGACGGTGGGGCAGGTTCCTATTTTCCGCGCCGATCGCCTCGTGGCGAAGCGACTCGCGATAGGCATCGTCGGTCACGAGGCGGGCGAATTGGGATTGCAGTTCGCGAAGACTCAAGATTCCAACTCCTGCCAGATTGTTCGGGCGCGGCGCAGTTCATCGAGGATTTCACCGAACGGGGGTAAGTTCTCGTCGCGTTCGAGAATCACGCCTTTGACCGGAGCGCGATCGAGAACCTCCGTGAGCAAATCCCACACTTCGGGCGGGGTCGCGCTGGAGTGGCTGTCGATCAGCGTATCGCCGTCCCAGCGACCACCGACGAAGTGCAATTGGACAATGGCTTCCAGCGGCAATGCGCTCAACATAGCGTTTGCATCGAAGCCGTGATTCACGGAGTTCGTGTAGAGATTTGTGACGTCGAGGAGCAGGCCGCAGCCCGTGGAATCCACGATTCGGTTCAGGAACTCCGCCTCGGTCATTTCGGCGCCGGGCATTTGCATCGTGTACGTGATGTTTTCCAGGATAAGCGGCACGTCGATGACGCGACGGGCAATTTCGACGTTTTCCGAGATCGCGTCGATCGCCCTGTGTGTGAAGGGAAGCGGCGACAGGTGACCCATTTCGATATCGTCGGCTCGGGTGAAGGCGATATGCTCGCTCCAGTACGGCGGTTTCACTTTCTCGACGATATCAGCAACGCGATCGAGGTAGGATTCGTTGAGTCCTTCCGCGCTGCCGAGCGAGAGATCGAGACCGTGGGGAATGAGAGTAAAGTGATCGGCGAGCAGCCGGAGTTCGTCGTCGCCTTCCGCACCGCGATCGAGGAAGTGGTCGACCGTGATTTCGAGAAAGTCGACCTCGCTCCGGTTAAGGAACAATTCGCTCTTGAAAGGCGTTCGGAAACCGACGCCGACCCCCAACCTCGGAATGTTCGGTTCGCGATCCATTGTTAACTGCCTCCGCAACCGCCACAACCTCCGCCGCCGCAGCCTCCGCCACCGCAGCTCGAACCGCAACTCGCGCCGCAGCTTGCGCACGAGAAGAAGGAAGATTGGTTCGACGATCGACGAAACATCGTATTGACATCGGACATCGACGTAGAGCCGAGGGCGACGAGACCGAAGAGGCCGACGGCGATCGCAGGAGTTGCATCGGCCGGATCGATCACGGCCCTGGCGAGCTTCGACTTCGTATTCTTAAACGCGGATTGAAGACGTTTAAGATAACGCCGACCGAGGTTGGAGATGCGTCGCGGCCTCGTCACCACGGCGTGTAGCACGGCGGCGGCAATACCGATCGTGATCAGAAGACCCACGTTATATTTCCCGCGCGACAGGGCGACGACGAGTTTATATCCGCCGAGCCCGAGGATTGCGGAGGTGCCAAGGAACATCACACCAATCGCCATCGTCCGGGCACGGCCCGATCGGAGGAGCCGTTGTTCGAGGAGATTCTGTTTCGTTTCGGCCGACAGGAGTTCGATGACGGAAACCAGTTGGTCGTCAAAAAATTTCTTAGGCCTGCTTTCACCGCCTGCGAAATCATGAACGGCTCTTTCAATGCGAGTGAGCTCCTTCAGGCTCGGCGCCGACGGCGATTGTTGAATCCGCCTTTCGTCGGTGGCTCTCGAAGAGGATGCGAAATCGGTCGTGAAGTACCCACGCCGGATTAGATTGAAAACGGCAAGACGAATGACTTCCCGGGCGCCGCCGCGAAGATAGGCGATCGCATAGGGGTCCGGTTTGTCGGGCAGTTCCGGTACGTCGGCACCACGCGTCCTATCCGCACTGTTGATCATGAGCCAGCCGATAACGATCACGGCGAGTGATACGATCCCGTAGAATGCGAGAAATTCAGGGCCGTGCATGTTTGCGATGAAGTTGTTTTGCATCCCATCCATTGACATGATCCTCCCTTCTATCTCGAAGCCAAGTGTATTCGTGTTACGCGTTTTTCTCCGCCGCTACCACAATTTTACGGTCTGCAGAATCGTCATCGCAAGTTGAAAGAAAGTCGTGATTTATAACGTTGAATGGTGCGCAGCGGCTCAGGGACTCATTTATCGAACAAATCCAATCAGAGCCGCGCCCGTCAGGAAGCGGTGGGCGTCCCAAAGAAAGGGGTCACCGAATTGAAACGAGAAACTGGTTGGAGCGGTCACGGTTTACTCTATTGTTGGGCGCGGACTATGCGTCGTGCGCCCACGCCTCCCTGACGGTCGGGGCTCTGATTTTGTAGCGCGGCGGTCACCGACATGGCCGCGCTTCGCTTGGCCATGCCACCCTTCGCCCCTGGAAGGGACGGGTCACCCTTCATTGAGTTTTTTGGCAAAATGTTGTTACGGGCGCGGCTCTGATCCTGGCACGATCATGCGTCCTGATACACATGGAGGCCGGAACTGATGTCCTTTCGCAGCATTTGAATAAGGGTTGCGGCCAAACGCGATTGACACCTGTCCAGCCGATAAGCCACCGCGATCTCGCGCTCGGGGCCTCCGCGGCCGAGTGCGTAATAGCTCCGCGACTTGGCGCCATCCGCCCGGGCACACATCTCCGGGACCAACGAAATCCCTAGCCCGAGCCCCACCAGGCGGAGGACGGTCTCTAATTGGGCAGTCCGGCATACGATTCGCCTCGTGACGCGACGGGCGGAGCAGAACGATTCGATCTGATGGCCAAGACAATGCATTTCGTGCAGTACGACGGCCGGCTGTTCGTGAAGGTCGCGGACTGAAGGTTTCTTCGTTGCCGCAGGCAGCTTGTAATCTTTTGCCGCCGTGAGAAGCAGGCGTTCCCGCCCGAGCACGTCCAGATGAAGCGCCGGATGGTCCGTCGGTGTGCTCAGGACAGCAAAGTCGAGTTCGTTGTCGACGACCGCTTCGACAAGCCGCTCAGTGAAGTCTTCGCGCATCGTCAGCTCGCATTTCGGATACTGACGCATAAAACGGTTGAGCAGGCGCGGCAGCAAGTAGGGCGCCATCGTCGGGATCGCGCCGACAAGCAAGGGCCCGCTGCCGGCGGCCAAGTCCTGCTTGATCGCAGTATCAACAGCGTTGACTTCCGCAAGGATCCGGCGCGCACGGGGCAGAAGCGCATGGCCCGCTTCGCTAAGAACCGCGCCGCGCACTTGACGGTCGAACAACTGGCAACCCAAAGCGCTTTCCAGTTTCTTGATCTGCTGACTGAGCGAGGGCTGTGCGACATGGCATCGCTCCGCGGCCCGTGTGAAACTTCCGGTTTCCGAGACCGCCAGAAAATAGCGTAGCTGATGAATTTCCATAGTTGATTCCTATCGGAAACAGAGGTAAGTGATATTTGTAATCTATATTTCTGAAGACCACAATATTCTGGCGTGTACGCCGCGTAACCGAAGATGGTGGACGACGCGTACTTGGATCAACCACAACCGAATGGACCGATATTGTGCGGAAGGAGAGCGACATGACTGAGAAAAACGACAAACCCACGTTGACCACGGCGGACGGGTGCCCGATCGGGATGCAGCAGGCTCTGACTGCGGGCGAGCGGGGTCCTTTGCTCATGCAGGACGTCCAGTTGCTCGAACAGATGCAGGCGTTCAACCGTGAGCGGATTCCGGAGCGCGTCGTCCACGCGAAAGGCTCGGGCGCTTACGGGACGTTTACGGTTACCAACGACGTCACGAGATTCACCAGCGCGGCATTCCTGAACACGGTCGGCAAGAAGACTGAAACGTTTCTGCGATTTTCCACGGTAGCGGGTGAGCGCGGTGCGGCCGATGCGGAGCGAGACGTCCGCGGTTTCGCCCTAAAGTTCTACACCGAGGAAGGCAACTGGGACATGGTCGGTAACAATACGCCCGTGTTCTTCGTACGTGATCCGTACAAATTCCAGAACTTTATTCATACGCAGAAGCGTAATCCGAAGACGAACCTTCGCGACATGGACATGCAATGGGATTTCTGGTCTCTGTGTCCCGAGTCGTTACACCAGGTCACCATACTGTTCAGTGACCGTGGTATTCCGGCGAGCTTGCGAAATCTGAACGGCTACGGCAGTCACACGTACTCGTTGATCAACGAACGGGGTGAACGCGTGTGGTGCAAATTTCACTTCAAGACCCTTCAGGGCATTGAGTGCTGGATGGACGACGAGGCCGCTGAGAAAATCGGCCAGGATCGTGAGACCCATCAGCGCGATCTCTACCATGCGATCGAGAGCGGCGATTTTCCAAAGTGGCGGTTCTGCATTCAGGTGATGACGCAAACTCAGGCGGAGCAGTTCAATTGGAATCCGTTTGATCTGACCAAGATCTGGCCACATTCGGACTTTCCGCTGATTGAGGTCGGTATCCTCGAACTCAACCGTAATCCGGAGAACTATCATGCCGAGGTCGAGCAGGCGGCGTTTAATCCGAGCGCGTTCGTACCGGGCATCGGTCCAAGCCCGGATAAGATGCTGCAGGCTCGGCTTATGAGTTACCAGGACACGCACTTGTACCGCTTAGGCGTCAACTACCGCGAGATTCCGGTGAACAAGCCGCGCTGTCCGGTGATGAACTATACTCGGGACGGTGCGATGGCGACGGCGCAGAACTACGGGAGTCATCCGAATTACTGGCCGAACTCCCGTGACGGCGCGCCTGAGCCTGACGCGAAGTACAAGGACCCGGCATGGAACCTTGGCCAAGTGATCGTCGATCGCTTTGATTCGACCGCCGACCACGACGATTTTACGCAGGCCGGCAATCTGTACCGTTTGTTTGACGATGCTCACCGCGATCGGCTCGCATCGCGGATTGCCGGTGGGCTGGGGCAGGCGCGGAAGGAAGTGCAAATGCGTCAGTTATGCCACTTCTTCCGGGCAGACGAGGATTACGGTACACGTATTGCTGAGAAGCTGGGCGTCGACATCGGTGAAGTAATAAAGAACACCGGCTTGCAGCATGCCTAATCGGTGCTGTTACTTTTTTCAGGAAATCTTGTGGGGCAGGCCGATTTGCCCGACGCGCTGAAACAAATTGCGTTTTTTTCACGCGCCGTCGGTTTTTTCGCGTGCGTCGCCTTCGTTGACAACTGCACTCGCCCCCTCAAAGCCCCGGGTATTTTGCCCGGGGCTTCGAGCGCGTAACCGATTGTGGAGGAGAAGACTGCAAACGACGTGTGAAAATAAAACCCAATTTGTTGGTTGGAACGGCGGGGCCTTCCTATAAAGAACACTCGCATGAGAGCGAGGCCCGCCTGGGACCTAAACCAAGCACTTTTTTGAAATATCTTGAATCCACTTTCCGCCCGTCACGAATAACCGGTCGTCCGAACGCTCCATCAAATTGATCCGGGAGAACGACATGAAGCGAACGATCGCGATTCTGAGCCTTGTGCCCATGCTGAGCACGCTTGGATGTGCGAGCATCGGTTTTCCGCTGATCGGCGGCTTTGCAGATGACGTGGCGGAAAACGTCGATCTCACACGTTATGTAGGACGTTATTTCGAAATTGCAAGCATCCCGTCGGTCGCTTCCGCTTTTGGGCGGTGCACGAACACGACGGCGGAATACACACTTCAGGATGATGGGACGGTTCGACTGTACAATCAATGCTTTCTCGACTCATTTGACGGCCCGATCTCATCGATTCGCGGCCGGGCGCGCGCCGTGGATGAAACGAACGCCAGACTCTCCATTCTCTTCGACGGTTTCTTCTTCGAAGCGCCCTACAACATCATCGACCTCGATCCCGACTATCAATGGGCAGTGGTCGGCTCTGGACCGGATTCGCTTTTTATTCTCAGTCGAACCCCCCAGCTCGATGAGGCGACCTTCAATGAAATCCTGGGCCGTTTGCCCGGCTTCGGCTACGACGTCGATCGCTTGCAGTTGACACCGCAGCCGACTGAGGACGAGTAATATCCTCGGTGACGACGATGCATACGTTAGCGAACCAGGGTTCGAGGACTTCAGGCGCATCTTGGATGAAAACCTGCCTGTTCTTCGCCGGCGCATACAACCTGTCTTGGGGTGCTTTTGTCGTCTTTTTCCCACAGGTGCCGTTTCGCTGGGTCGGCTTGGCGCCGCCCAATTACATTTCCTTGTGGCAGTGCATTGGGATGATTGTCGGCGTTTACGGAGTGGGATACTTCGTGGCCGCGTCCAATCCGGGCCGGCATTGGCCGATCGTTCTCGTTGGACTCCTCGGCAAAATTTTCGGGCCGATCGGCTTCGTTTGGTCGGCATCACGCGGCGAGCTGCCGTGGATCGCAGGCTGGACGATCGTGACAAACGACTTGGTCTGGTGGGCACCCTTTATGCTGATTTTGCGACACGCCTACGCAAGTCATAAACGGGGGATTTGAGTGCCGCGACATGGCGACAACGACTCGAACTTGTGATCGTGTGCTTGTGACCGGAGCAACGGGGTATATCGGTGGCCGTCTCGTGCCTCGGCTGCTTGATGCCGGTTATGCTGTACGCTGTTTTGCACGCGAACCCCGCAAATTGGCGGCACGAGAATGGTATGGCGATCCACATGTAGAGACCGTTCAGGGCGACGCTGCGGATCGAGAATCTGTTTTCGAGGCGCTAAAGGGCTGCCAGGCTGCGTACTACCTGATTCACTCGATGGAAACAGCCGGTCCAGCCTACCGCGAGCGCGATCGACATTTGGCAGAAATTTTTGCGTCATCTGCGGAACAAGCCGAGGTGCAGCGCATCATTTACCTGGGCGGTCTCGGCGAAACAGGCGAAGCACTGAGTGAGCACCTCGCTTCGCGTCGCGAGGTCGAACGAGCACTCGCATCGAGCAGCGTTCCGGTCACCGTGTTACGTGCCGCCATGATCGTCGGTTCGGGATCCGCCTCCTTCGAAATCCTGCGCTATTTGGTCGAACGTCTTCCTTTGATGGTGACGCCGAGATGGGTGAGCACGCCGTCGCAGCCGATCGCAATTAGGAACGTGCTGCATTATCTGGTCGCTTGCCTTGAACAACAGGAGACGATCGCAAGAACATTCGACATCGGCGGACGGGATATCAAAACCTATCGCGAGATTATGCAAGATATGGCTCAAGCGCTCGGACTCAGGAAGCGGTTCATTGTCCCCGTTCCTGTATTGACGCCGCGATTGAGTTCGCTCTGGATTCATCTGGTTACACCGGTCAGTCATCGTGTCGCTCGACCCTTGGCGGAAGGTCTTAAGAACCGAGTCATCTGTCGCAACGACGATGCTGCCGAACTGATGCCGCAGAAGCTCCTGTCGATACGCGAGTCGATCGAGGCCGCGATGGGGAAGATGCAGTCCGGGCACGTCGTCACGGCTTGGTCAGACGCCGGTCCGCTTCCCGGTGATCCCGATTGGGCGGGCGGCAAGGTCTTCATTGACCGTCGAGTCGTCGGTGTGCACGCCACAACAGATGTCGTATTTCGCGCTATCTGTCGTATGGGAGGAAACCGAGGATACTACGCGGCCGACTGGCTGTGGCGGCTAAGAGGTTGGATGGACAGGCTGATCGGCGGTCCGGGGCTGCGGCGAGGGCGGCGTGATCCGGAAAGCGTGTCGTTCGGTGAGGCGCTCGACTTCTGGCGCGTTACTGGCATCGAGTCAAATCGATCTCTTGAGCTTCGGGCGGAAATGAAACTGCCCGGGGAGGCGATGTTGTCTTTCGAGATACAGCCGGCCGATGGCGATGGAACACGTTGCAGTTTGATTCAAACGGCCCGCTTCAAGCCGAAGGGCCTCCTTGGTCTTGCTTACTGGTACGCAGTGGTTCCTTTGCATGGAATCGTGTTTGAAGGCATGTTGAAGGGAATTCGACGGACGGCCGAGTCTTTCGCCGAAAAAAAGATGACCAAGAATAGTGACCTGGAACTAGAGCCTAGTAGCTGCCCTGCGTCTCTATCGAAGGGGAGCCCGTGGGCATATTGACGATTTTTCTTGCTCTTCATGCGATTTCCACGATCGCCATGTTCGGGCTGATCTGGTTTGTGCAACTGGTGCATTATCCCTTGTTCCACGGGGTCGGTCTTGATGGATTTGCTCTATACGAATCTAACCATCTGCGACGCACCGCCTGGATCGTCGCGCCGCTCATGTGCGTCGAGGCAGTGACATCCGTCGCACTGGTGTTCTTCTTTCATGAAGACTGGACGCGGTTCGTGGCGGTGCTTGGTGCTGTATCGGTCGCGGTCAATTGGCTTTCGACCTTGTTTATCCAAGTTCCTTGTCATCGTAGGCTGACGGAAGGATACGATGCGGTGGTTGCCCAAAGACTCGTAACGACCAATTGGCTCCGTACGATCTGCTGGACGTGCCGTGCTCCACTTGCCGTCGCACTTCTGTTCGCGGCGGAAACATGAGTGAGGTTTGGAATTCTCAGTTGACGTCTGGGACGACCAATCGGGAGCTTGGTTCGCTCGGTTTTCTGATGTTAAATTCAATATTTTCATAATATTACGACATTTTAGTGAAAACGCGAAAATCCGCTTGCCATTATATGATGAACATCATATTATTTGTTTATAAAATGATGATGATCATGTAATGGAGACTGCGATGCGATACACACCCCAACATAAAGAGGAGACCCGTGAGCGGATTCTCCGCGCCGCCGCACGCCAGTTTCGAGAACGAGGCTTCGCGGAGACGGGTGTTGCGTCCGTCATGAAAGAGGCCGAGCTGACCCATGGCGGCTTTTACGCGCATTTTCAAAGCAAGGACGACCTGATCGCCGAGGTGATTCACTCAGGTTTTGATCAGGTCAGCGATCGGTTCGAGTCGCGCTTCGACCATCTCTCGGGCATCGACTGGCTTCGGGTTTGGGTAGAACGGTATCTCAGCGATAGCCATCGTGACAAAACGGGCGAAGGTTGCCCGTTTCCGGCGCTGGCGCCTGAAATTGCCCGTTCAGGTCCGGTCGCGCGGACCGCATTCACTGAAATTTTTTTGAAGCGGCTGAAAAAGATCTGCAGTCACATCGACGCACCGGCGGACGAAGCCGAGACCCGGGTATTTGCTGCGATTGCTCAGATGGTGGGAGCCTTGATGCTTTCACGCGCTTTGGATGAGCCGCTCTCGACGCGCGTCCGTGAAGCGGCGTCGGAGGCATCGATAAGAACGCTCATTGGTGGCCAAACATCCGTCGACGACCAAAACGAGCGAGGTGCATCATGAGTCGAAAGCGAAAGCTGGTGTTCAGGCGACGAACGATATCTTTCGGCGCAATGCTCCTCCTCGCCGTCGGTCTGATTGGATTCAGCGCCATGAATCGACCGAATGATGTTCCTCGCGGCAAGGGACCCGGCGTCGAACCCTTGGCGGTCGCGAGCGAGAAGATCAGATGGGAGCAGGGCCATTCGGTGACTCGCTCGTTCGTCGGACGGGTTGAAGCTCGGCAAGAGAGTGATGTCGGCTTTGAGATCTCCGGTATGATTGCATCCATCCACGTCGAAGAGGGGCAAACCGTAACGGCCGGTGATGTTTTGGCCAAGTTGGACTCGGCGCGGCTGCTCGCCCGTCGCGTGGAGCTTGTTGCAGCCCGTGACCGGGCGAAGGCCGATCAGGAGCTTGCCGAATTCACTTTTCGCCGGATGACGCAGGTGCGCGAAGTGAATGCGGCATCATCGCAGGAGTGGAATGATGCCGACAAGGGATATCTGGCCGCTGTCGCGAATCTGAAGCGCGCCGAGGCTGCCATCATATCGATCGATGTCGATATTGAGAAGACCATCATCAGAAGTCCGTTCAATGCGGTCGTGGCGCGACGACATGTTGATACCGGTCGCGTGATCGATGCCGGGACGCCGGTTTTGCGCGTGCTCGAGCGTTTGAGGCCGGAAGTGCGAATTGGTGTCGGCGGTGCTGCCGTCGATTCGATGACGGTCGGGCAGCACTTCAATGTCGCGATTCGCGATCGTGTCGTTGATGGCGTCGTTACGGCGATTCTTCCGACTCGTGATCGGTCCGGACGTGGTGTCGACGTCGTGATCACCCTTGATGCCGAGCTAAACGGAATCCGTAGTGGCGATCTCGCACGGATTGAGCTCAAGCGATCGGTTGCCGAGCGCGGATTCTGGGTGCCGTTGCAAGGGTTGACGGAGGGCACGCGCGGGCTGTGGTCGATCTACCTGCTCGACAGCCGGTTTGATCGTCTTGGCACCGCCGTCCTCAGACGCGCGGATGTGGAAGTGCTCCACCAGGAGACCGACCGAGTCTTCGTTCGTGGACCGATCGCAGAGGGACGGCACTTCGCGGCCGGAGGGCTGCATCGGGTCGCCGCGGGGATGGTCGTACGCACGAACGTCGTCCAACGACCAACCGACATACACTGAAGGAGCGAGCGATGAGCGAAACACCGCAACATACGGGTTTCGAGACGCTGTTTTTCCGAAATCGTCACCTCCTATGGCTCAGTGTCGTCGTCATCTTCGTCGTCGGCGTATCCGCGGTCGTCTCGTTGCCTCGACTTGAAGATCCGCGCATCACTCACCGCGATCCGATCGTGATCACGTCCGTCCCGGGAGCCTCCGCAGAGCGCGTTGAGTCCCTCGTCACCGAAGTGCTCGAGGAAGCGCTCGATGAGATTGACGAAATCAAGGATTTGGACTCCACGTCGCGCGCCGGGGTTTCGATCATCTCGATCGAACTGGACCCGGACGTGACCTCGCGAAACAACGAGCAATTGTTCGCCGAGATTCGTGATAAAGTCGGCGAGGCCGCCGCATTGCTGCCGCCCGAGGCCGGCGAACCCATCGTCGATGACAAGCGTGATCCCGCGGCATACACGCTCATTCTCGGAGTTTCGTGGGATTTTGACGGTCATCCCCAGCTTGGCTTGTTAAGTCGTCTGGCCGAGGAATTAGGTGACCGCCTGAGAAACATCGACGGCACCGAGCTCGTCCGGGTCTACGGCGCTCCGGAAGAAGAGATCACCGTAGAAGTTGATCATGCGGAGTTGGCGGAATTGGGGTTTTCGGCTGACGCCCTTGCTGCACTGGTTGGACAGGCCGACGCTAAGCGTCCGGCCGGCGTACTTCGCGGCGCCGGTTCCGACGTGTTCATCGAAGTCGAAGGCGAACTCGACACCGTTCGCCGGATCGGAAAGGTGCCGGTCGGCACGAGCGCCGATGACTCCGTGTTGACGATCGACGACATTGCGCGCGTCAGACGAGGATGGCGCACTCCCGAATCCGAGGTCGCGCTTGTTGACGGTCGTCGATCCGTCCTTGTCGCGGCACGAGTCGGCAGGGATATTCGTGTCGACAAGTGGGCAGAGGAGGCGGACCGTGTTGTTGAAGACTTCGAAACCAATCGGGCCGAAGGGATTCGGGTCGATCGGGTGTTCGAGCAGGAGCCGTACACCACCGAGCGCCTCGGCGTCCTCGCCGAAAACCTGCTCGCGGGGTCCGGCGTGATCCTGCTGGCGGTGTTTTTCATCATGGGACTCCGACCGGCCATCATCGTGTCGGCCGCTTTGCCGTTGGTCGTCGCCATGGTCATGTTCGGATGGCAGCTCACCGGTGGAGCCATTCATCAAATGTCAATCTACGGGATGATCGTCGCGCTCGGCCTGCTCATCGACAACGCGATCGTGATGACCGATGAGGTCACCGCCTACAAGGCCAGGGGCCACGCTCCGATCGATGCCGTCGCGAAGGCGGTGCGCCATTTTTTTCTCCCGCTGCTGGCTTCGACCATCACAACGGTGCTCGCCTTCGCCCCGATCATGCTGCTCCCGGGCGGCGCCGGCGACTTTGTCGGATCGATCGGGACGAGCGTCATCATGGCGATCATCGCGTCTTTTTTCGTCGCCATGACGATCACAGCAACCCTGGCGGGTATCTTCACCAAACCCACCCCACCGCACACGCAGCGACGTTGGTATCGAGACGGCATCGCCCCGGTGTGGTTGTCCCGAATCTATCAGAAGTCCATTCGCGCGCTCTACGCCGCGCCGGTCACGGCCATTGCTCTTGCCGCCGCATTGCCGTTGGCAGGGTTCGCGATCGCGCCAACGTTGGGAAATCAGTTCTTTCCTCCGGTCGATCGCAACATGTTCGAGCTTCGTATCTGGATGCCCAGCGACAACTCGATCGGCGCGACGACTGCGGAGGCTGAGGCTGTGGAAAAGACCCTTCGTTCGCTGGGCGGAGTCCATCATGTATCATGGCTGATCGGCGGCAGTTACCCGACCGTGTTCTACAACCTGGTGATGAATCAGGACCGATCTCCACAATACGCCCACGCGATTGTGAGCACGGCGTCGCCGGAAGCCACCAAGCGTCTGCTTGATGAAGCGCAGGTGCTACTGGATGAGCGCCATACGAATGCTCAGATCGTCGTGCGACAGTTTGCACAAGGGCCGCCGGTGGTCGCGGACATTGAGTATCGCCTGTTCGGGCCAAGTATCCGGAAACTTCAGGAATTGGGTGACGCGCTCAGGATCGCGCTTCAGGCGCACCCGGATGTGGTGCACACACAGGCCACCATGCCCCGTGGTGAGCCGAAGCTGTTCTTCGATGCGGATGAGGACGCCGCCCATATCGCAGGAATGACCCTCGTCGAGATCGCGGTCCAACTCGAAGCGGCGCTCGAAGGAAGTGCATCCGGAAGCATCATTGAGGACCTTGAACAGCTCCCGGTTCGGGTGCGCTATGCCGATTCGCATCGACGCGATCTCGACGCAGTCGCCTCGACCTTGCTCGTGCAGCCGGGTTCCGACCGCTGGACCAGTGTCGCATCACTTGGCGATCTTTCTCTGCGTCCCGAACTCGGCGGGATCACGCGCTTCGACAGTGAGCGGACCAATACGATCAAGGCCTACGTCCGCAATGGCGCGCTCCCGATCGACGTGAGCGCTGAAGTTATGGCGTCTCTGGAGTCTGCATCCTTTGCGCTTCCCGACGGATATCGTATGGAGTTCGGCGGGGCAAGCGAGCAGGACGCCGAGGCGACGACGAATCTTGCAATGTACGCGCCTATCCTGGCCACGCTCATGATTGCAACGCTGATCCTCGCGTTCCGCAGCCTTCGCTACGCTGCGATACTCGTCGGCGTCGCAGTGTTCTCGCTGGGGCTGGCGTTGTTGTCTACATGGTCGATCAGCTTCCCGGTCAGTTTTAACACCATCCTCGGAACACTCGGACTGATCGGCGTGGCGCTGAACGACAGCATCGTCGTCCTCGCGGCCATCCGTGCCGACCCGCGTGCCGCGGCAGGAGATCGCGACGCCATCGTCAAGGCCGTCGCCGGGTGCACGCGGCATGTGATCGCGACGACCGCAACAACCATCGGCGGGTTTCTGCCGCTGTTGTTGTTCGTCGGCGGTGACTTTTGGCCGTCACTGGCCATTGTTCTTGTGGGAGGCATTGGCGGCGCGACGCTGATCGCAGTTCTCTTTATCCCCGGCGCGTATATTCTCATGCGGCGGCCCGTAGAGATTTCGGATGCCTACGCCGCTTGAGCAATGAGCTGGGAGTAGGGTCCGCACTGCGTACCAATCCGAAAAGAGAGAGTGTAGCTCAAGAAGGTCTGTAGCGAGGACCCTGCAAGGTTCGTAAAGCTTATGGCAATTGAGTCGTGCCTGGCGCGACAATCGCGATGTTCGTCGCCCCGCTTGCTCCATTGTCGTCAATTTCGTGGACCTCGTTGTTGGCGGCGGTATTGGAATTCGTCAACTGGGTGGCCGCGTTCGCGGCGTTGCCTTCCAGTCGAAAGACTCCCGCATCAGGGTTGTTTTGAATTTCCTGGACCACGATGTCCCCACCACCGAACACGGATCCTGCCAAACCAAAGTCGATCACGAATCCGCCGTCAAACGTGTTGCCGCTGACGTTCGCGGTAATTTGGTGGCTATCCCCGGTTTGCCCTGAGTCGGCGGTCATGAACAACGCGGACCCTCCAAGGGCAGTCACGTCGTTGTTGGTAATCGTGATGTCGGTTGTCCCGAGGCCGCCGCCGCTTCGACAGGCGACGTCGATGCCGGTCCCGAATTCGAGCGGATTGAACGGGTCATTGACGGCACCGATTCCGCGAATCGTGTTACCGCTGATCAGCGCTGCGCAATCGACCGGATCATTCATATCGATTCTGATTCCACTGCCGCCGTCTGATCCAGTGTTCGGCGCTACCGTGCCGATGGTGTTGCCGGTGACCGTGAGGTTGAACGTGTTCATGGAGCCATTGTTCATCGTATCACCCGAGAAGAAACCCATCGCGTCAACCGTGCAGCCGGTGATGGTGACGTTGTTTTGTACGGTCACGTTCGTCACGTTCGACATCGGATCGGCGACGACTTCGATGGCTTCGTTGTTGTTGGTAAAGGTGTTGGAATCGGCCACGGTGGCGCCGCCGATCGTCACGTTCATCGTGCCGGTAGAATTGTTGGTGAAGAGGACGCTCTCACTGGCCGCGCCACTGAACGTGTTTCTGAGCAACGTGGCCGTGACCGACGCAGATCCCGTCGGACGGACGAACACTGAGTGATTCCCGCTGGTTATTGTGGTGGATTGGATGACCAGAGTGTGGGTGCCAGCAGTCTGGGCATATCGCACGATTTCGCTCGTCGTGCCGAGATTGTGAAGGGCTGCGTTGGCGATGCTGCCGGACCCGCCGAAGTCCACGTTCATCGTGCCAGCGTTGGCCGTCAGTCGCGGCAGGACCGTGTCGATACCGGTGCCCGGCGCCGTGATCGTCGAACTGCCGCCGATGCCGGTTAAGAGGAAGCTTGCCGGTGCGCCGCCGGCGGCGATGCCGAGGGCCGAAACGTCAAAGCTCTGGCCGCTGGTCAGCCCGATCAACGCTTGGCCGTCGTCCAGGTTCAGTGTATTCGCACCGAGGGCGATATCGTTTTGAGCACCGCCGGTGGTGGAGTCGATCATGACCAGGACGTCGGCGGTCGCTGCCTCGGCCTCGGTGGGTGTGCCGGGATCGGCAAACGTGCCGGCGCCCGGCGTGTTCAAATTGTCGAAGACGAAGAAGCTGACGCCGCCGAGATTCGAGATGTCGCCGGTGAAGAGGACGTCTTCGAAATCGTACATGCCGTTGGTCGGCAACGTGTCGGTCGCCGTGATCGGGGTGACCGCGTTGATGGAAGAGACGACGCCGTCGGGATTGACGCCGTTCCCATCACCGAAGGTGAAGCTGGTCAGATTGGTGGCGGACGAGAACTGTACGCCGCTGTTAGTCCCGATCGTCGACGCATTGGCGCCGCCGTTGGTGTTGGTGTCTCCGAGCTGGACGACGCCGGCGCCGGTGGCTGCCGCCACATCGATCGCGATCGTGGTGCCTGCGCCGGCGTTGTTAGTGAGATCAAAATCGTTGGCCGTGATGCTGGCGTTGATCGTCGCGCCGTTCATGTCGAAGCCGATCGCTGTTGTGCTGTTCAATGAGATGTCGAGATCGGTGAAGGTCAGCATCGCGCCCAGCGTCCCTGAAATGTCGACGCCGCGCGAGGTGACGTTCTGAAGGTTAGTCATTCCCAGATTGATGCCGGTGCCGCCGGCGTTGTGCAGGATGATACCGCTTGCCGCGCCGTTGCAGGACACGCTTTGGAAGGTCACGTTGTTGGTCGTGCCGTTGATGTTGACGGCCCTACCTGTGGTCGTATCGATCGTGTTGCTTGTCCCCGTGACGTTGACCGTACCACCGCCGGTGGCGCTGATGCCGGTCCCGCTGGTGGCATCAATGTCGAGCCCGCCGTCGAAGTTGATGGTACCGCCGGCGTTGTTGATCAGGTTGACGGCGGTCGCTCCGCCGGTGTTCGCCGTGATCATGCCGTTGAAGTCGACGGTGCCTCCGGACTTCTCATTGACCCGGATCGCGGTCGCCGCGGTGTTCTGAGTGATGGTGCCGTCATAGGTGACGTCGCCACCGGTGCTGACGTCGACGTTGAAGGCGGTGAGGCCGCTCGGGCTGGTGATGCTGGTGTTGGCGCCGAAGGTGAAGGTGCCGTTCGAGCCGTTCAGAATGTCGATGCCGGCGTCGCCGCCGTTCAGTGTCGTCGTGCCGTTGAAGTTGTAGGTGCCGTCGGCGTTGTCGAACTGCAGGCCGGTGCCGTTGGTGGCGCTGATCGTGCCGGTTTGGAAGGTCACGGTGCCGGTGCTGTGGCCGCCGCTGATTGAAACCGCCGCCTGGCCTGCCGCGCTGTGGGTGATGCCGCCGGTATAGGTGACGCCGACCGTGCCGCCGTTGATTCGGACGGAATCCCCCGTTGCATTATTGATCGCACTCGGACTGAGCTGACCCGCCACGAAGGTCCCGGTGCAGTTGTTGAGATCAATGCCTTCGGCGGGGCTGTTGGTCGAAGTGAGCGTGTCGAGCGTGATGTCGAGGTTGCCGGTGTCGATGTCGATCGACTGACCCAACCCGACGAGGTTCATGCCGTTGATCGTGCAGGTGCCGACATTCGTGCCGTTGATGCCGGTGTTGTTCGGCGTGTTGCCGATGTTCAGGCCGCGGACCGTGTTGCCCGAGGCCAGGTCGATGCCGTTGCCTGCCGTGGCGCTGATCGTCGGTCGGACGCCCTGGGCCGGCGGATAGGGCGCGGCGCTGTTGGCGTCGGCGGTGAAGACCGTCGTGATGTTGACGCCCTGGCCGAAGAGTTGCTGGTTGTTTGCGAGGTTGATGCCGTCGGTGCCGAGGTAGCTGCCGGTGTGCAGGAAGATGATGTCGCCGGCGATGGCGTTCGGCCGGGCGGCGCCTTGCGCCGTGTTGAATGCACCGACCGTGGTGAACGGATCACTGAACGTGCCACGGTCCTGGCTGCCGGCGGCATTCTCGTCGATGAACCAGACCATGTCGCTGACATTGATCGTCACCGTCGCCATGCTGGGCGCGCCGAAGGCGTTGTCGATCGTGTAGGTGAACGTGTCGTTACCGACGAAGCCCGGGGGCGGGTCGTAGGTAAAGCTGCCGTCGGCATTCAGCGTGACCGAGCCCGCGACGTTGTTGAGGCCCATCTGGTTGGTGGCCGTGGCGTTCCCCACGTTGCCGGGGTTGCCCTGGACCGCCGTCACCATGATCGCATCGCCCTCGTCGGCACCGTTGCCGTTGTCCGCGAAGACGCCGTTCGCCGCGTCGAGGCTGATCGCGATGTTGCCGGTGCAGGTGTAGCCGTCGTTTTGGGCCATCGGCGGCGTGCCGACCAGGATCGTCACCGTCGCATCATCCGTACCGGCAGCGTTCGTCAAACGATAATCGAAGGTGAAGTTGCCGGTGAAGTTGGTGTCCGGCGTGAAGTCAAACGAACCGTCGGCGTTCATCGTCAGCGAGCCGGCGCCGAAGTTGACCGTCGCGCCCGCCGCGTTGTCGGTGACCGCGCCGCCCAGCGAGCCGCCGCCGAACGACGTCAGCGTCGCGGCCGGGTTGCCCAGCGTGTCCATCATCGCGCCGACGGCGCCGCCCTGGATCACGCCGTCCGCCGCGTTCACGTTGAGAGCGGTATTCAATGTCGTCGTGTACATGTCGTCGTTCGCCGCCGGACCGAACAACACCTCGATGTCCACCGTCGCCACGTTGCTGTCGGCGTCGCCGTCGTTGGCCATGTACTGGAACGACACGTTGGTCATGCCCACGCCGTCGTGCTCGTACGTGAACGTGCCGTCGTTGTTCAGGGTGAAGGTCGCCGCGTTCGCCGGGTCGCCGCCGACCTGGGTGACCGTCAGCTCCGTCAACGGGTCGTTGTCCACGTCCGTGTCATTGCCCAACAGACCCGTCGGCACGGTGTTGATCATCAGCGTCTGGCCTTTGGTCACCTGATAGTTGCCGTCGTCATTGGCGACCGGCGCATCGTTGGCCCCGTTGATCGTGATCGTCAGCGTCGAGCCGCTCGGCGCCCCGCCGGTGTCCTGGATCGTGTAGTTGAAGATGTCCTGCAACTGGTCGCCGACGTTGAGCGCGTCCACCTGCGCATTCCCATTGTCCAGCGTGTAGGTGTAGCTGCCGTCGGCATTCAGATCCAGCATGCCGAACAGGCCCCCGATCGCGTTGGCCGCGTTCGTCACCGTCAGGTCGTTGGGAACGACGTTGTCCACGTCGGTGTCCGCGTTGTCGGACAACACATTGCCCATCACCGTGTTCTGCGGCGCGTCTTCCGCGATCTTGTTCAGGTCCGGATTCGCCACCGGCGCATCATTCACCGGCGTCACGTTGATCGGAACGTTCGCATCGTCCTGCTCGTCGGCCGGGCCGCCGGTGTCCGGCTGGCCCACCGTGCTCGGGTCCACGCCCGTCTGGCCGTTGTCGTTGGCGTTGATCGCCAGATTATCCGGGGCGTTCGAGTTCAACGGCGTCGTGTAAGTCAGCCCATTGGGGTCGGCCAGCGTGTTGTTGATCGCGACGATGGTGCCGTTCAAGGTGACCATCGTCGTGCCGTTGTTGGTGATGTTCCCGCCCGTCAGGCCGTCGGCGACGGCGTCCGCGACGTTCAACACGCCTGCGCCGATCGACAGCGTGACCGTCAGCGTGGTCGAGTCGATGTCGGCAAACGAAATCCCCGCAATCGCCGTGGGGACGTCCTCGACGACGTTCGCCGCACCCGCCGGGGCCGTGATCATCGGCGCGTCGTTGACCGGATTGATCGTGACATTCACCACCGCCGTGTCGCATGTCGCAGGCAACGGGATTCCGTCGTCGCAGACCTGATAGGTAAACGTGTCGGCGCCATTGAAGTTCGGATTGGGCACGTATTCGATCAGACCCGCCGCATTGGGTGTCGCCAACCCGTTGGCCGGCGGGACGGTAATGGTCACCGTCGTCGGATCGAGCGCGCCGTCGGGACCGGGAAGGTCATTGGCCAACACATCGATCGCGACCGCGTCATCTTCGTTGACCGTCACGTTGGGATCGTCCACCGCCATCGGCGGATCGTTGATTGGATTGACCGTGATATTCACCACGGCCGTGTCGCACAGCGGCGGCACGCTCGCGTCGCAGACCTGATAGGTGAACGTGTCGTTGCCGTTGAAGTTCGGGTTCGGCGTGTAGGTGACCTCGCCGTTCGTCGCGTTGACCGCGGCCGTGCCGTTGGTCGGCGCGACCGTCACCGTTACGCTCGTTGGATCGAGGTTGCCGTCCGGGTCGCTGTCGTTGTTCAACACCTCGATGACCACCGCCGTGTCTTCATCGGTATTGGTGTTGTTGTCCTGGGCCACCGGCGGCAGCGGATTCGGCGCCGGCGTGTCGTCGCACGCATCCCCGACTCCGTCGCCGTCCGCATCCTCCTGATTCGGGTTCGCCGCATTAGGACAGTTGTCGTTCTCGTCGGCCACGCCGTCACCGTCCGAGTCACCCGGCACCGGGTTGGGGCCCGGCCCCATGGTGTCCTGGAGCAGACCCAGCAGCGTCAGGATCAACAGGATGATCGGACAGATCACGATGCAGGCCAGCCAGAGCGCGCCGAGGATCAGGCTCGGATCGAACTGGGCGGCGCCGTTCTTGACCAGGTCCTGCTCGAATTCGATCAGTTCCGCATTGGCGGCGACGTAGGCGTCCGCGCCCTGGGCATCGTGGGAAAGGTCGCGCGCGGAGACCTGCGACGACGGTCGCCATTCGAAACCGGTGGTGGTCGTCAGCAGGGTGACCTGTTTGGTGTTCGGATCAAGATGCAGGGTGGCGCCCTGACCGTCGCGGGAAAAGGAGAACTCGGTGATGCTCAGGGCCGGGCCTTGTCCGACGAATCGCCCGCCGGCCTGTTTGGTCTCGCCGTCGGCATAG
>JAKSDK010001838.1 GCA_022360095.1 Phycisphaerales bacterium
AAACAAACGTTTTAATAAACAACACAATAATATTATTACTAAAATATTGTGTCCCCATAACATTCTGCCAAGAGATTGAAAGAATGTGCAAGCTTTTAAATAAAGGACAACACCAGTTTACTCTTCTTCAAGAGTGAGCAGCATTTTACTTATCCTTACTGTCACACTGCTCAGTCCAGCACAATAGTTTGTATGACAAAGGGAAATGATCAGTGACTGAAAAACGTATTGATTGTTGCACAAATTCTCCTTACTAGTACGATAGCAGGTTGTCAAAATGCACCAGCAAATGGCATTATCACCGGCTACTTTAAGGTTTTTGCAGCCTATAAATTTTTGGAAAGAAGCCAAAAAAAAAGGCTGATTAAAACACTTGTAAAATAAAAAAAAAAAAAAGAAAAAGAAATTGTTTAAATCGTGACCTATATGTTCTTTTTTATAAAGAACTTTAGCTACCTGGGAAACACTTATCCCTAGTGATATGTGTTAATCCCACCTGGGAAACACTTATCCCTAGTGATATGTTACACCACCTATTAAAGAAACAAATATCCCTAGTGATATGTGATCCAACACCTGGGAAAAACGTATCCCTAGTGATATGTGTTCCCCACCTAGCAAACACTTTAATATCCCTACTGATATGCGTTCCCACACCTGCGAAACACTTATCCCTAGTGATATGTGTTCCCCCACCTGGGAAGCACTTATCCGTAGTGATATGTGTTCCCCCACCTAGGAAACACGTCTCCCTAGTGATATGTGTTCCCCCACCTACGAAACACTTATCCCTACTGACATGCGTTCCCCCACCTGGAAAACACTTATCCCTAGTGATATGTGTTCCCCCGCCTGGGAAACAAATATCCCTAGTGATATGTGTTCCCCCACCTGGGAAACACATATCCCTAGTGATATGTGTTCTCCCACCTGGGAAACACTTATTCCTAGTGATATGTCTTTCCCCACCTAGGAAACTGTTATCCCTAGTGATATGCGTTCCCCAACCTGGGAAACACGTCTCCCTAGTGATATGTGTTTCCCCACCTGGGAAACACACATCCCTAGTGATATGTGTTCCCCCACCTGGGAAACAGTTATCCGTAGTGATATATGTTCCCCACCCGGGAAACACATATCCCTAGTGATGTGTTCCCCCACCTGGGAAACACTTATCCCTAGTTTTATGTGATCCCCCACTTGGGAAACACGTATTCCTAGTGATATGTGTTCCCTAGCTGGGAAACACATATCCCTATTGATAAGTGTTCCCTATGTAGCAAACACACATCTCTAGTGATATGTGTTCCCCAACCTGGGAAACACGTATCCCTAGTGATATGTGTTCCCCCACCTGGGAAACACATATCTCTAGGGATATGTGTTCTCCTACCTTGGAAACACATATCCCTAGTGATATGTGTTTCCTAACCTGGTAAACACATACAACCCTGCGATAGGAAAGGTATGGAGAACAGTGTGGAGAATAAGCAGGTGGATATGACTGTTACTAGGCAGAATCAAATTTGGGTTAAAATTTTTTAACTTTGTTTGATTCTGTGTTTCCTTTGCCTCATAATTAGTGTAGGAGAAAAAGGTAATTGAGAATTAACCCCTGTTGAAAAATTTGGCACAGAAACTTATTTTGAGCTGAAGAAGATAAAAGGAATGATATTAAAAGGTTAATATTACTATTGTTTGTTTTTAAAGGAATTATTTTCATCTACAGTGTAATGATCTCTAGATTATTTCTATATTAATAAAGTAACTTCAGTAACTCAAGTTACTTACTTCAAGTATAGAAGCTCCTGATGAACAAAGTTCATCAAACCTACAAGCAAAGTACAAGGTGGAGTTACTAAAGGTGGTGACAAAAAAATAATTTGACATTGAATCTCCGAGGAAGGCTATCACAGACAAAGAAATTAACAT
>JAKSDK010001646.1 GCA_022360095.1 Phycisphaerales bacterium
GTAACATTTACGCAACAGAAAACGTTTTCCATGTTTGCATAGCCTGATATAAACACGAGAGGGGTTGGGAGAATTCGAGACAGTTATGCAAATCCGAGACGAATTGAAGTCGACGGTTTGCATAACGTCGAGAATTCTGTTAACCTCTCGAGTGTTTATATCAGACTATGGAAATACAGGAAAAACGTTTATATTGCTTTTATAAATTAACGTTCCCTAGAAAAGTCCTGCTCGCGTAATCAATTCTTGTTTTGCAAAAAAAAATGCTTTCCAAAATACGGATTTTTCTCGCTTAAAATGTCAGCTTAAGCCAAAAAAAATTGACAGAGGATGTTTCTTAAGATTTTCCAAGTTTCAGCCGAGGCGGAAATGGGTAAATAAAGTAAACTTGTCGAGGTTTTCAACTCAAAACCTTTTTCAATTCGTGCCTGCGTGATTAGAGAACGAAAAGCAAAACATCTTGACGCCACAACCATGTTTACATACTCTATTGCAACACGCCTCTCGGACAATCAGAACGCGCGTACTATCTTAGTTATTTTATAAAAATAAATATAACGAGATTAAAGAATATACAATAATTATGCTGTTCTTTACAAAAGTTCGAAGTGCGCAGCAAAGCCATTACGATTAACCTACTAATATTTCAAAAATACTCTAAATGGAATACTTTAAATGTACTGAGGTCAGTACTAATAATCATAAATACTCTTAAATGTACAAATAATCAAAAAAAGAAATATAAAGTCATTGTGCATTCACTTTGATCAAAATCTAGTTTTAGATTAAATCTCTTCAAGTCTTCTTTAAGTCTTGTTTTGATTATTGAAACCTGCAAGCGATAGCAAAAGCTGTTTAAGTAAAATGTAATAAATTAATATAAGGCATTCTTCACCAGGAGCAGAACGCAAGATTACAACAGCTTAACATTGAACAGAAGAAGAAGGTAAAAATTAGTTGGCTAGACAAATATTTTTATAGTACAGGTTAAATTTGGAAGTCTTTGTATAAGTAGAGAACACGCCACCCAAAGGATAGTATGCAACACAGCCGTTTTTAGTGTCGTCACGCAACGCTCCTCGGTTTTCACGGCTGCTGAAAACCGAACTACATTCCTTTCCCGTGATTAGCCAATTATAATTCAGCTCCCATTTTCTGGAAGGTGTTCACGCCACGTTTGCGGTACTGTGACTCCTCCACTCACAGCTTTGCTTTTATCGGTGCCCCATGTGTGAATGACAGAATAATCAAAATCGTCGCTTGAAAACAAGTGGGGAGGAGCCTTGCGTGACGACTCTAAAAACGGCTGTGTAGCAGACTAGTATCTACAATCATCGTCAAAATTGTTGGGAAGACTGCTACTTACTTTGGCCTGTTTCTCGGCATGCTTTCAGGATCGGATATTTAACAATTATTCCACGAGGGCGCGTTGGATATGA
>JAKSDK010001800.1 GCA_022360095.1 Phycisphaerales bacterium
GACCGGAACGACTCACAGAACGTACTTTCAGAATCCACTAGGTCTACTATGCGGCCCATATTGATTCGTGGTTGACCACTAATTACCTAAAATTTCCTAATACGTGTGTCGGATCATTTGAGCATTTCACGCGCTATGGATTGAGCTACAATTTACCACTGATATGCATTATAGTGCTGTTTTGAGAGGCCCGTGAGGAACGTTTTTTAGACTTTTTTGAAGGAGGAAGCTGTTGATCGTTATGGTGCCACCCCCCTACTGACAACTGACAAGCCGACAAGAGTGTTTCAGCACAACTCATCAACGCTTATTGACAACATTTTCACAAATAAGAACAGCGAATAGTGTTTCAGTCGCGAAAGTGGAAATATTGTTTCTGATATCTTCTTTATAAAACAAATTGAATAAACTAACCATATGTGTATTGGCCACTTAAATCGTTTGTTGATAAACAGGACATACACTCTTAACTCAATACAGCTTTTAAGAGTGCGCCACGCCCTTATTGATATTGTCAATAAACTGGAAAACAATATCGACTGACCGAAAATTACATCATGATATTTTAGTGTGTGTATAGGTAATAGCATGATTTGTAGTGATACAGTATTTGGCATAAATACAGCGAGTGATATTGGTATACGTATTTCACGAGCCGTTGGGCAAGTGAAATTTGAGACAATTTTGAAGTATCACTGAGTGGTATTTTTTTATGCCAAATATCACGCACAAATTATGCTATTATTATGCTTATTATTATACTACTGCCCGCCAGTCTGACGACGACGACCGGAACGACTCGCACAGCGTACCTTCACGCGCTATGGATTGAACTACAATTTGCCCATGCATAACTATATATGCATTATATTGCTGTTTTGTGGGGCCTGTGACGTAATTTATAGGCAAGTAATTCTGCACGGAATTAGTATCGGCAAGTCCAATATGTAAATGCCTCTGATTCATCAAGACTGCGTAACCAACCGTGTAAATGGTAAAAAGCATGGCTGATTCATTGCATTCCAATAGCAGCAGCACTTAGTGGTTCCAACGGAGTCTGCATCTCATTATCACTTGTAAGCCGTGGTAAAAAGGGTTTGAAGACTCAGGAGTACCTAATGAATAGACAATCTACAAGAGTTTATTAATCTTCATTTCGTGCCAC
>JAKSDK010001085.1 GCA_022360095.1 Phycisphaerales bacterium
AGACGGCGTGTCACCAAGCTTGTGATAGCCGTGACATTTGTTTATGCATTTTGCTGGATTCCAGAACTAACAATTTACTTTTTGGGCTTCACTGGCTTAATTCAGTTAAGGCAGATTCATTTCAGTATTGCCTCTGGCCTAATCTTTTTAAACTCCACTGTAAATCCCATTGTGTACAGTCTGCAAAGCAGCACATTCCGCACACATTTCTGGTATTTGCTCTCCTGTCGAAAGTTATGTAGGATTAACAGGGTAAATCCAGAGTTGGAACGAGATGAGATTGTAACAACACAAGGCTCAGCTTCTTAATATTAACGTGAACAACGCACATGATCACTATAGACGAAAATGGTACTCTTAGGTCCAAGAATGAAAAGTGGAGGGAAACCTCACCCTAAGAACAACCACAGGGACAATGGAATAAAGATTACTAAAGCGCGGATTACTACAACCGACCGCTGAGGGAATAGTTTCGACCTCTTATAATGCCAAGCATGCTTCAAATCGAAACCCACCTCCCATAAGTGTGGTTCGTGATACACCAATCATTATTGAGTTTATGCAACAGGACGGCAGAAAGAAGAGGACGGCAAAACGTTTGTATGTGACAAACGTAATAGGGCTATTACTCGCGAGTTTTCTCGTGATCTCCACTAACCTCATTGCTTTGTTCTCTTTTTTTTTTCAAAAAGATCTATTTAAAGGAAGGGGAAGTTTTGCGAAAAAGTGTTCAAACATAATTACTGAGGCTTGTCACACAAGGTTTACTGTCTTCTTCTTGGGTAAATTCACTATTAGAAGTCAACCATGGTGGTACTATCAGTCCCACTCTGGCAGTAAATTTTGGGCACTATTACACTATGAAGACCTGCGCTATACGCAGTCGAAACGTCGCGATCGCGTACATTTATCACCCGTCTTACGAATAAAGACCCTTTAATTACAACATTTTATGAAAATGAGTAAAAATTCCATTAGCAATGTTCTTAAAGAACCGTATTGAAAGAAATATATTAAGATAACGTCCTTAAGTTCCTAGACTTTTCCATGAGTTTTTGTACACACTTTGATGTACACCAGGGATTGTCTTGTGAAAGTGTCCGGGCCTTAATTTATTACAAGGACGGTAATCAGGCTGGGTAATGTTTGCTG
>JAKSDK010001343.1 GCA_022360095.1 Phycisphaerales bacterium
GATCAGTTGGGTCAAGTGCTCGTGCCGCCGGAGGACTACGATGGCCCCGATGATGGTCTCTTTCCCGAGCCCGGGCAGAAAGGAGGCTCCAAATGATCGGTCGCATCATTGGATTCTTCAAGTCACCGGTCGGGGCCGGGATTCTTTTCTTGGTAGGCATGTTCGTCTTCTTCTACTTTGTGCGCAGCTATCGTGAGAGCAAAGCGATGGAAGCCATGGCCGCTGAAGGCGTCAACGTGCTCGGCCAAATGTCACCCGAGGATGTGGGCCCCGATCCTGACACGCCGCTTAAGTCCGAGTGGGTGAATGAAGGCGAACTGAAGAGGTTCAATCCTCCTCCCGACAAAAAAGTTCCGCCCACCAGACCAGAAGTTGTCCGCCAAGAGCCTAACAAGCAACCTGTCTTGCCGGAACTCGTGCATCTTTATCGAGAAGCCAAAGATGAGCCGGCATCGCCCGAACCCATCAAACCTCCGCGCACGTTCGCACCCATGGGAACGCTGATTCCCTGCCAGCTCGTCATTACTGTTGATAGCAGTTCGCTTGAGACGCCGGTCGTTGGATTCGTGAGCGATGACGTGTGGCACAACCAGAACCTGATCGTTCCGGCGGGAACTGAAGTACATTGCTTCGCCAAGCGCGGACGTGTCCGCAACCGGATAGAAGTCAACGGGACATGGAACTTTGTTTGGCGGGATGGTCGTGAAGTGCGGATCAACGGCATCGCGCTTGACCGGGACTACGATCCTGACAAGGACAGCTTCGCCATCACCGATGGATCGGCAGGCATTCGTGGCAAGGTCGAGAAGTCCGATGAATTCTTGGAGTTTAAGATGTTCGCGGCGACTGCCGTTTCCGGTGCTAGCAGAAATGCCAAGGGTACGACGAAGACGGTGCTCGGCGAATACGAAAACAATTCACTCTCCAATGCACTGCTTGATGGCGGTGAATCCGTCGCCGACCGCTACGCCAAACTGATGCTCGATCAGATTGAGGGCGACGGCTTATTTGTCAGAGTGCCGGCCGGAACAGAGTTCTACATCTACACCTTGCAGGTCTTCGAGCCCAAGCTTGCGAGCGTTGCCGGACTCAAGCAGAGGCAACAACCGGTGAACTCGTGGCAGAAAACTGAAGCCAGCGAACCTTCAACTGAATCCGAACCTGCCACGGTTCGGAATACTCTAGAGGATCGCGAACGACTTGAGCAATTGATCCGGGCACGAATGGAAACCAACAA
>JAKSDK010000676.1 GCA_022360095.1 Phycisphaerales bacterium
AAACCTGCAGAGGTATGTATTAATTTGTGTAACTAACTCATGTTATGGTTCTTTTGAGTTGACCTGTATTTATCATAACATGTATCTTGTGCCAAATGGAGACAATGAAGGCCTGAAAGTGCCAAACTTCGGATAATCACCCTGTTAGAGGTGCAGAAATCACATAAATATCTGTCGTGAAATAAACAACTTTGACTGTAAATATCCCTCTATTCTTGAATTTCATCGTTGTTTATTTGTTTATCTAGGTATAAAGGATTCTGCAGTTATATAAAAGCGACATGTTGTTTTCATCCCTTGAATTGAATAGACCCTCCCATCTGACATATAGCAACAATTGCAAACTGGAGTGCTATGTTTGATAATAAACCATTTTTTTCCAGGAAGTTGATTGCCCTTTTATTGTGCCAGCCGAGTACCGCTCCAGTTTTGTCCCAGAGGTTCCTGATGATGTTGGTGAAATGGAGCATCCAGTTTCACGTTGCTCTCAAAGATTTATCTTGGGGGACAGATTCCACAATTCCACCAAGCCACATAAGTCGCCTCTTTGCTTGTTTCACAATATTGATCTGTGCAAACAGAGAACTACCATTAAAACAAGCTACCAAGAGTAAGAAAATTTTAGAAAGAACATGAAGCGTCTGCGCAGCTCCACTCTTCAAGGCTTTGGACTTCATTTTTGTTTTAATTTCCTGATGGACTACTACCAGAATGAGGCAATTGTGATGCAGCAAGAATGCCGTTTGTCCAAGCAACTAAAAGAGGGTCAACAGTCAGTGAGAGACAAATACCATAGATTTACTGTAGTGAACAATGGTCCTTCATAAAGCGCAAGGGAGTTAATTGTTTTTTTGAGCTGATATTTGTTAATTTCATGAACCCTTATTTTCATGCTCTAAGTTTATACTCCTTTCAATAGTTGATGGGTTCTTAAAGTTCTCTGATAAAAAACGGTACATGCTTGCAAGGACCACCGAGACAAAATAGAAGCACAGGATCATGTAGTGAAGGATCTGATCAGCAACAAATTGTTCAACCAATAAACTTAAAAAGCAAGGCTGAATTTACGGCCAGGAAAATATATTTCCCTGCCTGTAAATTCAGCCTTGCTTTCTTAGTTTATTAGTTCGAATTCAGTTTGAGTGAACATAGTACATATTGACATAGTTCCCTGTCACAGTGTTTCATAAGCTGTGTCAATGGTGCACTCCATTGTAGACTTAGTTTTTAACTCATGCCTTGCCTATGAACAATAAATGAGTTGCCGTGTCGAGGGGAAAATGTGGTTGCTTGTTCAGCATTCAATTCACGAGTGTGCTCGTAAAGCACTTTGATTAGATATTAAGGCTAAAGTGTTTAGCAATTTTCCATGTATACAGTGTACTTCTTGGTAGTAAAAACACTAGAGACTTTGTCCACCAGTAATCTGTTACAGCAAAGAATGGTAGCTTTGTCCGACATAACATAACAAAACTGTTCCATTCCCGCACAATTTGACCGCTGGACAGTTTTGGTTTTAGGTCAAATTTCCCATTCGTCATCATAATCCATTTTCAAAGTTGCATTATATCTTGCCAGATTTTTTAACCAACATCTGTTTGAAATACTGTGAGTAGTGTGAAATGTGCGTTTGGAAACTGTGAATTTCTGCGAACACATCAGTGGCCTTTGACTTGCGAGTACACATTCGCATCTGCTGTGCTGGCCAAAAACGGCAAAATTGTATCAGCATCACGTTTGGGTCTCCCTCACTAGAGGTTACAAGAGTCAAATGTTTGCTCCAAAAATAGTCATGATCAGTTATGAGAGGCTGCATGTAGGAGTGCAAGTATTAAGTGTCGTAGTACATGTTAGGTCCACATAGTTTTGTTTACAATAATAATGTTTACTATTTCACAGTAGGATTTTTTATAATGATAACAGATGATTTCTTTAGTTGCATTGCATTGCATCATAGCACATGCGCAATTCAAACTTTGATGCTGCAAAATGCTTTTCTTAAGGGCCATTTTCTCGATAATAATGATGTTTTTGACATGACACAATTTGAGGTTCAACTGTACTTCCCCTTTCAGTAATAAAGTAAATAAGTGCACTTTTATTTATTTCTGGGATAAATCAGTCTTAACATGGTACTGTTCACGCCTCTGGCAAAATTTTAAAAATGCGATTTCCAATTTTTCGGAAATGTTCATACTGTTCCATGTTGGGTGAGAAAATGTCACAGAAGCTTTCCAGTTCTTCAATTGACTTTTCCTTTGTTTTAAATGTTGCAGTGTAAATACTTACATGTGGAACCAGTGCTGGCATTCTGTGCATTGTATCCAATCAATTTTGCCTTTTCCTTTACGTGCAGTGGGTGGCGAGGTGTCCTG
>JAKSDK010000338.1 GCA_022360095.1 Phycisphaerales bacterium
AATCACTACTAATAATCATATAGGCTGAAGACACCCACGTAATTGTATTTAAAAAGACGTCCGTACAAAGTTATTTTAAGTGGAGTCCGTGCTAAACACTCTGACACGTTGTCTCTTTTGGAACAACATCGACAGTGGCGAGTAACAGAAAGGGAATATATAAATTGGTAACGAGGCCGGTCATGGAAGAAACCAGAGAAGCAACTCATAATTTGATCCCAGTCCACTGCATCACACCTTTTTGCTCGGACGCGCTCGGTTTCATCGCTCAACCTTTATCCGACGAAGCTACGAGGTCATTCGCAGTAGCTAGATTTGGGTCAGTTAAGGCAATAGGTAGAACAGGTTCCGTTGGCACGGAAAGATCGCGGGTTTGATTCTTTTAGTTTGCCTTGTGTGGCCCACTCCTTTTACAGGTCATTAACGCTCAGTGTATTTTAGTAGTTTTTTTAGCACTTGAATCTTCTCATCCAGAGTTAATTCTCTCATCCATTTGACAGTGCCACCCCGCACAACATTATAGGGCAGAAAACAAACAATTTAACAAAGAATTGCTCACTTCCAGGGAGTTTCTAACATCCACCACAGCCCAGTTGTTTTTCGCTTATTGGATTTTGCTAGCTTAGGTTGTCTACAAAATAACCACCAAATCTGGTGTATAATCTATTATGCTGTCTCTCCTTTTGAATGTCTGCTTCTTGTTGTTGTTGTTGTTTTTTTTTTTTCAATTTGCCATCACACAGCTCATTTACCGGCAAACTGAACTGCAAACACCACTTGGTTTTTTAAACCTTCCTATTTATATTTCTGGTAACTTGTTATCTTATCAAGGACTGCTCGTGTTTTTTTTTTTTATTTTTTTTTTTGTTTTTTTTATTTTAGCAATGTTTCGTGCTGCCGATTGAATGTGCCAGCCAGAGGCTTTTGGCTCCTGTGTCCGTGTTAGGAACATTTTCGTAATAACGAAACGGAATGTTTGCAGACTTGACTCGTCTAGCGATATCCCGAGTATAAATTTTGTACTTTTGCTTTATTTCTAATTTACGGCTTTCATGCTGAAAACAAACAAACGAATTTCCGTAGAGGAAAATGGTCGGTAACAACGCCTCACTGGATCGGCTGGGAAAATAATATAGAGAAAATAGGAGCTTGGAGATCTAATGAAATCAGAGGTTTTAGAGTGCTGCGCAAAGAATTACGAAATATCGGAAACTGTTCTCGTTGTCTTTGCTGTTTTGTTATTATAGCTCTGCTTGCTGCTTTTGTCTTTAGTTAGTGTACACGCGGTTTTTTCCTTACGTTTAGATATAGCCTACGATCCTCGGATGGTATAGATGATTGATTCGTCGCTTTTGCCTCGTTATTGCCGTTTCCGATGTCTTTCTATATTATGCTTTTTTAAGGAAATTACAGTAAATATAACGCACTTTGAAACGTGTAAAGATTATTGGCATTGCAATGAGACTAAGTTTAGAGGAATATTCTTAGGATCTTGAGAAAATTCTGGAAACTTTTTGCGTAATTTTCTTGATATTTTACCATCCAATGAGATTTCAAAAGCAATCCAGCAAATTCAATGTCGATGAATGTAAAAGCACTGGTGGTTCAGTGGTAGAATTCTCGCCTGCCACGCGGGAGGCCCGGGTTCGATTCCCGGCCAGTGCAAAGTTATTTTTATTTATTATTGTTATTTTCTATTTGCTTTTGCCTGATATAAAAAAGTCAAATATTTTTTAAGTCTTTGAAACTGAAA
>JAKSDK010000297.1 GCA_022360095.1 Phycisphaerales bacterium
ATAGCTGACGCAATTTTGTAGAGGTATTGGGACTGACATGGTTTGCCATGAGAGTGCCGGTTCCCGCACACCCTAGTTCCAGGCCCCATTTTCGGGTACAGTAAACTGCAAATACCCCTAAAACATCGAACAACGTCAGCGTATAATTGGGATTTGGGAAGCAACGTGCCTGTCAAAACCCAAAAACTTTCCAATAATTATCCTGAAAGTATGCGAATTATACTAGCAGTGCTACGTTTAAATAAATGGGAAACATTATGCTAGTTTTCTCAAATTATGCTAAAACTTATGCTGGCACAATCTATAAAAGCCTACTCTGAAATCTAAAATCATTGAAGCCATAAATAAATAAATAATCAATAATAAACATTGAACCGAAGAGCAGCGTGAAGAGCGTGGCAGCTCACCAAATAAAACGTGCCTGTCAAAATTATTGGGGGGCCCAGCCCCCCCCCCCCCTCCCTCCTGGCCCCTCCCCATGCTTAAACTGCTTGCGGCTGTTATAGCGTTTCGTTTGCTTGAAATAAACGTTTCCTATAGAACCAGAGTTTTCATGCGATGATTGTTCCGTTATGAAGGTAACAAAAGCTTTTCATTAAATGAAACATACTCCCCTCTTATTGAATTCATCAGCATTGGGAGCTGGAGTCAATTCAGTCAGGCGTCATATTTTTTGGACATTCCAAATCGGATTTGTGATCTCAGATCATATGGATTCTTCACTACCAAAAAAACGGAAGATCCGAAAACTGAGGATCATTTACCATGACAACGGCATTTCATCGTGCTCCTCGTGATGAGGAAAATAGAAGAAAAAACAACCAACTGATTCTCGAGGCGAAGACAAGAAAGAAAAGCGACATAAATAAACGTATGAATATACGAAATGTAAATATTTCGGTTTGAAACACAAACTTTTCTCCAATAGAATACACCTTACAATAGTTAATTTATAGGAATTTACCAATGAATTGTTTTTTTTTTTAACTTGGAAAATACACGAACGTAAGCAGACACTACATACATACAAAAACATGACAAGTAAGGGTTTAAAAACAGTCTACGAATGTAAGTAGATGACAAACACGGAATGATATGTAACTAATGGCTCAAAGTTAAGGCGCCATCAACACAGGTTCAGTTAGAAAGTGTAACTTACAAGTGTAGCCATTGTTTTAG
>JAKSDK010000537.1 GCA_022360095.1 Phycisphaerales bacterium
AAATGTAACAGGTAAGACATGTCTTATCAAACACACCTTGATTGGTCATTTACAGATCAAAATACAAGTGAAAGAGAGCGATTAAGTTGAAATGATACGAAATACAGTGGAAGATCTTGTAAGAGGACACCCTCAAGATGCGAAAAAGGTGTCTGTAACTGGGGCTGGCAGCTTACGGGAATGTCAAAATACAGCATTTATATGGGAGTTGAGAAAAACGGTGTATTGTGAAGGTGGCCATAAGTAGAGCTTTCTACTGACGAGAGTGTGCATTAGGGGAGCTTACACTTTATGTTGTGGATGAGAGGACAACAGATGCAACCTTTACAATTATATGTATTAAAATGTCAACGGTAAGCTCGGATGCCAGCATACAATTAAGAATGCAACCGGCAGCCGCTATCAGATGAGTCCATTTACATGTATGAGCTTACTATATGACCCGCCCAAATCATGGTCTAGATGATATGTGATTTGATTATGATTGTTCCAGTACAACATTTGCCAAGCTTCATGTAGCTTCATGTAATAACAGCAGGTCCATCAACATCATACAGTTCTCTCCTGATAACTTATCAGCCTGATAACGTCTCTTTTTAACTCTCCACAGATTTCCCAAAAAAGCATTTCTACAGATAGAAATTAACAGCAGCACTTACCAGAGAAATCTGCCACCTGTGTCCAATACTTTCACAAGAACTTTACCACTCCAAAAGGCAGGAAACATTTCTTTGATAGCTGTTTTAAGAATGACAAAAACTGTTGCAGTCCGATAAGAGTAGTTTGAAAAGGTCTACTGATTATAAAACAAGGTAGGTTTTAAGAACAAAGAAGAAAAGGTTGTTTGGTCATTCTTTTTTTTAATTCCAAAATTCATCAAACTTTTGTTTTTGAAACGACACAGGTAAAAAAGGTGATTACTCCCTTAGAGAAGTTAATATACATTGTATGTACCTGTACTTCTCAGAAAAAAAGTACATTTGAAGTGTACTTCAGGAAAAAAGTATAAACTGAAATTGATATAATTTCAGTTTCATTTGAACCGTGACATTATATACATCTTGCACACAGTATTGCACGTTTGAAATATCACCTTTATCTTCACAATTTGAGTACAAGAGAAAAGAAAACAAAAGAAGGAGTACACCATCACTGATACAAGTAAGTTCTGTGGTGAAAAATATATCCATTTCTATTTGTTATTGATTCCTTTTTTTATGAGTCATTTGCAAATAGCACAAGCCTTAGGTTAAACCTAAAGTTTTACTGTCAAACAGAGTAAAAGCTTGTTTTCTTCGCTTAAAGTGCTGTTAAGTTTAAAAATATAAACTAAAGTCTTTTCGTTTGAGGAATTTCGTTCCAGTTTTTGTGCAAAAAAGTTTGACATATTTCCTTAATAAAGAGACAGAGCATTGTTTATTTATTTTGTGGCCAAAGAGTAATAAACAGATATGAGATATACTTTTGGCGTCTAATTTATTGTGTATTAAGCAAAACATGTGGTTTTATGAATGATACATAAAATCAGCCACTTTATGAAAAGAGGTTTGAGCTCTAACCCTCTCAGTTGGTAAAACCAACTTTTCATGTCATTGAAGCTGAGCACTTCAATACCTTGATAAAAAAATGTGCCTGAAGTATACTTGAAGTGTATTTCAAGTATACTCCAAGTATACTTCATGGAAAGTACTCTTGCAGTAT
>JAKSDK010000602.1 GCA_022360095.1 Phycisphaerales bacterium
AAGCTTTGTCAGAGTCCTGGAGTACTCTCGCTAGAGGAGCTGTCCCCGTCGAAGAAACCCCTAAAACGTTAATCAAAGTGAGGAAATTAAATATCCATAGTCCAGTTTTTTAAAAAGGTGTATCAAACTACCTCCAAAATTACTTAACTAGAGTCTCCTTCCAGGAAAATTGCTCAAGTGCCAATGCTGAAGAAGCTCATTTTGGGCAGCCAAGCTTCACAGAGCCTTTAACTTTGTCTGTAACGAACACCAACTCAAGCGCCAAGTCGAGACACACAAAGCGGAAGTTACTGGACAGCATCCCTACCGCCCCTCTCTCCCCTTCCTGGTTCCTTCCCAGCCACAGCCAGTGTTAGAAGAGAGTTCAAAAGACCCGGGCAAGTTGCAAAGCGAGGCACTTGGCGGCTTAAACAGTGAAAATTTATTAGTCAATTTGTATTGGACTAGATGTGAGCCTTGCTTTTTGCGGGTTTGTCGTAAATGATCTATTTTAAGTTATAGCAGAGGAATGTTAATATTTCAATCTGGCTAAAAGGTAAAAAATCCATATTCGTGATGGCTGAACGGGCCTACCATCAGCTCAAGTGGATAGACTTAATGGAAAATCAAGAAAAAACATGGACCTCCAATGCTACAATTGTCGCCTTACCCGAAAGAACGGAATATAATAGCCTAATAATAATTTTTTTAAAATCAATGTTTATTTGTTCACTTAATATTTATTTTTTTTGAAAACGAAATGTTTTTTTTACTGTATGAAAAACACTTTAAGTTTGATAATGTTCACACGTCTTCAGATTTTACTTTAGATCGGTTGCTCGAGATACAGTACTTAGCTGTCTAAATGGCCCTGTCTTTGTGCCCGCATTTTCTTCCTTATTCATTCAATCCAGTCCATTGCGAGCACCTCTCCTTAGCAGTGATGTACTCTCTTTCTAATGTTTGCCATTCATTTAAGAAAGAGCACCTGCAGTGTAAAACTATCAACGTATTCTCACGAGAATTGCAGTGTTGTCTGCTAATGGTCTTGTGACGAGCAAAAGACCATGTGGTGCGAGTAAAACATTAACGTAACGTAGCGAGTGGAGTGAAAACTGTGACAATTTTCTTTTGTTGTCCTCGGCGTCTACGTAAAGATCGTTAAACGTGAGAAGTCACTGTTTTTGCTCATAGTTTGTGATCGGTTGTCCATATAATAGGATTTTTACTGGACTCACTGAAGCTCTTCGTGCTAGCGGTTTTAGTGAAAATCGTATAAGCCGGTGCCTTAAGC
>JAKSDK010001459.1 GCA_022360095.1 Phycisphaerales bacterium
ATTTGAGTATCACAGCGGTCTCAGTGCTTCAAAATACGCGTGGCTCAACACTGGGGAGGGAGAGGGCACATTACAGTGAGAGCAAAAGTGTGAGGAGTAAATCTCAAGAATTTTCCAGAAAATTCAAGAGAAGCGGTGTCTGTTTCTACTGACGTCATCACTACCAAGATCTTATTATCACCACTGATATTGACCACTCCAGAAAATACCATAATATACCATAATGCTCTTTGTTTGTCACCCCTAATTTTGCTTAAGCATTGTCAGTTTCTCTTGGGAGTTAAAATGGCCCCAAGAGAAACTGAAAACAATGCTTATGCAAAGTTTTGGAGTGAAAAAAAAAGAGCATTATGATATGTTATGGTATTTTTTGGAGTGGTCAATTGCAATGGGACCAGGAGATTCACACCAAAAAGGACTAAATTTCTGTTACGCCATGTTAATTTTTCCATTGTGTCTCTTGTTATTTCCGAATGTTCCTGCGATAATCTTAAAAATGGATTAAATAACCCTGAAATCTTTCTTTTTTTTACTTTAATGTTCAGACTTCTCTCCTTGGTGAATTAGAACGGCACGTTCCTAATATAACTGAGAACAGGGGAGACGTTGGGTAAGATAGTACTAATTAATATTCATTTAAAATTTTTCTCCTTTTCTGGTTTGCTGAATCCCCCTGCTAATTCTTCAAAGCCAACTAGCGATGACAAAATTTGGAAGATTTTTGAGATATCCGATAAAAGGCAGAAATGGTACAGGGAGGCTGATGTTGGAGGCTGTATCCTCTGATCTGCATAATTCTTTACATCATACTCAGCCTTATTCAATAATTATTAAATAATCATCATCATCACCAGCAGTCATAATCAGAATCATTGTTATCATCACGTAACAACAACAATTATTATTAGTAGTATTATTATTATTATTATTATTATTATTATTATTATTATTATTATCATTATTTAATTGTCTGTAACTTGCTATATGGGTCAAATCTCACAAGCAAATGCTTA
>JAKSDK010001431.1 GCA_022360095.1 Phycisphaerales bacterium
ATCACTGAAGTAACTGTCAGCGCTTGTCACTGAAACATGATCAATTTGAAATAGACGCGGCTGAATTTTCAGACTTTCGCGCTTTCGTGGACGGACGAGACTACTACTACCCTTCGCCATTTCAGGGTTTTTTCGAAAACTATCTCAATTCAATTCAATTCAATTTTATTTACACTTTTATAAAATATTGACATTATATATAGGCTAGGACTTCACACGCCTATAATCCTTCGCCATTTTATGGTTTTTACGCGAACCCTCTACTCCAGGCGAACCGGTTCCCGTCTACACAGGCAAGTCACAGGCTATTCTCCGAGCCAAATGCATTCTTCTAAGCCAATAACTTTGTCTTCTTTATCTGTCCCATCCTCCTGAAACTGGGAATGGAGGAAAACGATCCTTGGACAAAGAGTTGGACGAAGAAGAGAAAAATGTTTCTTTGGTATCTGGCCTTCTGAAGTTCTCAATGTGTCAAAGCAAAGACAGTTAACTCCCACTAATGCGACTCTCCTCTGTTGGACTAAAATTTTTTGTTTTCCGGTTGTTGTTTCGAATTTTCGTGTTTTTTTAGCCAGCAGAAATGAAAACTTTCAGTAGGGCAACAAAATTAACTGTTTCCCAAGGGACCAGTCTTTGAGTAATTTGTTACAAAGCTGGAAATTCATTAAAACTTGCTGTAACGGCGATCGTCGGTCAACATGCACTGTTACCCTCTGACGTCATAGATTTTTGCAATGTTGCCCGCTCAAAGATATTGACGGTAAAACAGTTTCATTGTTAGATGTCATGTTTCCTCGAAGTAAACAATGAGAGCGCTCGTTGTTGGGAATAAATTTCCAGCTATATAACAGTATTTGTTGTTTTATATCAAAACATTTTCGCCTCTGTCGGGGATCGTCTTAACCTCAAAAGCCAACTCATAGCCCTAACACTTTTCGTTTTCATTCTCACTTTAATTGTAATTAACTTTTATATTATTTTATTTATTGCTATCTCTAAATTCTTTTATTTACAGTTTCATACCTGTCAATTAGCTGGCAAAGTTTTTTTTTTTTTTTTCTAAACTAATCCATATAGCTAAGAGTATGCGCCACTACAAATAAAGAATTGAACGTTCATGATAATTTTTTAGAGCTTTAATTTTCAATCAGTGTCATTGACATTTGTATTTTTGATACCACAGTTTTGAGTTCAGGTGAACCTGACGGTCAAGAAGAGAGGCAACTTCAATACCTAGATCAGGAAAAATTATCCTACATTACGAGTTACTTAGAGCAAACCAAGGATACAGACGTACATAGTGTATCTACAGAGGAGGACAGTGGAAAGCC
>JAKSDK010000111.1 GCA_022360095.1 Phycisphaerales bacterium
GTCGAGACCGGTGAGCTGCTCGCGCTGTTTGCTGACCTCCACGGCCGTGGCCGAGCCGGTGTCGGGGTAGATGTGGGTGACCGTCTCCAGCCACCATTCGTTGTTGATCTCGACGTAGGTCGTGTCGGTGTCGGTGACGCGGTCGGGACCGGTGAGGTCGATCACGGCGTCACGGTCGACGTCGACGCAGGTCCGTGTGAGGTTGCCGAGGTCGTCGTAAGCGAAAAGGGTGTCGCCGAGGCCGTCGATGGATTCATAGTAGGAAAACGGGAACCCGAGCACGAAGACCAGGGCGCTCGACCAGCGGCGGGTGAGGCGATCGCCGTCGTATTCGAAATAGGTGAAGACGGTGTCGGCGAGCTGTCGGCCCGGGCGTTCCTCGCGGACCTTGCGGCCGAGCATGTCGAAATAGGTTTTGACGTAGGGCCCGGTCTGGGCGTGGCCGCGGGTGACCTTGGTCCACTGCCAGTAGCCGGTGCCGGAGAGCGCGGAATTCACGCCGTAGACGTAGTACTCGGCGACCTGGGCCGTGCCGGTGACATGCTTGATGCGACCGTCGCGATGGTATTCGGTGATGCGCGTCAGGCCGCCGGGCAGCGTGACGGTGACCTTGCGTCCGCCTTCGGCGGTGGTGGCATAGGCGTAGAGGGTGTCGAGCTCGGCCTCGTCGGTTTCGGATTCGATGCGCCCGGCGTCGTCGTAGACGCGCGAGGTGTCGAGAGAAATGACGGGTGATCCGCCTTTGAGTTCCGTGGCGGTGACGCGGCCCAGCGTGTCGAGCGTGTAATGGGTTTCGACCGCCTCGACCGCAGGCAAGCCCTCTACCTCTCCCATTGATGCTTTCGTCTCCTTGATCAGCCGTCCGAGCCCGTCGTATTCGAATAGGGTCTTGATGCCCGACGTGTCGGTGGCGGAGGTCTGCTCGCAGCAGGTCCATTCGGCGGAGGTCCTCGTGCCGTTCAGCCATTCCGTCTGCACGACGTGGCCGTGCACGTTCAGGATCGCGATCGCCTGGTCCACGAGATGGAAGTCGGCGTCCTTGTAGGCATAGGTCTCCTGAAGCAGCACGTTGCCGAGCGAGTCGGTCACCTGCACCTCTCGGGTCGACTTGCCGTCGAGCAGTGTGCTCTGGGCGTCGGTATAGTGTGTGACCGTGCGCTCCTCGGCGTCGCCGTCGGCATCGGCCGTGAAGGTCGCCGGGCCGTTCTGGTCCGCAGGCTTCCAGGTGCCCGTGACGTAGGCGTAGCCGTCCATCCGGCCGTCGGAGAAGACGACGCTGGCGATCCGCGTGTCGTCGCCGACCGCGTAGGTCGTGGTCGTCCGCAGGTTGGCCGCGTCGCCGTAGCTCGCGGTGGGCGTGGCGCACCGTTCCACGATCTCGACGCGCGCGCCGTTCTGATCCAGGTAGGCGTAATAGGTCTTGCGGACGACATTGCCCAGGGCCTTTTCGGTGACCGTGCGAGGGAGCCGGGGATCCAGCGTGTCGTCGGCATGGAGGGCGGTGTAATCGTAGGCGGTCACGCGGTGAAGGCTGCCCTGCGGATCGGGATCGCCCACGGGCAGGACCTCATCCTTCCAGGGCTGCACCATGGACGTCTGGCGTCCCTGGCTGTCATAGTCGTACCATGTCCACGAGCCGTCGGGCCTCGTGACGGATTCGAGTCGGCCGGCCTTGCCCGCGGCGGCGGTGTGCGGATAGTAGTCGAAGTTCGTGACGAGATCCGGCCCGTTGGCGACGACGACGGTCCGCTCCGTCACGACCCGGCCTCCGAGTCCGGTGTCGCTCAAGTCTTCCTCGACGGTGAGGAGCGTTCCCTGGTCGTCTCGATAAAGATATTGACGAATGTCAGCCGTGATCCACTTGATTTCCTCGTCACGAAGTAAATTCGTGGTGGCATCCTCGGTGATCTTCAGCCGCATGTCTTCGGCGCCGCTGCCCTTGGTGTACTTGTAGGTCAGGTTGGGGCCGCCGCCCGTTCGCTTGATCGTGAACGTCGGACTCGCGGGGACGGAGTCGTCGTATTCAAACGTCCATTTTCGAGCGACCGGTCCGGTGGTCTCGTACAATCCGTTCGCACCAAGTTCGCCAAAGTCGTACGGGCCGTAGAACTCAATCTGATAGCCGTCACCATCCTGCGGGGGCATCGTCTTGATGTCGGCCAGCATCTCATGGGCAATGACCTGACGCAGAAGACCGTTCTCACGGATGTAGAGCACACCGGGCCCGGGCGAAACGTGCAACGCCGCCTGTGTCGCGAGGTCCGAGTTCAGCGTGGTGTCGTGAATCGACAGACTCCCGGCCGATTCGCCGTCTGCCGTCCGGCCCAGATCGAAAAAGAGATCCACGCTCGACACGCCGGCCCTGCCGTTGCCGCTCTTGCAGTCGCCGCTCTCGCAGTTTTCGCAGTCGCCGTCACCGCCGCCTGCGCCCTGCCAGATGCGAGTCTCCACGCAACAGTCCGTGTCGTCCGCCTTGCATGCCTTCACGGTAATCCACCCGCTCTCCGAGCCGCCGGAGATGACGCCCGTGTCGGGATCGATCGACGCCCCGCGCGTTTCGCCGGACAAACACCAGGTCACGGGCGCCCCGCCGCCGATGCCGACCTGGACCGACGATTGATTGTCCGCAGGCACGTTCGGCTCATCGGCTGTAATTTCATTCTCCATTTCGAACTGTTCGCAACAGGCGTCTGAGATTTGGGGATCGCTGCTTTCGCATTTCGCATCACATCCGTCCGGCACGCCGTCTTGATCCGTGTCAATGGCATCGTCGAAGCCGGGACACCGGTCACAGGCGTCGCCCGTGCCGTCACCGTCTTCGTCGTCCTGATTCGGGTTGCTGGCACGCACGCAATTGTCCTGGTCGTCCGGCACACCGTCGCCGTCCTCATCCCCTTCGCAAGCATCGCCTACGCCGTCGCCGTCGGTATCCAGCTGATCCGGATTGTCGACAAGCGGACAGTTGTCGTCGCCGTCGGGAACGCCGTCGTTGTCATCGTCGTCGTCGCAGGCGTCGCCCATGCCGTCGCCGTCGGCATCCGCCTGGTCCGGGTTGAACACGTTCGGGCAATTGTCATCCCCGTCCCCTCGACCGTCATCATCGCTATCGACGGGAGGAATCGGACACACTCGGAACGAAATGCCCGTGTCGACGGGCTCACAACCGGTACACGACTCCACGTGAACGTTCATTTCGTGGACCCCACACTTTGACGGCGTGAATGTAAACTTATTTTCCGAATCCACCCCACCGGAACCGACAATCTCACCTCCCCGCGTGACGGTTATTTCAATTTTACAAATTTCATCCAGGCATTCGCCGCCCACCCCGACACACTCACAATTCGTGTCGTAATCCGTGGCATCAATGGTCCAGCTAATTTCGTGGCCCGGCATCGCAGCTCCAGGTACTTCTCCGGGAAAGCCGGTAAGGCCGATCGTCACGATGGGTGCAGGCCCGTTAAAGATGCTGCAATGGCACCATGCGGGAATGAGCTCTTCGCAATCACAGGCAAGCGATGCGGCCGAAACGAAACGCGCGGCCTGGGTGGATGACGAGAGCCAAGGCCCAGCGGCAGCCCGGACTTCCTGCGTGGCGATCGCCAGGAGACCCACGACAATGATCACGGCATTGAAACGATACGTCCATCTCGACATCATGATGCTCCCTTAAGTTTTTGCTTCGGACAGGCGTCTGTGAAACGCCCGATCGACCCCTTGCATCCTCAATCCGTACGGATTTGTACACCGACAGCCTCAAAAAGGTTCGCAAAAAGCTTTGCTTTGTTAAGACAAACCGGCGGCCTGAGCGCTCCGATTACGACGGGCCGTTGGCAAAAATCAACGGCCGGGTGTGAACATGTTTGCGCTCGAACGAGCGATCCCTATCGCCGCGCCTTTACTTTCTCTTTACTGAAAAAACTCAAGCCCTTACTCAAACACCTTTATAAGTATATTCAGGTGCCATAACTCTGTCAACGACCGGCGTATTCATTCCTTGACAATTCCCGACTCGCACTCTCAAAAACTTCGCGCTTGTCAGAAATTCGTGAAACTTGTCAGGTCGGATTACCTGCTCATCCAGAATGCTTCTGGTCGTATATTGACGAGGATGGACATTGGTTGCGTGGAAGTCAAGTTAAATTTATACCAATATCTAAATCAAGCCATAATGTAGGCGCACTGGGAAGTGATTGTTGTGAACTTTTCGGCAACCAGGCGGTTGTGTTAGTATTCGTAAAGCTGGGGGCGTGGGTTCAAATCCCACCGCCGGTTGTTCTTCTGATCTGCCGTCATGTTTTCGGTCTGCTTAGTGGTTAGTTGGTGCGCGGACTCACAATTTTCGTCCAGATGACCCCGGGCAGGGCGGCCCGGGGCTTTTTTTCGCATTTGCTCTATTCTTTTGGTTGCGCGCGCTTTCGTGGAGTGTGGCGTCGACGACTTCGGGCGCCGATCAGGCTGAATGGGAGCAACATTCCGCCGGTGGCGCCGCCCGCGCCGCAGCCGTTTTGATCCGGATCGCCGGTGCCGTTGTCCGGCGGGCCTCCGAACAAGGGGCATCCATCGGAATCGACGGGCGTGCCATCAGGCGTATCGGAACACAGGTCAGCGCAGTTGGGCACGCCGTCGCCGTCGAGGTCCGGGGGTGAATTCAACTCCGGATCGACGATGACGTTGCCGCTGACTCCGGCGCCGTCGAGGAAGTTTTGCTCGGCGTCAACGGGGTGGTCGGCGTCGCCGGCGACGTTTTCGATCGCGTCGCCTGTGACGGTCGAGAAGTCGTTGCCACGAAGGCTCATTTGTGCGGTGTCGAGGATCGTCTCGACGGTCGCGCCGGTGACGACACCACCAATGCAGTTGTCGTTGATGAGCACGTTCGAGGCGCGGCTAATCTCGGCGGTCATGTTCACGCCGCAGGCAGCGTCGTTTCCGGAGAGACTGTTTCGCTCGACTCTGAATTCACTCGAGTAGATTCTGCTATCAACAAGGACGGCGGCGACCTTAAACGCATCCATCGTGTTGTCGGCGATGTTTACGGTAGATCCGTATTCGACGGTCGAGAAGATGAGACCGTGGTCGGCGCCTTCGAAGAGATTTCGGTTTACGTTCACGATCGCGCCGTTGTCAATGCCGTCGACCGCCAACGATGCCTCGGTGAACCCGGACACGCTGTTGCTTGCAATATTCAGAATGCTGCCATATTCATGGTAGTCGATCTGGATGCCGCGAGCCGCACCGTCGGTGTGTGCCGTGATCGAGTTGTTCAGCATGTCGACGAAGCAACCCTCATACGTGTAGTCAATGTAGATTCCGTACGCCGAGCCGGCGCTATCCCTCATGCCGCTGATCGTATTGCCGCTGATGGAACTGGCGAGTGATCCGTACTCGAAGTCATAAACATAGATGCCGTACGTCGCGCCGTCGTCAGCGCCGGTCACGACGTTGTTGTCACACACCAGGTCCGAGCCTTCGTAGATTGCATAGACGTAGATGCCGGCTTCGGTGAACCCGGTGGCGGTGTTGCCGGTGATCAATGCTTCCGAACCGTATTCGACGTAGTCGTTAAAACAGATCCCGTATTGTGAGCCGCTGGTTTCATCAGCCTCGAAGACGTTGTTCGTTACGGTGAAGGTGCTGCCGTATTCGACGTAGTCGTCTACAAAGAGGCCGGCCCGTCTGTAGTTTCGGACGCGATTATCCATGACTGTTACGTCGCTGCCGCTGGCGACATAGTAGGCATTGATGCCGTCTTTATCACTGCCGTTCAAGTCGATCGTGTTGCCGGCGATTTGAATGAGCGAGCCGTTTTCCAGGTTAGAGGTTTGGATGCCGTATGTTCCGGTTCCGCCGGGCGATGCGGTGACAACATTGTTGGCGATCGTCAGGCTGGCGCCGTTCGTCATATCGTTGGCGTAGATCCCGTTTTCGCTGAAGCTTGAAATCGTGTTTCCGCTCAGGGTGAGTTCCGACCCCTCGCTGATGGCATCGCCGACGTAGATGCCGTTGCGCGCGCCGTTGCCTGTGAGTGTATTGTCGGAGACGTTCGCGTTGCAGCCGTAGGAAAGGCTCCAAAGATAGAATCCGTCGCCGTTGTAGCCGGAGACTTGATTCCCGCTGCATTCGAAGTTCGTGGCATCGTGTGAGTAGACATAAATGCCGTAGTCGGCATTGTTGGTGACGATTTCGTTGTTGAGCATGGAGAACGTTTGCGTGTAATAGGAATATTCGCTGTAGATTCCGGCGTAGTCGACGCCACTGATCGTGTTGTCCTCGATCCTGAGCGTGCAGCCCTCATCGAGATAGTAGTGATGGATGCCGTAGTCGGCGGTCGAGTCACCGCCCAAGGCATTGCCAGACAAGACGACGTCGGAACCGTAGTACACGCTTCGAACATTGAGGCCGACGTCGTGGAAATTGGTGACGGTGTTATCGGCGACGGTCAGGGTCGAGCCGTCTTGTAGGTAATCGACGTACACGCCCTCGCCGACGTCATCGATGGTGTTGTTCGAGATCTCCATGGCCGAGAATTCGTCGATCGCGTCGCTGACATAGACACCGTAAGAGGCTCCTCCGGTCAGGCCGAACATCTCGTTGTTGCGGATGAGGAGGGCGCTTGAATGGGTGTTTCCCTGGACGTGGACGGCGCTGTTTGAAAAGAGTGCAAAGACATTGTCACGAATCTCGACATCGGCTGAGTGGAACGGTGTGCTGGAACCGCCATTGAATGATGAGTCGGCGAAGTAGATCGCATCCGAGAAGCTGGAGGCGGCCGTTGCGAGTCGCTCGAACCTGTTCGCCGCGATGATCACTTCGACATCGGCGAGCGCCCCGTTTGAGTGGATGGCGGCGGCCGCGGCATCGGCGAGGAATCGGTTGCCTTCCAGGATAAGCGCGCCGGCATCAAAGGCGTTCGGTTGCCCGACTTGCGGGCTGTCAATCTCGACGAGTTTTTGGGCGGCGGAGTCCTTATGCGTTATGGTAAAGCCCTGGCCGGGGCCGCCGATTCGAACGCCCGGTGCGGCAATGAGGACGATGGGCGTCGCGGGGCCGGGGGCATGAACCAGTTGTGACGCATCAGGACCATTCTCGGAGAGCAACGTCAGATTGGGCACGTCGATGACGAGATTCTCGATAAATGAGCCATCCGCGACGAGGATCATGTCTCCGTCGGAAGCATTGTCGATGGCGTCCTGGATCGTCGGCTGATCTCCGGGGACAGTGATCGTCGCGGCGACGGACTGGCGTACGGCGCCCGGCGAAAGCATCGAAAACATCATCAGGGCACCAAGGATTTTTCTTGAACGCATGGTCATGACTCCGTTTCTGATTCGGTTCTTGGGCGGTCCTCGACAAAAGAGGGCTCTAACTCCATCACGAACGGCGAGGGCGTTCGGACCGCAATATTCGGATGTAAGGTTTCATCGGGCCGGTATTGATGTGTGAAATGACGGATCTTTCGCGAGATTCCGGACTTAGGAGCGTACTCGCGTTACGCGACGGCAGAAATGGGAAACAAAATGCCGTCTAATTTCAAGAATTCGACCCGACACATCAGGTGCTCATGTGTTTTTATGTCAGGAAAGGCAAATGCGGGTTCGCCGGGAAAGCTCTTCGTTCCGGCGGTCGGTTGGGTTAGAGCGCGGCAGAACCGGCGGAAATAAGCCTTGCGCTTATTCGCATGAGCATCCCACCCTGTTTTGATGGGCCCGGCAGTCTCGGCCGGATTCCAACATTGGCCATTGCTGGAGATCATAGAATGCTTCGCAAGACATCGTATTCGATTTCTGTCGTTTCTGCTGTTTTGTTGTTGTCGGTCAAGGCCACGACTGCGGCACCGCCTCCCGGTGAGTCAGCGATTCGAGTTTCGGCAGGCGACTGTCGCTCGATTGTGCCGGACTGCAACGAGAACTGCCTTTCGGATGATTGTGAATTCTTCGGCGCTAACTGTGAGAGTTGCCCTGTGGTCGGGAGTTGCTCATTGGAAGGTTGCCGGATCGACGCATGTGATGGCCGATTTGAGGTCGTCTCGGGGCCCTTATCACCGGTGCGTGCCGGCGTGGAGTTGAGCTTCGAGGTGTCGACGGTTCCACATGCCGTCAGTGAAGTGTTGCTGTCGTTTGAGGCGATCGGGGGGCTCGGCCCGGACATCAGCAACTACGGCGTATGGCTCAACGGGATGTTTGTCGGCACGGCATTTGGAGGCAGCGACGGATCGGCGTGCCCTTCCACGGCCGATACGGACTCACTTGTTGTTCGGGCCAGCGTACCGGCGTCGCCCGGTGATTATACGTACAACGACGACGTTCTTTCGGGCAAACCGGCGAATAGCCTTGCCGTCGTGCTCGTGCCTTCGGGAAGCGTTCGTTTGTGTGCTGGTCCGACGTACGTTTCGATGACGATTTCCTATGTCACGGCGCGCGATTGTAACGAGAACGGTAAGATCGATGAATGCGAAAGTGGCGACGGTGATGGCGACGGCATCGTCGATCTTTGTGATAACTGTCCAAGTTACAATCCGGATCAGACGGACACCGACGGCGACGACGTCGGCGATGTATGTGATAACTGTCCCGGCACGGCAAACGCCGATCAGGCCGATTGTGACGGGGACGGCGTCGGTGACGCATGCGAGTCGTCGGGCGTCGTTGCAGTCGGAAGCCGATACCTTCTTGTCACGCCGTTACAGCTTTCGTCGGGTAGCTGCTGGCGTCTGGAAATTGACGGCTGCGGCGCGACTCGATATGTCGGAGCGCCGGACGGTGCCGGCAATGCAACGCTGGTAAACTCGGCGGATGCGGCATGCCTGACGCCGGCACAATGGTGCAAAACCTACGTGACTGGCGAGGCCGTCGTTCCAGGGCGCCTCTACAAAGTTTGGGCCTACGACGGAAGCAACAGAGTGTTCGTTGGCTCCGCAACCACCTGGATGTTCGGCGACGCCAATGGTGATGGGCAGGTGAACGAGCAAGATGTCACGTGCGCATCAGACGGGTTTGCCGGTGTGTTTTCAGGGGATTGCACATTCTACGGAGCGAACCTCGCGCCCTGTACGCCGGATTCGGTGATTGACCTCAACGACATCCTCGTGGTGGGTCAGGCGGTGAACGGTGAATCGTTTACGGATGTTTGTCCGGATGTTGACCAGGATGGGATAGCGGACGTTTGCGACACTTGCGTTGACAGTGACGGAGACGGCTTCGGTGATCCCGGTTTTGTGGACAATATTTGCTTCGATGACAACTGTCCTTTGATCGCGAATCCGGACCAGTTGGACA
>JAKSDK010001923.1 GCA_022360095.1 Phycisphaerales bacterium
CTCGCGAAGGACGGGAAGGACGGGAGGGGCAAAGAGAGCGAAGAGTTGGGTTTAATGAATCGATACGAGCTTGAAGATAACCTTCAGGCAAGAGGTCGACTCATGGACTCATGGCCGCCGCCGTCTGCTTCGGCCTCCTCCACCTCTCGAGCCGCTGAGTTTTTCCCGGTTTTCCGTAACCCAGACGAACACTCCGAGGATGCCGACAAGCACCACGGCAAGGGTGATAAATTGCACCGTGTGGGCGTGCTTGGAGCGACCGCTGGAGCGGGAGGAACTCAACAGGTATTCCGGCGAGGGTTCCTCGGTACCGAGGCGGGCTTTCGCCTCTTCGAGAGGCGAGGCCTTTTTCGACTTGGTGTAGGTCTGGCTTCCTTTTAATGCCGATACTTCAAAGGCATCGGCTTGTACTCCGAGCAGGTCCTGTGCGGTAACCTTTTCCAGGTGGAAGCCTTCCATTTTGTCCTTTTGATTCACGACGTTAGGGAGGGACGTCTCGGTCTGACCGGACTCGCTCCCGAACGCGCTGTTATCCATCAGGATTTGCGTTTGCGCCGATGTCATTACAGCCAAATGCACGAGAAAGGCTGCGACTCCCAAGGCACAAACGCGCAAAGGTCGCCGTCCGGTCGCGGTTATACTCATGAAGAGTATTCTCGCGATATATGAGCTGAATTGCACGATATATTTGTGGCTTACGCAAGGATCTCCCGTACCACCACGCCATGCACATCGGTGAGCCGGAAGTCCTTCCCAGCGTAGCGGTAAGTGAGGGCTTCGTGGTCGATGCCGATCAGGTTTTCGTTCTCGGTGCCGAGCCCGTAAACGATCCACGATCCCATTGATGGCCGGACGAAGTTGGTGCTTCCGGTGTGCAGCATGATGGTGGCCTGCGGATGCGCCGGGCTATCGGTGTGCATGCCGTTGAGAATGCAAATGTCGTCGGCATGCATCGACACATGCGGGAAAAAGTCGGAGATCATTATCCCGCTGTTCCCGCGCGGCCGGAATGCGGCCTGGGGCTTGAGCCATTGCTTTCGCTTTTTCCCTTGTCGTTGACGGTGTCGCTTCCCTTTTCGACAAGTTCCGGCTTGTGGTCGAAGGAATCCAGGTGGCTGGGGCCGCCCTACATGAACATGAAGATGACCCGCTTTGCACTAGGCACGAAGTTAGGGAGCTTCGGAGCCACTGGATTGAGCGCCCCCGCGC
>JAKSDK010001183.1 GCA_022360095.1 Phycisphaerales bacterium
CAACTTTGCTCCTTATTCATACCTTGTACATACAAATGCTATTTTCAAAGAAAGGAAAGCAGTAAGTTTGCATACCTGTTTTGATGTCCCTTCTTTGACTTTTACAACCTGAAAGTACCAAAATAGTAGATCACAATCAAAGCTACATAATAAATTGCTGAAAAACGTCGGTAAAAACTTCATTCGATCTTTTTAAACCTGTTGTCATGAAAAAACATCAGCTTCACCCCAGAAAGCTGCCCTTTGAAACCTTGCTGTGGATTAAATCTTTGGAAAAGTTACGATCATTTTAAAAATTTGATCTCTTTGAATAAAGTTTACTGTTATCTGTATTCTACCTTTAAAACTCTCTTAGGCTTTGGTTGAATATTTCCTTCCTTTCGTTTCATTATAGCTTCTGACAGGGTTGTTCACTGTAAAAATTTGAGCATAAAAATAATTATTAGATGGAGAGCATTACACAGCATTATTTAGTTAAAATTCATTTAAAATTCAGTTTATCTGAAAAGTTCTCCCTCAGTGTTACGCCTTTATGTGTTTGGGAAATTTGGATGCTATACCAGTTGGGACCTTGGTCCCCGGTGGGTTTAAACGTGCTGGGCAGGTTTTGGGTGAAAGACCATACTCCCACTCCTGGTCCTCCAGGTTGGGAGTTGGACGATGGGTTTACGTCCCACATCATGACTGAAACTAGACAACTTTTTCGAGACAGCAGTAGGAAGAATAAAGAGGCTACCCAGGTAACCATACTAATGACATTCACTTTGTAGAGACAGCAGAGGCGGGGTGGGGGTCTTGAGATCAGGCAAGAGCGTGTGCGAGGGATAGGGCAGGTTGGCGGAGAAATGTAGAGGTGTTATGCATAACGGAGCGCGAAGAGGCGAGGTACGTCGATAGTTAATCTAAAAAGTTATGCAAAAAGTACAACAAAATATTAAGCATCCTCTGACCTTATGCTCGGGGCTTTTGTGATGTACATCCATTTCCAGAGCACTCTGGAATATCAAAATAATAATCTATCAAGTGAATCCTTCAGTAACAGGTCTCCAAAAAGTACTTATTGATATTACATGGCAAACATTTGCAACACATTAATTTTTACCTCTGAACTGGTTAAAGACTCAATCAAGCTGGCTTGTTTTGTAGTGCTAACCGCTTGTTTCGTACCAGATGAGTTGTAAACATATTTGAGCTGGACAGACGAGACTGAAGCTGAAACACCACTCAAGATTAGAAACGGGACGTATACGAATTTTGTATGGTCAATACAAAGGCCTTGCCAGAACGCAAGCAAGGTCAACTTTAACTCTCCCTAAGACGGATCTAGGTAGGCCACTTAAACTTGAAACTAATCTGTTTTGGATGAAAGAAACTCAAAACAAACTGGTAAAAACTGGCTACCAATTCAGGAATTGACTAAAATATGACGACAAGAGTAGAAGAAAAAGAGAGAAAGGGAACCTAGCAAAAATGCCCATCTTATGCTATTTGTTATATGGCTGGAAATTTTTCCCAAACAGCGCACGCTCTCATTGGTTACTTCGAGGTCACATGACAGCTGACACTATATCTAACAATGAAACTGTTTCCCGCCAAAATATCTGAGCGGGCAACACTGCAAAATCTATGACGCCAGAGAGTAAGAGTGCACCGTTACCCGCGAATATTGACCAACGACCGCCGTTACAGCAAGGTTTAATGAATATCCAGCCTCAAAATTTCCAGTCATATAACAAATCACTTAAAGACTGGTCCCTCAGGAAACAGTTCATTTTGTCTCCCTCGAATTTCAAGATTCTCGGGAAACAAAATAAACTGTGTCCTGAGGGACCAGTCATTAAGTGTTTAAAAATGCGAAATCCTCTTTCCCTTACTTACGAGTACATAACAATAACAAATCACTTAAAGACTGGTCCCTCAGGAAAC
>JAKSDK010000100.1 GCA_022360095.1 Phycisphaerales bacterium
CCTGAGCTCGTTTACAAAAAAGTTTCCAACTGAACTACCTTTACTTCCATTGAGGAACAACGTATATGTTTGCCTTTCCGGGGATGGGTAGAAAACAAAGGCCTAAGACCTAAGACCCAAAAACGAAGTCCCCCCTCAAAAATAGCTAGAAACGGGTATCTCGATCTTAGATGTGTAAGAAACACAATATCTTCAATAATTATCAATGAAATTGACCAGGGTCTTGGTTTTCTACATACCTTCCAAAATGTAGAAAACGAAGACCCCCTCAAAATCACTTGGAAATGGCTCGAAACTGCTTATAATGACTTCTAGATGTAAACTCAAGAGGCGATAGTGGCATAAACAATAAGTCCTGAGGCTTAAATAAGCAACAGTCTATTCATGAGAAGGAAATTGGCTCCAGTAATCTGGGACATTTGAGACATTGCAGGATAAAATAGAATGCCTGACTGGGGAAGGGAAGACAGTTTTGGTTGAAATTAGTGAACTTATGCCACAGGATAGCAGGAGAGGAAATAAGATGGTAAACCCTATGTGACAAGCACAACAATAATTTTTTTTGAAACAACTTTTCGCCAAACTTTCCTTTAAACAGATCTTTTAGTAAAGGACCAGAAAACATTAGTTTTAAGTGAAGATCACCTCAAAACATACAAGTAATAGCCTGTCACATTTGTCACACACAAGTGTTTTGCCGTCCTCTTCTTCCTGCCGTCCCACTGCATTAACTCACTATTACTAGGGTATCTAAAAGATAGTAATGCTGCGGCACATTCTGTTGATACTGGCATTAGTTAGGTAGTGAGACTTAAAAGAGTTAAAAATGACATTGAATGTCCTATTTACATGTTGGAAAGTACTAGAATAATTACTATCAGTCTATAGAAAGAACTCGTGGGAATGTTGTTTAGAAAATGATCAAGTGGTTATCAACTCTGGTTTTCTTACAGTAAATTGTAGGAAATAATAGAAATTCAGATCGTTTATCCATATATTTAATATACGGTGCACGATATTTTCTCTGGAAACACAATACTTTTCTTGCTGTTTGTTGCACTTTATTAAGTAACAGTTGTTTAGCTATATATTTATAGAAAACAACAACACAAAAAACGGAAAAAA
>JAKSDK010001321.1 GCA_022360095.1 Phycisphaerales bacterium
CGTCAACGGAAGCTCAACTGGAATTGGCCGGCGCGCTTGTCAGGGAACATCCCGGTCTTCTCATGCAGACACACATGTCGGAGAACCAGGGTGAGGTTGCCAGTGTGGCCGCCGATTTTCCGTGGTCCAGGGACTATACCGATGTCTATGATCGCTTTGGCCTGCTCGGCCCGAAAAGTCTCTTTGCCCATGGCGTTCACCTGAGCGAACGGGAACTTACGCGTCTTAACGAGAGCGGATCGGCAATCGTCCACTGCCCGACGTCGAACAACTTTCTGGGTTCGGGTCTCTTCCGCTATCATCACAGCCGCGCAAAAACGCGTCCGGTCAAGGTCGGGATCGGCTGCGATATCGGCGGCGGAACCAGTTATTCGATGCTTCAGACATTAAGCGACGCCTACAAGGTGTCGCAGCTTGCCGGAGACCGGATCTCCGCTTTTGACGGTTTTTATCTTGCAACGCTCGGCAATGCGCGCCTGCTTGGGATCGATGGGGAAATCGGATCGTTGGACGTCGGAAAATACGCCGATCTGGTTGTCCTTGATCCGGAGGCAACTCCAATCATGAAAGCCCGTCACGCGCTTTCAGGCGATTTGCATGACGTCCTGTTTGCTCTGATGATCATGGGCGACGATCGCGCCGTCACCGAAACCTATGTCGCCGGAAGCGCTATGAAATCGGCGCTCTCAAAATCCGGTGTGCCAAGATAATTAGGACACGAACCAGCCGGTCCGTGCCCTGTTTTCGTTTGAGTTCCGCGATCATTCAACTTCGCGAATACGTCCGTCAAGATAAGGTTTGTAAGGTTCGCCCCGCGCGAGGTAATCGGCAAGAACCACTTCCAGTCCCGGTCCGAAATCGTAGGCGTTCATGCCGTTGTCGGCAAAAACGGAATAGCCGTCACCACCGCCGCGCATATAGTTGTTGGAGACAACGCCGTAGACTTTCTCCGGATCAAGCGGCTTCCATTCGCCGTCTTCCATCACCTCGACTTCGATGATGCGGCCTTCGCCGCCGGGCCTGGCTCTGGTCCAGCTGTATTTCAGACCGGCCACCTGGGGAAACCGTCCGGCGCCGTCTTCGACCGCCGACACACCATTTTCAAGCGCCGCGATCACATCGGTCCCTTTGAGCTGGAATGTCGAGATCGTGTTCTGGAACGGAAGCACCGTCAGCACTTCGCCCATCGTCAGTTCGCCCGCATCGATGCTGGCCCTCAGGCCGCCGCCGTTCTGGATCGCGATCTGAATACCCTGATCCTTTACACGGTCAAGCATTGCATCGGTAACAAGATTGCCCATCTCGCATTCTCCGGCCCGGCAAGACGTCCGCTCGCCGTCAATGTCCTCTGCCGTCGCACCAATGACCCTGTTTTTCAATTCCTCGATCGGTGCGCCGAGTTCCTTGACCCGTGCGGCGAATTGTTCGTCCGGCTTGATGGAAGCATCAAGCAGGATCGGCTCGCCATTGGCTGAAATCACATCGCCGGCATCGTTCCAAACGACGTCAAGTTCGCCAAGATATTTACCGTATGCGTAGGCCTGCACGATCGGCACGTCTTTTCCGTCAGGGTTTTTCACCAGAACCGGATACGGCCCCTGCGCACCTTCCTGCGTGTTGGAAAGAAACGTGTGCGAGTGTCCGCCGACAATCACGTCAATGCCCGGAACGCCCGCCGCGATCTCCATATCTCGCGGAAGACCGGTGTGTGTCAGCGCAATAATCTTGTTGATCCCGGCCGCATGAAGCGCATCGACCGCGCCTTTCAGGCTGTTCTCCGCCTGAATGAATTCAACAGTGTCTCCCGGAGAGGACGTTTCGTCGGTATCCTCGGCCAGCGCGGAGACAATGCCGATCTTCTCACCGCCCTTTTCAATGACAATGACCCCGGGAAGTTTGCCGTTCAGAAAATCATCTTCGGAGATATCGACATTGCCGGCGATGACCGGGAATTGAGCGGCATCAATGAATTTCGCCAGGACTTGCGGACCGTCATCGAATTCGTGATTGCCGATCACCATCGCATCGATGCCAAGCTGGTTCATGAACTCAACCGCAACTTCGCCCTTGTAGGTCGTGTAAAAGAGCGATCCCTGAAACTGATCGCCGGCATCGAGCGTCAGAACGTTCCTGCCTTCACTTTCCAATGCCGCGCGACGTTCGTCAAAAGCAGTCTTAATGCGGGCGATGCCGCCATAACATTTTCCTTCCGTTTCATCTTCGGCGCTGCATGTTCCGTCATATTTGTTGATCGGTTCGATGCGGGAATGCAGGTCGTTAACATGCAGGATCGTCAGCCCAAAATCCGCATGAGCGGGC
>JAKSDK010000797.1 GCA_022360095.1 Phycisphaerales bacterium
GAGGAGTTGTTGGCCGACTCGGAAGCGACGACGCCTTCGGGATTGCCCTTTCCGGAGCTTTCCCCGGTCCTGGACATATTGCGCGCCATTCCATAGCTGACCAGGGACGCAATCGAAGATCCGGCTCCCGGCACCACGCCAATGACGTAGCCGATGACGGAGCCCTGGATCATTGTGCGCGTACACGCAAATACGGACGACAGTTTCGGGATCACGAGATTGCTCAGCGCATGCAGCCGTCTGCTGCCACGCGACTCCTCGATCAGGACGAACACCTCCGATAGCGCAAACAGGCCGATCAGCGCCGGAATGAAGGGAATTCCGTCTATCAGGGCAACCACGGCGACATACCGGTCGCTGCCTTCCAGAGGATCGACACCGATGGTTGTCACAAGAAGCCCGAACAGCAGGCCGATCAGGGCGTGGAGAAACCCGCCGGCGGTCGATCACACTCCAACACGGTCAAGCGATGCAATCCCACCCAGAATTGACCTAAATCTCCGCCAACCAGTCCTTTTCCTCAAGATGCCCTTTCAGCGTCTTCAGGAAATCGGCCGCGTAGGCGCCATCAAATGCCCGGTGATCCATGGACAATCCAATGAAGCCCTTCGGGCGCACGACGATCATGTCCAGCCCATCACGTTCGACGACATCAACGGATTTGCGAATCCCGTCAGTGACCAAAATCGCGACCTGCGGCTGGTTGATGATGGGAATGCTCAAATAGGTCCCGCTCGCACCGGGATTGGTTACCGTGAACGTCGCGTCGGATAAATCATCCTTTCCAAGCTTCCCGGCACGGGCACGTCCTGCGAGCTCCGAGACCGCTTGCGCAAGCCGGGCGAGACGAAGGCCTGGAACATCCCGCAATACGGGAACCACAAGTCCTTTGTAGGAAAGGTCCACCGCGATTCCGACATTAAGGTCGCGGCGCACCAGAAGGCGGTCTCCATCGACAGCGGCATTCACAAGGGGAAAGTCTTTGACGGCCTCGGCAAGCGCCCACAGCACGAACGGCAGATAGGTTAGCGAGATGCCCTTTTGCTCTCTGAAGGATGCGCCATGCAATACCCGCGCACGCTCGACCGCGTGATAGTTCACTTCAAAGCTGATGAATCCATGA
>JAKSDK010001867.1 GCA_022360095.1 Phycisphaerales bacterium
TATTTTTCCGAAAATTGTCGTTGGGTGCCCCTGAAATGTCCCATACTTTCATTTCGATCCAGCCCCAGCATCTCATACAAGTCACTACCGGCCCCTAATTCGTACATCGTTGTTACAGGGCTTGCCTCTTGAATACAATTGTTCTGATGCCACAGTATTGAAGCTATGTATCCAAGATTAGCTGGTACATTGGTGTCCCATACCACGTGTCCCTGCAAGTTAATTTACTCTTACACTTACAAGAATTAATAGATGGGATTAACTCGTGGTCAAATACGCTTTAGGTACTGTTTTAAAAACGAGCAGGAGTGTTTTTCGCCTCGAGTTTTTGAACCTGATAATACGCGGCTGCGAGGTTTTGAGCGGCTTGAAAATCTCTGATATAGATCAACTCATTCTTGCACTAATATTTAGATTTGGGGTTACTTTGGTCTAAAAAATTGGAAGTAAAGATTTGCTGTGTCCTTATCAGATCTAAAGACACTCATTAAACATTAATAAACATTAATTTATTTTGTTTTTCTTTATGAATTATTAATGTTTTTTTGAATTATAATTCATTCATTCCTTCATTCATTGATTCCTTCATTGATTCATTTTGCCATTAACCATTAGCTGAACGTTTATAATTGACAAAATACAATAAATTTGAAATATATATAATAAAGAGAATAGACAATATAATTCTATTTTACAAATCTTCGAAATGATAATGGCAAGGAAGCCTGCAGAGAACCTGGGGACTTATGAGCAATAGGCTTCCATAGAATGTTGGGTACACCATGTGAATTAAGGGTACTGAATGAAAAGGGGATTATTATAGAGTTTAAGGAAATGAATGAAAACCCTTGCTTTATTAAGCTTGGCCAGAATAAACTGCTGTTTCAAACTGGATTCACACTGAGTTTACCAGACCCTTAGCGTTCCCGTGAGAAAACATGGACCTGAAAAAGCGAGGAGGATCTGCCATGAGCAACCCTTACCCTTTTCACATACCCTTTTTGACAGATAAGGTATCCCTCTTGTATACTGTTCTATTGACAAATCGTACTCCTTTCA
>JAKSDK010000381.1 GCA_022360095.1 Phycisphaerales bacterium
GGGAGTACCCCCCCCCCCCCCCCCCCCCCCCCCCCCCGTGGGGGAAATGGGCAAAACAGACTTAATGCGCTCACCTATGGCTTTTCCTTTCTTTTTTTCTTTCTATCGGGTGCACATGTTAACATGTTATCCTTCTTACATCAACTATCAAATGCCTTCATGTTGCTCACTATCTCTTCTCAGCTGGCATAAATACAAAATTGGTGTAGTCATAGGTCTATTGGACCCCGAGTTAAAGTTTTCGAGATGCAGTAATTCATTTCAGCTGTCGAGAGTGAGGAAGCCTGCATGCTCACTGGATTTTTTAAAATTAATTACAATTAAAGCTACTTTGAAAATCACTAACAACCAACAACTTATACTAAAAAGTAATAAAATATTGAGAGCGCTTAGTCTTACAACTCGAGCACGTCAATCGGTAGTAGCTCCTGACCTCAGATTATATATATTCAACTTTCTCCCATTTAGGGAGAATAAAGTGTAACGAGTGGACCGAGTGATTTTCGTTTTGTAGTCTTCCAATGTAGACGTACATTCATGTGACTTTTGAGGGAAAGTGATTTTAGAGAAAAATAATTTGGCAGTCCAAGAGAGAAACAAATTTTACATCGAGTTAATAGTCTTAAAAAAAAAAAAAAAAAGAGCGATCATCTTCCATCACTGTAGATAAGGCCGAGAAAACAAATTCTTCTTAAACAAAATAACCCAGTCACCCACCTACACCACTTTTATTTTATAGGGCTAATTCATAGTCTCTCTAACCACTCCGTTAAAGAGACTATGGATAATTGGACAGCCCCGAAGCATAATTTTATGCAACACACGATAGTCCTCGGTTGCAGCCAATTTACACGTTACATTCCTCTGTCTAAAAGGAAGGTCAAAATAAAATAATCAGAGAGGATTTTTTGTGTTCGTCAAGTTTACTTTTATTTACAAGTAAATCTTGGCGGCAAATCTGGAGGCGTGTAAACAGTACTATACCTGTGCGCCTGTTTTGTCTGTTTTTTTATTTTATTGTTTTTTTTCATACAGACCTCGAAAAGAATTAGTTCTTTTCTGCTCTATTTAAACCTATAATTCTGCAGTTTTCCGCAATTTTACAAGACAAATTGCGCTCATTCAATTGTTGGTTTTCACAAGACGTCACTAAAATTCAAACTGAAAAACTATCGATCCTACCGTGATTTTACCTTCACGATGCATCAGAGCAGCTGAAAACTAATTTTCATACAAATTTTCGCTTCAAAAGAGTTCTTGGTTTTGTGATAGAGTGCGCTTGAATTTCTAAGCTTTTGGGTGACGCGGCATTTACATGACGGCCAAGAGAGCTGTCATGTA
>JAKSDK010001276.1 GCA_022360095.1 Phycisphaerales bacterium
ATTTCAAACTGTTGATCAATATATGATCGGCTTTCAACTGTGAATTAATATAAGGTGTCAGTATAAGTCAGTAGCATGTTATTACCTACTTCAAAATGAAATGCAACAATATAAAATGAAGGTTATAAGGGTAAAACTAGGGTAAAGAGAAGTTGCTTGCTTAGTAACATATAAATTTGCGTGATCTCTTAGTAAATTTGGAAACATTGCAGTCGCCGCCGTTTACATTTGCCTTTCAGATATGTCACGGGCAAGTATCGAATGACGCCAAGCGGGCGTAATGTAAATCTTCACCCGCTTCTTTTGTTAGAGTTTCTTTGATTTTTGGAAAGCGTCATCTTAGGGTTGAACCAAGGGCTCATTTTTATTTTTAGAACCAGTGTTAGATTTCGCAGATAGCAGTATCTCAAGGGTCAGTGATAGGTTTTTACAAAATAATTATAATGTGAAGTAAAATGGTAATAAGACCTTGACTACCGTCACGAATATACACAGTTCAAGAACAAGTTTGTGTGGAGGTTTGTAGCTAGTGTAGCTGGGGTACAATGGTACCCTGGGTACACTAACTACATAAAATACACTGCATAAGTACACTAACTACACCGAATACCATATGTATATTGTTGACAGTTTTATTTGTTATGTGCATTGTGTACTATATTCGTGACCGCAATCATTGAACTATTACATGTACCTATTCTACAGCTTGAATGTAAAAGTTGTACTGCTTGTAGCCGTATATAACGATTGGTAGAGAAACTGAAGGGTTTCTAAAGGATACCCCTTCGTAACAGACCCAGTGAAACCCTACTCAGTGTTTACTTCAGTCTACCCAGTTATAATTTAGCCTCCCCGATACCCGGCGAATATAGTTTGTTTCTACCCGGCTGATTTTTTGCTTCCCTGGTCACTTTCTATCATGACTTCTACAAGAACAGTGTATTTCGTTGCTCATATTTGTTTGCAGTTTGAGAAGCAAAAATATAAAACATTATGACCATTGACAAAAACAGAATACGGAGGGTACAGGTAATCAATCTCGCAAAGAAAAATGTAAATCGTTTAATTCTTCTTCGATTCTTCTCGCTACAGCAATACGTAAAATGTGTTCAAAGTTTTCATGCCGGTTAAAAGATATAAGGCCCGCCATCCCTTTCCACTTTTGTGGGAAGTACACAACTAATGAGGAAAACCCAATGGAAAAAAAAACCAACTCAGTGACGTTTTCGCTGAGAACCCTGTGAAGGTATAGATATTCCACTTGGTCCATTACAGAGGGGTGTTCAAGGCGCCTTGAAATAACGGAATAAACGACACATCGGGTTCCGCCCATTACTACGGACACTGAAGTGTCCGTATTAAGAGAAAATGGAGGGCTTTCTATCCCCCGGGACAAAACAAAGTGTCCAAAATTTAAACAGGAGCCCGAAACTTTAAATGTCGTGGGTACAAAACGTATAGAAAAAAAATAATAACGTAAAGTAATTGAGAAAAATAAATAAATAGAAAGAAGTTGTAAAATATTCACGAAACGAAAATTTCCGACTTCTTGATTGCCCTTTTCACGGCTTCTTCTTCGTGTTCGTCTTCTCCTTAGCCACGTGGGACTTGGGTCCTCTTTCACAACATCACTGTTTAAAAGCATGTTGCCGAAGAAGATTTATCCATACCCGAGCGATCGCCGCGAAATGAACAAAACAGACGTAAAATATGTCGAAAGAAATGTGCACTTTGCAAAAAGCATGGGACAGCTCTGACTCGCTGAATGGATATAAAAATCTTTATTCGATCTACAATTCCAATGATCAGTGGAGATTTTTAACACGGTGGAATGCGATCACCGTGGGAAAGGGGAGGGGAAGTGAGGGGAAAAAAGGACAATTTTTAGCTATTTCATTTTTTTGGATAGAAGTCTTTTTTAAAGAATCTTTAGGTCTCTTAGCTAAACCTTTCAAGTTAAGGCGAGACTGTATGTAAATTTTATTGCCCGAACGGAAATATAATTTTCTCGATTTTTTTTGGTTTTGTTTTGTGTAC
>JAKSDK010000782.1 GCA_022360095.1 Phycisphaerales bacterium
TCAGGCATAGGCTTTGACCTTTTTTATGGGGGGGACATTCAAGGGTGGATCATGCCCAAAATAGAAAATAGTATATTAAGTAAGTGACTCAGTGACAGTCCCTTCTCGCTGGATGGAATCAGAAGAAGGAAACCAGAAGATTTTTGAGAAGGTCTGACTGATAAAATTTTATAAAGTGCCTAGGGGCAACCGTCGCAAAGAGGCTGGCCCTGTTCCACCAGAATGTCTGCGCCCGTCCCAAAAGTTTTCCCGGGGTCTACCACAAAAAGTTGTCTCGTAGACGTTTTACTTTTTGACGTCCCACTGTGTGTCCCATCAAAGTCTAACCTAGATTTGTAATAAGGCAAACTTTCTTCTTGACCCACTTTCCCTTTTGATATTTGACATGTGAATCAGCACTGGCGGTGACTCATCTTTACTCTGTTTTTCACTTCCAGATTGGAGTAGTAAACGGAAGTGAAGAATATCAGCTAGGAGTGCTGATGAATGCGGAAATGAAAAGTAAGCAATGATGATTAAGGAAAAAAATTTGAAGACCGTGTTTTTTTTCTGCTCCGCATATAAGTTTAAGCACGTCTTTAAAGGTTTTGAGGCGCCTAGTTTTTGTGCTGTGAGTATCGCTCCGAATACAACTTATTATATATTTCTTTGCTGCTTTTTCGACGCAAGGAAAATAGATCTAAGATGGAGCTAATAATTCTAATCAGGAAGTCGGGTAACTCGCACTTTTAAGAAGTAATTGAGACACAATTTAGTAATATTTATTTTATTTTATGATTTGTCATTTATCATCTCCATTAATTCCCATGTTACAATTCAAAAGGCGCGGAAATACAGTTTTACTTTAATATATTTACATGTTATTACAGTGTCCTATAACGCAAAGTTATTAAATCGATTTGTCTTTCTCTTAATTTTATAGTATTTCCCAAGATATACGATATAACGACTGCTCTGTTGAAGTCAGAAATAGACGGCGCTTTTGTAGATAGTTTTATAATCACAGCGCACCTGAA
>JAKSDK010001175.1 GCA_022360095.1 Phycisphaerales bacterium
AAACATCACTTTATTTTTTAAACAAACGCGTGATGGAAGAAGCATTATAATATTATTGGTCCACAGTCGATCATCACCTTCTATCTCAGACTGTATTTTCTTTCATCAAGTTCTTAAAATGAAGCTAAACTAAGACGTGAATCAAGGGCTTGATGGCCACTTAATACTGGTGGCAACAATGTATGAACTAGCTTTCAATGGGATGGCCAAAAGGTGGCTGCAGTCCCGCTTAACAGAGGTGGCTGCTTAGTAGAGGTTTAATTTCCAATTTTTTCCACAATATGTTTTGAGGACTTTGATTATATTACTAGCCGTTTAATAGAGGATGGCCGCTAATTAATAGGTAGCCGCTTAATGGAGGTTGGACTGTATAATATTATTATCATAGATTGGGCTGTAATAAATATGTTGTAACTTGTTGAATTATTAGTTAGTACCTTTCATGATCTATGATTGCCTGCTTTGCCATTTTTTCTTGTATTTCTGCAAGTCTTTCTCTTTCTGCCTCAGCTGAAATTTCTCTTTCCTTTTCTTTCTGTTCCCTAAATTCTTGGATCTATGGATGGATTATTAATCATATATAAAAAACATTTAGGCGCAATCCACACATATCCATTGTTGTTTGAAAATGAAGATTTTTCCCTTCAATTTGGCCTAAACTGTCCACATATATCCAATAAAAATGGTCACTGAAAATGCATCTTTTCAAAAACACTCTCCAGAGACGAGATTTTTTGAAAACACCCTTTGCTATACTCAGACTTGAGTGATAGATGAAAATGGAGGTTTTTGGAAACAATTATGTCAAAGTGTTGGATTCTAGTAAATCAGTGCACACTACCATAAAGGGTGGTACCATTTTCAATCACTGTTGCTTTTTTGTGTGAACAAGAAAAAACGATTCAAAAATGCAACATGCGGACCAAAGCAGAATATTTGTTAATTAATGGAGAACAAACTCTGAAACAAAAATGTCTTTTTTTTTCTTCTAAAAACCTTGTTTTTACGACCAGGATTCCATGGTCATATTATTCATTATTTTGGTACCACATGTAAATTAGAATGATTTTATTTGTAGCATAATTACTTAAAGTGAGTGAGTGGTTGCTACAATACGTGCAAAACACTACACAGTGAAACAAAAACAATTAAGTTGGTGCATTGTTTTAAGTATAAAAGAAAATAAAGTCCTCATAATTTCTTTGAAAGGCTGTAATATGATAGAGTATTAAAATAATATATTTTGACAATTTAATGCAAGGAGGGTACATGAACCTCAAAGAAGAACCAATAGATTGCATCAAATCAGTGCTTCTAACATTTCTGTTTGAAAAAAAAAGAAAACAAAGAGAATTAAGCGATACTTGTTTGTGTTGATGATCTCTTCGTTTCCGTTCTCTCTCTTCAGCAGCTCTCAATGCCTGCTCTTCCTGTTCTTGCTGTTTTGCAGCAATTATGGTTTGTAGCTTCAGTGCCTCAAGCTTTTGTTCTCTGAATGCAAGCACCTCAGAACAAAAGAAAATTAAA
>JAKSDK010000763.1 GCA_022360095.1 Phycisphaerales bacterium
ATAATGTGGTCAGATCGTACTGCAGTATGGTCAAATTAATTTCATTCTAATATCCAAGAAACTACCTAATAATTATCTTGACATTCATGCTACCGTGTTGGCCAGTGCCATGTATCAAGGGTAAATTCAGCAGTATCCACACTTGTACCATGAATTTTCACAATTTTGTGACCATGCCAAGCCAGGCTTTGAACACTAAAACTTCATTTGTTGAGATTAATTGGTATTGATCATGAAACCTCACCACTGGATTTTTATTGACACTTGTGGTGACATGCACTGAACATGAAAGCTCAAATACCTTAACTTTCACAGAACACAAAAACTTGATTAACCTTGCATTGAGCTTGGAACATTGTTTACATTACATGAACAACTTTCAACTGGAACATCCTTCTACTCAAGTAAGAATGTCTTCTAAGCTTTTATTATGTGGATTCATGATTTTACTCTAATTATAATTGTGGAATGATCTGACTAATTTGTGGAACAATATGACCATGGAACAAAGTTTAATACTAGATACTCTGTGTGGAGGTGATTCGGGCTTGTTCAATCACAAATTTGATTACAGAGATCAACAGCCCCCAAATATCTAACCTTTAGTCAGTGATAGTTTACTGGTAATTGAAGTGTTTAACCACAGGGCAAGATTGTTTCTGCTAGACACAGGGTCAAAAAAAGTTAAACCATTTAGACATGTTTGTAACTGTCTCATTATAGTGTTGGTCATGATGCATGCTTTTGAATGGCCTAGACTGTGTGTAATATCACTATGTTTCCATGGTAACTGTACTATCAGAGTCCTATCAGTAAGCACAGTAGCTTGCAAGTTCTCAAATTAAGACCATTTTTTTCTGCTTGCAAGCTACTCTTCTATATGCCCTTAAACTATTGTTGTGATTGTGTAGTAGATTATAACCTAGGGACTAGGGACAACACCAACAAGAACCCATGCTAATGATACTCTGCCTCAGTCTGAGTTACAAGTACTACATGTAATACAAAAATTGCATGGAACTAAAGGTACCTTGATGGTATCAATGGTGCATGGCCATTAAAGAGGCCCTGCCAGGGTAAATTCTGACAAGCGACATGGCCCAAAAAGTAGCGACAGCACGTAAAATGATCTCGCGACAAGAGACAACCTCCCTCGGCCAAATTGCCACAGTGACGGCAAAGCCGTCAATAAGCGACAAGCATTTATAAACACCGACATTAAACTCAGATCCAGA
>JAKSDK010000539.1 GCA_022360095.1 Phycisphaerales bacterium
CACACCATCACGACTTTGCCGACCGACGGAAGCGCTGTCCGCGTTCGACTCTGGTCCTTCCGCGGCGGGCAGTGGTACACCGAAGACACAAACTACACGGCCTCAAGCGGTGGCGGCGGCGGCACACCGGCCATAACCTCGCCGGCTGCCGGTGCGACATTTTCCGCCTCGTCGCAGGCGTTCACCTGGTCGGCCGGAACGGGCGTCACCCAATACTGGCTGGAAGCCGGGACAACGGCGGCCCCAGGATCGTATTTCTCGCAGAGTATGGGGACGTCGACGTCGCATACCATTACGGGTTTGCCGACGGACAGCAGCACCGTTCGAGTTCGATTGTGGTGGCTGAAAAATGGAACGTGGTCCTCTGCCGTCGTCGACTACACGGCGAGCAATTAGTCATGCATGATCGCTGAGCTTGTCGAAGGCCGAGCAGCGGTGCTCGACAAGCTCAGCATATCATTCTTCCTCCAAAGAAATCCTGCTAAGGCATCGAGAGGAGAATGACGTCGATCGGACTACCGGCGACGGCCCCGATCGGCGTCTCTCGAACCATTAGCGCGTTCGCCAAAGCCAGGCCAAATGGATCGCCCGAACCACCCCAAGCACAGGGCTCGGCAACCAGCCCCGCCTTTTCATTGTTCCAGACTCGCGCCGGCACGAAAGCCGGTCTGGGATCACGGGCCGGCATCAACGTCTTCGTTAACGTGGCGCGCAACCGAGTCGGCGGCAACGCGGGGTGCCCTTGCAAGGCCCGGACCGTCATGCGAACGAACAACCAGGCACAAACGAACGCGCTCACCGGATTTCCAGGCAAGCCGAAGACATGTTGACCGTCAGGCCCACGACCGTATGCAACCGGCTTTCCAGGGCGAACGAGGACCCCGTGAAATTTCCACGTGATGCCGAGTTCAACAAATGCCTGTGGCACGAGGTCGTGCGTCCCCATCGACATGCCGCCAACGGTGATCACAACCGGATAGTGCAGCGCCTCCGAGAGCGCCTTTTTCAACGCGGTCGGCTCGTCACGAACCCTGCCGATTTCATAGGGGCTCGCGCCAAATTCGCGCATCAGGGCCGCCAGCATCGGACTGTTACTCTCGTAGATTTGTCCGGGCTTTCGCGACTGACCGACGGGAACAAGTTCATCGCCGGTCGTCGCAACCGCGACCGTGACTTCCGGATACACCTCGAGTTCCGAAGCACCGGCCGTGGCCGCCGCAGCAAGCTGCGCCGCCTGCAACGTCATCGGCGGAGGGAGAACAAGATCATGCTTCTTGCGATCACTCCCCTGCGGAGCAATGTGTTTGCCGGGACCAACGGCGACATTGATCGTGACGCGCTTTCCGTCCGCCGACATCGTCGTGTCTTCGACGCGAACGACGGCATCGGCGCCCCCCGGCACGGGTGCACCGGTATTGACCTGTATGGTCTGGCTCGGGCCGATGGATTGCTGTGCGACCCGACCGGCGGCAACGAGCCCAAGAACGTGCAACGACGCACCCGGCTCCCTGCAATCGGACGCGCGAACGGCAAAGCCGTCCATCATCGCCTTATCGAACGCCGGATAGTCGTCTGAAGCGAGCACCGGAGAGGCCAGCACACGGCCGGCGGCCTGCTCGAACGACACTTTCTCAGGTTGGAGCGGCCGAGCCTCCGCCGTGATGAGGCTCCAGGCCTCGTCCAGCGTCAGGAGTCGGTGGTCGTCCGCTCCCCAATTCGAATCCGCACAACTCGTCATGGGTCAGTGTCCGATAACCATTCTTCTCTGCGAGCAACTTCTGCCGATTGAACCATTGAGTATTCGAGAAAAACCATGTTTCGTTGTCCTGCGCCTCCGGGGTCTTTGCAACATCGGTACCGCGTGCAAAGCGCCAACGAGGCCCAATTTGTCGAGGAGTTTACAAATGGACCTGTGCACAATTCTATCCCCGTTCTTAAACATCTTTCAGCAATTCATCGATCTGTCCTTTGGCGTCCTCAGTCTGGTCGGCATCCAGGCACCTCAGGTCACCGATCTTCTTTCACCCATTCTGGGCTGCACAACAACGACCTAAGCGAATCATCGTGAAAGAGACTGCGCGTTTCGCCTGACCAGCACGAAACACCAAATGATGAGAGCGGCGTTCACGATGAAGAAGGCCAGAAAAACAAACAGGCCCCCGACTCGAGTCGCCGCCTCATGCTGTTGATAAAGTGCTTCAATATCGATTGTGCTTAGGCGAATGGCCTCACGCACAACGGACATGCCGAGAATGGTCATCACGAGACCGATCGTCGTGATCGTGAGCCACCGGAAGTCAAGGCGTTGTCGCAATAGCACGACCGTCCAACTGAAAGACTGAACCATCAGTCCGAGGACCGCGATGATGAGATAGAGCAAGGCGAGCGAGCTGGTCATGATTCGATCCATACTTGAGTCCATGGCCGAATAATAAAATCCCCCGCACGCCAGGCTCAGAACGATACCGGCGAGAGCCAATAGCGACAGACGTCGATTCTCGGATGAAAGCGAATCGACTCTGTCGCTTTTTGTTTTGTATCGCAACTGCCAGGCGACAAGTGTCACCATCGTAGGGATCGCCCCAACGCTCCAGAGCAACATCCGTGGCAACAATTGCGGGTGTTGGTAGATGAACGACGGGGAGACGTAGAAATCAGACCAAGTGCCCGGATCCTCGGTACTCAGCAGATGATTCTCAGTCCAGGAATAGGCTGTGAACAAGAAACAAGCAAACACCCCGACACCAACCAGGACCCGCAATATTGACGGCCATCGTTCAATCGTCTTGCTCTTGAGCAGATAGGACAGATAAAAGCCGACGATCAATACGGGAACGATGGCCATCCAGCGATGGGACAACAGCAGGTTCGCCGTGTAGAAGTTTTCCTTGTACAGAATCTGGATAAACAGCAAAGGGGCGACTCCGGCGGTGATCGCGGCGCTGATGGCAAAGGGCAACCAGTCACGCAAGACCAAAGCCGTCGGCGTATTTTGACGCTGCACCGTCCTGCCGCCGGTAAAGACGCTGACGACGGCCAGGTAGCCCGCTCCCGCCAGAACGTAATTCATGAAGATCACGTGGATGACCAGCGTGAGAATGTAGAACCCCAAATAAAAAGCGGTCGGGAAAGGGAAACCGAAAGGGAAAAGGGTGTTCATAAAAAAGTCAAAACGCCAAAACGCCAAAAAGTCAAAAAATCAAAAAGTCAAAACGTCAAAAAGTCAAAACGTCAAAAAGTCAAAAAGTCAAAACGTCAAAAAGTCAAAAAGTCAAAACGTCAAAAAGTCAAAAAGTCAAAACGTCAAA
>JAKSDK010001584.1 GCA_022360095.1 Phycisphaerales bacterium
AAGGCTTTGACGTTGGCACGAAACGAAGACGACTTGACAGACAACTCCAGAACGCCTACCGGGACAAAAATTTACTTCCGGTCGCCGTCGCAAAATAGCCTGGTGCTTAAGTTCCCTAGTGTCCCACGCGGTACGACCAACCAGAAGCACTACTCAGTTCTGGGTAGTGAAGCGTGATCAGTATGGAATTTCTACGCTCGTGACTAATACGTCATTTCGTGGGGAAACCAGTGGTGGCATCGCGAAGTGTCGGCTGCTTTCTCAGGCTACATAGAGAAGGACTATATACCTGTTTTAAACTTCAATTATCAGCGTCTACAGAGGTGGTCCAACGGACTGATGTGTAAACTTTAGTTCTATTTGACTTTAAAGGTCTGGGTTCGTATTCCCTAGAAGAAAATTTTTCGTAACCTTGTTTTGTTTTTTGTTTTTTCTTTTTTTTAAATCCCCTTTTGACTCTCTCTTTTTTACCTGTGTGGTGCATATAGCTGGTAACATAATGTGGTAAATTGAAAGCAAAGTTTACAGGAATATAAAAAATGCGGTGTGTATGATAAGCGTATCGACCGGATTTTTAGTAATATTGGACAATGTTATCATTACCCAGTTCAACTGTCGATTTTCACATGTGCCTAATTTAATTCGAGAGGTATCTGCTTTGAGATGGGACATCTGAATCAGCTAAATTCGACAGTTCCAAATTAAATACGACTTTGTCGAATCTGCGACTGAAACAGTCAAAAATTCGACTTAGGTTCAACATTTGATTTAGCAGTCGCATTTCACGTGTGTCGAATATATTAAATGCATTAATTATAGAAACCCTTATCCATATTGGATAGAAAATTTTTCTAGAGACCATCATATCCGACGTCTGAATCAACTACCGTTAGGTATTTAATTACTTTTATCGACAAAAATAGATGTTCTGCACTCATAACAAATTCTAAGTTTTAATGGAAGTATAGAATAATAGTATCATCAGCTAAGTAATGGCTTTACTGTAAAAACTTTGCATACTATTACTACAGTCACAGTAAAAAAAAACTAATTAGGTGTTGTAATACTTAAAACATTCTTTATATTAATCA
>JAKSDK010001933.1 GCA_022360095.1 Phycisphaerales bacterium
TTCCATTTCAGGTTCAGTTTTGGCGACAGGAGGCTGATCATGCTGGTACCAGCTGTACACGGGCGCCATTCTGTAGTAGGGATATCGATATGGCTGGTTGTACTGGTAACCTATTCGAAAGTACAATATGAGGCTTTTTTCGGCTACATGTACCCCTATTTTTGAAAAATCTCAGACCTCCTATTTCGTTTGGAATATTAGATCGAACTGTTGACAATTTTGTTGAAAGCACAGTGGAAAAAGAATGACAATCGATGGTTCAAAATTATTAAATGCAGACAAATTTGGGAGTAGTTTTTTGCGATAGAGAAAATGGTGGCGACCTTATTAATAAGCGCGTTCTTAGTTTCATTACATGATATCGCAGATTAATGTGATTCTGCGAATCCAGTTACACTGTCGCTGTGTTTTCTTTGTTCACATGTCACGGAACGTTTCGAGATATTTTGAAAAGAAATGTCACAAATATATTATATATAGGCTTTTTATTGGACATGGATTTGTAGCACGAAAGAGGTAACAATGACCATCACAAACCAGCAGACGAAGCATCATTTCCACCCCATACCCCGTAAAAACTGTGCATTAGCCTTTTTAACACTGCGAGCAAAGCAACACTGTGTGTGAACAAGAGCAAGTAAACTTCACAAACAAGGTCCTAATAAGTCATTTTCTAATGAACGGATGCAGCAGAATCACTGCTTCATCGCACTGGTTTCCTATTTACTGTGATTAAAACACAAAGAGACGGTGTATATACATAGTTGCACATGGTTCCGTTTGAAAGGTTACACAAACACGACAGCGACGGCAATGGGAGCTTTTACAGGGCTTTTCAAAACTACACTGAAGTTCAAAAGCCGCCTTCACAATTGCGTTTTCGCCGCCGTCAATCATAATTACGATCACAATCCATCAATCACAAATCACAAACCATGACCTTTTGAGCCCGTTGAAGTAAACTTCTGTTTCCTAAGAGGTCCGCTAAGATGATTGACGGCAGCGAAAAGCTCAAACGTCAGTTGCCTTTTGAACTTCAGAATTCGCGTACCGTGTTGTTGAAAAGTTCAGTAAGATTGAAGAAATAAGTTCAATAAGCAACAATTGTGTGCTATCACGGCGCTCTCTTTGCTGGCGCCGCACGTCTACGACCGTTGCCTAGAGACTCCTAATTTGTCCTGTACTGAAGAAGCCAAACCTGAAGAAGCCAAACACAAGTCAAAGACTACAAATTGTTCCAGCTTTGAACTTGCACAAGCCATAGACAATTCAAAACTCCACCGTGGGATCCAGAATTCTCCAACACTTAAACAGATGAGTGAATTGGAATTAATCAACATAAAAGATCAACACAACCGCTAGAAGGCACTTACAAGTGAAGTTTTTGCCGTCGTAATTGTCATTTCCCTGAATTACTTAAACTACCAAAATATATAAATAAATGCCCAATTCATCTAAACTTACTGTGCCTTTAGATGTTAAAAATAAAACGTCAAAGTAACAAAAATATGTCCCAAACATTGGACCTGGTTCAATATCATCAAATCTTTTGTTCGATCAGTACCGGAACAAAATACCGGCCTATTATCCGCCACTCCTAGAAACTCCTAATTTATCACGTACTGAAGAAGCCAAACCGGAAGAAGCCCAAGACTACAAATTGTTCCAGCTTTGAACTTGCACAAGGCATTGACAAATCAAAACTCGACCGTGGGATCCAGAATTCTCCAA
>JAKSDK010000759.1 GCA_022360095.1 Phycisphaerales bacterium
ATAAGCCCAGTCATAGGTGCGACGGAATCAGAAGAATCACGAACGTTTCCTTTTTTCTCCGACTCCGCTTACGACTCCGTCGCTTACGTTCCGCTTATTATCAAGTGAAAACCAGATTGTCGGAGTCGGAAGCGGGAGCGGAAGGATAAATCACAATGCACGTTCCCACGCTTTGTGATTGCTTTGGTTTACGAATTTAAATAAAAGATGAAAGTTGAAAGTATAGTAACTGTTCCGCTTCTGCTTGCGACTCCGACAACGCTGTTTTCACAAGATCGTAAAGTTTTACGCTTCTGAATACGACTCCGACTCCGACTCCGTCGCTAGTGAAAATCAGCCTTAAATCGCGCATAGTGGCAGATCTGGACTGCTCAGAATAACTCCTCAGAAAATATAATTAGAAACAAATAACCCAAAGCAAAACCCCAATACGCAATAGAGGGATATGTGTAGGCTTTCTATCTCTTCTGACATCTGCGAGCAAACATGTGGAAGGCAAACCAGTTCGACATTTACATTACTACGACCAAAAAGTTGAACTCTGAACTACGACATAGTAAATCATAACAGCAGGATAAGGATATTTGTAGTTAATTGTCTTGCTTTATCACCTCTCAAACTTTGCACTGGTCAATTGAGTTTCTTCTCCATTTGGACAGTATTAAGCTACTCTATCTCCATGTCATAGAAAATTATTTTAATAAGGTCCCGTCGCCCACTCCCTTAACACCCAGCCTGCTTTGAATAAGCTCCCACTTGCTTGGTTAAAAATGTTTATAAAAACTTTGTATCTTTGGACAAAAAACAAAAAGAAAGAAAGAATGAGTAACTAGAGTGTTACAACTGCTTCACCAACAAGTCCAAAAATTTAATATGCAATGCTCTTTTGAGTAAATATGATCTTGGTGATAAGGAAAAATAATTAATAATTTATGATAATTTTCCCTGGCTCCTGAGATGTATACTTACCCCTGGGAGAGCCAAAATATTTTCCATGCACTTGATGACAGGTATACATGAGTAACAGAGGAACAACAAGGATCACAATACACTTTGCAATGGACAA
>JAKSDK010001336.1 GCA_022360095.1 Phycisphaerales bacterium
GGTCTTTGACATGGTATGGCGACAGTCGTGTGACTGACCCCTCTTGACTGGTCGTTTCCAACGCAAGCAAGCCAGCGTCCAGCCAGCGTCAGAGCGTCAGAGCTGGTCTGCGCCATACAGTATGTAAAACCGAAGAAAAGACTTTAAATGCTGAATGTAGGTAAATGTTCCTACATACGAATGTTACAAAGCCTGAATGAATTTTTAAATTCTCCCCACCCACCCTCGGCAACGGAAGTTACACGTGTAACAAAGGAGTTGTTTTTTGTCTCTCCACGGGTGTCCAAAGCTTTCGACTAAAACTCACTTTTGCGATCCGACTGGTCTCTTCTTCCATCGACAGTTGCCACGTGCAAAGGATTGCGAGGAGAAATCATGCAGCTCGACAGTGAAGAGGTAAATCATACAACAGGAAGGTTACTTTTGACACTATTAAAAGAAAGACAGGGACAATTTATTTTCAGTTTGTTCTAACATACATACAATTTTAAGGAGTCGGCAGATAATAACTGGTTCCTCATCATTTTAACTGCCAGGCCTAAAAGTCTTTGAAGCCTCCGGCCATCTTTGTGCTTGTAAGCAAGGTTCAGTGGTTTATAAATTCACAGCAAGAACTGCCGCTCTACCATCAAAATTAACGCGGCCACAATCTAATAACTAAGACTTTCAGGGATTCTACCATATACCCGAACTTTGATTTTTTGGACAGGGTGTCGCCAAATTAAAAAGATGCGAGGGGAGTAAGAAAACCTTGAAAAATCCGTTTGCATCGCACTTGGCCGAGTTCGATACGACACTAAAACTTCTCAGGATTACAGATCAGTGATAAATTGTTCCTGTTAAGTTTCGATTTGGGCGAAATTGGGATTTTTTTGGCGTTACTTTCATTGCCGTTGGCCGGATGTCCATTAAAGATGCGAAGTGCTTTGATGCAGACTGAAAACTTATTTCTTCTGCCAGCTTCCATACAAGCTCAAATAATTGTGAAAGGAATACGCAGAAATGAAACAGCGATAATAAAGACTGTAAGAAAGA
>JAKSDK010001168.1 GCA_022360095.1 Phycisphaerales bacterium
AGATTTTGTTTGTGCTAACGTTTCTTTCCAGATGTCGGATCTGACATACTGACACCTGCTATAGGATGAATAAAGATATGTAAATTAATCAGATGAATCCGAGGATGAACGAAAGAGGTAACACGCTTGTGCTACCACAATTAACTATAAGTGTGGGCATTTTGTTCCTTTCTTTTATAAGTGGAGAAAAGAACAAAGGGAATACCTGTTCCATTATCTCCTCGGTAATCAGTAGGGGATCTGAATGGGGTTTTGTTTTAAGCGATATTTGCCCATAATTTTTAGTGTTTGCTGTTAAATTGGCTTATTTTTTAATATTTACAGTTCCGTGGAAACCAGGGGTGGGTTTGAAGGGTTTTTAGTGAAAACACATTGTTTTAAGATGGTAAATTGTTATCTGCTTTTGAAAAAAGCAGACAATAAAATCACTCATGACTTTGAGCCTGTGCTCAAAAGGGCTGGAGCCGAGCAGTCTTCGAACATCTTCGGTAGTGTTCGGAAATCTTTTGAATTAATTGGGAATTGTCGGAAAATGGCCGAAACTCCTTGAACTCCTCGATATACAATAATAGTAATAATTTTGCCTTTTTGGAGCCGTTTTTGTTTCTTTCTGGAAAAAAATTACTGGCAGAGTGAAATTTTTACTGTCAGTGTTAAAATGCCCAAAATTAAACTGTTTCATGTTGAAAGCCAAAACAAGTGTTAAGTATTATCAAGGTACCGCAATTCAGACCCTCTCAGCACTTTGTGTACCAGTTAGTGTCCTCATTAGCGATAATCCGCCGTATAGCGGAAGTTTATTTCAGTCAAACACCTGTAATTTTTTTCCCTGGGGTTTAGCTGCTGTCCATATTATCGGGGTGTCCGTTATAGCGGGGTGTCCTTAAGGCTAGAGTTGACTGTAATGTGAACTCAGCCCTTTTTTAAGTACCCAAGCTAGAATACCGGAACTCTGCTAGTCTGTTCTAGGCGTTCAGATCGTGGGAACTGTGCAAAGAGATGTGAGCAGAAGAAAGAAAAAAAAGCGATGGGGTGAGACAGGGGGTGAAAACAAAGGAACGCCGTTCCCTCCTCTCTCCCTCTCCCTGTCTTCGTTCTTATTTTTTCCTCGCTCTCTGACCGAGCCTGACGTCGCGCCGCGCTCCACTATCTGAACGCCTGGAACAGGTTAAAACAGTGCCTGTGCCTGAATCAAGGTCGAGACTTGTTCTCGCGCACAATAGTGAGGCACCAGGTCCCTGTGTACATACCG
>JAKSDK010001240.1 GCA_022360095.1 Phycisphaerales bacterium
ACTATTTCAGGAGGGCTCAACAGGGATGTGATACTCCGTTGCTTCTGGTGTATGAGGAAGCCCATAAATATGCCCCCAAAAGCGGCTTGTCTCGTTATAAGGCTTCGCTTTCTGCCATTGAAAGAGTTGCCAAGGAGGGTCGAAAATACGGAACAAGTCTTCTAATAGCAAGCCAGCGACCATCTGAGATTTCCGAGACGATCTTTTCTCAATGTAGTAATTTTTTGGCGATGCGGCTCACTAACCCAGATGATCAAGCATATGTGAGGCGGCTTCTGCCGGACACGCTTGGCAATATCACTGAAGGTCTGCCCTCCCTTGAAGCAGGTGAAGCCCTCCTGATTGGAGATGCAACTGTAATGCCCAGCGTTGTCTATGTTACGCCGTGTATCCCTGAGCCCTCCTCAAGCAATATCCCCTACTATGAGATATGGAAATCTCAGTGGCGCCCAGTCGATTTCGAGATGGTTACAGAAGAGTGGAAAAAGTAGACGCCTACCACCGGGAGGGCCGATCCACGGACAGGCCTTCCTTATGCTCCCTTTTATCGGCCTTTAATCGGGCTCAATCCATGTAACCATCTCGGGCTATACCGTGCTCGAGGCAGTGGTACTAGCGGCCCAAACACATGCTCAAAGATAATTATCCGAAACTGAAGTATTCACAGCCCTAGTTTTTCGCCGATACCATTTCAATCATTGATCTTAGTTGGAACTACTGGATAAAGCCGGACCGAGACCAAATCCCCAGCCCGGCTAACAGTCTGACTAACCGTGCAGATTGTCGATCCACCTCACCGCTTCAGCATCACTGATTTTACCCAGATATCGTTGAGTAGTTGATAGGTTCGAATGACGTAGCAGCACCTTTGATACGATCTCCAGTGGCGTACCGGATCGGGATGCATAGGTCGCCGCATGCCTACGAAGATCATGTGGTCTGACATGGAGCCTAACTATTTCCCCAGCTTTTATAACAATGAGCCTGGCGGCTCCATATGTCAGCGGGAAAACCCTGGCATCGGGTTTGATCTCTTTCTCTTGGATATACCTTCGGAGTCGGTCAGCAACCTTCTGTGGCAGGAACACGGCTTCAGCCTCTTTCCCACTCTTAGGATCTCGAATGATGGTCTTCCGATCTTCGAAATCCATTGGTCTGAGCTTCAGGACTTCTCCGACACGCATGCCACTACGAGCCATCAGTTCCAACATCAGTCGGTTTCGCTGGTTTCGAGTTCTGAAAAT
>JAKSDK010001306.1 GCA_022360095.1 Phycisphaerales bacterium
CCATAGAAAAAATACCACCTCTCACCCCAAAATTTGATAGTATTGCATTAACGGGGGAAAAATATTTCTAACAACAGTGTGCAGAATACAAAATAAGGTTTGAAAAATTGATGCTAAAATTTCACTGTATAAGTCAGTGAAACAATCCTTGCCTGCAAGGGCTACTGATATGCAAAATTCATTATTCTAGATCTTCTGAAACCCATGGTCATTGCTCATTGCTCAAGCATGTCATTGCTCATTGCTATGATATTCCTCCACAAAAACATGAAATGTTGTGGGACTTTCAAGGATAAGCAGTGCCAGATTAAGAAGGACGTTAGGTATGAAATGTACAGCTCCCAGTCTTTGAGGTTAAGAAAATTATAATAAATGCCCATGCTAACACAGATAATGTTGCTACTAGCCTAAGTAGCTTGTGAAATTTACCATGGGGGACTGCTTTAATCCATTCATGAAAGTGCTTTTGGCTGTAAAGGTGAAACAAGAATACCTGTCAAAAGCTACTGTCCTCTTCGATCCTAAACTACTTTGCCTCTTGCATTATTATTTAGTTGTCTTTTGTTCTCCCCTGGCTTACAACTGCACGTTCTGAATCCCACTGTACAGGATTTTGCTCAAATAATTTTTAAGACTTATGGCGCTTTCCATTCAATCAAAACTTTCAAAAATTTGCAAACAGCAACAAATGGTACAGAAAATTTCCAGAAATTGCAAAAGCTGTTGAATTTCCAAAATGCAAACCATTCAACTAAAACTTCTGGAAATTCTGAAAGCAAAATTGAATGGAAGGAAAACTTCCAAGAAACAAATTTTTGACAAATTTTGGTCTACCACGTGAGATTGTCTTCTTTTTCAGAAATTTGGGAAAATGCTGTTCTGTTTGTTACTGGAAGTTGCGGAAAATTCAAACCAGATGTTTTGCTTGAATGGAAAGCACCCCTAGTTTTTACTACAGTTATAACGAGCCTTCTTCCTGTGGGATAAGGTCTTGAACTCCCCCCTCCAAAAAAAATATGAAAGTGCATGTCTGTTGGTGAGTGAATGCAGCCTTTAACTTCTGGAAAAAATATAAGTGCCTGTCAGGGAGAGTGGCTGCTTCTTTCCAAGAATACTTCTTGCAATGACGGATTTCGGTTTCTTAGCCTCATGATAAAGCAACCAATCAGAAGAGCA
>JAKSDK010001237.1 GCA_022360095.1 Phycisphaerales bacterium
CTTAAGTGAAATCCCTAAGTGGACCACGTAAGTGATTAAATGCAACTCACTTAAGTTACGAGTACACGTACGTATACCCGTAACTATTACGGGCATTTTGGCTTCTAGTCTCCTACGAAGCCCACACCAGACTCGTACACAGTCGTTTTTGGGTTAAGAGAAGATTGGGGGTAAGGTTAACGTTAAGGCGTGCGGTCCCATGAGATCCCGCGCGCCTCAACCTAACCCCCAATCTTCTCTCACAACACATAAATAGCGACTGGGTACGAGTCTGAGCCCACACGGCATTGAGGATTTAACATTGAGGAGCGTTGCGTGACGAAACTTCAAAAACGGCTGAGAGGCCAGGAGAGTAGATGTCTTCCTGCTTCAACTAATGATACACTTTGCCTCTCAATCCGGACACTTTTGGTGAAGCTCATTTTTTACCATGACAATGAAAAAAAGAAATTAATGCATTATGAAAAAACGTTACGTGGGGGCAAAAACGTATCTGTGAGTCAAGATGGCGTTACAATTAGTTAGGGTGACTAACGAAACAGAATACCTTGTCGCGTGATAATGGCTGCCTGTCTGCTGGACAAGACGGTGAAGGGCGCCTGAACAATAAAAATTCAAATTAGAAGAAAACCAAACACCACCCGCCTATCAATCAATTCAACAAATGAGATGAAATATCGATTAGCATTCATTAGTTTGCGAGTTTATGTTATGAACGTTCGAATGACCCTGAACACTGACAATACTCCCCTTAATTTACAAGAAACTCGATCTATCTTCCCTTGAGGAATTAAGTAAGTATTAAACGGAGAAAAATTAACACTCATTAAAAGTCAAATGCGGAAAACTTGAAGCTCTGAGCACAGGCAGCCCAATCTCACGTTACGAGGAAAGGGTGTAAAGTAATTAAGCGGTCGGTTTTCAAAGTCCCGAAAATTACTTCTCGACCTCTATTAAGCGGTCGCGGTCACCATTTGCGAAGTCCCAACGAGACGTTTTCTACTGTCTTAACCTGTATTAAACGGTCACACGGTGTTCATACAATTTCAAATAATGTAACACCACAGGCAGAC
>JAKSDK010000427.1 GCA_022360095.1 Phycisphaerales bacterium
AAGTACATGAGGTGATACGACCGTCGGGTTTCGTTAAGTATTTAAGAGGGCCTATTATAACATTTTTCGAACAGACACAGCTAATGACTGTGTTATTTTATTTTATTTTACTTCATTGTATTAAAAGCAACATGAAAATGATGAGGAGGCTTCTTGATTCAGCGATTTACTCATTTGAAATGGGTACGTGAAAGATGTACCATTTCTCCATGGAAGGCATACAAAAGGTAATCCTTTCTGTCAAAAATAGTAACTATCAGCTAAATATATAAAAAGGGAAAGGTATTGGGGCGGGACCTCTCCGATGGCATTAATAAACGTTGGGGAAATTGTATCTGGAAACATTCAGTACGCACAGTCAGTATCCCAGGGCATTTCGATGAGAAAGTTTTTTTAATTTTATACCACCCGGAAGGTATTGCAATCATGCATGGGCTCCGACAATTGTTGTTTCACAAATTAAGATCTCTTGAGTCAGTGACTTTCTGGCATTAGAAAAATCCAATTTGGTGAATTCATAATGGCAGCCGTGCCACCACTTGTTTGTTGACAGACTCGCGTAAAAGTGAGCAAGGAGGAAAGACTGGACACAAAAATGGAAATGTCAGGCGTCAGAATTGTGTAAAGGGTTTTTACCCTTTCACCTTGAATATCATACAATAAGCCCCGCGGCTCATTTCTGTCTTCGTCTTCAAGTAAAACCTGGTTCATCTATTTCGCTGTCCAAAAAGACTCAGCTGATTGTCATTTTCGTCGTCAAATAAACCCGTTTTTTTGTTCTTCTTCGCTAAAAGCCTCCTTTGCCCTATATCGTGTAATAACTAAATATAACATGCCTAAGTAGCAAAAAGCGAGCGCCCTAGACGAAAATTTAACAAGTCTTTGACCATTTTCCCTTTTTCTATACTGTATTTGTATATTATACAATTTTTAAAATGATGAGTTCGAAGAACAACAGAAAACAAAAGCTTCATGTTTAATATCGAACATGAAAATAAAAGAGGATTAGTTCACTCTTGTGGTTCCGAATTTTTTCTTTCTTTCTTTTCTTTTCCCAGGTAAAAAAAAATTAAATATAAAATGACTACTTATATACTGTACAGATACTTTTGATATAAATCTTGTAAGAAAGTACCGTTTCACTTACCGATGACCAAGTGTCACAAACCTCGACTTGAAAAATTGCCTGTCCTCTCATTTGATTATTCACAAATCTAAAAACATCTTCTAAAAAAATAAGCGTTTCCTAAGAAACGCTCAGACTTCAAAAAATTGTAAATAATAAACAGAATTCAATTATAATGAATTTCATACAGAAACAAATTATTGTCAAAAATTCATCTAACAAACCTTCTCTCACCTTTATAATGAGTCTTATAATGAGAGAGGGATCAAAAGGTGAAATGGATTTCTGTTATGGTTATTTCGTTAGTAACAAATCTTATAACGACTGAAAAAAGAATTTTTACCGTATTTGATGCAGAA
>JAKSDK010001830.1 GCA_022360095.1 Phycisphaerales bacterium
AGTAAACATGTCACGATGCGCAGACGAAAAAATAAGCAAAACAGAAAATAAAGTTACGGTCGCTAATTGTGTTGTTGAGAACCTTGACCACAAAACTGACAATTGTTAGAAGGTAGGTCTTATATAACGTCTATTTCAATAATTAAGCAAAAAATCTCGGGATTAGGGCGTAAAATAGGGCGGGATGGCGGGATTGAGAAGAAAAAAAGGCGGGAAAGCGGGATTTGAGAACCCCTAATGTGGACCCTCAATTCTGGTGGTCTTTGAAAGCTGCAATCTCACCCCCCCTAACCACTCTCTTGTTTATTGTACGCGAGAGCAATCACTGCTTTAGGGACGGGTCGTTGCATAGGGAACAACCAAGCAAGAAGAGTCTAGATATGCCGTCCAATCAAAAACAGCATTATTGATGTAAGTAGGATTTGACTTGTATTCATAGAGACTCTATGTGGAAGGTGTTCGTGCATATGGCAGGCCTCAAACATTTGCGAAAAACTACTCGAAGGTTCGAGATGTTGTGTATCAATTGAAGATGAAGTTACAAGCTGGTTCCCTGGGGCAATTTAGACAAGGTTGTATTTCCAGCACTTTGGCATTTGATTTTGAAAATAGATTCGGATAAGAATGAAATGAAAATAATATTAGCAAGGGGAAGTTTCTGACACCATAAGCAGAGGGTCTCGGCTAACGTAACGACTTTGCTCAGTGATGGTATAGTATTGACTGATGACTCAGAGACAAGACTACACGAAATCACGCTCCGGTAGGAGAGAAGGGCAATAAAGGAGGAAGCAACGGATGTGAATTTCGATAAAATTTAAGTCATGCCCACATATACTGAACTGCCAGTACTGACGTGGAAAAGGTGAATAAATTGGCCTATCTTGGAGTGCTGTCTCTATATAACTGAGAGTGCTGCATATGCTTCTTTCTACTCATAACACAGGCTAAGTCCGGCAGCTAGAAAACCAGGCAGCCGTACATGTTGTAACAACACTCTAATATGGTACCAAGACGAGGAATACTTTTTAATGTACATGAATATAACTGGCTCGGCTGCCTTCTACAATAGATGCTTGGGAAAACTGGTGTAACATTGGTGGACAGAATAATAAATACATGAGCGTAATAAGTACATTAGTATCTGAGCATTAAGTGAGTCTCTTAAGCAGAAATTTAAGTGACTGACCTGATCAGCTAAAACTAATTTAATTCCCTCTCACAGGCAATATAGTCGAACCTCCCGTAAGCGACCACTTAAGATGCGAAGACTTACGGTCGCTTAAAAGGGGGTATTTACATGAGAAAACTCGCACCGGCGCGAGTCTCATACCGGGATGACTTTTTGATTTCGTACTGGGTTTACATTATGACTGAGTCATTTCATATCTCGTTATTTGAAGGTACGCTTCATGTTGATAAAATAGACGTGTGATTCAAAATCGCAAACATTACGCATCCGCTACCCGTTCCAGTCTACCGGCAGACCGATTTCACACCGAAACGGGTGGTCGTTTCGCGTTTACATGATACTGTTGCAAGATTTCGTACTTGAGTGAGTGGAGTGGAATTCTCACCCCGGTACAACAACCCGGGGTGAACTCACGCCGGGGTGACTCGCGCCGGCATGACATTTTGTGGTGGTATCATGTAAACAATTATAGAGCTAT
>JAKSDK010001130.1 GCA_022360095.1 Phycisphaerales bacterium
AATGTATACGGTAATAATAAAATGTGCTTCGCAGAGAGATTTCCAAATCAGGATTCAGATAAAATGTCGTAAATTGTAAGAAATATGCAGCAAAACTGTTACGGGCAAATAGGAATATCAGGAACTATCCTGGAACATCGGAATTAAGTTGAGTGTTTTCTTCTGTTGTAGCTAAAGTTGACCTGGACAATGAACTTGTACGACACTTTCTTATCGAGACGACAAAGAGGGGAGTTAGATTAAAAGGGTTGAATGATGAACCCGTGTTTGGTAAGTCATACTACAGCTATACTTGTATTGTGTGGTCGCCTTTGGGGATTGGTCAACTGACTGCTTAAAAAAGGTTAACCGTTTAACAGGGGTGACAAAATGTAAATTCTTTACACTGTACTATGCGATTTTCTCACGGTTTATTTCTTATAGTTTTGTGACAGTCATTGTGTTTTCTTTCTGTTTGTTGCTTCAGGGAGTTTAGCAGCGTTCGTTTATCAACATTCCATCACGCCCCTTGCCTTACCCATCAGACTAACCATACCTTCGTGGGGTAAGTTAACAGTAACGAGGAGGATGTGTAGGCCAATTTAGTCGCTGTGATTTGTGGGCCGAGTTGGGAACAATATATAAAGAAAACATTGCGAACATACAACAAAACAATGTAATATTTCGGCGCGATTATTTGTAGCGTGTACCGTGGGTGCCTAATTCCTGATACCGTGGAACCCCCCTATCACGAAGTGCTACGGTACCGAAATGAAAAAATTGTTCGTTATAGCGGGGTAGTCGTTATAGCGAAGACCCCGTTATAACGAATTATTGGGTTAACAGAAAAAATATTCGTTATAGCAGGGTAATTTGATAATTAACAATTACCAAATATTGAATACTACTTGCAGAAAACATTATTTTTATTCATTTGATACTGTAAACTGTAAGTGTAAAGCGCTGACAATCAAAACATCAAATTCAAAAACTCTTTCAATTATAGCAAGCTGTGATTTCTACTCAAATCACTCGTTTTTGTTGACTGCTGCAAGCGACCGGACAAAATTTTCGTTAAAGCGGGGTAAATTGTGCATTGAAACCGTCAAAATCTATCCGTTATAGCGGGGATTTCGGTATAGCCGGGGTTCGTTTTCACATGTTTTACTGTAATTCTGCCGGGCTTTCAGATGTTTTTCGTTGTAACGGGGTCTTCGTTATAGCGGGGTTCCACTGTA
>JAKSDK010001730.1 GCA_022360095.1 Phycisphaerales bacterium
ACTCCTTAAACTCTCTCAGAATATTTCTGTGTCGTAGTTCCTCCAACGATCTATAACTCTCCGCTGAATAAGGTGGAAAGTTGTCCCTAAGAGTTTTCAATTTTCTTTCGAATCGAAAAACCATATTATACCATTCATGAACGGGGGATATGATTGTCAGTTGTTCTAATTCCACTTGAATTTCCTTAATGATTTGGCTTACTTGAAGATTGATTTCAATCACTAATGTCTTGACTTGTTCGTGAGTTAGTCTATTCCATTTGTCCCGCTCAGTAAGAGTCCCGTCACCTATTTTTACCATTGTCAGCCTGTTGAATCTTTATCTATATTGAAGTAGAGAGAAATAAATTATCATTTAGATAATATAAATCGGTGTTTTTTTCTGTGTTCCGTTATAATAATACAAACTTTCAAACGTCAGGTTACCTCTGTGTGTTATTTTCTTCCTTATTTTTATATCAAGCATCAATTATTATCGGCTCACATTACTTGAACGTCGCATTGCTGTAACATACACTTTTTTCCGAGAATAGAGAGCTATATAACCTTCGTTTGGTTGTCTCCTTGCTCTTCATTAAAACCTTGGCTAGTGCTCGTTTCTAGCGTCTTTTGAATCATTATTCGTAAGCGCCGCTCGCAAGCGCCAGAACTGTTATAGGCCGCGCGCGCGCAAAGCGATGCATGCGTGCAATGCTTCCCTCTATCAGTTATGACAGAAGGATATAAATTGGTGATTTCGGAGCAGTTTTGTAGGAAAGTGGATTCCATATGCTTTAACTAATAACTAGGCTTTAACTAAGCTCTTTATGCAAAACGCAATAACTTTTCAAATGCGTAAAGAGCCTCATCCTCGGAGACCCAGGGGCAGTCAGTCGGGCGCGCGACGAGAGTTTTCAACCATGGGCGGAAGAGCCGCCCTGCTTGAAAACTTTCGTCGCGCCTTTTAACCCGGCCCGACTGACTGCCCCTGGGTCTCCTGAGGATGAGGCTCTTTACGCATTTGAAAAGTTATTGCGTTTTGCATAAAGAGCGTAGTTAAAGCCTAGTTATTAGTTAAAGCATATGGAATCCACTTTCCTACAAAACTGCTCCGAAATCACCAATTTATATCCTTCTGTCATAACTGATAGAGGGAAGCATTGCACGCATG
>JAKSDK010000824.1 GCA_022360095.1 Phycisphaerales bacterium
ATCGTCCACCATTGAAATGCAACAATTCTAGAAAAGATGCTATAGCTATAGCATAATAATAATAATAATAAAGCCTTTATTTAAAGAGGGTAGCACTTAATAGCCAAAGGCTAATAAACTTGTGGCCCTCATAAAATACTCAACTATTTACAATCTAATAAAATATTGTTAGCTAAAATATATAAACAATTAAAATAAAGCAGCATCTTAATTAAGAAATGTGAAAGTGCTTATTTGACAAGGTTAATGCAAAGAGAAGGTTTAAGAAAGATCCAATTGAACTCTTATCAAGCCTGGAGAAGATCCTGCAGGTTTATAGACAAGATCCTACGCAATCGCACAAGATGAAACAGGAATTCTATGGAATCCTACTCAGTTCTGCAAATGATCCTAGAGTATTATAGGGAAGATCATACCAAACCCTATAGGATCCTTCAGTATCCTAGAGAATACTATAAGATCGTACAGGATCCTATGGGATGGGTATGGGATCTTAGACAAGCACAAAAGGACTCCACAGCACTCTAAAATTTTAAACAGTGGAATCATACAAAGTCCTTCAGGATCGCACACGATTCTAGACAAAATCCTATAAAATCAATATCAATTATAGCCAAGAAACTATCGGATTATTTGCTTATTTGAGCAGGTTAATGCAAAGAGAGGGTTTAAGAAAGATCCTCTGAAACCCTTATCAAATCTGGGGAAGATCCCGCAGGATAACAGACAAGATCCTATGCAATCTCCTACAGGAATTCTATGAAATCTTAATCAGTTTTGGAAAGAGTCCTTAAGTATTACAGACAAGATCATACGAAATCCTATAAGATAAGAGAATCCTATAAGATCGTACAGGGTCCTAAAGAAAATCCTACGGAGTCCTCACAATTCTAGACAAGATGCTATAGCATCTTAGACAACAAGCTAAGAATTTAGTTAAGAAATATACAAGTGCTTATTTGAGCAGGAAATGCAAAGAGAAGGTTCAAGAAAGATCCTATCGAACAAGATACTACAGGAATTCTATGAAATCTTAATCAGTTCTGGAAATAGTCCTACAGTATTATAGACATGATCATATGAAATATTACAGGATCCTACAGAATCCTATAAAATCGTACAGGATCCTAAACAAAATCCTACGGAATCTTTAGCAATTCTAGGCAAGATGTTGTAGCATCTTAGACAAGAAGATAAGAACTTAGTTAAGAAATATACAAGTACTTATTTGAGCAGGTTAATGCAAAGAGAAGGTCTAAGAAAGATCCTATGGAATCCTTTTCAAATCTGGAGAAGATCCTGCAGGATATTAGACAAAATCCTATGCAATCGAACAAGATCTTACAGGAATTCCATGGAATCTTAATCACTTCTGGAAAAGATCCTATAATATTATAGAGAAGATAATATCAAATCAAATTGGATCCTACAGTATCCTACAAAATCCCATAAGATCGTTCAGGATCCTATGTGATGGGTAAGGGATCTTAGACAAGCATGAAATTACTCCACAGAACTCAGAAAAATTTTAAACAGTGGAATCATACAATATCATACAGGATCCTCGACAAAATCTCATAAAATCGATATTAATTTTAGTCAAGATACTATAATTTTAATAATTAATACTATGATATTAATTTTAGTCAAGATACTACAAACAGTGAAATCATAGAAGATGCTACAGGATCTTACGGGATCCTAGATAGAATCCTATAAAATCGTTATTAACTTTGGTCAAGATACCATGGGATGGAAGATCACATTTTGAACGACTCAAAAGCATCCTGTTAATCCTGGTATGGAATCCTAATCAACTGTGGAAATGGTCTTACAGTAACATAGACAAGATCATAGAAAATCTTAAAGGATCCTAGAGAATCTTATAAGATCGTACAGGATCCTAAACAAAATCCTATAGAATCCTCAGCAGTTCTAGACAAGATGCTATAGCATCTTAGACAGGGAGCTAAGAATTTAGTTAAGATATATACAAGTGATTTTAAAAGCAGGTTAATGCAAAGAGACGGCTTAAGAAAGATCCTATGGAAACTTTATCAAATCTGGAGAGGATCCTGCAGGATATTAGACAAGATCCTACTCAATCGTGCAAGATCCTACAGAAATTCTATGGAATCTTAATCAGTTCTGGAAAATATCCTACAGTGTTATAGACAAGATTATATGAAATCCTAGAGGATCCTACCATATCCTAGAGAATACTATAAGAT
>JAKSDK010001532.1 GCA_022360095.1 Phycisphaerales bacterium
CACTGGTGGTTCAGCTTTAGCTTTACCCTGTTCTGAGCTATCTGTTTGATCGCCATACATGTTTCTAAAATATCACAGAAAATTGAAGCATTATAATTAGGTAATCAAACATTGATAATAATATTATTGTGTACCAGGTTCTGTCTGCTTTTACATGTACCAGTCAGTGGTTGAAAACAAAAATGGTATACAAACCTGTTAAACTCTTCCTGAGTTATGGATAATGCTTGAGCATCAAGCTTCTCAATAAATGATACAGCACAACACTGTTAAGCAAAAATAATAAAACTTTTACACTGCTCTGAAAGGAAAGATAGTTAGAAGTAATACATGTACATTGTACTGTCAAAAAGGTAAAAGAATATAGCATAACAAAATTTAAACTGTCTGCCTCTCTCTGGAAATTGTTTTATTGTCTAGATTTTTTTTCTAGTAATGGCTAACATGTTTCATTCATTAATGGTAAGGGTTGGAAAGTGAATGAATCCAACTATAATAATATTTCACTTAACATTATTCTATTCCATCCACTGAAATGTCCTTTAACGAAAAACGTCAACTTCAACAATTTACAATGTACAGTGTATGTGCTCATATTTCCACTAAAAAATTTATGCTGCAGGTTACTAAAATGCCTAAACAAAATTAATGCAAGGTAAGAAATTTTAAGAATGTGTTTATACATGTAATTAGCAATGACAGTATAATGCATGCAAACCATAACAGATTGAATAAAATCATAATGTACATAGCCTTTATGTACAGGGTCACAATATGTACCTACCAGGTTTGTAAAGTAATACCCAGCTTCTCCCATCATTAATTTATTTGGATTACAAAATCTGGAAATATATCTGTCGAAAATAAACCATACAGTAGTGTCAGCCAATCTGTGATTGGCAACAGGCATTGAAAGTGATGAAAATTGATTAATATTGATGTGAACAAGAATATGGCACAAATTTGAATGTTAAAAAATGAGACTCGTATAATAATTATGATACTTACTGTACATTGGAATGTAACATTGTAGGATTTGCTTTTAACACAACATAAATAAGACAAGGAAGAAAATCATCGGCGCTTACTGCTCCCCCCACAGGTGTTGACAAATGAATAATTTCTAACAACTGTTAAGGTTGCCAATACATGTTTTAAAATAGATACTAGAGAGCTTTAGATTGGAGGATTTTTTTTTTCACCACAAAAGGAGGTAGAGCCCTCTCCCAATCACTAAATGATAGAATTCCTAACATTTGATAACTTGTATTTGGAACTACAACATCCTCGCTAACACTCATAGTAGAATGACAATGGCTATCACTTTTTCCCGCCAAAATGATGTTGCTTTGCACCCTCGTGCTACTCAGCATTGGACGAATCTCATTCTCGTAGTCATCCTTGTCTCAGAATCTAAAGCTCTCTACCAACTAATTATGAAATTAAAGATGGACAAGGCATTATTATCTTCCCATTTTAAAGCCTTTAGTGGTACAAAAAAGCCTCATGCATAACACATGTCCAATATAATGCTGAGCTGTAAGAAAAATTCAAGGGAGCCCAGTGCTATGAACCAGTGAAATTCAGGGTGCCCAACATAGGATTTCTAGTCACCCAAGAGCAAAAGTAAGGTGCCAGGTCAGAGGCAGCCACAGCACATCCCTGCAGTAACAGGAAGAAAGTAACAATAACTTTATTTATTTATTGGTAATTAATTTTCAAAAGGATACTAAATATTTTCTTGCAACATCGAACAACACAAGCCAGCTTGTCTTGAGGAGCTCTTTTAGTGTTAATCTCAACAAGATCTGTTAACAAAAATTCAACCAATATGAATTATTATGATTTGGTTATTTAAGTAAACACAAAAGTACAGTCATGTCTTCAAATTGTTTTAAAAAATATATAAATGACGGAATTAA
>JAKSDK010001712.1 GCA_022360095.1 Phycisphaerales bacterium
AGAGTCCTATTACCTTGTTTTTCCTGCAGGTGAAAAAGACCTTGATTACACAACTTTGATTTTGAACTCTTTCAAAATCACTCGACACAGAGTTTCATATCACAATATCAAACATCGAAAAGTGCACTGCTTCACCTTAACTTTCTGTTTGGTGTTTGATATGATATTAAACACACTGCACTGCTGTCTTGCATGTGTTTGTCTTTTTTAGTATCAGTCAAACCTGTATATAGCAGTCACCCTGTATATATAGCGGTTACCCTGTATATTATGGTCACCAGACAACTTGCCAAGATTTTCAGTTCACCTTGTATATTACAGTCACCTTGCCATTTCCCAAGGGTGATCATTGAACACAGGTTTAACTGTAGCTGGAAAACACAGCCCCCTTTTTGTTTCTCAGCAGCCCAGCATCATGCAAGGTTTTAAACAGTTTCTTTGAATGTTTTCTAAATGAGATAGCATTGTATCAAATTAATGGCTAAAACAATGATAGGATCGATACAATCCTCATGCTTTTTAAAAAGATAATTAGCTAACATTATTAGTGAGGTAACAACTTATTTGCTTGATTGCTGCCAAACTACTGAAGCCCACCTAGTACGTGTCATTTATATGGTATGAATTAATGTACAGGCAAAGATGTAGGAATTTTCTCAAGTGAGGATCATTATAAGTAAAACCAACTGAGTGTTAAATTAATTTCAGTATCATGGGTCAAGGAGATGAACTGGGCATTTTGCCAAGATTCTGTGAAGAGCTTTTTGAGAGGATCAAGTGTTGGAATGAGGTATTGATTTAATTCTTTTTAAAGGGGCTTTGAGCAGTTTTGACAGCATTGGGGTAAATGTATCAGCGCAAATAATATTAGATTATTTTGCATGTTTCACCAGTAAGCTAGTAGTTTCCTCAAAAAAGTGTCTGGGTTGCTCATTTAAAATTTTGGCTAAAAGTAGAGGTGCTTATTGGAAGAAGGGCGCTTAATTGAGGGGGCACTAATAATATTACATTTTCCTCCTGTTGGTAATCAAGCATACCATAGTCCCAATTATTATATTATACACTAAACATAAAAATGTGTCAGTGAAATGGTGAAGTTGAAGCTTAAAATAATTATTTTAAATAATTATTTTTAGCTTAAAATAATAATTAATCCTCCCCTCCTTTTAGTTATTAAAGGGGTAGGGTAGGGGGAGGCTTATCTGAGAGGGATCCTTGTTTGGTATTTGGGCCTAGGGGTAGGGCTATTATATGGAGGAGAGTGCTTATTAGAGCTTGCACACCTGTTTGGAGGTAATATGGTATTAACTGTAGATTTATTATATATATTGAGGTGGACTGCTGGCACTTCTGGAAACCTCAGCTGAGCAGAGAGACTTACTATTACTGTCAGAAACAGTTTACATGAATTATTAAACAGGAGTATCCACTTTGCAGCCCAGAATAACAAATTTA
>JAKSDK010000181.1 GCA_022360095.1 Phycisphaerales bacterium
CCTCAACGGCCACTCGGACGTTTTGGCCGGCGTCGTGACAACGCGGGATGCGACAACGGAATGGTGGGCTTTTTTGTGCCGGGAGCGAAAAAGCGCCGGCGCCATTTTGGGCGTCTTTGAAACCTGGTTGTTGCTGCGCGGTCTTCGAACTTTGTCTCTGCGCATTGAGCGCATGAACAAAAACGCCCTGGCAGTCGCCCGTTTCCTTGCTGATCATCCTGCCATCGAGCGGGTCCTTTACCCCGGGCTGCCGCAGCACCCGCACCATGATCTGGCCGCACGGCAAATGCCGGGCGGTTTCGGCTTCCTGCTTTCCTTTCTCGTGCGCGGCTCCGAAGAAGACACATTAAAGGCTGCGGGACGCCTCAAGACCATCCTGTGCGCAACATCGCTCGGCGGGGTTGAAAGCCTGATCGAACACCGTCACACGCTTGAAGGCGACACGTCGGGCATTCCGAAAAATCTGCTGCGCCTTTCCGTCGGCATCGAGCACGAACAGGATCTGATCGAGGATCTGGATCAGGCACTCTCCGGTTGACAAGCGCCCCTCTTTCTCCTCTAAAAAAGGCGTTCGCAGGCCCTAGCCGCTTGTTTGTGAGGGCTCCAAAGCCTCAACGAACAGACAAATGAAACCGCATCCGATGTGAATCCTGCGGCACAGTCGCACAGATTTTTGGCACATCATCTCACAGAGCTACCAGGGAGTTGGACACGATGGCAAAAGTCACCTTTATCGGTCTTGGCGTGATGGGATATCCCATGGCGGGACATCTCAAAACAAAGGGCGGTCACAACGTCACCGTCTATAACCGGACAGCGGCCAAAGCCGAGAAGTGGGCGGCTGAGTTTGGAGGCAACGCAGCGGCCACACCGGCGGAAGCCGCCACGGATTGCGATTTCGTTTTTGCCTGCGTGGGCAATGACGATGATCTCAGATCCGTCACGACCGGACCGGATGGCGCGTTCTTAACAATGAAACCGGGGTCAGTTTTCGTCGACAACACAACAGCGTCCGCTGATGTCGCAAGAGAATTGTTCCTAGCTGCAAAAACAGCCGGATTCGGGTTCCTGGACGCTCCGGTTTCAGGCGGACAGGCCGGTGCCGAAAACGGCGTTCTGACCGTCATGATCGGCGGCGATGAGGACGTCTACACCAAAGCGAAGCCGGTCATTGAGTGTTTTGCAAAGTTCGCAGGCCTTATGGGACCCTCAGGCGCCGGACAACTGACAAAGATGGTCAACCAGATCTGCATTGCCGGGCTGGTGCAGGGGCTGTCCGAGGCCATCCATTTCGGACAGAAATCCGGTCTTGACATTGAAACGGTGATTGCCGCCATTTCCGGCGGTGCAGCGCAGTCGTGGCAGATGGAAAACCGATGGAAGACCATGCGGGATGGCGAGTTCAACCACGGCTTCGCGGTTGACTGGATGCGCAAAGACCTCGGCATCTGCCTGAACGCCGCCAACGAAGTCGGCGCCCGCCTCCCGGTCACGGCTCTGGTGGATCAGTTCTACGCGGAAGTGCAGGCCATGGGCGGCAGTCGCTGGGACACCTCCAGCCTGATTGCCCGCCTCAACAATGCGGACAAAGGCTGAAAACCGGTCAGGACACTGATAGCTCCAAAATTCTCCGGCAGGTTTATTCTGAGGCGGGCGCCTTTTCCTTACTCACCTTTACATAGGACAAGGGCAATTCCGTCGTATATTTAATCTGCTCCATGGCAAAAGTGGTTGAAACGTCCGCAATATC
>JAKSDK010001812.1 GCA_022360095.1 Phycisphaerales bacterium
CCATATCAATTTTAGCTGGAAATTCTCTGCAGTTTATTTTAAGCAGACACAGGGTATAAGATCATGACTAACAAATTTCTAGCTATGACTTATCGCTTCCTTTTTAGATTGATGGGAAGTGCCTTAGGTAGTTTATTATTATTTATTTCTTATTTATTTGTTTTGGGTCAAATTGATTTATTTTCCTTTATGTTGGGGGCGTTTAATGCTCGTTTGAAACAAAAGGGAAGAAATTAGGCCAAGGCTAAAATTTAATTCAACCACAACTAGACTGAGAAGTCAGCCAAGGTTTTGTGAGACCAAGACTGGCATCCCTCCATGATGTCTGAGGAATGACTGCAGCAAAAATTCCATACCAATTACAAATCACTACATGTACTCAGATCTGCATAGTGCTTCTGATTGGTTGAAGCAAAATTTCCACTACTGCACAACCAATCAGAACTAGAGCACTAGTACCTAGCCTGCGCCATGGATGAAACTAACCTCTGGTTAAGTCTGTCTGTGAAACAGCACCGAAATCCTTGTTCTGGGCCCCACCAGTCTACCAGGATTTGAGTGTGCGCCATGATTGGCCTGTTAAAAATGCCATCGTCGATTTGCCAGTCAAGATGAAAGAAAATTCCAAATGTTGTTCTAGTAATTCATCAAATCTGTTGGCAGCCCAGAACAAGGAAATCAGCGCTGCTTTGCAGATGTTACTAACCAAGGTTAAATTATGTCTGCGATGCAGGCTAACTAGTACCCTGATCTAATTAGTAGTATCATCAGTATGGAATTTCTGTGCACATTCCTTAAACATTATTCCCTGAGGAAACCAGTGGTAGCATTGCAAAATGTTGGCTGTTTTCTTAAGCTAAACCACAACATATACAACAATGTTACAAACAATCAATGATGTACAATGTGAAATAACTTTGTGGTTGTTACCTTAATAGCTGGATGCTGATAACTTTGAGAAAGAAGGTAAACTTGCAGAGATTCGTGCTCAAAGAGGCTACACTTAC
>JAKSDK010000910.1 GCA_022360095.1 Phycisphaerales bacterium
AGTCAAATTTTGATTTATTAGCCACACAATTAACTCCTGCAAGGAATGAACAAATGATAATTATACTAAGTTACATAGATTTCCGCGTTCTATTTTTGTCCATGACATTATTTAAGCTAGTTGCCTCTTCTTAGGAGGAAAAAGTAGCCGACTTCTCTGAGCCATGTAGCCGACGCGTTTCGTTGGTCAGCGGTGCTTATTGAAACCCCTGATAATCTTTAACTGACAATTGACAAAAAGCCTGACATTTGTACTCCCCGCCCCCCTCCCCCCAACCAATTCAGGCCCTCTAGTTTTATAAAGCCCGAAGACTGACCAGGATCTAATTTCAGGAGAATGATAGAAGTAATCGTGAAAACTGTCTGCATTCTTGAACAAACTCTCCTCCTTAAATGCATAGGTATTAATATTAATTTGACACAGTAAGGCCTGATTCTTACTAATGGTGATAACCAATATCTGAGTTGCTTGCTCTTCTTTAGACAAAAATAGCTCACTTGTACTTCAGGACACTCAGCAGCATTTTTGTAACCACTAATTTAAAATGCCAACTCTGCAACGAGCTAAAATGAAATTATCCATATAAAGCTCCATGTTGGAGTGTCTCTCACATTTCAAACAATAAGCTAGATACAGTATACAGTCGACTCTCTCTTAACGGACACCTCTACAAGACAGACACCTCTGTAAAACGGACACTTAGAGTTGGTCCCTGCCTTTCTTTACTCCATTTATTTGACTCTCTATAAGACGGATATCTCTCTAAGACGGACACTTAGTGCCGGTCCCAAAGGTGTCCGTCTTGGAGAGAGTTGACTGTAGTTTTAGAGGATTAAAACCCCACATGGAACTGACGCAATATCAAACACGACAAGCTTATTTCATCCGATGTAAGTCAAGACACCGACAAGTGGGTGCATGGTGCAGTCAAGTTTCGCGGTGTCTGGATAATCGGGTGGAACAATGAGTGGAGTATTTGGTATAGCTTCTTAAATGAACAATAATTTTTGAAGAAATTTAAAGCTACAGTTCGCAAAATCGTATGGAATTATTAAGATCCGAAATCCCAATTTTTGTCATGGTATGACTATATTATTCTTTGTTTTGTCTTTATGAATTATGAATACTCATGCACTCTCAAGCAGTCCAGTCAACTGAAGACCCCGTCCACCAGAATATTTTTGAATCCACAACTTTTTATTTGCAGATTCGGCTTCCGTCGACACGTGATCCGGCATACAAATCCGCACATTTTTGAATGTGCTCTCCAGAGTGGAAATTTTTGAATACGTTATGAATCCGGCCGGAATCGTGTGAACGCTAAATCCGGGAGGGGACTACCATATATGGGCTATATAGGTATGTGCCGCTGTGAAGGGTATGGTTCTCAAGTAGTTTACTCTAGGATAGGGTATATAAATCAGAGCGTTTGGGTCTAGAATAGGTTACCATTTTGCAGGAAACTGATCAGTTGGTTGAAGATTTTATCTAGACTAAGGTTTTGTTTTGGCTAGACTGTGCTAGTGACCTCAGTAGTTTCTGGAAAACAGCTACTCTATGATAGGGGGGATTTGGGGAGTTTACTCTAGTACAGGGTAGCAAAATTCAGCTGAAGTAGCTCTGGCATAG
>JAKSDK010001711.1 GCA_022360095.1 Phycisphaerales bacterium
AAAAGAAAGTTTTGTTTTTTTGAGAAACCTTTGTTAGAAAAAGCAACTTTTGACTCTTTTTTAGCAAGTTTTGAGCAACATTTTGAGAATAAACGGGAATATTTTTAGGAACTCTCAAGCAACTTTAAGAAAGCCCTACCGACAATAATCCATGTAAGCTGAAGCAAACTATTAGGTGCACCTGTGTCGCAGTATCATCAATAATTTTACAGGAAATTTACTCCTAGTAAACAGATGTAGTATTTTTTCATTGACAAACTAAGATGTTCAGAACAATACTGAAAATAGATAAATGCATGGTGACTATCAATAATGTTTGTTCCTTTCCCGTGCTCATAATCGAAAATAAGGGAAAAACTCAAAAAGTCAACAAGGAACTAAGCATGCGGAAAATTTACACAAACATGCACATGCCGCAATTCTTCCAAACAGTGCTTTACTGGCTCCAAATTTCTGCACAAAAAAGGAGTGTCGCCTTGTGCTGGTAAACATTCTTGGACCATTCTTGTAGCAGCTCAGATCAAAGAAGAACGTTCTAAAAGCTTTTTTTGATATCACATTATATTAAAAACAAGCCTGTATTAAACTGCCAATTATGTTTATTAAAGGAACGCAAAAATGTTATTTTGTATGAAGGTTTTAAAACCATTGGACCCATGTGCGTACTTGTTGAAATGGTCTCACGTAGCTACGCCCCTGGTGAAGTAATTTTGAAGCACCAGATTTGTAGTGAGGAAGCAGTAAGGTTTAATCAGGGCACATTTCTAAGGGTGTACAACAGAACTGCCAACTCTCACGATTCAAGCTTGATCAGTCTCACAATTCTGTAACTTTTCTCACGGCCCCACGACAAGACTCCCAATCTCACGTTTTTTTTGAAAACTGATCATTTTGAAATGAAATGTTACCTTGTTGAATAAAAACGGAAATTTCATGGTAATGCTAGCGCCTGTTTAAGCCTTTAGCCACAAATCAAAGATGGCTTATTGGGAAGAAACAATTCATCATTGGTCAAAGAAAAAGAGACATCTAATTTGTTACAAGAGGGACCCCACTGAAGCAGGGAAATTTTTGAATAAACA
>JAKSDK010001564.1 GCA_022360095.1 Phycisphaerales bacterium
ATGTACAAAGTCACCAAAGTTCACCAAAACACACCAAGACAGCCCCATGGCCCAGAACTCCTGAGCCCCCCTAGACCTACTGCCCATTACAAAGAAAACAAAGGAGGGGCAGAGAAAACAACTGAAAGAACAAAAGAGAAACCCAATAAAACCCATGCAAAGGAGAAGCAAGGAAGGCAAGTAAGCCCCAGAACCACAAAGGGGCAAAAAGAAAGAATAGGTGTCCCACATAAACCCTCGGAACCAGAACTAATCGCTCTCCTCAGGTGAGTCCTCCATAGAAGACGTACAATGGAACTGATCCAACATCTGCCACCTAGGCCGTACCGCTGACAGAAATTTCCCTAACCAAAGCCTACCCACTGACGATCCCACAAGGAAATCCCAACTCCATGACGGAAGGGGTCGCTCCCCCCGTAGATAGTGGGGCCAGGTGACTCGAAGCTCCTCATGTAGCCGCTGCCGGTGGAAGGCCCAACGCATGCAATCCAATAGCATATGCTCCCGAGTGTCCATATCCCCACAAGCCTCACAAACGGGGGAGGGGCTGTGTCCAAAGCGATGAAGGTAAGCTCTGGTGGGGAAGTGGCCTGTGAGGAACTGACCCACCAAGGCGGCCATGAATCATGACGGAATGTGGCGAGTCCACTGAAGATCTGTGTGAATGATCACCTCCTCTGCCTGGTTCAACACCTGTCCCACTGAAGCATGATCCTGCGCCCGAGCCTGGGAATGGTACCACTGTCGAAGGGTGCCCTCAAGCATAGAGCGTGTCACCCAAAAGTCCCCAAGAGTAGTCTGACTCTCCATCCTCGCAACTGAAGCAGCAACATCAGCCCGCTCATTACCCTCAATGCCCTGATGGCCAGGGGCCCACCAAAGCTCAATCTGATGTCCGTCTGCTGTAAGGGCTTCAATGAGCTGAAGGGTGTCCACAACAGTAGTGCGGCACCTCCGCCATCCAAAGCCTTGGGCCCTCTGGAGCATCTGAAGGGCAGCCTGAGAATCACAAACAATGGTGGCCTGGCGCCAACCCTCTAGACAAGAGAGATGGGAAAGGGCTGACCGAATCCCTACCAACTCAGCATTTGTGCTCGACTGCAAGGGTCCGAGAGGGGTCCGAAGTGTATGCGAACTATGAGGTCCACCCCCCCCGGGAAAGTATGCAGCTGCCCCACTATAGTCTCCCTGTACAGAACCGTCGGTAAATGCCCACACCCTATCAAGGCGGGCTTGAGCAAGAGAGATCTCCTCATGAGCAATGTCACGTGGAAGGAATCTGGCTGTGACAAGAGGGGCCACTACCCAAGGAGCACGGGTCCAAAATCGCAAGACATCCAAGCGGTCCCAACCCATGGCAACATGAGCACTAGAGGCCCTGAAGGCTACTACCTCATGGCGTGCAATGTCTAAAGCAGAAATCCGCTGGTTAACACCCACAACAAAATCCGTAGTCAAAATATCCCGCCGTCCATAGGTAGCCTGACGTAGGACAAACTGGATCAAGGCATGGCGAATCTGCAAGTCAGCTGAGAGCCATCCACAAACTGCCACAGCCTTAGGGCCGCTCGTGGTGCAAAGGAGACCTAGTGTCAGAATAGCAGCCTAGCGTAGGACTCGGTCCATGGGACGCAACCTCTCTCGATATCGGACTACGCCTCCCCAAGCACTGACCCCATAGAGAAGCTTGGGCAAAATGACTGCCCGGATCAATATAGAAGCAAC
>JAKSDK010000654.1 GCA_022360095.1 Phycisphaerales bacterium
GTCGTCTCGGCGCACCAGCCTTCCGGATAGGAAGCCACCTCGATATTGGCGCCGGTGTAGATCTTTCCGTCATCCGCCCGCAGGGCGGCGCCAACCGGAAACTCCGAATAGGGCGCGTGGCAGCGGCGCATCGCATCGCGGGCCGCAACGAACAGATCGTCAGACATGGGAGCGCTCCAAATTTACTAGTGTGGTGGATTTGAAGTTCCTCTTATTGTCTGCAGCGCTCTCAACAAGGAACTTCAAATCCGTAAACCACACGAGAATCATAATGTTGCTGATGTCCTGATTGAATCTGAAGTTCTCTCGGAGGGTGCTGCTCAATGTGGCGAACTTCAGATTCAGGACACTGGTGGGGCGGAAAAAATGTCGCATCCGGCCTTGCGATGGAGGCGGCAGCGATATTGCGAAACAAATGAATAGGTTGGCCGGGCGCAAATTTGTTTCGCGGATTGGCCCCGCAGCAGAATAAACCGTTTGAAAAGCGCATCAATTTGAACAGGTTCTACTAAAGTCGCTTGCGCGGTGCTGAATCTTTTGATTAAAAGAACATACGTTCATTTCTTTATTGAGCGAAAAATGAAGAGGCGTTCGCGCCTCGCCGGCGGATGGAGGCTCCGCCGGGCTTGGGAGGAGAATCTGGGGAATGCCATCGACGGGCAGCGATGCCGGCCGTAAGCCGGTGACTTTTCCGCAATATTTGCTGTTGAACGCAAGCCGTTTCGCCGACCGCACGGCAGCACGCCACAAGGATCTCGGGATCTGGCAGAGCTGGACCTGGAAGGAACAGTTCGAGGAAATCCGCGCGTTTTCGATCGGCTTGCATGAAATCGGCATAGGAGAGGGAGACAAGGTAGCCATCGTCGGCACCAATCGACCCCGCCTCTACTGGACGTTCTGCGCCGTTCAGGCGCTGAAGGCGATCCCGGTTCCGGTCTATGCCGATGCCGTGGCCGAGGAAATGGCCTATGTGCTGAACCATGCCGGCGTCCGTCTCGCCGTCGTACAGGACCAGGAACAGGTCGACAAGATCCTGTCCTTTTCGGACGAGATACCGCAGCTCAAGGACGTGGTCTATGACGAGCCGCGCGGCCTGCGCGATTACGATCACGCGCATCTGCGCGAATTCGCCGAGGTTCAGAAAATCGGCCGCGAGGCCATGGAGGCCGATTCCGGCCGCGCCACGGCCTGGGCGGATTTCATCGAGGCCTCGGATGGCGAGGAAGTTTCGGTGTTCCTCTACACCTCCGGCACGCCGGGCCGCTCGAAGGGCGTGGTGCTGAAAGCCCGCACCTGCGTCAAGGCGGCCTGCGACACGGCGGAATTCGACCATCTGAGCGAAAAC
>JAKSDK010000637.1 GCA_022360095.1 Phycisphaerales bacterium
TTATTCACTTGACACTCCGTAGGGGGAAGCTGGTCCAACCAAGCTAAGACATCTTTTATTACTTTGCACAGCTGATTACCCAGCAATGTGTGAACTGTGTAAATCAAAATTCTGTGGAACGTCCCCTTGTAGAAGCTGCAAGTGTGGCTTCAAGCGTGTAAGTGGAGAATCAACAACGTATTATTATGGAGACTATCGTAGGGCAACTAGATTTCCATGGTCAAGACGTTGAGGAGCATGTACTTCAAGAAATAGAAGAAGAAAAAGGGCAAGAGTGGCAACTACAAGGTCTCAAGAAGCTGGTTTCACAGGTTTGTTCATTTTGTATAGATTAACCAGACTGTATGGCTTTGACATTCAGCATGACTGTGTTATTGATGTAATGCACACAGTTTCCCTTGGAAGTATCAAATATCATTTGTCATACAGATTAAATGATGAAGCTACTGACAAGAGTGCGTTACAGGAAAGACTACAAAATTTTCCATGGAGTCCTGATTTACCTGCTTCGCGATATCCCTCAAACATCAACCGCACTGGCTTTTGGAAAGCTGAGGACTACCAGAAGTTTGCTTTCCCAGCTTCTGAACTATTGTAAGGGGGTTTAATTAACGACCAAGATTATGAAGTGTGGGAGACACTTCCACGGATTGTAGAGTTTCTTTACTATCAAGGGCGAAATGGATGGAACATCGATTCAGCTACTGTTTTTAAGGACATGTGTATTCGCTATAACATTTTCGAAAGCATTAAAAATGGCTTTGAAGTATTAAGAATAACACAGATACTGAGAATAGAGGTGCACGAAGATAATCAAGTTATCATTATTGGAGATGCATTTCAATATGTGATTAGTGACTCTCAGCCTGCTCGCCATCCTTGGACCAAATATCTTGTTGTAGAGACATCAGGGACTGAACGTGTTTGCCATGCATCCAGCATTAGAAGGCACATCATTCTTTGTGAAGATAGTCGTAATCTTGCCGGCCAAAGGCAATTGGTTTGCATAGATTATAAACGCCCTGATTTTCCAATTACTTTTGTGACTGTGCCTTCCTGGCCACTAGAGGGAGATATGGTATTGGTTAAAGGCGATGATGTGGAACCATGGAGGGCTCTTGTTCAAA
>JAKSDK010001437.1 GCA_022360095.1 Phycisphaerales bacterium
GCTGCGAGCGACCGGACAAAATATTCATTATAGCGGGGTAAATTGTGCTTTGGGACCGTCAAAATCTATTCATTATAGTGGTGTTCCTTTCCAGATATTTTACTGTAATTCTGTCGGGCTTTCGGATGTTTTTCGTTATAATGGGGTCTTAGTTATAACGGGGTTCGTTATTGCGGATTTTCACTGTATAACAAGAACATACTGAACCAAACTGTATATAAATTCGGTATTTAGTTTTGTTAGGGTCATAATCATACAATTGTGATTTTGTTTTCTGGTAATCAACAATCTATCATCTCTTTCATAAAAATTAAGAACATAATTAAGAACCTAATTAGCTTAAATTGCCATACGTACTCCAAAATACAAGAACCAACCTATATTGCCAGACTTCAAAAAGTAGGTTCTTATTAGTGGGTGTTTACCGCTGTATTAGCTGGTTTAAAATAATGATAACTGATTAGTTCAATGGTTTACTAATATGAGAAATAACTTATCTTAGACCTTTTTGTACGGTTCTCTTTTCTACGGTTTCGTAATCATTACTTAGTAAGTCAGCTAGTCAGTCAGTCATTCAGTCAGTCAGTAAGTACGTAAGTAAGTAAAGACAAAATTCTGAAGGCCAATTGCAAAAGTGCCTCTAGTCGTTGCACATCATTATATTAGTTTATTACTTTCTAGACAAAGGAAATTTTGAAAAAAATTGGTAACTGTGGTCACCGGCGTACCATATGACATGAAGAAGAAGCGTGACCTGTTGCGTCAGAGAAATAAGGGTGACTAGTTGTGTCAAAGACTTTATTTCTTTGACGTGTTACAACAACAAACTTTATTATTATATCCATCCTGAGAGAAGTTTTCCATTTTACGATGGCTAATGAAAAGAAAACAAAAAGTGATATAAAATGATACATTTTGGTAAAAGGATGTCTAGGAGGTAAATTAAGGTGGCTCGACTGGATTTTTTTAGGGCGATACCTCCCAAGTTTGAGCATTAACTACGTCGGCATGAGTAAAGATATCGAAAAAAGGTTACCACAACTGTATTACATAAAGATGAAAATTTCTTA
>JAKSDK010000260.1 GCA_022360095.1 Phycisphaerales bacterium
AGAATAGAAATTTTCAAGAATCAAAATGATTTTTCACAAGCAAAAAATTGTTTGCCGTGTTCTGCACCTGGAGCTTGATATGGAGCTGATGCAGGGAAATAAGACGGCGTATTCCAGTTGTCCTGTGGGTTGCTTGATGGGAAAGCCTGAGTATTCCATGGGTAAAATGGCGCGGTGGGATAAGCTCCTGGCAGCTCCTGCTGACCAGCGTAAGCAACTGGACGAGAGGGTTCAAAGCTTGTAGAACTGGGAGCTAACGGAGTCTGTAGACGACCCTAAGAAAAATAAGTATAAAGCCTTTATTGATCCATTCCAAACAGTGGAATATTGTTTTCATTTGCCTTGATTGTGTAATCAAACAACTCAAAAATTAACAATTGTTAAACTTTAATGACGGTAGAAAATGAAGGAGAAAATTTGTTACTTTTAACGGGCACCTGACGGAATTAAGTAAATTCTTAATTGGTATACACAAAGCTCAGTGAAGAGTCTGAGCAAAAAAAAGATACACTTCCTTTTCAAGGTGAGGGCAGAATACACCAACATGGTACTTGGAGGTGAATACTTATCCACTTGTTTTGTGTACTTTTACATTTTGCATCTGCTTATTAAAGATTACCAAGACTATCGTACCAAACGTATCATACATAAAGTAATTAATATGGGGGTTTCGTACTTTTTCGTGCAAAACTGAATATTCTGCAGTTTACCATTTGAGACCATGGTGGAGGATGCAAGTGATTCTGGTGATATTCCTCCAAGTTGGCACAAATGCAAGCTAATTCCAGTTCAGTGCCAAGAACTAAGTCTGGAAATCCACTGGTTTCAGTGTACCTAACAGAATATTTACCTCCAATTTGGGGAAAAGTCGTAACTATAACAAAATTCTCAAATCTGATTGGTTATCAACTCTCCTGATTTCAGCACTAATAGGACGTTGTAATAGGAAAGTACGCGCCACTGCGTGCGCGCACTCAAATGGTTTTTTTCCCTGCTTGCAAAAAGACTCTAGGAATTTCTTTTGTTTTAAGTTTTAAAAAGTCTAAAATATCACATATTTTAATATAGTTGTGATGAATTGGTAACAGAACTTCGTGTCGTACAATTCGGTCTGAAATCATACTCGTGATTACATAAATCGGCCTCCGGCTACGTGGTCGTCCGATTTTGTTAATCACTTGTATGATTAGAGACCGCCCGCTGTGGCTTTTAGCACCACCCATGTACTCCAGATAGCCTCAATGACGGAAAGGATTGAACTTAGAGCAAGAATACATCTACTGCAATAAGTGTCATAGTTTATAAATGCCACCTTCG
>JAKSDK010001882.1 GCA_022360095.1 Phycisphaerales bacterium
GACTTTAGAATGTTGATGAGATAGAGACTTTAGAAGAGGAGTCACAAGTGAGTTGGCTTGGAAATAAAACTGCTCAGGAACAGTTGCAGCTAAAACATTTGTGCATCGACAACTTTCCTACAGGTATAAACAAAACCAAAACATCTCTTTGCCATTAATGAAGTCAACCTGCTCTCTAAATTTGATAAAGTTCAGCGTATCATGCATTATCATACACTGATGTTTTAGTTTTCTCATATAAATAGCCCTGCTATTTTTAGGGCTTAACCCTAATCAGTATGGTTAGTGCTTAACCCTAATTAGTATTTTCAGTGCTTAACCCTAATCAGTATCATCAGTGCTTAACCCTAATCAGTAATGAAAATACTTAAAATATCAGACTGCTGGTCATTTAGTGTTTTCTAGATCTTGACCAGTTACTGGCAATATAGCCACAGCGAATAATAAAACTGATAAATTTATATATAAAATATTTCATTTTGTGAAATGTGCTTGAAAGGTATAAAACGGGTGCTTGCTCCAGTGTAGTCTCCTTCGCAGCCGTTATTAGGGTCATCACTCGTCATGAGCGTTGCGTGATGAGTGACGACCCTAATAACGGCTGCGAAGGAGACTAGCTCCAGTGAGGCTTTTTCATTGTCCATATGCTACGCTATTTTGCTGGTCTTGAGCGTGTTCTGTTTTCTGAAAACCAACCCAAATATACAGAGGTTTCGAAATTTGTTTTCATTCTGCCATGGCATCAACTATAATGAATTCATTATGAATGCCGTCACTTCTCGGTCAAGAAGTGTCGGCTAACTGCAAAAGTATGCTGCAAGTGCAAAGTTGTTTGTTTGCCAATTAGACCTTTTTTTTCTATACGTACTTTAACGAGATTGCAAATTATTCAAATTGCAGTTGAAAATCAGTGTGAGAGGAAAACACATGGTAATCCACTACGCATTCTAAACCTCCCATTCCAACATAACCACAATTCCTTGCGAGTCTACTGCACATTTTAAATATTCCATTTGCACATAACCACAATTCCTTGCGAGTCCATTGTGCATCCTAAATCTGTCATTTGCGCATAACCACAATTCTTTGAGTTTGGCAAGAAAAAGTGATTGAATGCCCCTATAATGTAATATTATTTTTTGCCAATTAGAGAGCTGCCTCGTTCGTTGGCTTCAGGCTCACTCACTGCGGCAGCAATAACAGGCCTGGGGCCCATTTCTTGAAAGTCCCGATAATTAACGGACTCGTTAAGCTGTCTCCGTTTACAGTAAATATCGAGGTTTCAATAGTTTTGCACCTAAAGTGATAAAACTATTGGTTAATGAAACAAAATGGAGTAGTTTGCTTGCCAGGACCCGCACTCTTATTCTTTATA
>JAKSDK010001159.1 GCA_022360095.1 Phycisphaerales bacterium
TAACTCTTCGCACAACCACACTAATATGCCAAGAGATACCTCGTTTCCCAAACCAGTCGGCTTGGGTTTCTCGATATCTCTGTGGCAGCCACTTCATAGCCCAGTCTTGGGTTATAAGCACCTTCGTCTCGTCTAGGTAATCAAGGACGGTTGTGCGCGCCTTGCCTTGTTGCAAAGACCTCAGCTGATGCGCTGTCCAAGCTTGTATAGCTTGTACTGCATTCTGGTAAGTATAGAGAAGGTCGTCACGCATGTCCTCGGGGATGGTGGAATTCTTAGAAAGAGCTTCTTCTATTTCCTTCAACACAGATTTCAGCTCCTCGCACTGGAGACAGCTCCTTTCATGATCGTTTTGACACTCAACGCAGAGAGATTTATCGTTTGGTTCACTTAGTGCTTAAGCGATACAGTGGTCGGGTACATTTGCTTCAGCTGTCAGGTGCACCTGTGTTTGAATAAATAAATTAATTAACTAATTAATAATAGAAGTGTAATTAAATTCATCTCCGCTGGAAAATCTATAAGCGGGGTTGACATTATCGTAGAAGTACTATACTAAGCCCTTTTAATATCATTTATCATTTGTATCATTTTTAACATCGCCTACTTTTGTCGATATATTTTGACGTCTGCTCCTAGCGCATTTCAAGCTCAGTAGTGCATAAAAGAAAATAAAACTGACAAGGGCTACTTCAAAAGCCCCTGTTATAATGAGCCGTTCGTGATACGAATGAGATTATACAGTCTTGTTTGTTTATTTGCATCAGGCACGGCTCACACTATAAGAACGTTGTTTATACTATAACATATTAGGGCTTAGTTCGTAAGTAACGCAGAGTCGCGTCACCTTGTAATCAGACTTGATATACTGCTTTGCCTCCATGAGTGCTCTCTTCCAACGGTCAACCCAAGTACGATCACAGCTCACTTTGAGAAGCATGGCAATAAGCTCGTCGAACGCTTTTCCACCGTCTGCTGCAATATAGTCCAACCCATGAAATGACCGTCTAACAGTTGCAGAGCACGACGAAAGTATGCGTAGCATCGTTGACCTACTGAATGGGGTGAACTCGATTTCCCCGCAGTATTGCTTGTATTGCGCCATAATACGCTCAGGAACAAGTGTTCGTATAATGTTTGGCGTCTCAACAACCGTTCCGTCAGCAAGAATTAACGTTTTCTCCCCAAAAGGGAGGTCCTGTATGACGTAAGGACCCGTGATAAACGTTAAGAAATGGTCAAACTGCTCCTCATTGACTCTCATTCGAGGACTCTTTGACATGGTTACAGGTGTCCCCCTACCAAACATTATTGCGTGCTGCATAGCTGTCTTCACCCGGTACTCTGTGATGTTTGGCAAGTACCTCTGTATGACAGTGTAGGGCACAAAGTCAGCCATTACGGACAGGA
>JAKSDK010000079.1 GCA_022360095.1 Phycisphaerales bacterium
AGTTGAATAAAGCTATCCTTTGGATAAATCACTATCCACTGGATAGTGCAATTGGGTTCCCTAATAGTTATCTGCTGGATAATGATTTATCCATTGGAAAGCGCTGTCCAACGTTTGAAAAACTGGGGCGAGATGATAATCAGCCTCGTTCAATAATTGCTGATTATTCAGATCAGTCAAAAATTATCCAGTGATATAACCAATGAATTCTTGTTTTAGGCAGGAAAAACGGTTAATTTTGCTGAACTCCTAATCTTTTAGTTCTCAGAAGAGAGTCATGCTGAGAAGGCTCTAAGAGAAACCAAAGACGAACGATTGATAGTTGATGGAAGAAAGGTATTTCAGAAGAAAAAATTATGCCAGTTTGTGTTTTTGTCACCTGTCTCAGTTAAGTTACATTTTGTTTCTTATGTGAAGTTAGATTCAACATAGTGGTTGTCACAGCAGCGATATTCACTCTTCCTTCTTTTAAGGTTCTTGTTGATCGAGTACGAGGTGGTGTAATACCTTCCTGGCTGCCGCGCAGACTAGGTGGTGGGCTGGGACAGAGGCAGAAAGGAACACAAAGATTTACATGGCAGGTATATACCAGTCCCCTCGCTGTTTTTCCTGCTCACATCTCTTTTCGCCGAACGTCTCGAAAAGGCTAAATGTCCTACATGGAAGGTGAACTGAGTGAAGTGAAAAGTCCAAAGTGAACTAGAGATGATTTGTCCACAAACTGTACAGTTCTTTCGCTTAGCCGACACTTAGATTACGGTGAACTCTTTTTCACGAGTGCAAGAAGATATTGTTTTTTTGTAAATAAAATTCGAAATAAATTTACTTCAACTTTTACGGGGAAAGTAGGGTAAAATGCGTAAGGCTAAATTGATATCCGTTATTACGCTGATAACAGAAATATCTTTGTTTTTCATCAGCTTCCATACTTTGGGGACTTATCCCGCATAGATCAGGAAGACATTGACCGAAAACGACTTATGTGGCTGGAACACAACAGGTTTGTTGAGTAT
>JAKSDK010000978.1 GCA_022360095.1 Phycisphaerales bacterium
CAGACGACTCTCTGGACCGACTTTTCGTAACCCTTAATGTTTGGCTCCGTCTCTTAAATGGACCTTTCGCCAAGAACAAAAAGGAAGAGCTCCGTCCGAAACTACCGAAGGTTAGTTTTCACAGACATTGAGTCTAAAGTTGATATTTACAAATTTTTCTTTAACATGCTGGGGACCCTTTCCTTGCCCAGGGAGAAATGTGCGATCACAAAATAACGTAATACAAAAGACTGAAAAGACCAAAACAAGGTAAAGGGTAAAGAAACCTCATCTTAGTCATCTGACTAACAAACCTGAGGACGACGGTGCACTGATTTCATATACATATTAAGAAAGCATGCTCTGGTGTCTACACTTATGTTTAAATTTCTTTAACTTAAAATTAAATTTGAGAGTAACCCCTTTGCTTTTTCAACAGGTTCTGTTTGCACTGCAGTTCCTACTTCAAGAGTTGACAGATGACGACAGAATCTTCCACATCGCTACGGATATCATGGTCAAAATACTTTCCCTTGGAAAGGTTAGTCGAGATTCCGAATGTATTTTTTGTTCTTGTGGTCATTATCATTTTTGTTGGTGTCTTCCTTCCTTCCATTTATAGCGGATCACCATAGGTAACTGAATCTACCAATACAAAAAAACTTGTTACTGTCATTTGTCACTCACTGTTCCACTTTGACAGTTCCACCATTACTGTTCCACCATCACTGTTCCACCTTTACTGTTCCACCTAACTGTTCTGCCATGACTGTTACACCATTAATGTTCCCTTATCACTGTTCCAATTTAACTGTTCAACCGTCACTGCTCCAACATTACTGTTCCACCTCACTGTTCCACTTTAACTGTTCCGCTACTACTGTTCCACATTACTGTTCCACCATCATTATTTCACCATTACTATTCCACCATATCAGTTCCACTTTGACTGTTCCATCATTACTGTTCCACTTTACTGTTCCACCTCAACTGTTCTACCATTACTGTTCCACTTCACTGTTCCACCTTGACTGTTCCAACGTTACTGTTCCATTTC
>JAKSDK010000816.1 GCA_022360095.1 Phycisphaerales bacterium
ATAATGCTTAAAACAGGAAAATTCCGTTCCGGCAAAATTTGCTTAATGACCGCTTTTGTTTCAGGTCAAAACAATTTTAATTTTGTGAAAACACACCTTATTTTCATCTCTACTAGTTTTTCAACTGTTGTTGCTGTTAGTCTGGATCAGCAAACTAAAATCTTCTCAAAATGTTCTCACACATAGTTTATTCGTCGGTTACCAGGCTACATGCATGCATATTACTGTACCTTTGAACACGTTCATCGAACTTTTGTCGATTCATTGCAGACATGATAGACATAAATCTACAGTACTGGTCCGTTTCTGCTTCGCTGGGCCCTAAAATTTGTTTCTGGGCACTTAATATTGCATCAATTTTTCATGCAACTCTGATCATGTAAAACATAAAATATATTGCTCAAGTTTGCATAGCACTGGCTAAGTGTATACTGAGACACTGTAAAAATATCGAATCCAGGTCTGATAAAACAAATATCAAGATCAAAAGTTTACAAGGCAGACCTTTCGTATAAATATTTTCCTGTGCATTTGCTTAATACCGGGGCTTAGCATCGTTAAGTGCAACTTAGTTTGTTTGGTATCGTAAACGCCCACTTCAAACTACTGTCGTTAGGCAGTTGTTGGGTGACTCGAAAATAGGAGACTAAGTGACCGGGGCGAAATGACCGGTTACCAGCCAATATCGCTCCCGATAATTATAATTAACCACAACCTAGTAGTCTTCGCCGGTTTGGGTAACTGAAGTGTATACTTGCTTTAATAAAGAGGCCGGTCTATGGTTCTTGAGAAACGGTTCCTTTTTTTCTTCTCAATGTGGTAGTAAAACACCGAGATTATAGCAGAACGTTTAATTCTAAATTCAAGGTTCTGATCAAAATGTTACTAATTGCGTGCCGATATGAGAATCCACAGCTTGGTCATGACTGATGTCCTTCAAATTTTGCATGAGTCACTGACTAAGCTGATTGGAGAAATGGTTCGGTGATAGTGTAACTATAAACAGAAATTGTATTATATTGCAGATTTCAGTAAAACAGAAGAAC
>JAKSDK010000780.1 GCA_022360095.1 Phycisphaerales bacterium
AAAGAAATTTGGACATTTTTTTGAAGCTCTTAATTCAGTAAAAGGGTTAACCTGGATTACAGGCAGATTTCAAAGGCAGCTTCACATAGCCCACATTCAACTCTCGCAGTCCCACAATAAACAATACCGGTAATATTATGGTAGTCTTGCCAGGTGGCTCTAACTTTTGAGTCTTTGCGTGGACAAAATCCTTCACTTCAGTATTATCACGGTGCTATTTTTCTCAGCATTCTACGCAACAAAATTGGACCCATCTGGGAGAGAAAGGCCCCTAAAGACTGGCTTTTCAACTCGCCCTCCAGTGAAGTTCCATTAAGGAAGGTGTTGCCTTTTCTCACGCTTTCCTTAACACAGGCTGGAGATGGTTTTGAGACCAGTGGTGTCATAGTCAGCTCTAAATCCCTCAAAAAGGTCTACTGTAAATGCTTGAATTATGTGCCCCCTTTAACACTTTTGGCTAAAAATATTATTTAAGAATCCTCCCTTACAGTCAAGCCAGGTCAGGCGCACCCCGATAGATTCTATAAATAAACTGATTATTTGAAAAATTGAATCCATGAGCCGTTGCTGCTACTCTGGTATCAAATTCAATCCGCACACTTCCATGCATAATCAGCAGTGAATTTTTGTAATAACTTTTTTGTATTTTCTCAGACTGAACAATCTTTCACACTTTGAATAGATAGAAATTAATCCTTCTGCAAACATTTAAATTGAGTTCAAAAAGACAGATGAGCTGACAAAAGTTTTAACTACCTCACAGGTGAATTCACTGACATTACAATGTATGTATTCGATGATGAAAATGAGACAATCTATTATTGAAAACTACTAATTCTGTACATTCAATTTTCAAGAAATTAATTTATTACTAGCATCTACATGGGTATGCTTAATGTGGCTTGACTGTAACACCCTTCCTTACTAGTATTATATGGTATATGGTACCTTAATCTGCAGTGAATATATCAGCAGTATAACATATACAGTTACCGGGGAAAGACCTGGCCATTTGAGCAAGTCTCATGTTTGGATGTTATTGTTACATTGACAATAAGGCTTGGGGACAGCAACAACAGAATGTTCAAAATCAAGAATATGCACCACACACACATTTAGGTATACAATGAAAGACATGCTCAATATTTATTTTTTAATGTTACAGTTTTCGTTCATTTGAAAGAAAGACCTTCCTCAAATAGTGTCTAAGCTA
>JAKSDK010001916.1 GCA_022360095.1 Phycisphaerales bacterium
GCCATTTTTTATTCATTACATATATCGATGTGTTGTGATTCTGTTAGCTTTGATTTCATTAAACCTGCCACAACCGTGGCCAGATTTATCCAACATAGTTGTTTGTTTATATTTTGATTCTGTTCCTTATCGGAAAGTACGTAACCGGAAAGAGCTTGCGCAGAGTTGGGCCTTGTTTTAAACACATGCCTTGATATAAAAGCTATTTTTTCAGGTCAGCGAGTCTGCATTTTTCTGTTACAGGACTTATCTTCCCGATTTTGAAGATATATGGAAAGTTAATTAAAGTTCGATCAATATCCGATCACTAGGCTTTTAAGGTTCTAGATCATTCTAAGTGTTTACCTTTAAAAATGCCACAGATGAATCACCAAATTACTAATAAGCTTTGCATACAGAAACATAAATATTAACAGCGTGCTTTTTGAGAGTAGGACATCTTCTCTCCAAATTTGACATCCCTCGGAAGATAGTTATCTTTTAAATGAACATTTCGACCTTTTTAGTAGTTAACTAACGAAGCATAAGTTTTGTGGCTCGTTTTTCTAAGCACATACATCCTACGCATTATATGTAAGCCTATTATCAATGACCATCAAACAAATATATAGAGAGCTTTTGAGAAGTAAGTTTTTAGAGAAAAAGACTAAGCAGTTATAGATAGATAGATGGAGAAAGAGAAGAACATCAGGAAGAATGTAGAACCGCCTTGCGAGTAAGTAAAATAAACCTTGTAAGTTTAACTGGCTGATTTTGGTGGAGTTTCTCTCCTTCTCGCCGACCCCATCAGCAAACGACACTAAAAATCATCGTTTCCCAGTGGAGAAGCCTTCTTTATCAGTAGCACACAAATAACTTCATCAGAGGTGGACTGAGTTACGTTCAGCGGAGTGCTGAAAAAGCCAGTGTAATAAACCAAAAAATTAAGTATGTAATAGATCTTTTTCAGCCGGTAAGCATTTATGACGCCAATGTCAAGTGAATTTGCTGTTTGTGACAGGAACCAGTAATCGGCTCCTATTTTTTACCGATGCGGCTCAACTTTGGAAGTTAACTATACCTTCACTACGCATTTTTGTTCACTAAGAACACATCGAACGTAAGGTAAGGACGAGACATAACTAGTCACAATAGATAAAAATTTCTGATTGCTGCATGATAGAATGGGCGGAACACATCAGAATAATGGCCTCTGATCATGGTTTCCGCTTTCGATTTCCCGGCGATTTGAGTTGGTAAGTCTTGCTCCTGTGGTTCATGGTTTGTTCATGTGAAAAAAGACGTATTCAGCTGCGTCGTTACTCTTAGGCAAAAAGGTAGGAGATGAAAATTTGGATTGAGTATAATATATTTGAACATAAACAGTGACAAATGATCTTCCTTCCAAGAAAATGTTTTGCCAATTCCTCGCTTTCATATCGTGCAATTTCGTTTAGTCGTTTGTCGTCTTTGTCTCTCTTTACCAATAAAGTGAAAAAAAATTAGCAATCCGGTTGCCATGACTCGATCAATAACTTAGTGACTATACATGGTAGATATAGACACTATATTTTACACGGTAAATATACTTAACCACATACGGCTAGTTTACACATATCTCAGAAGTAAAATTAGGGGAAAAAAAACTAAAACATAAAATTTCTAACATTAATAAGTCGATTAATGCTCGCCGGCGCACTTTCCTGAAAACAGGGATAATCCGAACAGTGGGTCATTGAATAGAATACTAAAGCGAAAGTATCTCGAACGTTGCAGCTCACATCCATCTTGATGTCGCCGTCAAAGCCGGTGACATCATGCCACAGAAGATGGAATTTATAACTTTCTGTGTCAAAATAACCTGAAAATAGCTTTTAAGCATTTATGACGCTAATGTCAAGTGAATTTGCTGCTTGTAACAGGAACCAGTAATCGGCTCCTATTTCTACCGATGCGGTGCAAACTTTGGGAGTTAAACTATACCTTTACTACGCATTTTTGTTCACTAAGAACACATTAAAATGTGTACCCTGCCAGTAGAGTCTTCTTCGATCTTCCTAGATAAGTCGACTTATCTAGGAAGATCGAAGAAGACTCTACTGGCAGGGTACACATTTTAATGTGTTCTTAGTGAACAAA
>JAKSDK010001642.1 GCA_022360095.1 Phycisphaerales bacterium
CTGCGGCCCCAACGAGACGTCCTTCTTTCTAATCTCCATTTAAACGAGTTCTTGACTGTAACGTTTTCAATTGATCTATTTTGACTTATCACGATCTTTTTGGATCAGACGTTGAGCAAGATTGATCGTACACGGTTTTTGCAGTGTTTTTTTTTTTTTTTTTACATTAATTTAAAATTTGATTGAAATAAATAGTTAAATAAATAAATAATAATAATAATTACAGAAAGTATTGTTATCGTCCAGTTATCTAGCTAAGTTAGTCATAACAAGGGGGATAGAAGAAAAGATTTTTCACAGATTGGGAGATCCAATGTACACTACAAGAAGTAGGACAGTTGTTTTAGGCTTTTGTTTATCGCGTGTTTATAGCAATTCCCCTCTACTATACTTATGCTCTAATAAAACTATTGACTGATATTCTCTTATCCATCTCTGCAACTTTTTCATATACCATGACGTAACCGCTTAAGGCGGCAAAAAATAAAGCAGTTTTGCCTGTTTTCATTTAAGTATTTGGGGTCAGTCCTGGATGGCATGGTTTGAAAGAATGGTTGTGACAAATAAACACATTCATTCGAAGAAGAAGTGTGTTCCTTTTCATTTTCTTGGTTTACTTATTTTCTTGTATCTTCGAGTCATTTTATTTACAGTGCGCTTCAAATAAAAGTTCCTAGAAACCCCTTAGTTAAATATTTTCACTTTTCCATTTGAAGTGGATTTATTAAAACAAAAAAAGTAGTTAAGAATTAGAAGCTTTGCCGGTTGTTCTAAGGTCACCTTTTAAGAGACAATGTCTGTAATTTTCGAGAATCGGTTGACAGTCGTGAATTTTTGAATTTCTTCATATTTTGCCCAAATAATCTCTATAGTACACTTATTTCAAAAATCACATTAAAACTTGTAATGGCTTTTTATTTTTTCCTGAATCGGGCAAAGTTTGAAAAATGCTAAACCGGCGCTCTTTTGAGTATGAAATTAGCGAAAATTAAGCATTTTCTTCACGCTCGTACGTAAAAACGTGATGATATCTCTAAATGAAATCAAGTCACAAAGCAAACATAGACTTGTGCTTTATAATTCAGCAATTATCTTTAGATAAGCTGCTTAAATGTGGCTGTGTCGGCCGCAAGA
>JAKSDK010000199.1 GCA_022360095.1 Phycisphaerales bacterium
CACACTGGCAGTGATCAGTGAACCAATGTTTACCCTAGAGACGGCCCCTCCCTCCTGGTATCCTGCTTTAGAGATGCGTACGCAAGATCCTAAAATAAACAAACTATGACCTCTCTCGAAGCATTATAGTGGGAAACCTAACCTGAAACTTGATTCACTCAGTTTTCTAACCCTAATCATTAATAGGGGTCAGTGTTTTGTCCACTACCGTTAAACTCGATAAATTTATGTAAATACGGGTAGATTGTTTAAATCGAGGGTTAGAGTTTAACTTAAAGCTAACGACTATTTTGTTAATCAAAGGCTGATAATGAACAGAATCCTCAGTCAGAAATTGTTGTTTGAAAGGTTCTTTAAAGCTTTTCCTAAAATAAAAGGATTTATGGCGAGCTTCAGGTTGTCATTTTTTAGTTACGCTGTAGTTACTAGTGACAAATCTCAGAAACAGAACATACTTAACTTGCGGGCGGGAATAGGAAGAATGGAGGGACCCGGTGTACGTGATTAACCTGTTCCAGCGGTTTAGATAGTGGGGGTGGCGCAAAGTAGCGAGCAAGTAAAAAAGAGCATTGAGGTGGGAGTAGGGGGAGATGGTTAAGGAACCCCCTCAGTCTCTCTCTCCCTTTCTTTCGCTTTGTTTTGTTGTGACCCTGACGAGTCTTATGTGACTGTGTTGTGACTCCCCATTTTGCGCCACTCACCACTATCTGAACGCCTGGGACAGGCTAGGTGTGCATGATGGTCTATGTCCTCAAAAAACAACCATATTCATGCACACCAGGGGCATTCATAACTCATTACTGACCATTACTTTACCTGGCAAATAATCCCTATTGGCTAACCAGTCTGTGTTGTAAATTATCCCTGACTGGGCCCTCACTGGGGAGTAGATGATAAGATATATTACAGTTTACAATTTTGCAAGAGTCTTATTAAGTTCAGATGTAAATCCCAATCATACGGCCTGTTGTCAGTAGTAATCAGCTTTTCTTAGCTGTTTAAGAGGCAGCAAGTTTTAATTCTTTGTAATCGAAAAAGTCCGTGATCATTTTTAAAGAACGAAAGCTTTGTTACGCCTTTGATTATTTTACCTAACTTCTAATTCCAGCCTTACCCTGCACGCTCATATGATCTCTGGCCTTCGATCAAAGTTGCCTTTTTCAATCATGTTCTCTCAGTTTATGCTCGACTCCTCTTTGATGACCGAACAGGTACAAATTTTATAGCGCCGCTTAGAATGCATTTCTAGAGATCTAAAAG
>JAKSDK010001497.1 GCA_022360095.1 Phycisphaerales bacterium
CTGTGCAAAAGCGGGAAGGGGTTTGAAATTATATCTGGGTGGACATTTGATTTAAGGAATAGGCCACTGCGAAAAAGTAAGCATGGCTGTTGTAATGTCCTTTGCTTTTTACAGGGACTGTACGTGCTGCGCGTGAACGTCTCGAAAACGTGCGTACTAAAACTCACAAGCCTGCTTGCCATATGAATAAGAATTTATCTTGACGAATTCCTTAATCATAGCAAAAAAAGGAACGTTTTAGAGATAGCTACCTATGCATACTATGAATGCCATTGTACCGTTCAAACAAAGACAAATGAATAATTACGCTCCTGCCAGTTTAAGCCTGCACAATTTAGAGTATTATAGTATTTATTCGAAATGGCCTATCAGTGGAGAAACGAAAAAAAATTATAGCAACAGGAGAAAACATCTTGGACAAAGGTGAGAACCAACAACAAACTCAATCCACAAATGGCGCCGCCTTAGGGATTCGAACCCGGGTAACATTTGTGGGAGGTATGTGCTCACATCACTAAGCCAACCTTGCTTCCCCCGCACCAGGCCACTCTATCCCCCCACTTCCCCCACCCTTGTTGCTCCGCCCCTTTCCCCCCAATTCCTGAAATACTTACATTCTAGAGTAATTCTGAAGGAACAGTTCGCGTTCTCATTACCACTTTGGTCAGCAGCCTTGTAGGTAACTTGATATGAGCCAGGAGCGACGAACAAGGAACCCGGCTGCTTGTTGGACATGACTATTGGAAGATTGCCTGAGTTATCTGTAACAACTGGAGCTTTCCAGTTTACTCTGATTTGGTTCTCAGTCGCGGTGACGTTGTTGAAAACAATATCAGCCGGACAGGACACGAAGGTCGGTGCCTCAGTATCTAAGATAACAATTAAAAGCCAATTCTGAAATATATGAAGTAAGGTGAAACACTAAAGACCATACCCCAGTTTCCCATTTAAAAGTTAATTCCGATCTGAGAGTTCCTCGTGCCATTGCGGAATCGCGCCTATTGATGCGTGTTGATAGTAATTGCAAATTTTTCTGTCAATCAAATGTCTCCTTTTATTTGTAAGTGGAAATTGGCGAAACATCCTGATTGTTTTGGAGACAACAGGTTCTCAGTCGCGTTGTTGATAACAATATCAGCCGGACAGGACACGAAGGTCGGTGCCTCAGTATCTAAAATAACAATTAAAAGCCAATTCTGAAATATATGAAGCAAGGTTAAACACTAAAGACCATACCCCAGTTTCCCATTTAAAAGTTAATTCCGATCTGAGAGTCCCTCGTGCCATTACGGAATCGCGCCTATTGATGCGTGTTGATAGTAAATGCAATTTTTTCTGTCAAACAAATGCCTCCTTTTATTTGTAAGTGGAAATTGGTGAAACATCCTGATTGGTTTGGAGACAACAGAAGAACAAAAGGTACCAGAAAGATCAAGTTGTGCGGTCTTAAAGCGCGATGCGTAAACAGATTCAGTTAGAGCATTTCCCATAACTTTCCTGCGATAAAACTTTGGAATGATAAGTCTGAGGTGAAGCCTAAAAAATCATGACAGTCAAAATAAACAGGATGCTTAAAAAGGCAAGCATTAGAGAAATCAAAGGCGCTATCTTTCTCTCCAGCGAAATCCGAACGATTTGTCTAAAGATGGGTGTAGAAAATAGCATTTTGGTAAGGCTCAGGATTTGGAGAACTGGGCAGCACACATCCACGAAGAATTTCTATGAGTATTTATAACATTAACTCACGTGTTGTGTTATTTAGCGATCTTTTGATCTTATTTTACCTTACCTAGAACCAATATGCAA
>JAKSDK010000015.1 GCA_022360095.1 Phycisphaerales bacterium
AGTCATTTTGTTACCCCCTCGCTTTTGGCCTTGGCTAAATCTATATATTAATTATTAAGGTTGATTGAATAGTCATTACACCATGTTACAAATTAACTGATAGTTTACTGATCTTTTTTTACTTTATTATACGGTACGTAACAGATGATCCGGTATGACTCATAATATCAGGGAATGGCTGACAAACATGTGATCTGTTTATCCCACTGATTAAAATCAAATTGCTGTAGTGTTAGTTATAATGTTTTGACTGATTACATGGCAATAAGAGAAAACGGGATGGCATAGGTGCATGATATGGTGAGTTCTACATCTAGAATTTGAGTTATTGGGGTAAATTTTGTTCAAGGGAAACAAAATTTAATTTGAGTTAGCAGAAAATTTCAAGTTATCCGTGTTGGAGATAAAAAAGCCAAAACCTAAAAATTATTTTCTTTATAATAATTATTGAAAGTACATGTAAACTACAAGAACCTCTCTCAAAATATTTTTCAATTTGAACACAAAATGATTTTTTTAGAATTTTTTGAAACAGAAACACATCTAAATTGTGCATCCTTCTTTTACCGCACATTTTCATTTTTTGTTAATGGACTAATAACTTTACACTCAGCTTGTGAAAATCAGGCAGTTATTGGTCCTTGAATCATATTAAAACTCCCTTCCATTTTGACAATCCTTCCGGTGTACAAAGAAAGTCATGTCTGATACCCCAGTTCTAGTGAATTTCGGCATTGGGCTAGTGAATTCTGTTCTTAGTTTGCCAAAAAAGCAGGCTTCTCATTAAGTGCCAGCAACCAGCTAAAAAACTGGCCATTTCTAAGTTTGAGCCATTTACTTCTCCAGAAAAACAGGTAAAGTGAGCTAGTGAGTGAAAGCCTCAAATTGCCTAAGCCACCTACTTTTAATAACATCCTTAATATAGCTGTCTACTTCGGGATGCATGAAACTGCTCCTAATACAGGCGCCAATGCGACCAAGTTTTCACTTTGGTTACAAGAGAAAAAAGATAATTTCATGCTCTGTACTTTAAAACTTAATGAGAACCCTGCAACAGGCTAGTGAAGTGTTTTGCGAATTCAAATTACACAAGTACTTTAAGACAATTTGAAATTCCTAATAAAGTCACATACATGTATCGAAAATTTTTTTTTTCAAGCTCTGCCTCATTTGACAAAGTGAAATCATGATTATAACAAATAAATTATATATAAGAGCATTAAGAAAATACTAACCAAAGGACACCAATAATATAATGCAAAAAAATTTATCGGTCATCCCAATTTCATGATAAAATGCTTTCAGGAAATGTGCATATATGGACCCTGCGCTCCTGCCTTAGAAGTAAGGCTTCTAAAATATAGATCCCTTTAAAAACTTTTGTCAAATCATAACTACATAAACTACAACAAATTGACAAAGCAGGTCACTAATTAATTATTAATTACTAGCCCCCCACCTCCCCCCCAAAAAATAACAATAATTTTGGACCAGCAGGTTTAATAATTAGTTAAATACTACTAACTAATTAATTAATTGATTACACCTGATTATTGGGCTGCCAGTGAGGGCAACGCCCAAAAGAAAAACAGAGGCCATCTCGTCTGTGCAGCAAAGAGACAAAATGGCAGATGGAACTCCCAGAGGACTTTGTATGTCCCATTCCCTCTTCAATGGAACCGATTTTTGTGTGAAGGGGACGGGTGATTTCAGGTCATCTGGTGAACAGTTGCCCTTTTGTGGAATTTGGCTGTAAATTTCAAGGTTTATAATATTATCTGAAACCTGCGATAACAAACCAACATATTCAGGTTGTGCTCAAATTTCATAGACCAATTTGAAAACCATTCAAGAAGGTTGAAGACAAAAACTCATTTCAAATCGGTGTGTTGCAACATCATTTTACGCAAAATTAACGACAATCATCAAGGATTTGTCAGTTTTAAAGCATTTACAAGCAAATAGTCACATGCTGATTCAGATTAAATTTAGACAGTTTTTAAATGGACTGAGCTTTTGATAGTCAAGTGAAGTTGTATTGTCCTTCAAAGAATAGCCAAATGTTGTGGGTGTCTGAGCAGGAGCAATAACAAGGAAAGGGATACACACAGGGGATTTCTTGAATGACACTCTTAATTCTAAGTCATTTTTCACTGACTTGCATTTTCACAATCAAGATCTTTCAATGTAATGCAGAAT
>JAKSDK010001063.1 GCA_022360095.1 Phycisphaerales bacterium
AACATGAAATACAAAAAAGAGCGTGCGCTTATCACTAACGTCATAGTGTAGAACAAATATACTGTGCGCTTCTCACTCATGTAACAATAAAACAAAAAATAGAGCGCACGGTTATCACTGTTCTAGCATTGAAATAAAGTACAAATAAAGTGTGGGCTTCTTAAAAATAATAAAGCACAAAACAAGGCGTTCGCTTATCACTAACGTACCAATAAACTACAACTATATTGTGCGCTTATTAGTAACCTAACAATCAAATACAAAACAGAGCGTGCGCGTATCACTAAGGTAGCATTAAAGTACAAATATAGTGCGTGCGTATCAATAACGCAGCAATCAAACAAAAACACAGCGTGCTTTATCACTAACGTAACAATGAAGTACAGATATAGTGTACAGTTTTTCACTAACGTTACAATCAAACACCAACACAGCTTGCTTTATTGCTAACGTAGTAATAAATTACAAATAATATGTTACCTTATCATAACAATAAAATACGAAACAGAGCGTGTGCTTATCACTTACGTAGAAATGAAGTACCAATATAGTTTGCGCTTATCACTAAAGTAACAATAAAATAGAAAACAGAGCGTGCGCTTATCACTATTGTAACAATGTAGTACAAATATAGTGTGCGCTTATCAATAATGCAAAAAACAAATACAAAACAGAGCGTGCGCTTATCACTATTGTAACAATGTAGTACAAATATAGTGTGCGCTTATCCATAATGCAAAAAACAAGTACAAAACACAGCGTCCGCTTATCACTATTGTAACAATGTAGTACAAATATGGTGTGCGCTTATCAATAATGTAAAAAACAAATACAAAACAGAGCTTGCGCTTATCACTAACGTAACAATCAAATAAAAAACAGAGCTTGCGCTTATCACTAACGTAACAATCAAATACAAAACAGAGCGTCCGCTTATCACTAACGTAACAATCCAATACAAAACAGAGCTTCCGCTTATCACTAACGTAACAATCGAACACAAAACACAGCTTGCGCTTATCACTAACGTAACAATCAAATACAAAACAGAGCTTGCGCTTATCACTAACGTAACAATCGAATACAAACAGAGCGTGCGCTTATCACTAACGTAACAATCAGATACAAAACAGAGCGTGCGCCTATCACTAACGTAACAATCAAATACAAAACAGTGCTTGCACTTATCACTAACGTAACAATCGAATAGAAAACAGAGCTTGCGCTTATCACTAACGTAACAATCAAATACAAAACAGACTTTGCGCTTATCACTAACGTAAGAATCGAATACAAAACAGAGCGTGCGCTTATCACTAACGTAACAATCAAATACAGAACAGAGCGTGCGCTTATCACTAACGTAACAATCGAATACAAAATAGAGCGTGTGCTTATCACTAACGTAACAATCAAATACAAAACAGAGCTTCCGCTTATCACTAACGTAACAATCAAATACAAAACAGAGAAATACAAAACAGAGCTTGCGCTTATCACTAACGTAACAATCCAATACAAAACAGAGCTTGTGCTTATCACTAACGTAACAATCAAATACCAAACTGAAATTGCGCTTATCACTAACGTAACAATCAAATACAAAACAGAGCTTGCGCTTATCACTAACGTAACAATCAAATACAAAACAGAGCTTGCGCTTATCACTAACGTAACAATCAAATACAAAACAGAGCTTGCGCTTATCACTAACGT
>JAKSDK010000874.1 GCA_022360095.1 Phycisphaerales bacterium
AATTCGCCTTGCATGCAGCATTGCATACTACTGATACTATACGTTATGTATGCCAACGAATTATGCCAGCTGCCGCAAAAAGAGTCCGTGAGGACGTACTTCTTTATTGCGTACACTGATTTTGGGCCAATTTAGTTTTCTGGGAAACTGTGTACCTACCCCTCCCCTAAGCCAACATTTTGCCCTAAGTGAGAAGTAAGGGATAACGTTGGCTTAGGGGAGGGGTAGGCGGGCAATTTCCCAGAAACCTAAAAATTCATCCTTGATTTTAATGCATAATGAGTTCTTTATAGGCCTAAAAGCGGAGTATAGTTAGTGAATATGAAAATGTTTGTGTTTGTTTGCGGGCGTTCTATCATTTATTTAAAAGTTGCACAGGTTTTCTCTCTTTTTATGCAGTAGTATGTATTGCAGTTAGAAAAATACGAGATTGCACACATTTTTGTTTGTCTGGCCAATGTGTAAAATTCCTTTTAATTGAAATAGAGGATCGACAGGGTATATTCTTTGTAGTGAGCGAGATGTTGTTTCGCCGTGATTTTATAACGCTGTTTGTTGACCAGGTTTGCCAGATGAGGCTGGACGAGTTCAAATCCTGGAGATACACACAGCTAAGATGAGAGAAAACAATCTCCTTGCACCTGATGTCGACCTGGCTGATTTGGCCGTGCAGACTAAGAACTTTACCGGCGCTGAGATTGAAGGACTTGTTCGTGCAGCGCAGTCCACGGCTATGAATCGCTTTATCCAGGTACAGTAAATGGAGAGTGCCCTGATTTGCTTACTACCACCGAACGAATTTGATGCAAGAAAAAATAAATCAAGCAAGCTACCCTAAAACCTTGTTGTTTGAAAGCGTGCTCCTATTCTTCATGTAGTCTACCGAGCGAGGAATGTTAAGAGTCGTGCGGGGTAAACATGCGGTCAAGTAGTCTTGGGGAATAGTTTTGGACTTCAAGGATCATGGCAGTGGTAGCAAATGTGATTAATATTCCAATCTCTACCTTTTTGACTCTTTAAGCCCCAGATATCCACGTACACTTTTGGGCCTGAAAGGGTAAAAAATAAATTCAAACTTCGATGCCACAGCCAACACAGTAAAGTCAACTCTTTCTGAGACGGACACCTTGGGGACCTGCAGTATGTGTCCGTCTTAGAGAGATGTCCGTCTTATAGAGAGCCAAATAAAGGTAGTAAAGAAAGGCAGGGACCAACTCTTGAGTGTCCGTTTTACAGAGGTGTCCCGCGTCTTATAGAGGTGTCCGTTAAGAGAGAGTAGACTGTATTTCAATTTCTTCTGTTTTGGTTTTATCAGCTTAAAAACAATTTCGAAATTG
>JAKSDK010000894.1 GCA_022360095.1 Phycisphaerales bacterium
GCCCTGGCGCCCAGCCTGCCAAGCGCGGCTCCTCAGGGCAGAACGCAGGTGGATAGACCCCATGGACGGAAGGCTCTGGTCTTCACGGCCGGCATACGCCGCTTGCAACGCATCTGACCCCCGGCACGCAGACAATGCTTCCACAGCAGCTGTGGTAACGGGGCGCATAACCGCCGCCCGGACAGCGGCACCCACCGGGCGTCTGGCAGCCTCCAATCCGGGTGGACGGCAATGACGGTTTCGCGCCGCCACCCCTCATCGCCGAAGCGCTGATGACCTATTTGGAGGCGCTGGATGCACGGCCACCTGGCATGCCAATTCAAAAATCCGTCCAACAGGATCTGGACGAAGTCTCCCGCCACCTGAATACCGTCAATTGGGCCCTTTCAGTTAGAGACGTGGAGACAGTTGCCTTCCTGGTCAACGCATCGCGCCGTCATTTGGAGGTCATCTACAATCGATTTGACGGCTTGGACGCCCCGCAATCGGTTCTGCTGTCGTGGAGCCTATCGCTTAGAAATGTGCGCCTATTAGCCGAACAGGAGCGGTTTGTTGAGGCGAAAGACGCCCTTCAAGAAACGCGGCAAATGATCCAGGCGCAAAGCCCAGGCATCTCTGCCCGCGAAAAGAATTCTCTTTACGATCCTGAGAAGCTTAGGGCTTACGTCTATCCGCCTGCGACACCTTGATTTAATAGGAATATTCCGCAAACAAGCGGCTCATATCGCCGTTCCAGGTGTCACGATACGCCCGCAACAATTCGTCCGCAGGCGTTTCCCCGGATTCCACCGTAGAGAAAAGAGCATTGAGGAAATGCGTTTCATCATCGCCCCAACGGTCTTTCCGGGCGCGCGCAGCAAGGCCCGCCTTCGCAATATGGAGAACCCGCCCGGCAATGTCCTGAAGCGTCTCGTTTCGGAACGGCGTTTTGAGTGCCGTCTTCGGCACCTGGCGGCGCATCTCTTCCCGTTCTTCCGCTGTCCAGTCTTTCACGAGATCCCACGCCGCATCGAGCGAGGACTGATCGTACAATAGGCCGACCCAGAAGGCGGGCAGCGCACAAAGCCGGCGCCACGGTCCCCCATCGGCGCCGCGCATCTCCATAAACTTCTTGATCCGAACCTCCGGAAAAATCGTCGTTA
>JAKSDK010000432.1 GCA_022360095.1 Phycisphaerales bacterium
AATCACGCAATCTCTCCTATTATTTTCATTTAGAACTCATCACTTGATGACCACACTCTCGAACTCAAGATGTCGAACAGGAAATCCGCGTAAGTAGTGCCATGTTTAAGTAATAATGTTTTCTAAGGAGCCAAAAGGGAGGGTAGCTCATTCGAAGAGCATGATGCTTTTATCTTAGGGTCCCGGGTTCGAGCCCCACCTAGGGTACAACTTAACTTACTTATTATTTATTTATTTATATGTTTTTGAAACTGTAATCGACTAGGTTATAGGAATTCGTTGAATTGCAAACTTATCTTGTATATTTTATTTCATTTTTTCAGCGATAAAGTGTCACAATGCAAGACAGCTACTGCAACGAAACAAAAGAGTTCTAAAATACTGGTGCGAAATGTGCCCTTTGAAGCAACAAGAAAAGAACTCAAAGAACTGTTTGGGTAAGTGTTCAGTGGTATTTAAATAAATAAATAAATAACGATTTAGAGGTAGCACTTCCACTAAGTGGTTCTTAGTCTACATGATTCCTAGTCGAATTGGAATTTGGCATAGTATTTAGTTTTTAATGTTTTTGTCATGAAGACAATAAAATCACTCAATTTGCTACCGTTTTCGAATAATTGGCTCCGACATACAACGTCTCGTCCCGCTTAAAAAAAACAAGTTTGCTTAAAGGAAAAGTCAGCAAGGCAACGGGTTTACGGAGAGATCAAAGACTACACTTGCGACATAAAACGGAAGCACACATGCAAACCTATCGAATGGACTGCAAACCTTAGAAAACAACCGATGAATAAGGTCATTCGAAGATCGCTAAAGCAATAAAAAGCAACAACAACAACAAAGACAAAACAAGTGAAAAGTTAAGAAGCTCGCAGCGAGAAAACTTTGAAAAGTACTATTTTTCCTCGGGAAAAAAGGAACTACAGTGTACCTAGCCTGTGTATAGACGCCCCCTCCTTCATGAGAGGAGAGGGGAGTCTGTACACAGGCTACAGTGAACCATGGTTGTGAGAATTCCTCGAGACTTCCTTATGTGGCCTACTCGGGGATGTGCCGCTGAACAGAGCATAGTTTTCAGAGTCTCGAGTGTTGACAAGATATAACATATCACAATTTAGTGTTTTGAGTAGCTTGTCTTTTGGACCGAAAGCCCGTAAGAGAGTTTAGCAGTCTACATGTGTGGTATCAACTACTCTTTTTTTTTTTTTTTAAACTAATTCCATAACAACTTAATTCTGTGTGCGAAACGATATAATCAAGGTGGGGAAATTAGGTTTCTTTTCTTTATCAGGGCAGCGAAATGAACGATTTTGTCTTAAACAGGGTCAAGGTCGGAAGGTCCATACCCAAACTTCTC
>JAKSDK010000805.1 GCA_022360095.1 Phycisphaerales bacterium
CAAATACGATGTGATGTGTCATGCATAGTAAATTGTAAAGAAATAATTTTCTCGCACACGTTAAATTTTCCGCGGCCTCGCAAAAGATTTCGAACAGTCTGTTCACAATGGCACATGTTTTGATTTGTTTTGGCTGGAAAAGCCCGATTACATAAATCACCGCATACATTATCAGACCATATTCGATAACAACCAATCAACCAAGTCAAACAATGCGCACTGTGTGTCAGCCTATCACAGCATGTTCCTAAGATCTTGGGAACCCAGCGGGGCGCTGGAACACGATTAGTGATGGGGTTACGCAGACGTCCCTTTTCCGCGTACAACAAAGGAAATAGGAGACGTCTGCATGTAGGCAAAACTTGTTTTACCCTAGCAAAAAACTCTTCTTTTATGGCGAAACTTGTAACGTCTTTCGGGGCCCAATATGATGTAAAATTTTTAGGGAAAACAAAGGTTGATTTTTGGCGAAACGGACGGCAGCTTTTTTCTTTGAAGAGAAAGGGAGCCAAACGCGAGCTTTAAGCCCCGTCAGTACAGTGTAACCCAGTGATTCTCTAGGTAGAGCTTACGAACATAGGCTGCACTTAAGGTGGCGCACCCATGAGTGTAGTGTAACCCCGTAATTCTGTAGGTAGAGCTTACAAACATAGGTTGCACTTAAGGTGGCACACCCATAAGTGCAGTGTAACCCAGTGATTCTGTAGGCAGAGCTAACAAACATAGGCTGCACTTAAGGCGGCACACCCATGAGTGCAGTGTAGCCCAGTGATTCTCTAGGTAAAGCTAACAAACATAGGCCGCACTTAAGGTGGTGCACCCATAGGTGCAGTGTAACCCAGTGATTCTGTAGGTAGAGCTTACAAACATAGGCTGCGCTTAAGGCGGCACACCCATGAGTGCAGTGTAACCCAGTGATTCTCTAGGTAAAGCTAACAAACATAGGCGGCACTTAAGGTGGTGCACCCATGCGTGCAGTGTAACCGAGTGATTCTGTAGGTAGACTGCTAACAAAGATAGGCTGCACTTAAGGTGGCGCACCCATAAG
>JAKSDK010001335.1 GCA_022360095.1 Phycisphaerales bacterium
ATATTTGTAACTTAATGAAGATTAAAAAACGGACACGATATGACCTTCGTTCGAGCAAGGAACTGTTGTTAGAGCCACCACTGGTTATGACCAAGAAAACTCTTGGAGATAAAGTAGTAGCAGCAAGTAGCAGCACCTCATGGGGTCAGTTGTGGGGCCTTTACTCTTCACGATTCTTTATGAATGACACGCCCAAAGTAATCTCACGTGAAACATCGTTTCCTCTCTTTGCGGATGATTTTAAGTGCTTTCGTCTAATCCTTGGGTAGGATTATTGTGATAAATTACAGGACGAAGTGGTCTTATACTTGGGGAATGGAGTTCAATGTTAAAAAGTGTAAGGGTGTATTAGATCCGCAGTTGATAGGGATTATTTCCTTGGGGGAACTAATTTTGACCGTGTTGCTGTTAAGAAAGACTTGTTGCGGAAGTTGGAATAAGCACGTTGATCTCATCACTTCCAAAGCGCAGTCAAAAGATGCTCAATCTCCCCTATCGTGTATGTAAAGAAATAACTGATATTAGAACAAAGAAATTACTTTACATAACTTGAGTTTGATCGCGCCTTGAATACGCTAGCGTGCTATGGTCTAAAAGAAGTATTACTAGCTTAGAACAGGTAAAACGCAGGGCGACGAGATTCATTATTGGTAAGGATTACTCTGAGCACGAGCACCTTAGTAAATTAAGTTTATTACCATTGCAGTATCGTAGAGAAATTGATGATCTCGTATTCTTTTTTAAGTGTATTATGAATATGTGTAATTTAAATATCATGGATTATGTGTCTTTTCGTACTTGAGTCAAGCCGCTGAGAGACGTTGACCATCTGACGTTAGATGTCCCTTTTAGTACGACAGAAACTCATTAAGAATCCTTTTTTATCCGTATTTGTCGCTTGTGGATTGACTTACCTCTCAAAATCAAGGAATCGTCCTCCTTGTTAATTTTGCGTAGGAATCTCATTTCCCTTTATTATGTTAAGTTTAATACAGATTTCCTTTTACTGTATTTTTAATTTAGCTTTTATTCTTATTTATTAAGATTATCTATGATAGTGAATGAGGTCAATGTCACAAGCCTTAACATATTTTTAACTGTATTTTCATCCTTTTTTAATTGTACAATAATAGATAAGTTGTTCATGTAACAACAGGTGGCTTATTTTTAAGGACCCTTGTTTTCTGTTTAAAGCCTACCTCAGATTTAATATCATTATTTAGTATTTCACTGATACTGCAATCTAGAAACTGATTAAAGTTAAAGTTAAAGTATCGTACATGTTAAAACCTGTCAGTACGATTCTCAACTCTAAACACACAAAACGAGTTTATATGAAAATGGTTTTAGAACAAATAACTTGGGTACTTTCTGCGAATATCAGCCAAAATCATTATCTTGTTTGTCATATTACTGGCATGTTCACAGATAGTATTGCTCAACTATTCAGTTCAGTATTATTGCAAAACCTTTTTTTGTGGGATTGCAGGAAAAAACAAATCCTTCCAAACATGTATGGATTTAGGGCTAAAATCATCCCTAAATATACAACAGGAAGAATAATCAGTAATAAAGAGTTCTTCATGAAAAAGTGAATGCTGGCCCCTTAATCATTGTAGTAATATAATTAGTTGTCTTTAGCTTTGTCGAATGTTGGCTTGTAAATCTTTATCGTAATTCCTCCATTAAGCCTCCTTCTCAAATACCGTAAAATTCCGAAAATAAGCCCCTCCATG
>JAKSDK010000281.1 GCA_022360095.1 Phycisphaerales bacterium
CCCTTACCGATCGACCCGAAACCAATCATGACAATCGGACCGGTGATTTTTCCGTGCTTCGGATAGGAAGGTTGCGCTTTTTTTCTCGCCGCAGCAGCAGCAGGCTTGCGGACCGGTTTTGGGGCACGCTTCACGGCCGCCACTTTCGCCACTGTCGGTTTTGCAGCCTTCGCCGTTGCCGCTGCGGCCGGTTTCTTCGCAGGCGCCCGCTTTGCGGGTGTTCCTGATGTCGAGGCCGCCGATTTTGCGGCGGCTGTTCTTCCGGACGCCGTGGCCGCCCTTGCCGCTGCCGGCTTGCGAACCGCTGTCGGCTTTTTGGCTGAGGCCGATGCAGCCGGCTGTTTTGCCGGTGCTGTTGCTTTAGCCGGCGCCGCCGCTGTCTTCCGGGGTGCTCTGGTGGCAGCCGCCCTGGTCGCCGTTGTTTTTGCGGAAGCCGGTTTGGCGGCGGCCGGTTTCTTGGCGGTCGTCTTCGATGCCGGTGCCGCTTTTGCCCGACTGCGCGTGTTTCGGCCCGCTGCAGATGTTCGCGCCGATCGCGATCGTGTGGCAGATTTTTTCGGTCCTTTGGACTCGTTTTCCATTTTAGTTTTCCTTCGCTGCAATCTGCCCGCCCCGTTGGCATCTCCGGCAGATGGCCGATTGTTCACTCAGTCGGTTTTGGACTCTGAAAATTCTGCGCCACAATAAGACCGAAAAACAAAAAGATGCAAGCAGTGCGCTTTTTGAGAATTGGTCGAATTTGCCCCGAGACCTAAAAGTCTTTAAATAACATGGCTTTGCAGCGGTTCGAAGCCATTGAACGACACTGAGGCATAAGTCGATGTGTAGGCACCGCAGGCTTCAATCAACACGCGATCTCCGATCGAGAGTGAAATCGGGAGTTCATAGGGTGTTTTCTCGTAAAGCACATCGACACTGTCACAGGTCGGCCCGGCAAGAACGCAAGGCGCTTTTTCGTCGCCGTCCCTGTCGGTTTTGATCGGGTAGCGAATGGCCTCGTCCATGGTCTCTGCCAGGCCGCCGAACTTGCCGATATCGAGATAAACCCAGCGAACGCTGTCCTGCTCCGACTTTTTTGAGATCAACACGACCTCCGCTTCGATCATGCCGGCATTGCCAACCATGCCGCGGCCCGGTTCAATAATGGTCTGGGGGAGCCGGTTGCCGAAGTGGCGGCACAGCGAGCGGAAAATCGCGTCCCCGTAAGCCGGCACACCGGGTACGGACTTGAGATATTGTGCCGGAAATCCGCCGCCCAAATTGACCATCGACAGGGCAATGCCGCGCATTGACAGCTCGTCGAACACAGTGGCTGAAACCTTCAGCGCCTGATCCCAGGCATTGATATTGGCCTGCTGGGAACCGACATGAAACGACAGTCCATGGGCGACCAGACCGAGCTGATGCGCCTTTTGAAGAACGTCGACCGCCATCTGAGCATCACAACCGAATTTTCTTGAAAGCGGCCAGTCCGCACCATCTCCGTCACACAGGATCCGGCAAAATACGTTCGATCCCGGCGCCGCCCGGGCAATCTTCTCGACTTCCTCGACACAATCGACCGCAAACAGCCGAACGCCCAAATCAAAGGCGCGGCCAATATCCCGCTCTTTTTTGATCGTATTGCCAAATGATATGCGGCCGGCACCGGCGCCGGTGGCGAGCACCAGTTCGATTTCGCCGATCGATGCGCAATCGAAACTCGACCCGTTGCGTGCCAAAAGGTCAAGGATCTCCGGAGCAGGATTGGCTTTCACAGCGTAATATAGTCTGGTGTCCGGCAATGCCCTGGCAAAGGCATGATAGTTTTGTTCCACAATATCAAGATCAAGCACAAGACGCGGGCTTTCCGAGGGGAATCGGCGCAGAAAGTCTTTGATACGATCGGTCATGGCAGCGCTCCGTTCAGGTCATGTAACAACGTCCCCGCCTTCCTTTTCCTCGATCATCCGTTGTGGAGACGGTGCTCGAACGACTGGAAAACGGTCAGCGAAACCCTGAACACGCGGTTCTGAAGGATTTCCGTTATGGGTGCC
>JAKSDK010000086.1 GCA_022360095.1 Phycisphaerales bacterium
GACGTCACCAGTCACGTGGACATTGTCTCAGCGTCGCTCCGGTATAAATTCTGATCTGAGACCGGTCTGAAATCAAAGCCGGGCAAACCGTCGAAGGTTTGCCCGGCTTTTTTGTTTGGCCCTAAGCCTAAAACGCACCCGCAAACAGGCCGCCGTCGATCAGAAAATTCTGTCCCGTTATATAGCCGGTATGGGTAGACGCCAGAAAAGCGCAGAGCTGGCCGAACTCGTCAGCCTGCCCGAACCGCCCGGCGGGGATTTCCTCCGCCTGTTCCTTGCGGATCGCCTCGATGCTGGCTCCCGTCGCTTCAGCCGCCCGTTCAAATCCGCCGCGCAATCTGTCCGTGTCCATTTTACCGGGCAGGATATGGTTCACGGTTACGTTCTTGTGAGCATAGTCGCGACAGACACCGGCCATGAAGGCGGTGAGACCGGCGCGCGCGCCGCTTGACAGGTCGAGGCCCGAAATGGGCATTTTCACGGAAATGGACGTGATGTTGATTATGCGCCCGAATGCGCGGTCGGCCATGCCGTCGATCACGGCTTTGGTCAATTCGATTGGCGTGACCATGTTCTGCACGACCCCGTCGAGAATATTTTCCCGGTTCAGGTCACGGAAGTCGCGGCGGGGCGGTCCGCCATTATTGTTGATGAGAATATCCGGGTCCGGACAGGCCTCAAGCAGTTTCGCCTGGCCTTCCGGTGTCGAAACATCGGCGGCAATGGCCGTGACCCTGGCGCCCGTGGATGACTTTATCGCGGCGGCGGCCTGCTCAAGTCGGTTCTGATCAAGGCCGTTCACAACAATGTCGCAGCCCGCTTCCGCAAGCGCCTGGGCACATCCCCGTCCAAGGCCGCGGCTTGAGGCGCATATGATGGCCTTCCTTCCGGCAATTCCAAGATCCATTCTGTCCTCCCGCTCCGATTAACTTAGCCGGGTATTTTCTGCTTTTCGTGATGATTGGCTACTTCAATTGTGCGTTTAATATCACTATCCTAGGAATAATGGCAGCGAAACCGCTGCGATAAAAGAGTTTATGATTTTGTCACAATAGTGAGATGTGAATCGCGCTAATGCACAGGCAGTTTCACACTTAATCCTGCGGTGATCGGCAGAGTTGCATAAGCGGTCTGGTCGATAACAATCGCGCGACAGGATTATGCGTCGACGATTTGATTTGAAGCGACGGCTGTTCGGCGGGGACCGCGACCCCGAACGGGATGCTTCAGCGGCATATGGAGAGCATGAAATGGCTCCTCGAACCGAAAAACGGAAATTCAGAGCGC
>JAKSDK010001611.1 GCA_022360095.1 Phycisphaerales bacterium
ATATTTGGTCTCTTTTTGAAGCTTAGGAAGTCTACTTTTCAGGAAAAAAAGATTTATTGTTCGCCGATGGAGTCCTCTGCGTTTTTGAGGCGTTATTATTTTCTCTTAACGTCAGGCAATAAAAAATTGCAGCAGGCAAATGCGACAGCTATATAAGCGTATGATGCAAATGATGCTAATGAATCCACCCGGCGATTGGTTGAAGGAGGGATGAGCACGGGACTCACAACAAAGCATACGGCTCCAGGATTCTCTGTTCTATAGGCTCGTGGATTCTCTGTTCTGTATCATGCGTTCGCATGAAAACAATGCATCTCTGTTCTGCATTAAAGTTACTTAGTACACTACCTTATGTTACATCGATTCGAGATCCATTCTGCCTTAGAACTTTCGCGCACGGCTTTATTAGGTTGCCACCTCGCAGCCTCGCGTCCTTGCGAGGCTGCTCGTTGGCAATTAACTCGAGGGCTAAAATCTTTTGCTAAGCTCGTCTTCCAACAGATTAACAAAAAAACGAAAACTACCAGGGTGAAGATCAATAAAATAAACACATCTTCACGAGGTTACTATGAAGTTACTTAGGGCCTGTTTACATGGAGTGGGGGACCCCGATCTAGTGGGGTTGGTTTCTTTTGTTTTCACGCTCTGGGGGACACAAAACAAAAGAAACTTACCCCACTAGACCGGGGTCCCCCACTCCATGTAGACAGGCCCTTAGATCTTTTAAACTAAATTTTAGAGGTACAATTTCCGTTAATGGTAAAAAAAGGACAAATTCCATACCAAACATCTAGAAACAAGATATTTTGAATAGATAGGTGGCCATTAAAAATATAATTTATTTAGTATTTTTCGCTCAGGAACGTCATGTTTGGAGACGAGATGTCCAACAATCAAAAAGCTACTTTTAATATTTATTCTTCTAAATAGAAGGCTTATCAGTAAATTGGTTATTTATCATCTTCATTCTTAATACTGAGTAAACACTTAGAACTTCCCAGAACCTAAAAGCTTATACTGAGAAGAGAGATTTATCGGAGTTTCCTCAAAGTGTCATGTACTTTTAAAATCGAGGAGATCAGTTGACTCAGAGTTTTTAAAAGTAAAAAGCGGTTAGAACTCAGTAATATCTCGGTACTTTTTATCACCGCCTGGTTAGCTCAGTCGGGAGAGCGCGGGTCTAAACCCCGGCCGAACCAACACTCAGGGTCTTTAAGCAACTGAAAAGAAAGTGCTGCCTTTGTAATGACCTCTGCAAAGGAGTTATACTTTCTAGTCTTCACGGATAAGGACGAAAATTGTGGGACGTAAAGAAACCACACCACTGTTCGCAAAGAGTAGAAGACGTAGACCACTTCGGTGTGCCCAACCTTTCTTTGGCTGGGTAGGTTATCTATAAGGTACCTTCCGGCAAGTGCCAACGAGGCAAGTTCGTTTATCTTTTGTGGAATGTGCCTATTCAGATCTTCTTTCATAATTTTAGAGGTTTAAAATGGATTCCGCCATAGAAAAGGATGGCACCCAACTTCAAAACAAGAACTTTGGCACGTTCTTGGCTTTCACTTTTATTAAACAATAACAACATGGCTTGAAGCTTTGTTGGAAAATATGAGCAAGTTAGCACTTATGTTTCATGGAAAATTCCATTGTATCAAAGCTATAAACGTAAGAAAGAAAAATATAGTTCAAATGAGGCCTTTGACTGCTGAAATTAAAAATAATAATTAAATTCTGAGCAACAGCGTCATCAGGGATAAGAAAAATATTTTGCGTGGTAATGTACATACCCGGGACCCCAGGTGTACATAAGAAAAAAAATGGTATAAAGTAAAATGTATGAAAAGCGCAAGAATGG
>JAKSDK010001116.1 GCA_022360095.1 Phycisphaerales bacterium
TGTACCAAAACCAGGAGAAAGAAATTCAGGCCAGGGAAAAAGCCATTCTAGAGAAGGAGGAGATGTACAGGCAGGTGGGTATAAATAGAATTTTATATTTTTATCAGCTTGTTTGTCAAAGGATTAGAGTAATTTAGGCCCTTTGTAGGTGTGGGAATTTCCATGACCCTTATCATGTCAAAATTATAAATTATGTTGTAAATGGAGAGGGAATTAAAAGGTAATGGTAGGGCTGCCAATTTTTAGGTTTTAAACTTGACTTTAAACACCAACATTGAAGGTACAGTTATTGGTGTTGCTTTGGAAAAAGTTGCTGTACTGCACTCCTTAGAGTCCAGTAAATTTATTCCAACTTTCCAACTCACAAAGTCTTCCTCTTATGTGTCAGTCACCTCGAAAATGGCATTTTGACCAACTTTCTCAAGCCAATCTCCTTCCTATCCCTGATAATCTTCCAGTTTTATGCCATTAAAAAAGTAGTCGCTGAAAGGTACATGTAAGTGGGAGAGTGGTTTTTCTTTTTTAATGTAAGGCATAGTAACCAGGTACAATGTGCATCTCCTGACAAGAAAATTGTCCATACATGTAATCCTTGCATTCCCTCAATGGCTGGTTTTTTAATAGTATTTTCTAATTCTGAAGGGAGAAATGATCTCCGATTTAAAGGAAGTACTCTACTTGTATAAAGACAGGGAGAAGGCAGGGTGGGCTGCTTGAGGGAAACAAGAAAATTTTCGTTAGGGATAATTAATTGACGTTGTAAGGATTTGAAACTCTGACTGAGTACTCAATCTTTATCTTTCATGAGTTTAGTGGTGTTTAAAAGTCTCTTGTATCCTACAGGAAAATGCCCTCTTCAAGAGTTATCAAGAAAAAGATAAAGCAGAACTGGAAGAAGCAGTCAATAAGATAGCTGCTTCTCAGGAGGAATGTGAAAAGAAAACTAGTGAGCTGAGAGCACAGCAAAGAGACAATGAGGAATTGAAAAAGCAGCTTGAAAAATTAGCACAAGAGAGGGATTTGTTTAAAATGAAGGCTGAAGAATCTCAGGTTAAGACAGTAGAGGAAGGAAA
>JAKSDK010000776.1 GCA_022360095.1 Phycisphaerales bacterium
ACTGTTGTCACCCTTGTCACTGTTGTCACTGATGTCACCATTGTCACCATTGTCACTATTGTCACCATTGTCACTGTTGCAGTCACTGTTGTTACCGTTGTCACCGTTGTCACTGTTCTCACTGTTGTCGCCGATGTCACTGTTGTCACTGCTGTCACCATTGTCACTGGTGTCACCGTTGTCACTGTTGTCACCATTGTCACTGTTGTCACTGTTGTCACTGCTGTCACCGTTGTCACTGTCACTGTTGTCACCATTCACGCTGTTGTCACTGTTGTAACCGTTGTTACTGCTGTCACCGTTGTCACTGTTGTCACCATTCTCACTGTTGCCACTGCTGTCACCGTTGTCACTGTTCTCACTGTTGTCGCCGATGTCACTGTTGTCACTGCTGTCACCATTGTCACTGGTGTCACTGTTGTCACTGTTGTCACCGTTGACGCGGTTGTCACTGTTCGAACCGTCGCACTGTTGTCACCGTTGACACTGTTGTCACCGTTGTCACTGTTGTCACTGCTGTTACCTTTGTTGCTGTTTTCACTGTTGTCTCTGTCGTCACCGTTGACGCTGTTGTCACTGTTTTCACTGTTGTCACTGTTGTCACCATTGACGCTGTTGTCACTGTTCTTACCGTTTTCACCGTTGTCACTGTTGACGCTGTTGTCACCGTTGTCCCTGTTGTCACCGTTGTCACTGTTGTCACCGTTGTCACCGCTTTAACCGTTGGCACTTTTCTCACCATTGTAACCGTTGTAACTGTTGTCACCACTGTCACTGTTGTCAGCGTTGTCATTGTTGTCAGCGTTGTCACTGTTGTCAACGTTGTCACCGTTGTCAGCGTTGTCACCGTTGTGACCGTTGTCACCGTAGTCACTGTTCTCATCGTTGTCACTGTTGTCATCGGTGTCACCGTTGTCACTGTTGTCATCGTTGTCACTGTTGTCATCGCTGTCACCGTTGTCATCGTTGTCACTGTTGTCAATGTTGTCACCGTTGTCAGCGTTGTCACCGTTGTGACCGTTGTCACCGTAGTCACTGTTCTCATCGTTGTCACTG
>JAKSDK010000772.1 GCA_022360095.1 Phycisphaerales bacterium
ACAAGTCGTGGCGCCCATCGTTGTCGTAGTCGCCCCAGGTGGCCCCCATGGCGAAACCGAACTCGCTGGTTCCCGCTTCGTCCGTGACATCGGCGAAGCCCTCGACGCCGTCATTTCGGAACAGGTGATCGGGCGCCCAGTCGTTTGCGATATAAAGGTCCGGATCGCCGTCCTCGTCGTAGTCGCACCAGGTGGCCTGCAAGGTGTTGCGCCAGATGCCGAGCTGGGAGTTCTCCGGCGCCGGTTCGAACTTCCCGTCGCCCCGGTTCACGAGGAGCGCGTTCGGCGGACCGAGTTGATTGAGCAGGTTTGGAAACAGACTTCCGCCGTCCTTCCGGTTCAGCTTCTCGTGGCGGCGATAGTATTCCTTTGCGACCTCGGGAAAGAGGAACTCGTCCGGCCAGTCAGATGATCCGGCCGCCACTCCCCCAGCCGGGCTGGAGCCTCCCAGCACCGCAGGTCGATAGGTTGCGATATAAAGGTCGAGCAAGCCGTCTCTATTGTAGTCAGCCGCCGACATCGAGATCGCGAGCTTGGGCAAGATCAACTCGCGCTCTGAAAACCACCCTCCGTTGTTCTCCATGTACTTGCTCGGCAAAAGGCTGCGACCAAGCATGAGGTCAGCGTCACCGTCGTTGTCGAAGTCGGCGAAAATGGCACACGTCGTATGACCAGGTATATCGAGGCCGTGCGTGGCCGCGGCCTCGACAAAAGTACCGTCACCACGATTTTCCAACAATCGGTTCTTGCCGAGACGCACCATGATGTAGATGTCATCGTCCCCGTCCGAGTCGATGTCAGCAATCGAAATGCCAGGCTTCTGATTCGCAGATATGGCGGAGAAGTACGGGTGCGGTACGCGCTTGGCTCCATCGTTGTAAAACTCGATCGCTGCCTCGTGATGTTCAGAACGCCGGACGAGGCTTCGATCCGAGGTCCTCGGCAACGCTTCCTCCACAGCTTCCTTGAACCACAATTGCGAGGATACGGCAGACTCCAATTCCTTGGTATGCCAGCCGGTAATGCGCCAGGGAATACCAGTTTCACCATCGTCGA
>JAKSDK010000720.1 GCA_022360095.1 Phycisphaerales bacterium
AATTGAGCCCGTGATCAAATAAAATATCAGCGCAAAACTTTAAACACTACGTGACCTCAATGGATAGACAAATGAGCCCGCGATACACTCAGGTGATGTTGGTCAGCGTATACTCTAGTTTGACAGCTGTCAATTAACCTTCATTAGAATGGCGAATATTCGAATTAACAGACTACGAGTACGCTACGTCATAACCAAATTTTCTCAGATGGATAGTTTACCAAATTTTCTTACCCTTGGTGCTCCGCTCTGCGCGCGCTTCGCGCGCGCGAGGAGCTCTGCTATGATCAATAATCTAAAGAGATAGCTTTTCACGATTTGAATGGCCTCTTGTGTGTTCAACGGGGTCTTTTTTATTCTAAGCCATTTCTGAATAAGGCTGAGATCTTTGCAGCTCTGGTTGAACCATAGTTGTTCTCGTATTCGTATAGCTTAATTATAACTGATAGACGACCATTAACAAGGCAATTTAATTGACCAGTTAGGTCCAAAATCAGTTTAATACCAACAACTGAGGAGATGCAACTCACTCTGGCAATGAAGCTATAAGAAGACCACTTCACAAATTGTCGACACGTCAGTCACTGTCAACAACAGTCCTATTGTTTCCTTTTTGTTATATGATCAGCTACTTAGAAAGATCAAGGCGATTCATAACCATCAATAACGGGCAATGTCAACAGCTGCGAACCCAGTACCTGTGAGACAGTGCGCACGTGCGCACTTGACAACAATAAAAACTAATAATGACAATAATAATAATAATAAAGATAATAATGATAATAACTATAACAAATTCTCAAATCTGATTGGTTAATCACTGGTATGATTACAGACCGAATTGGACTTCAGTCAGTCCTGTTACCATTACTACTACTACTACTACTACTACTACTACTACTACTACTACTACCAGATGTTTGGTGTCAATTCCTCATAACCCCAATTTACAAATCTGGTGACAAGAGTGATCCAACAAATTACAGAGGCATATGTGTTTCTAGTTGTCTTGGAAAACTGTTCTGTTCTA
>JAKSDK010001171.1 GCA_022360095.1 Phycisphaerales bacterium
ATCATCATCAAGACGTGGTCATACATTACAAACAAAGAACTAAAATCTACTGTTTAATTTTTCTGATTAAACAACTTCTCCGTAGTGTATAGATTTAAATTTAGCAACTGGTTGCAACGAAGCACACGCTACTGTTATAAAAGGGGGTATTCGCGAGTAGTCGAGGGAGAGGTTGAGGGTACGGCCTCACGCAGTCGAGCGCTTTAAAAGGGGCCTTCAGAGATGTTCGGGGGAGGATGGAAGGACGCGGCTTCCTTTAGGCCGGTGTTCTGTAATCGGGTATTCGCTGGTGCTGGAGGGAGGGGGTAAGGGTACAGCCTCACGCGGTCGAACGTTTTAAAAGGGGATCTTCACAGATGTTCGGGGGGAGGGTGGAAGGATACGGCTTCCTTTAGGCCGGTGTTCTGAAAGCGGGTATTCACTGGTAATCGAGGAGGGGGGGGGAAGGTAAGGGTAAGTCGGGTGCTTAAAAAAGGGGGTTTTCACAGGTGTTCGGGGGGAAGGTGGAAGGATACGGCTTCCTTTAGGCCGGTGTTCTGAAAGCGGATATTGGGGTATTTACTGGTAATCGAGGAGGGGGGGTTGAGGGTAAGTCGGGTGCTTCAAAAAGGGGGTTTTCACAGGTGTTCGGGGGAAGGTGGAAGGATACGGCTTCCTTTAGGCCGGTGTTCTGAAAGCAGGTATTTACGGGTACTCGAGAGAGGGGGTGAGGGTACCGCCTCAAGCAGGTTAGTTTTAAAAGAGGATTTTGACCGGTTCCTTTCTTTTAATAGGAGTTACAAGAAGCGAACACATCGTTAAACAAAAGCAAAGATTCTGTACCAGTAGAGTTAATTGATAGCCCGAGGAGACAAGTGCCAAAGAGAAACTCCATTTACCAATCACTAATGGAAAGGCTACATAAAACTGATTCCTTACTGGACTTTGGTGAAGTGCGGATACAGGATTACAATGTATCAATGCCACCCCGCTTAGTCAGTGACAGTCCTTTCTTAAGAAAACAAAAACTCAGTTTACAGTTTGCAAAAAAGAGTTTGGAACAACACGACCGGAAAAGAGCTGTTCAGGTGCAAAAACTGGGAACCCTACACTCACCACAGACATACCAACATGATGAGCATGATTTAGGCGAGACACACGTCGATCAAGTTGAACAATTACTAGAAAAACTTCAAGAAGCGAACTATGTAGCCAGTGGACGGAAGGGCTTTGGCAATCAAAAAGAATTCGTGCTTGCTTAGCAAAAACTTATCAGCAAAATTGCCTCTTGTTCCTTATGCAGCGCTTTATTAACCTTCGAACCCCTAAGAGTTACCATCATCAGATTTCTCCCTCTAATAACACTACGTTTATAGGAAATGATCACCAGTTACAAAAGGTATTGATTGCTAAACGAATTCTCCTCATCAGTGCTGTAGA
>JAKSDK010000567.1 GCA_022360095.1 Phycisphaerales bacterium
CAGCAGAAACTTGTTTAATTTGCGGTAAATTTTTCAATAATTTAGCTCTTGTGGGGGCAGCAAGCTGAAACAAACAGCAGTAGAGAGGTTCAGAAATACAGTGGCCAAAAAGGGCAGACATAATCATGAATTTGAAATGATTCTGAGAGAGATGGTCACATTTTTCTATTTTTCTCTGCCGTTTGCTATTAACGCAGTGGCCCACTAACTATACTTATGTCCCACGAAATCCTGCCAGCGGTCGCACATGATGACGTGAAAGATCAATGTTACTTAAGACTCATTTTGCAGCTAAAGATAGCACCGCAATTAAAGGGGCTATTCCATGCTATTTGCTATCTTTTCAGAAAACAATTGAACTCCAAAAATAATCGTGCAGCTTTGTTATCTGTTGCCATCGATGGCAAGGATGGACATAGATTGAAACTTTAAAAAGTTGCGCCAACGTTTACAAGGTTTAATGCTATACCGGCAAATTCACAAAAAAATGTTATTATGGTTAGTGCTTTCTGATGAAATTTGTTGAGATCTTCCCCACAACTCTACAAGAGCATTTTGTGCATGGGTAAACACACAAAGTATCATCGTAACATAGCTCCTTTAAAGAGATTGTTTAGCCCCGTTTATACTAGTCCGGACAAACTTTGAACGGAAAAAACGTGCACGGATCCGCCTTTCGTTTACACGGGACTCGAGGAACAAAGCAAATTTTTGAACGGCAAACAGTTCTGCAACGTGTAACAGAATTTGAACAGTTCCGTGTGAACGGGTTACACAGGTAAAAATTTAGTCTTATTCGGCAAAATGTATACCCGACAACTTTTCTGGTTTGTCGGACTAAAACGTTAACATTGTCGGACGTATGTTCCTTTTACCTCTTTAACGAAGAATAGAAGAAGAGTTTAAACAGGAATTGCGAGTAAAGCAAGACCGGCTTGTGAAATTTGCAGTATGCGACTTGAAAGTTGCATGTACCTACCTGTTCTTCATCACTTCCCGTTGCCAGTTGCTGATAC
>JAKSDK010001892.1 GCA_022360095.1 Phycisphaerales bacterium
CCCGAAGGCATGGACCCAGACTCACTACAGGGAATTCGGGTCGACGACCTGCACCATCCAGGCTTCTGTAAACATAGCCAAGTCGTCATAATTGACGATACCGTCATTATTGAGATCTGCAATTGCGGCCGTAGCTGAAGTACTATTGCATATATTCACTTCTTGTTCATTCACGATCAGCTCGGCGTACCAGATCGCCAGCGTATTACTCTGCAGGCGTCCAAGGCTGATTTGCGTAAAGTCGATCGTTTGAGGAATCCTGCACAGCGCTTCTTCCAGCTCGCTCTGTCGAATCGGGTCCGATGTCTGGCTGATAAGCAACTGGAGCTGGGATTCGACATGCTCGGCAAGAAGCTTTGCAGTGTTCAGATTAGAGATGGCGATTCCGTTCATGTTCCTTATAACCTCCAGATTTGAGCTGATGTTGGTCTGGAGGTCTACCACCGTATTGATGTTGAAGATATACACGGCACCGCGATCAGCGTTAATGTCTACTCCGCCGTCGTCGTCGCGAGCTGCCCCCACTGCCAAATCACTCATGAGGTCCCCATTCAGGTCCGGCAATATGGTAACTGAGTTTCCGAATCGAGACAGATACCCTGTATCTTGATAGAAACCACCCGATGTTCCGCTGATCTTCTCACGGTCCTTAACCGTGCCGTCCGCGTTGAGCAACAGCACCCAGACAGCTCCTCTCTGTACGGCACCATCGTCGTCCAGCGGTGCTCCGATGGCCAGGTCTGGTACGCCATCGTTGTCTATGTCGCCCAGTCCGGCAGGATACGCGAAGCCATCTCCGTCGTCCAAAAGTCCCGTAAAACCGCCCTCGGTCGAACTGATCTTCTGATGGTCCTTCACGGTGCCATCGCTATTGAGAAACAGGACCCATACCCCTCCACGATTAACCCCACCGTCATCGTCACCGGTCGCACCTACGGCGATGTCCGGCAGACCGTCACCGTCCACGTCACCAAGACCGCTGACATAGGCGAAGAAATCATTGTCGTCTAAGATACCTGCAAAGTCTCCGTTGGAG
>JAKSDK010000804.1 GCA_022360095.1 Phycisphaerales bacterium
CGCAGGCGAGTTGTTTCTCTGCAAAGTTATGAATTTTTGGGCCATTTCCTGAACATTTCTATGGTCGCTAAGAGTACAGACCATTGAAAGTATTGTTGATTTGTTATTACCATTTCTGTTTAAATTTTACGGTAAATCGTGCGCGCGAGAGAAAAACAAATTGCTCCGCTATCACGTCATTTCCGTGGTCTGAACCCTCGCTTCCAGCTCCCGACCAATCAGTGCGCGAGATGTCGCTCAGTTATTGTAAAAACCTTTTTTAAACCCCTCTGACCCCTGCCATACATGCTATCAAGAGTCAAGTAAAATTACGGCGCAATTTTCATCCAGTTGTTCGTACCAGGGGCCCATAACTCGGGGCGTGCCAATCCCATACCAGGCAGCCTATCTCACAGCATTTTCACGGACCGATTTTACCGGTTTATTTAGTAGATACATTTAAGAGCACTTTTTCCCGCGAAAATGGAAGGTCTGCTCCTTTCATGAGAGTATTATAAACATAAGATGTGACAAAGGAATAAAATACCATTCTTAGAGGGTTTGGTTTTGCTGACTGGTTTTTGAGACCTCAAAGATATTTTATATTTGCGCCAAATTCGTTCAAAAAATAAACTAGTCAGTGAAAACGCCGTGACACAAGGACATGGAAGTTGCTTTGTAAAACGGAGCATTAAAAACGAAAAAATATTTTTGTTTATGAAAAAATTCTTCCACTTTACTTACCACAGGTATGACTCGTAAAATCCTTCATGGTTAACGGCAAAGAGCAATCCAAAAATTATCAATCATCTTAGATACGCCTTTTTTTTATTTACTTAACACTTTTTGCTCTCTGGATATAAGGAACTGTTAAAAATTCTTCTTGTATTAGACAACAGAATAAGCACGATTATCCAAGCATTGCACTGGAAATAAAAGCATCAACAATCCGAAGACGATATTAATAAGGAGACAGAGGCGCGACAAAAGTAGAAAAATAATCGCCAAAGCCTTTCCAGTAAATCATTCGACATTCAGTGCACCCCAAATAC
>JAKSDK010000220.1 GCA_022360095.1 Phycisphaerales bacterium
CAACGCCGTGTGAGCGGTCTTCTGGAGCGGCGGGTGAATAAAAGTGCTGATAGCTCCGCGGCGATCCGTCGTCGATAAAATAGCCGACCATGCCGTCGTCGATATCGCTCAGCGCGCCGAGCCGGACCGGCAGTTCGACCTGCGTGGCTGCGCCGTCGTCCCGTTTCGAGGGGTCCATCGATTCTATCGCTTGGGCGAACGACTCCTTGCTTTGATTCATGGCCGGCAGACCCAGGAGATCCAGTTCGAGTGAAGCGCGCACGAGTGCCAGCGGGCGGCCGATGAGTACCGACATTCCGGTCTCTTGCTTGTAATTTCGGGGAGCAATGAACGTGGTGCTGTTGTCGATCGCCGACAGCATGTCCTGCAAGTAATCCACCGGATTGGCCACCCCGTTTATGCCAAGCGCGAAATTCTTCAGATGCGGATTGGCATTTGCGAACGCCACTTCTATCGGCTGATCGAACGTCTCCTGATTGCCCGGCGCACCCTGCCAAAAGGGGCCCAGCACGTTGAACGATCCCAATGCGATACCGTTCTGATCGTAGATGACCAGCGAGTCGTCGAGGTGGTTGAACAGCACCCATCCGCAGACCGGTATCGATGCAGGATGGCTGTTCATCTCAACCTGATCGTCCCTGGCGGAAAGCCACCGGAAGAGTAGCCTGAGGGGCTGCGTATAGCGCACGGGAAGATTGACGAGTTCCGGTTCGCTCTTTGAAGGCGTCAGGCTCTGCGACTGGATTATCCGCGGTTCGTCGATGTCGAGCGCCTGGCCGAATGCGTCGATGACGCGCAGGCGGGAAATCTTCACGCCGCCGCTGCGGACGGAAACGAACGTGTTGTTTGCCAGCGGAGAATCCTGATTTGCGTCGAGAACGGCGTTCTTGACGAGGACGTTCGTGAAGTTGGAAAAATAGAGTCCTTGCAGTATCCCGAGGGGGTCCGAGACCTCCATTTGCAGCACCCGGTCGAGCATCAGGAACGCCTCGTTGAACCCCGACATCGCCTGCGACAGCATCGACAATTCCAGATGATCGTAGATTTTCTGAAGCTCGCCGTCCGGATCCTCGTCGGGAAAGTTCTTCAGGTACTGCGCAATCTGGTTCTTGATGTTGATTTCGGTGTTGGCGCCCAGAGAAATCGTGCCCTGATACGTCCTGGCGTAATCCTTGTCAACGGGGATCGTGCCTTTGAAGACCAGGTCG
>JAKSDK010001552.1 GCA_022360095.1 Phycisphaerales bacterium
CGACTGTCTCACAAGGCACTTGAAAACAGTCAAAGATCCTATGGGTTCATGAAAATCACTGGAGATGCCAACTCACTCAACATAAAGACTTACTGTCTAATGTAACAGGGAACCATGTCACCAGGTTTCAGCTGCTGAAGCCACTTGGAGCACACGCCTTGATGAAGTGGTCCATGACCTCCTGTAAAAGATGAACAGTTGTGTATGATACGTGTCATCGTCTTCAACTACACATTTAGCCTGATAGCCTGCCTACGTAGCGGACACGTGAGAATATATTCGGAAAATGACCTTCTTTAACGTAAAGGGCGGGGGGGTTGAAGAATCGATTAGTATTTCCTCGAGTTAGCCAAACTTGAATAGTTTTGGTAGAATCACTTACCTCTTTTGTAATATTCAACTACGGCAGCTGTAATGTGAATTTCGTTTCCATAAACGTCGAGGGAGGACGAAATTGAGTAGAATCTCTGTAAAAGAACAAGTATTTAGTATTTATGTAACGGATTTGAACAAGTTTATATAGTTTTTTTATGAAAGGTAAATTGTGAGCTTTTTCCTCATTTCATATTAATGAAATAAATCTCTTCCGTTAGGGGTGGTGTTGGTGGTGTGTTATGATAGTCGTGTGTTCTATTTTACCGGTTGCAAAGCAGGCAGCTGCGTCATTAATAGGTCAGCGGTTGCTTGCACGGAAGGAAACTCCTGCAGCGTTTCCAGCATATTGCACTCTTTGCTTTGAGCCCAGTCCTCGTACTGTCTTCCACCCTTAAATACAACACGAGAAACAATACAATTATGTTATTTCTAGAAATTGTATGGCAACAAATTCGGAATTGAATTGCTTTATATACCTTGCCAAGCTCTTCGAGTCTTTCTTTTTCTGATGGGTTTGTTGCCTAAAAAAAACATATGACAGTTGAAAGTCAAACCATTTTTTTAAAAATTCGTTTTATCAAAAATATGTCACGTTTGGCACTAAGTTCAATCAAGAACCGGGGGGAGAGTTCTTGGGCGCTGTGTACTTCATTTCTTATCCCAGATACACTTCGACTTCACACCCCAAATGCATATAATAATCCCTTCTCCCCTCCTCCAATCAAAAATCCTACATCCGCCTCTGGACAGTCTCACCCCATAATGGGGAGTAAGGGATTAGCACTCCCCTCCAACCAATGTTGCCCGGGTTCAAGTCCCTGCGTCAACGCCATATGTGAATGGGTTTGTTGTTGGTTTTCTCGTTTGCTCCGAAAGCTTTTTGTCCGGGTGCTGGGGTTTTCCCCTCTCCTCAAAACCAACATTTCCAAATTCCTATTCGACCAGGAATAGTAGACGAAGTACCACGATGTGGATATGCTACCTCTAAATCATTATTTATTTATTCATTATTCAAAAAGCTACACCAGCAACTGACCACATCTGCTCAATGTGCGGAAGGGACTGTCATTCCCGAATTGGTCTTTACCAGCCATGCAAGGCGATGTTCGACAGCCGCAAATCAGAGCTCGACACCATAGTCTTGAGACTGAAGGATGCCAACATGATTTAAAAAGCACACGACATGTCAATCAACTTACCAG
>JAKSDK010001876.1 GCA_022360095.1 Phycisphaerales bacterium
CAAAGGCATCTTTTAAACAATAAGTGTATGACTGATTATATCATTACACTGTGCTTAAGAAATCCACAAACAATGCAAAATTTTCAGCAAATCCAAGAACTTCCAAACTCCTATAGGGAACTCGGATCTTGTTTACTGTAGGTAGTGTCCACCGATCTATAGGTCGATATAGCGGTCGACAGTCGGTCGATAGTCGGTCGATAGTCAGTCGACACTCGGTCGAAAGTCGGTCGACACTCGGTCGATAGTCGGTCGACAGTCAGTTGAGCGTGTAGAGCTCGAGAGCGTGTAGAGCGTGTGTCGAGTGTAGACTATCCGCTGAGTATCGGTCGAGTATCAGTCAATATTTCGATGACGCACCTCGACTAACTATCGGTCATATGTCGGTGATATAACGGTCAACTGTCGGTGGTATATCAGTCGTGTGTTTAAATAATCTAGCAGGTGAGTCCAATGGCTTTCTTTTTAAGCAAAGATGTCATTACTTACTGTTATCATGCGATCGGGAAACATGTGGCAGTGCGAGGCGCGATTACTCTATGAAGCGAACCGAAGAGCACTGTGAAAATTTAATTTCAGGTTATAATAAGGTAGCAATTAATGATTTTTGCCACATTTGTTCCCGTCAACGATTACAATTTTCATGCGCATTTGTTCGGAGGTGAATAGCAATTGCTATCCCATGTTTCAGTAGCAAATTAGAGAGCGCGCACAACACTATCCACTGTTTTAGTGTATACTAAATACATATAGGATCACCCCCTGCCATCCTTGGCTGGCCATAACCCTAAGCATGTTCTACCAAGCATTTACATGAAAAAGGCACCTCTTTAATACAATAATAAAACACCTGTTGAAGGAAGAGAAACCAAACCGGCAATGTTACCCAAAGCAGAGTGACATTGAGCTTCAAATATATACAGAAAGGTTTATAAATTTGAAAACAGAGGAAAAATTTCCCTCTTCATCGCTTGGTAAGAATTTCTCTTTTGGATGATGCTTTTTCGAAAATTCTTGAACTGACTGGCAATTGGCAGTTAGCAACGGCAGCAA
>JAKSDK010000880.1 GCA_022360095.1 Phycisphaerales bacterium
GACTAAACGTAAGGACCCAATGAAGGAGAGGGGGACTGGGGTACTATTACCTTTGATAATAAGTTCAGTTAAACGTGTGGTCTTGACTTGGTCTTGGGAATTTAGGAGCAGTGAACGTCGACAAGCTAAGCAGACTAATGTGGCATCGTGATGTGAAGAGGGCTTGACGATAATGATGCTGACTTGTGCTGACAATGTTGACGTTTGTGAGGATGATGATGCTGATTCGCTAAGGAAGACTGATGCCTACGATAATGATGATGACAAAGACTACTAAAGATGAATGATTTTGATGACGCTAAAGATGATGATGACGATAGTGATAACGATGATTATGATGATGATGACAAGGCGGATGCTGATGATGATGATGACGACAGTGATGATGATGATGCTGACAATGACGGATGCTGACGTTTATGTTTTTGACGCTAACGATGGCGATGATGCTGACGATGATGATGCTGCTTATGTTCTTATACTCAGATGAAGAAACCCCACAGCTCAGTAAATGGGCTTGGCGTCTTCACCTGGTGAGCACCAAACACTTTTTTTTCCTTCTTCAATAGCTGAAAAGTTCTCCAGTCGCCTCTCTTCTCTCTCTTAAATATCAACAAGGGAGGTGAGTGTAAAATGCCCCTAGCTCAGATGCTGTAATAGTCTCACGTGACCATTCCCTGACCAAAAGAGTCAAAAGTGAAGGCTGAGAACGAGTCAGCTACATAAGACAAAAGGCAAAGATCTAAAACTGAAACTAGAAGTGTCGAGGACAGCAAGCTTTGAAAACGAGAATATTTGACTTGCCTCAGTCTTAAGCTTCCCGTGCTTTACCTTTTTTAAAAGGCTATAGCTTAAAAGCTATAAACTGCAAACGTATTGTGGTGTAAGATATCATGGATTTGAAACTCCATAAAATGGATCAGTTTTTCTTCATTCAGTTGTATACAAAACAAAATAGAAGTGGAAATAGACATTAAGGTACCTGCCCCTATGATAAAATTAAGGATGATCACAAAACAAACAATCTGTTTATTTCTTATTATTATTCAAGAAAAAAAACACAAAATATGCTTTCAATTAAAGTACCAGGGGATTAATATCTCTATTATACATATGCCTATTATCCTTCGTAGTTATATTGTACCTTCCTATTTCTATCATTAGTTTGTGATTGCTTATTCGTAGTTTTACTAAAACCCTTCTCTAAGTAACTAGGGGAGATATGATCGGTTTTAAAAGATCTATAAAATTCAAGTTTTTGAGAATGTTGAAGGGTGTTTTACCAATATGAGATATATTCCTGTTTCACTGAACTCACATAGCTTTTTACCATAGCTATATCTAATAAATCAGGGTTAAAGTCAGGAAGCTTAAAGTATTCTGACATATTCATTAAATGAGAGTGGAAGCTATTTTTGCCATTAGACTGTTGATAAAGTCAACGTCGGACACTCAAGAGA
>JAKSDK010000482.1 GCA_022360095.1 Phycisphaerales bacterium
GTGGCCCGGAAGATCACCGGGGCGAAGTGGTCGGGGCCGCGCTTCTTCGGAGCGGTTGGCCGATGAAGCGCTGTGCCATCTATACCCGCAAGTCGACCGAAGAAGGGTTGGAGCAGTACTTCAATTCGCTGCAGGCGCAACGGGAGGCGTGTGAGGCCTATATCAAGAGCCAGATGCATGAGGGGTGGAAGCCCCTCAAAACCAAGTTCGACGATGGAGGTTACTCCGGCGGCAATATGGATCGGCCCGGCCTTCAAGCGCTTATGGAGGCAGTCGAACAGCGTCTGGTCGATGTCATTGTCGTCTACAAGGTGGATCGGCTGACGCGGTCGCTCGCCGACTTTGCAAAGATTGTCGAGCGGCTGGATGCGCAGGACGTGTCCTTCGTTTCGGTGACACAGCAGTTCAATACGACATCGTCGATGGGACGGCTGACACTCAACGTTCTTCTGTCCTTTGCCCAGTTCGAACGAGAGGTTACGGCAGAGCGAATTCGCGACAAGATATCGGCCTCAAAGAAGAAGGGCATGTGGATGGGCGGGCCGGTACCGCTCGGGTATGATGCGCGCGATCGGAAGCTGATCGTGAATGAAGTGGAAGCGGAAACGGTCCAGACGATCTTCCGGCTCTATCTTGAACTGGGGTCGGTCCGTCTGTTGAAGCGGACCTGCGATGAGCGCGGGATTGTCTCCAAGATTCGCAAGTATGAAGGCGGTCGCGTTGTGGGCGGCGCGCCGCTCAGCCGGGGTAATCTCTATCATATGCTCTCGAACCCAATTTATGCGGGCTTCATCCCGCACCGGGGGGAGCGTTATCCAGGACAACATGATGCGATCATTGATGCGGAAACATGGGGCGCTGTTCAGAAACAGCTTTCGGACAACGCGGTCGTTCGCCGAACGGGATCGAATGCGAAATCGGCCTCGCTTCTCAAGGGTCTCATTTTTGATGAAACCGGGGACGTCTTATCACCGAGCCATGCCGCTAAGAATGGGAGGCGGTATCGCTACTATGTATCCCACCGTGCGATCGATGATGCGGATGCCCATCCGGATGCCTGGCGGGCCAGAGCCGAGGAACTGGAGGCGTTGGTCATCGATATCCTTTGCCGGGAACTCGAAGCTCCCCAGTCAGGATTTGATGAGGGCACTTCGGAGAGGGTCGAGCGCCTCCGCATAGGGTCGTTCGAGGAACGCTTCGCGGAAGTTCAAGAGCTGGTTGATCGGGTTGATCTATCGTCAGACAAGATTGTTGTTCGAGTAAAGGCACCTGATGATCAGGCCCAAGAAATTGTGCATCCGGTGAAACTGAAGCGTCGCGGTGTCGAAAGAAAGATCGTGATTCCCGGGTTAGGTGGGCACGCGGCTGAGCCGGATCCATTGCTATGTTCACTGGTCGCCAAGCCTCTCATCTGGATCGAGAGGCTCACTTCCGAAACACCGCCGACACTTTCTGAAATCGCGAACGACGACGGCATGTCCGTCAGCGATGTCAGTCGGACACTGCAATTGGTCTTTCTGGCACCGGATATTGTTGAGGCGATACTTGCTGGGCGGCAGCCGGTTGATCTGACGGCGCAGAAGCTGAAACGGCTCCGGGAACTGCCGACTGAGTGGCCGGCTCAACGTCAACTGCTCGGCTTCAACGCCATCACTTAAGCAACGTTGCTGCATCCATCGTCTTCTGTCGTTTGGACGTCCAAAAGGCGCAGCAGAGACTTTTCCCCGAAATCCGCCAATTCCTACTTCAGAGACGCGTCTCCGTCCAAACGGTGGGCGGAAAACCGCCGGAAAGTCGGGGTTTTCGGGGGAGATGTCGGGATATCCGGAAATCGGTGGACTGGGTGGTGGTGGGCGCAGTCTGGCGCGAACCGGTCTCTCGTTGTGGGTTCCCTGTTCAACAGGGAAAATACAGGGAA
>JAKSDK010001922.1 GCA_022360095.1 Phycisphaerales bacterium
TCTAGCGATCTAACGATCTTGCGATCGAAAGATCTAACGACCTAGCGATCTAACGATCAATCAGTCCTTCGATCCAGCGATCTAACGATCTAGCGATCTAAGGAACTAACGATCTAGGGATCTAAACATCTCGCGATCCATCGATCTAGCGATATAAGGATTAATCAATCCATCGATCTAGCGATGTAACGATCTAAAGATCTAAAGATGTAAGGATCCATCGACCTAGCGATCTAACGATCTATGGATCTAGGGATCTAACGAGGTGGCGATCTAACGATCTAGGGATCTAACGAGGTGGGGATCTAACGATCTAGCGATCTAACGATCTAACGATCTAGCAATCTAACGATTCATCGATCTAGCGATCTAACAAGCTAGCGATCCATCGGTCTAGCAATCTAACGATATAGCGATCCATCGATCTAGGGATCTAACGATCTAACAATCTAACGATCTAGCAATCTAACGATTCATCGATCTTGCGATCTAACAATCTAGCGATCCATCGATCTAGCGATATAACGATCTAGCGATCTAACGATCAATCAGTCCATCGATCGAGGGATCTAACGATCTAAAGATCTAAAAATCTAAGGATCCATCGACCTAGCGATCTAACGATCAAACGATCCATCCATCTAGGGATCTAACGAGGTGCCGATCTAACGATCTAGCGATCTAATAGTCTAACGATCCAGTGATCTAAAGATCCATCGATCTAGGGATCTAAAGAGGTGGCGATCTAACGATCTAGCGATCTAACGATCCAACGATCTAGCGATGTAACCATATAGCGATATAACGATCTAACGATCCATCGACCCAGGAATCTAACGATCTAGCGATCTAAAAATCTAGCCTTCCATCGATCTAGCGATATAACGATCTAGCGATCTAGGGATCTAACGAGGTGGCGATCTAACAATCTAACGATCTAGCGATCTAACGATCCCTCGATCTAGCGATCTAAAGATCTAACGATATAACGATCGAACGATGTAGCA
>JAKSDK010000571.1 GCA_022360095.1 Phycisphaerales bacterium
ATGTTAAGAATTAAAATTATCAAAAAAATGACTCACCATCTGTCAAGTGTCCTAAAACCCACTGGGTCCAAATGACACTGTACCTCCCTGCCTCAGGCTTAAAATCCTACATTAACACAAACATAAAGTTTAAAAGAAATAATCACAAAATTATTCATTCAAAATAATTAATTCTCCATTTCTGGTTGGCTAATTTTCATCACTTAAAACTGTTGACCATAATTTTTTGGAAATGTGGGCAGGTATTACCCTCAAAGAGGGATTACTTTTACAGATAAAATCTGTTCAGAAAAAGGGACAGCAGAAGGCATGGCAGCATGATTATTTAAATACAGCTAGAGAAAAGAAGAAATAGCTGAACCACTGTCTAAAAGCAAAGCAAGAACAGCAAAATACCATTGTTCTCCTTATCAGGGGATAACCAGTAAAATTTACTGGCTGAAGCAACAAGTCTTACCACCTACAACCGCTTGAAGGTTTACTAAAATTAAATAAGTTTTAAAAAATAAACAAGTTGTTCAAGGAAATGAATGAATAATTATATGGAAAAGTAGTAAGGTATATATAGCTTTTTTTTGGGGCCACACATTTTGGAAAGAGAACACTGAAGACAGCGTAAAGTTATTGGGATCAAACGTTTCAAATTGTTGTCTATTATAAAGATAACCACCGCCAATTTGCATAAAATAGGCCTTAAAATGAGGGAATGATGTTTCAAAGAAGTTAGCTCCTCCTAGGGTGTGACCATGTCCCTCACAAATTTACCTTTACACCAGGCCTGTTTTGAGCTAATAGCACACAGAGAGACTTGCACACATCCTGATCACATTCATTGTTTATTGATAAATCAAGGTGCTTTCATACATCATACATCTTACACATAATTATTACAGAGGCCATGGGTTCGAATCTTGTTGAAGTCCCAGAATTTAATAAAGTAAAAGTTTAAGTCACCAGGGGATACCAGGTATTGTTAGAGCATAGCCCTGAGAACACTCAAGAGAATACAAAAATATTATTATTACATAATAATAAATTATTAATGTAATGTAAGGTACAGGTGCATAATCTTAAGAACATCATCCTTGAAAAACTTTGTGCTGCATGCACGTGTACATTTATTCTACATGTGCAAGGATGTTCAGAATTAAGTAAGATTGCAAAAATTAAAACTAACTACTTTACCTGCAGTCCAGTTGAATAAAAGTGTCCTATTCTATCCTTTTTTTCTCCCTAAAAGCATATAACAAAAAAACAATGTATACCGGGCTCATTCAGGGTTTTCATCAAGAATTCTAGTAGCAGGAGAAAGGTGTAGAATATTCTGAAAAAGGTTCCATG
>JAKSDK010001547.1 GCA_022360095.1 Phycisphaerales bacterium
AAAATCGACCAGATTCCCTCAGACGTATTTTCAGATATAAAGAATCTCCATGTATTGTGAGTTGATATGAGAATAAGTAATAACATTCTTAAATCATGTTACCAGAACCTTTATTCTTCACACCTCTAAAAATCTAAACTTAAAGTTTTATTATTATTATTACTAGTAGTAGTAGTAGTAGTAGTAGTAGTAGTAGTAGTAGTAGTAGTAGTAGTAGTAGTAGTATTACTATTATTATAAAGAATGATCGTCCTGCAGTCGATAAATAGCTTGTGAGGGCATATGAGGCTTTAGCATGCGAGCAAGTTCTCCGGGGCGCTCCGGCGGCGGGGCGGAAAAAGAAAGGAGAGCTTGCAACTACATCTCAGTCTGGAATTTGAATATCTGCATCGAAAAAGGCAATGCGAAATGCTGATTGGCGGAAAAGACATTAGTAATGACGTCATTACCCTTGGCACGTGTTTTTCAATGTTTTTTTTACATTCGCACTAGCTCTTTTCCACTTCGCTCTGATTGGGGGAAATCTGACAGCTCAGTTGACGGGGAGCCACAGAGGAATTGGAGGTGGAATTCAAATTCCAGAGGAGTAATCGCAAGCTCCCCTTTCTTTTCCGCCCTGCCGACCGAGCGCGCCGAAGAGCTTGCTCGCAAGCTAATTAGTAAATAAAACGAATTAAAAAGATATCATTTAATATTTCTTCGAGTTCAAACCCTAAGAGAGGCCTTTACGGCTAAATAAAATGGTGTTTTGCCCAGAACACCCTACAAATTAATGTTGGCTAGTTCAAAGTTGATAATGCAATACTTAAAAGAAGGTTCGTATGGGGTTGTAAGCGAGCCCAAAATCTGGAATTTACACCCCTACGCGAAACGACGAGCATCCCTGCCCATTTCAAATGGAAGTCCCTCCCCCCCCGGTTTAGAACATGGCTAATAGGCAATTAATGTGGTATTTGTGAAGAGAGTCGACCGTATTTAGAAAAGGGAACTTTGTAAAATGCAGCTCTGAAATCTTGTTTTTCATCTCCCCCCAAGACGTTTCCCAGCTACATGTTCATGCTCATCGTCATAATTATGCATTAACGCTGTTTTCATTTAACAGAAATCTTCAACGGAATCAAATTGAAAACCTACCTGTGGGGACGTTTGGAGCACTATCCAACCTACAAATCCTGTAAGTAGATCAATACTTTACTCTGGCGAGTGATATATTCATGTTTTATGGCTAGAGCACTTTATCCTAACTTGTTTAAAGAGAGAACAAACGTGTAGATTATCAGTTATCGAGAAATATCCTATACACACCTATTAATAAGCCATTTTTTTCACAGTTTATTTCATGCGCTCTATTAATTACACGTTTGAGAACTTCATTTTATTCTGTGAATCCAATTTCATTAATTTCCCTATCAGTAAGGAACGGCGTTCACGCAGTTACTAGGCAATTGTTTTTAATCGCCCTTTAGTGATTTTTATCTTGCTCATTTTGGTTTGCTGTTTCTTAAAAGGAGTTTAGGCTCTAATAGACTGCAGCGTTTACCAAAAGACATTTTCAAAAATCTG
>JAKSDK010001516.1 GCA_022360095.1 Phycisphaerales bacterium
ACAGTTTTCAAAAACCCTAATTTCAATCCGTTTCAATCTTGTTCAGTTTCTCCCATCCTTGGCATCTGTTGTATCCGTTGTGTTATTTTAACCTTTCTTTAATGTTTTAAGTGGTTATTTTTACGTTTCTCTTAATTTAACAGGTATTTTGTAATCACCTAATTTGGTTGAATTTCGTGACACAGCTCATTTAATGGTGTTTGGGAGGTTCCACGTTTGAATCCTGTCGGGACACAAGATATTTCCCTTGCCCCATGCTCATGACAAGCTTGCAATTCCCATTCAAGCTCAAAATTCAGCATCTCTTATTTCATTTTAATAGATTGTTACCTGTGCAAGTATTATGGTTATTATTATTATTATTATTATTATTATTATTATTATTATTATTAGGTTACTGAAAATGAGACAGCCATAATATGGTGAAATGTAGGTGAAATTTTAGTCAAAATAACTATGCCTAATGAGGCAAAATATTCAATTGTTTTCTTTGACTGACATGGTGGAATATTTAATCACTAGTGTATTCCTTTCCTGCTGAGCTAGAGTATAGGCTCTGAGTTAAATAAGTGCAGCCCAGTCACAATGAGTAAGCAGCTGCCAATTTTGCTGCCTGCTCAAACCTTAAAGTTTTAATAATATTTAAAAATGTAATAGCTGGTCAAAATTAAGTTCTGGTTGAATTTGTTTACATGTGTTGCTTCTCAATTTCCATTTATCTCCTAGTGCTGATTCATGAATAACTATGACTAGGGAAAGGAAATTGAGAATCAACCCATGTTAACAAAGTGTAATCTGATTTTTATCACAGTTCTCAACGGGATTTGAAGTAGGCATCTGCCCAACCTTAAGTAGGTGGCTGTGACAAACAGAGGGGCCATAGACTAGGGAGGGGAAATCATCTAAAAGAATGCAAAGTAAGCGGCTACAAATTCTAAAGGAGGCAGATGCTGGCTTCTATTGAGAACTCTGTTTATTTCGACCCACAACACATTTAAGTTGGCCATAATGACTATTTTCAAGCTACTGTGAACGGCCAACTTTGTTCAGTGTTTTTTTTTTTCTC
>JAKSDK010001614.1 GCA_022360095.1 Phycisphaerales bacterium
ATCTTGTTTTTGAATTATTTGTTTCTAAATATTTGAGTGGAGTGCCTGTAAATTAGCTGACTAGCTAAGTGCACCTTCCACTATAAACATGCCTTTAACCTTTTTTTTTTTTTTAATACATTCGGCCAAAGAATACTGTCCTTTAGGGACCAGTCATTATCTATCGCCTGAAGAGCGGGGGCGTCGGAGAATTTTGGGAACACGGTAAAATATAGCTCATCCCTCCTTTAAATGCAGCCTTGTACCCAGGCCAGTTCGCGCTATCTGAGTTACAGGGGAAGGCTGGGAACCGAGTGCGCTAGCGCGAAGCCTGGCAAAAAATGGCAAAAAAACTCCCAGATAATTTCTCGACGAAAATCCTCTGTTTTCTGCGACGATCACGGAATATTTGGGGCTCATGAGATTAATACACCTCCTCCGAGCATCTGTGGACCGTTTCATTCGATAGCTACGAAATATGGTGGACATTTTTACCCCAAAACATATTATTTATAGTCTTTTTCGCTACACGAAGCTAGAAAAACTTTTCTTCGTAGTTGAGCATGGGACGATCACTGTACGCTTTATGTACACAAGCATCAAAGGCTTCATTTTCATTGAACAAAATGAACGTGGATTTCTTAGTTTACAGGGCTATAGTGGGCTTATTTTGCCTTTGTTGTTCGACTTGTTGGTAGGAAAAATCACGAGAATCATTTACACAGTTTCGCGGGAAAAGCAAAAAAAAACTTGATTGCTTCTTAGGTTTTTGTTAATCGTGTATTTCATACTTAAGGCTCATCTTGTTTTGCTGTCAGATCTCAAGTAAATTATACCTCTCGTTCGCCTTTTTTAAAATAACCTACACATAATCTTAATATTTGTTATAGCCGGGCTTTTAATTGCATAATCCTGCTGACATGCCTTGTGCTGGCAGGGGATATTCATTTTTTATCCTGGCCTAAATTCAGGCAGAGTAAAATTTTGTCATGTTAATAATATATTATATAATATATAGATTTAGCCAGGGCTAAAAGCGAAGCTCCCGTTAATAAATTCATAATTTAAATCAAACAATAACCTAGTAATCCACAGATCAGTTAAGGAACAGTATCCCGTTACTGCGCATGCACCAAACTTTAATTTTTGGACAGGATGTCGTGAAATCAAAAGATGCGAAGAGAGTAAGAGAACCTTGAAAAATCCGTCTGCATCGCGCTTGGCCGAGTTCAATACTACACTAAAGCTCCTCAGGATTACAGATCAATGATAAATTGTTCCTCTTAAGAGCGACTTTCTGTAAATACTACGGATAGGTGTGCAAGATGGAAAAATCGAAATCCCCCAAACTTTGTCACAACAAAGCCCTTTGGGAACTATTTTAGAAAATACAAGACTCAGTTCGTTTGACTTTATATTTTCCAAAATAATCAGTTTTTTAATTTTCACCGTCGAGAGGCCTTCAAACCACCGAAAAATGTGCGTGATATCCTCGCTTGGTGAATGGAAACGGAAACTAATACCATGACTTTTCTTATATTAAACAATTTTATGATCCTTCCTTTCTACCTAAACGTTGTTACAATTTCAAAAGATTTCAATCTGATTTTTTAATATTTTTTCAAAATTACCCTCTAAA
>JAKSDK010000049.1 GCA_022360095.1 Phycisphaerales bacterium
ACTGGATACTACAGCAGTTGTAACATCTGCCAAGATTTTTAAAACGGCCAGCTCTACATGAAGGTTTGCACCTAATTGCTTTGGATCAACTGGTATTATGACGTCATCCTGCGTAAAGTTTGTCAACTTTAATGATCGTTTTCTCCTTCGTTTTTCCCTGTGAAAAAGCAGTAAGAATGTTGGTTACAAATTCAGACTTGACATATACATAGAGACGAATTCAATAGAAAAGATTTCTCTCCAACTGGGTAACAAAACGTTTTATCGAAGTTATTGAAGACAATTGATCTTAAAAAATGGACGGCCTGGATAACAAACAAGATGATTTCCTACCTCCTTAAAACAACGAAGAAAAACGCTTAATACTTAACAAGAACAAAATAGCTGCTTCGGTTTATGAAAGACTTGAAACCTGAAGAGCGGTGCTTATAACTTGGTGCCAAAATGACGCTGGTTCACGAGCGCACTACTTAGTATATTGAGAAAATCACGTACTCGTAGTCGCACTCGTCTTCGAATCTAAAGGTCTTCTTTAATGACGATTTGTGGGCAATTGTTTCATTCTATTTAGAGTCAATTGTTCTTACACTATAAGTTCTATTGGACAGCTGTTGGTTTCACCCGCGCAGAGTTTGTTCAAGCTTTCCACTATGATTTGCACCAACAGCGCTCTATCAAACTGTGAAGAAAGAGAAAATGTTTATAAGTAAATATCCAAGATTTGATACCTTCAGTGCAATGTGCACAGTGCATTTAATAGTAAAACAAAGCTTAAGGCAAAGTAGAAGAGTTATTAAAGCCAACTTCACTAAAACCTTTCCTAGGTGATATGGACTAATGTTGTGGTCTTTCAGAAGCAAATTTTTGACTCCACGCGTGTTTGTGCGGAAAGCACCAGAGGAAAGAAAAACCGGTCCCTATTCATTTTCTCGTCACAAATATATTTTTCAGTCTTTTATCGTTTGCACAGTTCTTGGGTCTTTTACAATTAACGCTTTTTTACGATTGTAAATGTCACTTGAGAAATATCTCTTAACTTAAGAAGAATAAAGAAGACGACGATGACCATGATGATGATGATGATGATGATAATAATGATGATGATGATGGTGGTGATAGTGGTGGCAATGAGGATGATACATCTAGATAGATTTTAAACAAAGCTAAATGTAATAGTGATAACAATAATAATAATAATAATAATGATAATAATAATAGTAACACTATACATATATATCTGACTAAATTGATGTAAACATGGCTTCAGTGAGTGTCCACAGCTCCTCAGCTAAGTATGTCCTTGGTACCAAGAATTTCACCCTGCCCACCCAGGACACCGGGTAACTGTCTGCACCTCCCACTGAGCTCTGCGATTATCATGATAATTTTTGTCAGCAGAGGCCTGGTTCAGTTGGCTCAGGCAAAGTAAGAACAATGTACTTGCCAGTCAAAGCCTTTAGTAAACACTGCTCCTTATTGAAGGGGTTGTGTCAGAATACCCCCTCTCTACCCCACTAG
>JAKSDK010000388.1 GCA_022360095.1 Phycisphaerales bacterium
CAAGGATTACACAGGATTCCATAGAGTCAATTCACTAAAGGTTCACAGATCATCAAGATGGCTACAAGAACACAACACGTTTTTACAGATCTCTAAGGAGGCCTAGCGCTCCTAAACTCATACATCATCACGCACAAAAACTTCTTAACCCTCACAATGCTGATGAAAAAAGCCCAATGGTTTCTTCAATGGGGAAGTAAGAGGAATCAGAAGTTATTCATTTATAAAGGAATTTTATCCGCATGGCCCTTGATGGATAAAAGACTGCTTACTCCTCTCTCTACTTCACACCATTTCACAGACAGTTAATAACTTTGTATAGTGAATTTTTGTGCTGTCTAAATAATAATAAATAATGGTAATAGCACTGAGTGGAGTCCAGTTCCCTCTGTAATCGTACCAGTGATTAACAAAATCGGATGACCGCACAGTCTGCTTAAGCCTCCTTTACTTCTTCAATTTGGAATCTATAGAAGAAGCTACATGTACAGCAGAGTAGAGGTGCAAGAATTAGAAAGCTCGAAAAAAGTTTTTGTTATCAGACATTTTAAGAGTCAGAGAGGACTTACAATACAATACAATACAATACAATACAATTATTAATTCTCCCAGTAAGGTTTTTCAGAATCAATTTACATGTGCAAGAAAAAAAGAAAAGTAGATAAAAATGTATAGAAAACTAATGATGTAATAGTGTTTACAATTTTATAGAAAGATAGTATAAAACAAAGTGCTTGAGACTATCAAAACTAAGCACAACTGATTTCAACCCTAGCTTTCTTCTTAAAACATAGATGAAGAGTTTCTTGTCCGGCCAGTTAAGTTGTTCCATGATGCTACTGCCCTGTAGAAAAACGAGCACTGAGCAATTGCTTTCCGACATTTCAGAAGGCTAAGTTGATCTCTATTTCTAGTGTACTTGTACATTTTCTAGCGCTGTGTGAGCTTTGAACATCAATAGCTCTAGGTGTCAGACCATTCAGACATTTATAAATCATGGTAGTGTCCCACAAGTGCAACAGTTCTTTTATAGTAAGCCAGCCCAGTTCCTACAGTATTGGGGAAATATGATCGTACTTCCTGGTGCCGGTCAATATGCGCGCAGCAAGATTTTGCATCAGTTGTCACTTCTTAATATTTTGTTTGAATGTACCTAACCATATGGGTGAACAGTAAAATAATTTACTAAATGTAAGAGAATTTAGGATTATGTTTAGAACAAGTGTCTAACCCTACTTATGTGACACAAACTAGAAAGTTGGAAATGATTTGCACAGCAAGTTCGAGATCCTAGAAAATCTGTTCCAAACGTGAGTGGATATCCTGTGCAGAACTTAAGAGATATATTTTTGTGTCATCCACGTACAATTCAATATTACTAAATTTGGTTACTCCAGGAAGATCGTTCATATTTAAGCTAAAAAGCATTGGGCCCAGGATCGAGCCTTGAGGCACCCCATGAGTTACCATAAGGGGCTCCAACAAAGAAGTTCCCACTCGGGTGCATTGTTCTCTATTCGTGAGATAACTATGGAACCACTGTAAAGCTTTGTTTGAGGTGCCAAGCTGGTATAGTTTGCTAAGTAGGGTCAAATTACATAGACTATCGAAGGCCTTGCTTAAGTCAA
>JAKSDK010000972.1 GCA_022360095.1 Phycisphaerales bacterium
CCCACGGAACGGATCGAGCCCGGCATCGCAAAGCTGGCCACGGCTGTGCAGATGCTCGAAAAAAACCGTTAAGCTGCAAAGGCGCTTAAGAACACAAAAAGGGCCGGTGGCGCGATACCACCGGCCCCTTTTATGGTCAGACCGATTTTGACCGATCAGTTATTGGTCTTACCGGCAACGATCCGATCAAGGATCAGCGCACAGAACAGAATCGCCAGACCGGCAAGGATGCCCTGACCTTCAGACGCGAATTGCAGGGCCTCAAGAACATCCTCGCCAAGGCCCTTCGCTCCGATCAGCGAAGCGACCACCACCATCGCCAGCGACAGCAGGATCGTCTGGTTGACACCAGCCATGATTGTCTTTGCCGCAAGCGGCAGATCCACCCGGAACAGCAGATAGGTGGAGGTTGCCCCGAACGCCAAAGCGGCCTCACGCACGGATTGCGGAACCTGCTGCAGTCCCAGAACCGTCAGACGAATAACCGGCGGTGAGCCGAATATCAGCGTCGCGACAATCGCCGCCGGTTTGCCGGCCCCGAAAAACGCAATGACCGGAATCAGATAAACGAAGGACGGCATTGACTGCATGAAATCGAGTATGGGCCGCACGACCGCAAAAACCCGCGGTTTGCGTGCGCACAGAATACCGAGCGGGATCCCGAAGGTTACCGAAACCATAGCCGCTGCGCCAAGCAGCGATATGGTGGTCATGGCTTTTTCCCAAAAGCCCAAAACGCCAAGATACGCCAGAGCGGCGACCGTGAAGATCGCAACCCGGCTACCGCCGGACAACCATGCAAGCATGGTTACGAACAGGATGATGACCGGCCACGGCGTTCCCACAAAAACCGTCTCAAGACCGTCAAGGAGGGAGCGTACACCGAGTGTAATGGCGTTGAAGAACTCCGCACCGGACTGCTTCGCCCATTCAAAGCCGCTTTTGATCCAATCGCCGACGGCGAGCCGATATTCCCGGTCGGTGGGAAAATCCAACAACCAGGGAACCAGGTCGGGACGCGCAAACCGAACGGATGACAGTCCCGCAACAATCAAAAAGACGATCGTCGCAATCGCCGTTCGTTCCATAGGAATCCCGGACGGCAGGTCGGGATCGGACTTCCATTTGATAAACCGATCTTCAAGCACCCAGTTTGCCGTTATGGCCGCGGCGAATTTTGCGGCCACAATAACCGCCAGACCGAACAGTATCAGCATCAGTGCATCGCCCGACGCTGCCTCCGCCTTTGCCAGGGCGTCTGTCAACGCGCCTTCCAGCGATTTTGCCGCCCGTTCCAGAGACGCAAGGCTGGAAGCCCCTGTTTCACGGGCTTGTTGGATCTGCTCAAGCCGCATGTTCAGCGTTCGCTGAATGGCTTCAGCCCGTTGCAGCTGATCCTGGCCAAGATCGCCCAGCCATCCGCGCAACAGCTGGATCCAGCCAAAGCTCTCAACCAGCATGAAGACGAGAAACCAGGACCAGAGCCCCCTGGCTCCGAACCAGACCGGGCTGAACAGACCGGCAAGCCAGTTGAAGGTCAATCGATAGCCCGGCACTTCCGCCAGATAAGCAAATTGCCCGGTGTAATAGCCCGCATTTGAGCCGACAAACCGTTCAACGGTGTCATCAGCAGGAGCGGTTTCGTTCTCAACAGATGTTACAGCCATCTTATCCTGCCTCCGCCTGTCGGTGCCCCTGGATTGCCCGCATCAGATCGATGCGATCAACGATCCCGACCGTCTGACCATCGGAGGTTTCGATGATCAGCGGACCGTCGGACTCAACCGATTTATCGATCAGGGCATTCAGACTGTCATCGTGCGGCGCCCGGGCACAATTGTCGGGAACCGGACCGTGCTCCGATGTCCATTGATCGACAGGTCTCATGATCGAATGGGCATAAACAAGATTGAGCTTCGAGATTCCGGCAACGAAATCAGAAACATATTCGTCAGCGGGATTCATGACGATATCTTCCGGCTCGCCGGTCTGAACAATCCGGCCATCTTTCATTATCGCGATGCGATTGCCGATGCGGATTGCTTCATCCAGATCGTGGGTGATGAAGACCGTTGTTTTTTTCAGCCGTGCAGAC
>JAKSDK010000174.1 GCA_022360095.1 Phycisphaerales bacterium
ATGCAATGTATTTAGTGTTTTTTACCATTATTTAATTTTTAGCGTTGTTTGTTCTTAGCCTTAATTATTTTGCTCATTTTAGCTTTTATTTTCTTTTAACATTTACGTGTTGTCACGCGCTTTTGATCATATTTGTATGGGAAAGGCGCGTTATAAATTTTTTTAATTATTATTATTATTATTAATATTTTTTTCAACCTGACCTACCTATGGTGGCTTAATACAAAGAAAGCTTTCTACATGGCAAAAGAACAAGGAAATTTATATCCTAAGAAATTCTACCCTTTATGGGAGCGGAACAGGCAGTGAATTTTTTCTTCAAAATGTTAGTGCTCTTTCTTTGATTATAACTCTGTCGGAGGGCTAATCAGAATACCCAAAACAATATTAAAGCATCAGAAAAAAAATCTGTACCTTTGAGCATGATGTTGCCACTTACCAACTTTTAGCTTTACTGAAAGCTAAATGGGTCTTAACAAAGGCATCATTCCATATGGAACGAAAATGACCAAAACAATTGTCATTTAAGGTTAATTGCTCAAACTATGTACATTTATAGCATAAAATTATATGGCGCTGTCCAATTACATTAGCCTCATAAGAAAACAGTGGTATAGGTGGTCGACTCGGTTTATTTTGTTTGGGAAGATTATGTTTTCCAAGCCCAACCTTAACTATGATCATCAAAGGTGCAGGACTTGTAAGATTATTCTGTAAAAACTGCAGAATTATATAGAGTTTGAATAAATAGGACAAAAATAACACAAATTATGCCCGAGAATAAATTCTTACCATTGACGTGATTTAAAAAGTACATTGTATAAGAGGCTAGTTTATGCGCTACCAGATTTCAGAGATTTGACGGCATGATTTTGTTATGTAAACTTGTGACGAACACACATTTTGGGAACCAAAATATGAAATTGCATACCTCTGAGTATTAGAAATCTCCCAAAACATAGCTTTTTAAAGAAAATACATGACTGCTTACCTCAAATCCTTTCACAGATAAATGACTATTCTGATCTTCCTACCTTATTAGGAAAAATGCAACATATTCAAAATCATCCATAATTAAGAATGTACTGTACTTGTAGCTTCTGATTTATATTCTGTATTCCAGTTAATCTCAGCATTGTTTAATTGTTGTTGCTGTTCATTTTCTTTTTTGACGTAACTTTTCTTTACCTTTTGTACAACTTATATAAGCTTATATAACTTTTGGAGTGCATATTTTGTTTTATATAGACACTGCCCACCTAGACTAGCCTTTGCTATTTGTGGGCAGTAAGAAAAAACAATTTTAAATCTGGATAAACCAATAAAAATTAACTCAAAAATGAAGTTGGATGAATGTCAAGAAGTTTTCCTAGTTGCATAAAAAAACTCTCAAAATTTGGGGAAGGCTATACACTGTAGGTCCAGCGAATCATGAAATAAAGGTGGGTTATGGGCTTGCCCATGGTTTAACAGTTACTATTGTACACCTGGTTCTAGGAAGCCTGTTGTGCAGACAAGAACAATATGGTTCATACTGCACACTGGTCTACAACATCTAAACTTCAGACTAAAATCATCATAGCAGGCATTGAATGAGTACATTTAAGCAATAGACCACACTTTCTATGGGTTTACTGGTGTGATAACCCACGCGGGATGTTGGGAGAACACGAGAAAAGCTTGTAAATCACGAGCCG
>JAKSDK010001177.1 GCA_022360095.1 Phycisphaerales bacterium
AAAAATTGGAATTTTCATCTTCGCTTGTTTTTAAACAAAATGGGCCTTGAAATAATGCTTGCTGACAATCCAGGTAGAAAACAAGGCTTCCTACACTAAAAAATATCGATTTAACACAGTGGACATATTGAGATTTTCAAACAGGCAAACCCATGATTTTGGTCAAAAATTGGAAATATTACCTCAGTTTGTTTTTGGACAAAATGAGCCTTGAGATAATGACTTGTCTGATGATCATCTAGTTAAAAACGCCCTCATACACTATAAAAATATGGATTTCATGTAGTCACAATACTGGATTTAAAGTGGATTGTTTTTTAAACAAAAAGGACTTTGAAAAAGTGTTTGGTGATCATCTAGTTAGAAAACAAGCCCTTCTAAACTAAAAAATATTGATTTTAAATAGTGGCCATGATGGGTTTTTTCACAGGGGTCAAAATTTGGAAATTTCATCCCATTTCGTTTTTTGACAAAAGTGCCTTGAAATAATGTTTGATGATCAGCCAGTAACAAAACTAGCCTTCGTAGACTATAAACATCTCGATTTTACGCAGTGTTTGAACAAGAACTATTGTTTGTCCTTCATCAAGTAAGAAAACAAGTTTTTCTAGACTACAAAATATTGATTAACAAAGTTACCACATTGTATTTTATCAAAACTATGATTTTGGTAAAAAAAAACCCTGAAATTTCATCCTTGCTTGTTTTTTGACATACAAGGCCTGAAATAGTGTTTGATGATCATCTAGTACAAAAACAACCAATAATTTTAGTGAAAAAAAAAACATAAAATTTCCTGTTCGTTTGTTTTTGGACAATAGAGGCCTAGAAAAATGTTTGATGATCATCTAGTTAGAGAACAAGCTATCCTAGACTATAAAAATATGATTTTACACAGTCGCCATAGTGGATTCTTTAAAGGCCATTTTTGGTCAAAAAATTGCAAATTTCCTCTTTGTTTCTTTGGGACAAAATGGGCCTTGAAGTATAGATGATTGTCTAGATAGAAAACAAGCCGCCCTACTTACAAAATAATTATTGTATTTGACATTTTTTTCGACGGGTTAAACCCATGTTTTTGGACAAAAATTGGAAACTGATGATCATCTACAAGAACATGTAGTCAAAGAAAAAACAAGCCCTCCTTGATTCAAATATTACAATTTTGATTTTTCATAGTGGCCATATTAATTTGATTTTTTAAAGGGGTTTAACCCAAGATCACAGTCAAACAGTCAGCTCTAAATCTTTCAG
>JAKSDK010000137.1 GCA_022360095.1 Phycisphaerales bacterium
GAAAAGGAAGAAGTCTGTCTATCCATTTCTCTAAGGAGAAAGTTGTTTACGACCTTTGTTGGGCTAACGGAGGCGAGCTTTCTCGTACACTTTAGACTTTGTCAAAAGAACTGTAACAAATTGTGTCAAGAAGAAGGTTTTCCAGCCTTTTCATCATCACCTACTGCTGGCTCAAGTATTCGCCCCCTCCCACCCCACATCCCCTTGACGCGATCTTGACTGATGGCAATCGTCTTGGACGAGAGTAAGTGAACAAAACTGATGAACATTTACCGAAATTCATGTTATTTAAGATGTTTTCTATAATTATTCTTATTTATCTAACATACTACAGGAACAGTCAATAATTCAACGTATAAATTTGTCTTTAATAAGCGTCAATCTGTCACACTGAAATCTGAATTGTTCCCATAACGCCGCCACAAGAAAAATATATCAAAAAGCATCCCTATAAAAAAACCTCGATTTTTCCCAGGTTATAGTAATATTGATTGAATCGTTTGAGAACGAGTTCTTCGAAAATACTGAAATATCCTCTCATTAAAGAAAGGAGAAAACAATACAACACTTATTACAATGAAGATGATTAAGTATACTTTTAGATAGAACATCTGAGGTAACAAACTTACAATCTAGATTTCACAAAATGTTCAAATTTTTCCGATCTAAAGAATTTGCTTCAACTCACACCCAAGGTTGTCTTATTAATTAGAGATTTATCTCGTTACAATATTATTGTACATGTAATAACTGGATTTCAAGGCCCAAATTGAGTTGGCTCTATAGTCACAAAAAGGATTTTATAGTCATAAGTGTTCAAAGAGAACGAAAATATTTAATTTAGTTTTGCTTCCGTTTTAAACAGACGCGACAATTCAACGCGATACCCTACAACTCAGCTGACAACATATTCTCAATTTGGTAGTTAGGGAATGAATTAGAGGGCCACTTTGGGCCATTATTAAGCTGACATTCACCAATGACAATCCCCACGATACCGCAACCCTGTTTACTGTTTCCCCATCGGCCTTTAAACCCCAGGAACTTAAACTCTCC
>JAKSDK010001272.1 GCA_022360095.1 Phycisphaerales bacterium
TCTCAAATATCTTGGAATTACCGCGCCACTCCTTTCAAGCCATAACACAAACAGTTACTGACAAGAATCGGATACGTAATTCCTGAGGACTCGCAGCAGCTAACCACAAAATTCAAAATTTAAAAATACGCAGATCAATTCTTCCATCACGATTTTTTCGATTTATACGAGTTTTAAGTAAAATGGATATACATCTAATTAACTGATTACTAAATGGCGGACCCTAGATGGTGGATGGTTCCAGATCTTTGTTTATAATAAATGACGTCATCGTGATTGCACTGTGAAGTTATTAAACCGAGAAAACAGCGAAACTGTCAGCTCGACTGAAGCGGTTGTTGCACACATGCGGAGCCTAATGTAGTAAGATCGAAAGAGTTTTCCTAAACGAGAACGCATCGAAGTGGGAGGAAAGGGAACAATGTTCGAGCAGGGTTCTTTCAAGAAATTTGTCATGCTGTGTGAACTGCGTTAAGAAAATGTCGTCACAAAGCAATTGTCTTGTGCTCTTGGTAACCAGGCCACAGAAACATAGCGTTTTTTGAGCGCAAAAAAAGAACACTTTCCTTAATCGTATGAAGCTATAATTTGCACACCGTGTACTTCAAGTACTAAACTGCCAATCTAGCAAAAAAAATGATAGTCAAGGATTTGATCGTAGTAGCACTTTAAGGCGGACAGTAATCCATAAAATAAACGACACTACTCCTTAACGCAGGTACTATCAGCGTGGGCTTTTTAACCTTGAACAACCTTGGACTGTGAGCTAATTATTAAGAAACTATAAGCTAATTAATATTAAGAAACCCGGCCATACACAAGATAAACCTTAAGAATAACAATTTTTTGTAATCAAATCATGTACTAAGTTAACCTCACTGTACAGTTGGCTTTCAAAGAATAGACAGAAGCGTTGCGTCGGTTGTCCAAGAACGGCTGAGTAAGGAACGAAATATAAAGACGAGGCAATGGATTGTAAACAACTTGTCCAGGTTTTGTCCGATATGCCTCTGAAAAGAATTGCCGCCGTGACAGCGATCCTTTAATTATGTTTGAGCGGATTAACTTTAATAGACTTCAGTTTTCATGTTTTATTCAGTCCAAATGTAGTTCATGTGATGTTACCCAAGAGAACCGTTTCTTTCAAATTTCAGCGTTACATTTAGCTGCACATGTACGCATAATTAA
>JAKSDK010001537.1 GCA_022360095.1 Phycisphaerales bacterium
ATGCCGTACCGGATCACACGATTGCCGCCCGCATTGGTGGACACGTTGCCGCCAACGGTCGCGGAGCCCCGCGCGCCCAAATCGAGCGGCAGCATGAGACCATGTTCTTCCGCCGCTTCTTGCGCCGCCTGCAACGGCACGCCGGCCTGAACGGTCATCGTGCGCGTGACCGGATCGATCTCTTCAATGTCGGTCATGCGCTCGAGCGCTAGGGCGAGTTCGTTGGAGGAAGCGGCCGTCCCCTCCACAAGGCCCGTCATGCCACCTTGCGGCACAATCGCCTGCTCGTGCTGGTGACACAGCTTCAAGACCGCCGCCACATCTTCGGTCGTCCGCGGACGGATCACAGCGCTGGGCAAGCCCGCATGAGATTGCGACAGACCAGCCAAGGGGTTGCGTTCGGCTACCGCCTCTCCCGTGAGGACACCTTTTTCACCCAACAATTTGGTCAGTTCTTCAATGAGTTGGCTCACCACAAACCTCCCGATTTCGATCGCATTCGGTTCACTTTCCCGGCCGTTTTAACGATTGTGGCCACATCCGCCCCGCCGGGCAAGCCATGTTTGCCGCCAATTTCCGTAGGGGTCTTAACGGAACGTTGACAGGAACTCATGCAGGTTAGACCCTATGCTCATGACGGCGACTTCGATTATTTGCTTTATCGCGCTCCTAATGGGGGCCGCGGGCGTTGTCGTGCCGTTCAAACCCTTTAGCAGCCGCGGTGCGGCCGCCCTGGTGGCGCTGACGGCATTCTTGACACTGGGCATTATTACCCCGCTGAAAGAACCGCCAAAAAACCTCTCCTACTTTGAATGGAAAGTGGCCAAGCAAAACTGCCTTGAGGCCAACATACAGACCGGCCCATGCCGCATCACCAAGCCCATGGTGGCATCCTCTCGGCTGCAATCGCCCTAACCTCGCAAATTTGCCCTAAACAAGCTCTGCCTTGCCCCGTGAGGGGCGAACACGTTAGAGCTATGGCCGACGAAAAGTGTTGGCCTGCAGTACGAACGCCAGGCTGCAAGACAGGGGAACGGGATGTCTTTTGAATGGGGCGCGCCGCTCAAAAACGCGATCGCTGAGAATATCCGCGGCTTTGACCGGCGGCCGCTTCCCTTAGGGGACCGGCGCCATGCCGCCGTGGTGATGTGTATCGTCAAGGACGAAGCGGGCGCCCCCACTTTTCTTCTGACGCGCCGCGCCGCGCGTATGCGCGCCCATGCCCGGCAATGGGCGCTGCCCGGCGGACGCATCGACGATGGCGAGACCTTGGAAGAAGCAGCACTGCGCGAATTGCGCGAGGAAGTAGATCTCCATTTGGCGCCCAACCAAATTCTCGGCGTGCTGGACGATTATGAAACCCGCTCCGGCTATGTGATGACGCCGGTGGTCACTTGGGTCGATGAAGATATCTCCCTTGCCGCGCAGGATTCGGAAGTGGCCGCGATCTATAAAATTCCGTTCACGGAGTTTTATCGGGACGGATCGCCCGAATTCGTCACGATCCCCGAAAGCGACCGTCCCGTTATTCGCCTTTATTTGAACGACCACAGGGTGCACGCACCGACGGC
>JAKSDK010001897.1 GCA_022360095.1 Phycisphaerales bacterium
GGTTACGTTTTGTTACTGCATCAGGAAAGGGACTCATAAATTTTGACGACTTGTGGGCAGATTTCTCGTGCACCGGTAAGAGTTTGTTTCGCGCACAAACTGAAGCTAATTCGCGGCATTGAATTAGTCAAAAATACAATACAGTATAGACGCTCCTGATAGGCTTGTTGAAAATTCTGAAAAAAAACAAGTCCGTTCCCAATGACACAGCGATCAGTTGTCGGAGTGAGCCGCCAATTGCAAGTAAGAACAAACACTAACTGATAAGTATATCTGACTGGCTCTGACTGCATTAAGGAACAGGTGATCCATTACCCTATACGGAAGATCTCAATGAAGTCGTGATATTCACATTATTTTATGAAGACGAAAAGCTCGTTGGGGTTCAATCTACTAACATTTACTCAATAGTTATATCAATCTTTAAAAGTCAGCTAATAAATCCGCGCACCTTTTCTTCCTGTTACAAAACAATATCACTTGCAGGTGATGAATCCGATGCAGTCCAGACTGATTCAAAGCTGGAGGGAACGCTACAAAATACACTAGAACAAAAAGGTAAGAAGCAAGTACTTTTAGTTTTTAATGCATGAAACAGAGGGGACTGAGGAAGTGAGGGGTAAAGTAAGAATTCCCAGCTCAATACTTTTTTTGCCAGTCTCTTCCCTCTTCCTGCCTTTAAAGCCTCTTTTCTAAATTATCGTTCACATTTGTTTGAAGTTAATGATTATTATGCAGCCGAGCAATTTCCCTCAAAGCCGCATACACCGGTATATAATACGACAGTTCAAACACCTAAAGGTCAGCAACAAGTCCCTTAGGGACCAGTCATAATTTAAGTTGGAGGGGGGGGGGGGGGGGTGGGGGATAAATTGGGGGGCCTTCAATTTTTTTTGGGTGGAATCAGTGGGGGGCCCTTAAAATGCCAAAAAATGACCTTGGGGGGTCTTCAAGTTTCTTTTAAGTAGCATCCCTACTGAGCAGCATGATGTTTGAGTATTAGAGGACCTGATTTTGATTCAGTTTTACACAAAGTCCTATATTGTGTAATGCTAAAA
>JAKSDK010000186.1 GCA_022360095.1 Phycisphaerales bacterium
ATGGTTAAAGCTAACCACGCTTTGAGCAACTCAGCCAAGGACGGTAACTTTAACGTCAAAAGGTAATGCAGTTAAGCAAAACATCATACGTTTTGTTACATTTGCCTTCGCTCATAACTGCGACGAGAAACTACCCGTTGTGATGTTTTACAGAGAACGTAATCACATGACAAAAATTTCTGTTGTTTTTTTGCGGAGTTTGATGTGCTCTCTCAGTATTCCTACGTACCCACCCTCCAGACAATGGTAACTCTTTATTCTTTGTCGGTGGTCAGCCAATGAAAGTTGTGGAAAATATTACTGTAAGCTGCAAACAAGCTCTCAAATCAGGGATTGGGGATGGGAGAGAGAAGAAGACAACCTAACATTTCTTTTTTAAAGTTTCTTTAATAATTTAATTGTTGGCTTATTTATTGAAATGAAGTATTTAAGAGTTTTGCTTGCTGTCGTATAAATCTTTAAAGCAGCTGAACACACTGTTGCATGAGCTTGACCGCTTCCGATCGGTTGAGAAACTGAACCCTGAGGGACTCCTAGCAGTCTATCAATTAAAAACGAACAATAAAACTTAAGCTTAAGTTTGCTATAAATTGTTCGTGTTATTCATTTGCCTTTAAGTAATAAATTATCCCGTCAGAGAAAAAACAATGACACCAATGAAATTTTTCACTGTCAATTAAACATTGTGCTTAGCATACTCCCGAGTATTCGACCCGAAGGGAGATTGCTTATTGTAGCCTGTAATGTTAATCCAATCATAGATAGCCTGCAGTGTATTTTGGGTGGGCGAAACCTTGTACATATTCGTATTGTTGTAGCCGCCATCTTTGATTTTTTGACATAGGAAGATTGGGGAGAGAAGAAATAGTAACCCGTAGGGTAGGTGCGACGGCAAAAGAAGGAAAGGGGGAGAGGAGGAGGAGGTTTTCTCTTCTCTCTCCCGGCCCCCTTCCCGCTCCCTTTGATTCACCCCATTTCCTATTTATATTCACGACTAAGAGACGGGAATGGGTGTGCAGCTCGAACTATGGAGCCTGAGTGTTTAATGCCGTCCAAATAACATACAAAGTTCAACATCATAACTAAAGAATGGTTTACAAATCAGGGCTCGAAATTAACGCTCGCAAACTCGCAAAATGCGAGTGATTTTGATAGATCGGAAGAGCAAGATCGGAAGAGCA
>JAKSDK010000235.1 GCA_022360095.1 Phycisphaerales bacterium
CAGATCATTCTACCCAAATCCGAAATTTTTCTTTCCCACTGCGATTGCGTGGGCCCTTTTATCAGCGCTTATCTGGTACATTTACGGGGGGGACATCGGTCGGGGAATTGGTTTTGATCTGGCAGCGCCCGATGCGCCGCCCGTTGTTGGGGTTCATTATTTTTGGACTCCCGATTTTTTGTGGTTTTACGTCTATTTCTTCGTCACCGTCGGAATATTTTCAGCGCTATGTTACCAACTCGCTCCCCATCCTTGGTTTATCTGGTCTGTGGTAGGTTCCGCGCTGCTGATATTTTCAACCTACTTTTCAGTTCAGGTTTCGGTTGCCCTGAACAATTGGCGCCGCCCGTTTTTTGACGCAGTTCAGGACGCCCTGGGTGGCAATGGCGGTGTCACCTCAGCGGATCTTTTTAGTTTGCTGCTGGTTTTCGCGCAGATAGCAAGTATCCACATCGCCGTGGCGGTCTTAACCGCCTATGGCGCCAGCCATTATGTGTTCAGATGGCGGACGGCAATGAACAGCTATTATCTTCAGAAATGGCAGGATTTACGCCATATTGAAGGGGCGTCTCAACGTGTCCAGGAAGACACGATGCGTTTTGCAAACATTGTCGAGAGTTTGGGCATCCGGTTGGTTGATGCCATCATGACGTTGTTCGCATTTCTTCCGATATTGTGGGCACTTTCGGACTATGTGACTGAGTTGCCTGTTTTGGGTGTCATTCCACATCCGCTGTTTACGGCGGCTATTTTCTGGTCGCTCTTCGGGACTTTCTTGCTGCTGGTGGTGGGCATTCGGCTGCCGGGACTCGAATTCAAGAACCAGCGGGTGGAGGCGGCTTTTCGAAAAGAGCTGGTTTACGGAGAGGATGATGAAAGCCGCGCGCAGCCTCCAACGATGGCGCAACTGTTCAACAATGTCCGCCGCAACTATTTTCGGCTCTACTTCAACTATATGTACTTCAACGTCGCAAGGTTTATGTACCTGCAGGTCGACAACATATTCGTTCTATGGCTGCTTATTCCGACCATTGCGGCCGCTGCCATAACTTGGGGAATATTGCAGCAGATCATGGCTGCTTTCGGTCAGGTCAGCAACTCGTTTCAGTATCTTGTGAGCTCATGGACCACGATCGTGGATCTCCTGTCCATTCACAAACGACTGCAAGCCTTCGAGGCTGCAATCCGCCATGAGCCGCTTTCCGAGATCGATGCGGCCTACTTGGCCAGAGTGACAACGAACGACGACACCATGGCAGCGATCATCGAAGCAGATCGACCGTAGGCATGAATCGCTGTCAGGCGCCGCCGTCGACGCGGCTGCGCGCCTTGATGGTCTCGAGCGCCTCGGCATAGGAGATACAGGCAACGTCTTCGCGGCCGCAGACCTCGGTCAGCAGACGCTCCATGGCCCGCCAATAGGCGCCGCCATTCATCTCGACGAAGTGAAAGCCGATCTGCAGGGGCCGGCGCGGGCCCTCATATTGGCGGTCGAAGGCGCGCCGGAAGGCTTGATAGGCGCGCTGTTCATAGATCTCCGACTTGGCCGCGTTCTCGATGCCGCCGGAATGGCGCACGAACAGATTGTAGTCCATGGCGATCACCCGGCGGTTGCGCGGGCCTTCCGCAATGAGCGGCA
>JAKSDK010000775.1 GCA_022360095.1 Phycisphaerales bacterium
ATTGGTCAGTTATCTCTTCTTCTCGTTTCAAATATGGTACTTTCGAAAATGAATAATCGCGAGCATCAGACAAAGCAAACATATGAGAGTTACACGTTTCAACCCTTATGGGTTTCTGGTTAAAGCCATATGGCTCTCTTACTCATGGTGCTGTAGATGGTTTTTTCAGTCGTTGAGTCATGTGATTGAACATTTGGCCCTCGAAAAATGAACCATGCCACATATATAGCTTCATGGTTTTACGATTGTGTTTAATCAAAATTAACAGAGGTTGCTTAAGAGTTTTTCGGACAGACTGTGGCAGTGAAAATGTGACCATGGGGGCCCATGCAGTGTTATTTTAGAAGGTTTGGAAATAACGTACCAAGCGAAATTTGGGCCTGGGTTATTTTACAACCTTCTCCTTAGCGCATTAGCCTTTTGCAAGGCTGTTCCCTCAAGGATCAACTTGTAAAATCACTTCCTCCATTCTTCTTGGTGTCTGTATACCGTAATCCAAATGAAGAATGTGCCACATAGCTCGATAACCCCTCATACAGCCTGACCCATCCAATTCTTGTCACCATCGTTACTGTTTACATTCCATCTTCTTAATCCATGTACTCGCGAAGCCTATTGTGCAAAATATCAATAAACATGCTGTTGCATGGTACTTTTCTAAAAAGAGTAAATTTATATAACCAAGTAATCAGATACTTACCCTGATGACCCAACGCAAAAGAGGGAGGTAGGAGAGGGTGCAAGAATCCGCAATGATTCGCAATAGCAAAGTGTTTGATCCGCAAAGATCAGCTGATAAACTGCACGTGTATGGCAATGAACCTTGAAATCCTGTGAAACCTCCAGAGGCCACCCCAAAGGTCACGTACTACAGATGAGGGAGACTGCTGGCTGCATTTGCTCTCATTTTAACGTTGCCTAAATGATATTTAGCCACATTAATCAAATCCACGCTGAAAATAATAACATATGAAAACCTCTTCTTTGTCTACTGCTGCTCCACATCTAGAGTAGTATTGGTAAGTTTCTTCCAGCTCTTCTCAGCAGTTCATCATGCAAAAACACATCCATTCTCGCGACAGATCGTCACATGGATAACAAAGAAATACAGGAATTTGCAATCAAGGTGCATAACATGTCAGCAGTTGAGTAATGATAGGTTCATGCTTAAGTACTTGTGACAAATCCTGCATACATAATCGGGAGAATTTTGTGTTGTATTTCGCAACTATTTTGTTGTGTTTGCTAATTTGTATTGTGTTTGGATAATATTGTGTAGTGAGCCATTCTAAATGGCAAAAAATTTAGGATTGAAGCTAACCAATAAATAGGACAGTTTCTGATGAGGTCCATTCACCCAATACTTTGTTGAAGAAATGGTCTCTGATTGGCTGAAAGTTCTTAGGTGGCCGTGGTTTTAGTCGTCACTCTGTAAATAAGTCGAGGAAGCTCTCAAACTTTTAGTCATGCTAATTGATTGTAGGTTTGTTTTGACATCTATGCAAATCTACCATGGGACACTCACACAGTCTATTGGCATAACTGTTTAAATTTTCACATTTATAAATTTATGGGATTTTAGCAGACTTACTGTAAGTTTCATGTATTAAGTATCATGAGGTACATGTACCACAAAAAAGGTGAATGTAATAATTATATAGAATGAATATAATTAATGCTATATGGGCATTCAAGTGCTACCTCATTTGAGGTGGAAGGCAGTATAACAAGGTTAAGGCAGCTAAATGTCTATTTGGCATTGATCTATGTATATTTATAAAATAACTAAGATAGTATGCGAGTTCTGATTGGCCGAGAGGCGTGTTTGCA
>JAKSDK010001937.1 GCA_022360095.1 Phycisphaerales bacterium
ATACAGAGTCTCCAATTACCTAGACTCTGTTAAGGTCGCGTATCACACTAATGACTCGCGTTTCGGCTGTCAACACTTAATTTTCAACTTATGATTGGCCTTTCATTAAACAATCACTCAGTGCCGATTGGTTCTCCAGTAATTTGCACGTGATTTCCATCTGATAGTTGCGAACAAAGGGAAAGGAATTTAACGCTCGTTTCAGCAGACGTCCGTAGAGAAGAAACGCGTGACAAAGACCTAAGAAAGTCTGCGTGGGAGACTATTATCGATGGTGAATCCCAAGGAGTTAGTATGAACCATTGTCCTGATCATTCCAGTCCCTTATTGGCCTAAACGGGTATGTGCGGCTGATCATACTCTTTACTGAATGGTTTAGGGGAATCTCAGGACACCGCGTACAAGTAGAGGTTCCACGGTAACAACTTTTACAAGGATTAGTCTGAACTGAACTCTCCAGGATCGGATTGATCAACAATGACATAATAATAACAATAACAACAAAAACAATAATAAATAATGATAATAATTTTATGAGGAAACTCCCGTCACGTTACGTGGTTTCCAGGGAGGACCTCACTACGATTAAATAGTGTTGAAATCACTAACACCAATTACAATCAAACTTAAAAATTTAACTATTTCCCAAATATAGAAGGCTAACGCCTAAAAAGCTAAATGGTTAAAAAGGTTAAGCAACTATAAAGGCTAAAATGAAATATTACAAGCTAAAGTACAATACTTGGAAATAAAAAAAAGCTTTTTTTATGTCCCAATTAAAAGTTTCCTTTAAAAAAAGATTGGGAGGACTTGTCCAGTCACTAATGCACCTATAATAACTTGTTGTTTTACCACAATCAGTTCTCGGGTTCGTATGGTGGTATCTATTTCTTGTGTTATGTCCATGCAAGTCTCAAGGTGCTCTGGTATGTGCCCTTTAAAAGAATTTTTGTACCGCAGAGCATCAGAAAGCAAAGTGTCGCCCATCTAGGGGGATCCATTTCAGGGAATTGATTGCTTCAGACGATGATTACCTAGAGTTCTTTTCGAACTCTATTCTGAAACACTTATAAACGAT
>JAKSDK010001022.1 GCA_022360095.1 Phycisphaerales bacterium
AAAAGCAGAGGGAAGAGTTTTCTGACAGACTAGCTGACCTAGAGTGTTCCATGTCGCATCTTTCACGCGAGCGGCGTGGAGACAACGTTAGACCTGCTTCAAGATCTTTTGACTTCGTTTGGAAGAGAAGATAACTGGTGTAGTGTTCTTGACAGGAAAGTTTTGAATGTTTTGATACCGAAATGAGCCTTTCAAAAGAGAATCTATGAAAGAAAAAAAGATATAATTCACACAATTCTGTGAGGTTAGGGGAAGAATGATTCACCTTGAAGCACCTGGATACATTTATTCATGTACTTCTGTCAAACATGGATGAAAAACCGTAAAGCAGCAGACTGGTTACTGTAGAGTGCTGAACCAATTATTGCATGAAAACTTTGTAATGTTTGCACTAAAAGCAAAATTAAGAGTATTTGAAGTGATTCAAAAAATGGTTGTCGAAATGATTGCGAGGGTGATTTTTTTCGCCTTTGGAAACTTTCAAACTGATGCATATGTGTCGGCGTTACGCTTCCTGTACAACGTTATATTTGGTTGTCGCTCTACTGTGAATAGTTTTAACTCTTCGCAAAAAACTGTCTGTGCACAGAGTCAAGCCCGGTAACTAATAGATATGCCCATGAGTGAATGCTATCACATGTACAATCCTTTTTTTACAGTCATCCTTATGGATAAAAGTATACCAAAGAATTGTTAGAGTACCAAGAATGAAGTGGTATGAAGATGCAATTGAGAAAATACCGAACAATAACCGTGCTAGGTTCTGACGTGTTTAGTGACGTGCCTTTCTCGTTCGTCAATCGGATGCCACCCAAGAAGTAGTGCCAACTGCCTGTTTTTAAGCGCTCATCTGAAACTCGGCTGACTAAATGTAAGGCTGTTGTCAAAAGGAACTGCCTACTTGGACACAGATAGCCCAAGCTGCAATTTTCGATCGGAAAATTCGGATTTAGACTGTTTAGATTGATGAAACGACCCGCTGCCAATATGATGCGATATTTAGTCGTGGCCTTACTTAACAATGCCTACTCTTTGTAAATATTCTGATTCTGATTTAGACTGTTTAGATTGATGAAATGACCGCTACCAATATGATGCAACATTTAGTCGTGGCCTTACTTAAC
>JAKSDK010000857.1 GCA_022360095.1 Phycisphaerales bacterium
GAAGCTGCTCTGGTCCACATAAATTTATGATGCATTCCACTGTCGTATTTCTTTGAATATCAGTCAAAGAGTTGAACGTATCACACAGATTTTGCAGCCACATTTCGAACTCTTCCGACATTTTTGTTGTTACATTTGAACAAGTGCCCAGTTTAGCGCGGTCTAAGCCATTGTGAGCAACCGCTGAACGAACATTGCGTGGCCGCACTGTTGATGTTTTCAAGCAAGCAACTGAGGGTCTGCCGAAGAAGAGGGATGTTTGTGGAGTTGAATTCCCTGATAAACATCAGTGAAAAAGATCCCCCCAAGGTATATTTACGTTCATAAAGTTCATTTTTATCCCTTTCTAACCGCGATCATATGTAGAACAATGCTAAGCTACCGAATATTTGGCCACAAATGTTGCCTGGGACCGGGTCGGGCCACATGTACATGAAAATATTTTATGTACGTACTCCTTAGCTCCTGGCCAGAGGAAGGGTGGGGGAGGGGAACTCCTTTGTGAAAGAGACGGTTATGTCCATCGTCTTGCTTAGGGGTGGCAAATGCAGTCTTTGGTCTCAGTGAAATCAACTGTACCTTTAATTCATGCTGGAGTTCTTCCCACCCCATGCTCAGCAAACAACATGCTCTAAGATGATGCCATTAAGTTAGTATTTGCAGCTATTTCCAGAGCAAGAGCAAACTAAGTGACCTGCTGCCACATTTTGTACCTACATGATGGCAGGTACAAAATCCAGATCCCATGTCACAGGTCAAAAGTGCAGGTTATCTGAGTTATTACTGATGGATAGAACAGTGACCTGCACTGACCTGTGTTTGTACCTGCCACTTTCATGATAGGGATTAGCCATTGGGATATCGCCCCATGTAAGTACTCCCCATAATGATCACAAGTAGGGACTGCAAAAGAAGATGGGTGCTTTTTGGTACCCCAGACTTTGGACAAATTAGAAGGGATGAGGCAGTAGCATGGGTGAGGCTTATTATAAGCACTGCCAGGCAACTGGCCAACACCAATGCAATACGTACACCACTGTAAAGTCAACCTGAAATTCCACCACCCCAAAGTGAACCACGTGTAGCTCAAATGTCAACAAATTTAATATAAATGTTGTA
>JAKSDK010001054.1 GCA_022360095.1 Phycisphaerales bacterium
AGGCAGCAGATAATGTACCATTGATTTGGGGAATGCGAAAGCACAAGAGTCTTTCTATGAAGGGGGAAGATCTTTACGGGTAGTCTATAGTAGATTGATAGTTTTCTTACATTAGTTCGTACACTGTACTTATAAAATTCTGTTTAGTTGCATATCTTGTGTATCAGAAACGTCTCATTAAACACTTTAGACAGAAGACCTTTATGCCTTGAGTATGTGAATTTTCAAACACGAAGGCGATAAACATTATTCATTGTAAATATTCTTTCTAAATTTAGTTGAGGTTTGGCTTTTTTTGTTTCATTACCCTCTGCTACCTTTACTTTCTTCAATCTTTTCTTTGCTCACTTTCCCAATAATCATGGAGTTAACTGTATACTCGTTCCCTTTAAAATTGTCTGATTAATGGGCATTCACTGTTTTTCGTGTTGACTTCTCCATCAGCCCTCGCTGCACAGGGAACGTTGTAGTACGGATGAGCTTCAATGTGCTTGTTTAGACTCAAGTATGGTGTATCCCTCTGCATTATCACCTCCAGCTTATCGATCACCTAAAAGAAACTGGGATGAGAAGGAGAGTGCTCCCTCCAACTCTCTGGCATCAGCTCATATCTGTTTTTTGAATAAAAAACGAAGATATTTATTGTCATTTATATTTCCAGTCCGTGTCTATGGTAGAATAACCAGTAACACTATTTAGAAAAGGCTTCCTCAGTCTTATGGGATCCCCCACTTCTCATCCACCCGTTCGCACATTCAAGAAATTGTAGAAAGGTCATTAAAATTTGGAGGGTGCAGGAGAGCTTATTGAAAGTTGTTTAAGCTTATTATATGTTTCATCTGACCTAGCGCCGTATGGTTTTGGAAAGGTGATCTAACAGTAATCGAAACGCATATCTTTTGGTGCTTATGTTAAAGACCTTGAGTCACATATCAATTCCAAGTGTCATCAGTACGCCGACACTACTCTCTATAAACATGCAGTCATAAATGCAAGCCGGAGAACCTTCAAAAAACTTTTGCCTGCCCACAGAAAACAGTCGCTGAGCTTCAGAAATAAACCCCTCAAAAACGAACCCGAGGGTGTTATCAACTGCACAGCTGTTCCCAATCATTTATTTAACAAGGCAAGCATTGATATTCAAATTGGAGGATGTGCTCTTAGCGTGCTATCACTACAAAACTAGTCAGTTGTCATGTGAATCAACATCTGAAATGTGAGAAACATGTTAGGTCTACCGCCCCATCATGCTATTCCACACTGGCGA
>JAKSDK010000756.1 GCA_022360095.1 Phycisphaerales bacterium
TATACCTTTCCACTTAAAATGTATCAGTATTGCAAGTATTCAAATTCCCTACTCTTCCCTTTCGATCGGTGTCGTCGAGTTGCTTCGGGTCTCTTGATATCAGAAGTCCAGGCGTTTTTACATAAACCTTCCTCGCTCATTATCATCTTGATATTTGTAATTCGAACGCTAAGACACATAAAATCATCTCGATTAATCGGTTTGGTATTACATGCTGTTACTTTTCTTCAAGGAACACCCCAGACATAGCGCTCTTTGCTTCGACATTTCTGTCGAACTTAGTCTTTTCGAGGTCAAATCAATGTTTTGGTTGCCGTCTGGGCCAATCACATTGCAGGAAATTACGTATCCAGATCTGGTTGTGGCCCGGACTGGTACGGTACGAAAAAGAAAATGATGATAAGAATTAACCGTAGGTCATACTAAAAACTTAAAGGCATTAATCCTAGCAATCCTTGCAGGTACTTCAACTTTCGAAAAATAGCGAATGTTAGCTAACTATAATTAAGGCCTTAGCTTAAAATTGATTTATCAAGCATCAACCTGTTTAGAATCAAAAGAAGCAGAAGAAGCTAAAATGCAGTATCGAAATCTACAAAAGGTTAAAAAAAAAGATTAAGGAAACCCCCTTTTATCAAAAGGAAAGGACAGCACTTACCTTTCCAGCCAGTCTTTTTTTATTAAAATGAAAACTTCATCGAAGAAAAGGATTACAAATCGATGTAGGGAAAAATAAGTCTTGTTCTTGTTCTCTGTTCCGCTTATACACAAATACACGTCTTCTCTATCTTTGTTGTGATTGAACGAATGAAGAAAGTTTGGCAGTTCAGGGCGGAAAAACGTTCTGCGCAGGCTTCTGCGCATCCCTTACCGCAGGCTCAAGGCGGGCTTTTCTGTGTGTTGACTATGTTTGTTTGTTGCTGGAGTTCTGAGTGAAATGCACGAGGTGCGAACGTTTAAGCTCCTTGTAAAGCATTTTTATTTGACATGTTTGCTTTTTTTTTCGTCGCTTGAAAATTACTTTGGATTCAGAACA
>JAKSDK010001070.1 GCA_022360095.1 Phycisphaerales bacterium
CTTAAAACTTAAGGCACGGAACAACGGGTAACAAAAAACATGCAACTTGTCTTGCAACATTGCTGCAAAACGAGTTGAATAGCGATGTTGCACGTTTTACCACCCAGATCCTGAACCTGTCTTGCAAGGTTGTTAACATGTTTGAATTTGGGTGGTAAAACGCGCAACATCGCTATTCAACAATGCTGCAAGACAAGTTATACGTTTTTTGTTGCCCGTTTTTCCGTACCTTTATGTCGCTCTCGACGTTTGAGTGAGTATAAGTCGGTACCACGATTTGCAGTATTCGTGAGCCCAAGGTGACATCTGGTTTTGCATCTGTTGAAAATTGCAATGAGTGAAGAATGAAGAATGGCAGTCTGGCTACAGTGTTAACGAAACAATTCCTTTTACAGCTCTGAGTAACTTAACAATAACCTTCCACTTTAGATGTACTAGTAGGCAGTAGCTAGAAAAACAAATCATGTTATTGCATACCTTGATCACAAGAAGATTCTGACATTTTACGCTTACGGCTATTCTGTGACTGGGAGCCTTTATTTGCGGATTCTTCAGTTTGTTTTCCTGGTGCAGCATCAGCCTCCTTTTCACAGTTACTACCAACGGGAGTTTCTGAAACAAGCTGCTCGTCGTCAGAAGAGTTTGTTTTTGGATTGTTGTCATTTTCCATAAAAAGCTCTGCGAAAACAAGCCTTGGTTACGATGATAATTTCATGATTGAAACAATCAATTCCAAGTATGCCAATCCCTCCCCCGGGCATTTGTTGGGTATGTATCAGGTTTCAGCTCCCGAGGTGGGGCATTGTCATCAAAGGAGAATTTGTTGAATTTTACATTTGTTGAATTTTACATATTCGACTACTATAATTATAATATAAGTGAAAAATATACATGTAGGTTTATTTCAAAATATAAGCACTCGCCCTCCAGCCTCGTGCTTTCATCTGTTTCTCGGTCTTTGCAACCCCTGATGAAACCCTCGCACTTGTTTTTGATCTATTACATAAAAATACAGAACTGCATGCTGATTGTCAGCTACTCTACCACCCATCTACCTACATTGTAATTTGTAATTTGTTTACCCACGAAGCAAATTACAAATTACAATGTAGGTAGATAGGTGGTAGCGTAGCTGACAATCAGCATGCCACTGTATTTTTATGTAACTTTACTGATTTATTCTATTCAGTAGCTTATGCTTAACTCATAGTTTCCAAATGGCCAGATGGATGTAGAGTTCTGTCCGTATATAATAGTATTAATAATTCACACGTTTCGGCAAAAGTGTGGTTCGACAGGTCTCAACTAGACCGTATGTGGGCATCAATCATGAATGTGGAGGACTCGTGGAGATATCTCGATGTATATGTATATCATAAGCGTATATCACGGAGAGAAACCAAATCATCATAACCAACTCATATGAACAAAAATGAGCACTCGTTCATAGGACCCATCACCCATGATTTATTGATTACAGCGTCTTTGACAATACCTTCATGGTTCTCAGTCATGCCCTCCGTCCTCTGAGACGAAGCGTTGAACTTTGTTTCCAGGGAGCTCGCGGCCTTTGAAGAATTTTCTGCTGAAACAAAATGGACAACATCAGGAGGTGAGTTTGTACTGTATGAAATAATTATGTGTGTGAAGTGCTACAAATAAAGCACAACCGATCTTTGTGTGCACTCTCAGTAGACCATACATTCTGTTGACAACAACTGGCTCGAAAAATGACATACTTTACAAACTTTCTGTTATCTGCACACCTTATAGAAACGCATTTTCGAACATTTCTATTAGGATTTATTGTAGGTTGTTCTAATTTTTCTTTCTATTGTTACCTTATAACTGATGCACTGTTTAAAAAACGATAATTGCCATCCC
>JAKSDK010000473.1 GCA_022360095.1 Phycisphaerales bacterium
CAGAAAATCCCAATTTTTTTTTTTGGCCGATATTCACTCCTCTATATCGTCAGTATCTATTGTAGATGTTTCTTGTCAGTGTAGACGCGATCGACGTGGCAGTTTATGATATGTGATACTCCGAGGCAAAAAATTCTCACGCTTGTGCAGTAAAGCTTATAGTGAGGAGAACAAAATGTTTGTCATATCTTTATGAGCTTGATGTTAACTAAAACCCATTGAAAATATGTATTTCAATAGCACGTAAAACTGAGTTTAACTACAACCAAAGGCAGTTCATTAGTTGAGTAAATGACACCAAAGCCAGCTAACCAACAACCTTTGTCACCTACAATAACTAAAAACACTCAGTCAATTGATATCAATCCATTTTAAAAAAAATATTCAGAAATATTAGCCAAAAATACTTTAAATTATAATTACCTGGCATTGCTGTTTGAGTTGTAAAGACGAAAGACGCTAGAAGAGCCTGAAACCCTGTCCACCAATTACAAATTTACATATTGTGAACAACCTTATTTAGAAGAAAAAATTGTTAACCTATTAAAAAAATCAGGGGTGAAATTACAGCATTTTAAGGGGAAGAAAACACAATTTTATTTCGTGTTATGAGGCAAGGAGGAGAAGCTGTTCTTTCAAAATCTGAACATCCTTGTCACTTACTGACAAATAGCAACTTACATTTGTGCTGCATGTTTGAAAATGGCCTGTAGAGATCGGAGGATTGAGGAGATGATCGCTTCTTACCGGCTTTGGGCGGTAAGTTCCTGTTATTGCCGACGAAAAGCGTAACTTTCGAACAGTTACAATGCAGTTTTAGTATTATGCGCCACACAATCAGAGTAGTTAAAAACTGTTCTTCTTTTAAGTGAAGAGACGGGTTGCCAAGTCTAAAGTAAAGCCATAGTAACCTTTTCTCTTAAAATAGGCTGAAGGGGAGTTTAATAATCAAGCTTTTACATCATTTAAATACACAAATGAATCATTTGTTAGCACTGGCTATAACCGGTACCTATTTCTTTTACGGTATTGATCCTTTTCAAGAATGTTGAGACTCATTCTCTTTGATCAATTGACGTTTCTAAGTTACATATTGACTTTTCAATATCGATGCCTCAACTGCTTTGTAACTTTATATTAACTTCTTTGCCTTGACCTGAGATTTCTTTGGTTCTATTCTTCGTTGTTGAAAGAGTCGTAATAGACCTTTTGGTAGCCAAAGAAATCTGGGAATTTTTTGAATAGAAAAGGTACATTGTTTAAAACGAAAATTCGACTAATATAACATTTTAGTATGGAATAAGTTTCGCAATGATTTTAATGTAGCTGTGGCGGGAATGTTTCTCTTCCAAAAGACAAGTCGTGGAAGTTATGAGGTTCTCCCTTAACTTACAAATCGACAGTAAATAAGGCCGATTCCTTTACCGATTAATGAATTGCTTTTTCATGCAGCATGGAGACAATTATCCTTTTTTAAAGTATATATCCAGCCTTACACAGTACAAGGTGTTACAAATCAACCAGACCTTACTGTGACAACAAGACTAGACCGTTAAGTAAGAAAATCCACTGAGCTAAAGTTCAACCAGTCCATTTTTTATGCAATTCATATCCGGCATCATATTAGGGC
>JAKSDK010001096.1 GCA_022360095.1 Phycisphaerales bacterium
GATGATGCTACATTCAGTGCTTCTTCAATGCTGTTGAACTTTAGTTTCACCAAGTCAAAGTTCTTACAAAAAAGAGTGAGTATCCCTTCTTGACCTCTTGCTTTCTTCTCAACATGTTCCACTGCTGAGTGCAAGAGCTGTAAATAACATACTTTAGTAAGACAACTTTTCTTTTAAGTGGCATGCAGCTGGACGATGGTTATTGCATTTCCTGCATTCTGATTCACTCAATGCAGCAGGGTTATCAGCTCATAGCCATGCTGTGACCATATATGGTAAACGAAAGCGTCATTATGCCAGCAAAAGACTTTTTCAGTTTGTATGTTTTTTCTCGCGGTGGATACAAGTACTGAAGGAAATCATTTGTGGTATAGATATAAGATATTTTTAAAAACTGCTATAGAATGCAACCCTTGGAAAACATAGACAGTCACAAAATTAAAAAGCATGGCATGAAATTACCTCAACCAACAAGAACGTGTACATTTCTTCACGATCACAAAGCCACTCGCCGAAATCAGCAAAATACATATGCAACCTGTTTGGCTGAAAAGATCTGACTATAGCTAACAGATGCAACCAAAGGCCACAAAGCTATCCACCACACCTATAAAGTTACCCGTAGCATCTGTTCTCATTGAGCAAAACCAGTGTGGTGACTTCAAACAAACGTCACGCTTTTCATAAGCGTTGTACATGGCAATCAATGGAATCTTTTTCTTCTGCAGTTTAACTTTTGTAAGTGCATCATCATTTAAATTCACGACAACTTTGGTGGTACAATTTCAAACAATGGTATTTTATCAGCGGTATTTTTAGTTGTCGGGCAGGGTAAACTGCAAGAATCTTGATCTATGAATTTAGTTTTTTTATCCATTCAGAACAGTACACGAGTACAAATGTGTGATGTAAAAAATGGAAGGCCTTTGTCCTTTCCGGTTCCTCTTTACAAGTTAATAAAAGTAACAGGGTAATAGTGCTGCCTGTTATTCTACTTGGCTTGTTCAATGTTGGATATGAGATGATTAAAGCCAACTCACATCCAATGTGCGTTCGTGGAATAATTGTTAACTAATCATGTTTGCAAAGGCAGTATTCACACTTGGACCCGGAGTACAGTACTCACTGCGCACTAATGTAAGTACACAATTTTTTTAAATATCCATCCCAGTGCTCAAGTACAAGGTCGGGACCAATGTACTCAGTTACAAAAGTGGTCAACAGGTCCCTGTGTGCACACTGTTTTTGTTAGTTCTGGGCCAGTTTACTCCTTACTCGAAAACTGGGACCTGTTTAGGTCATGTTTAGTTGTCCTGATAGACCAATTTTATTTCAAATAATATATTAAAATTCATATCTAACTTTAAGGTTTGAAGGAATAAAGAAAAGAACTAGCTTTAATTTTCAATTCACTTAAAATTATTTTTTAAAGATTCATTTCTTTTGTTTTATTACCCCTAGTATTAAAGCCAAGCGTAAACTTTAATATACTGAAACTGGTCTATCGAAGGGCTAACAGACTAGTCAAACCCATTACCCTGAAAGCCATCAGGGCATAGTACATTGTTTTGTTTGCACAACTAATGAATTAATATTTACACGTCATCCATTTCCAAGGTACCTACTCAAATGAATAGGCAGACCGAACGCGCGTGTAAGGGCTGTCTGTAATTACATTGTCCACATTAAGATATAGAAAAGAAATTACACAAAACAATGAATATAATAACACTACTTACAATGAGCTCATCCTTGTGGTCCGTTCTGGAAGAAAAGATCAAGTGATGACCGGTGACACACAGCGTTCCTTCCAGGTACGCCTGCCCTCTACGCCGCAGAGAAACCTTGTCGATTTTTGGTGATTTGATA
>JAKSDK010000026.1 GCA_022360095.1 Phycisphaerales bacterium
ATAATCTTTGCCTGTCCACAAAAAGGACCCCACTTACCCCAATGGGTGGCTCTTGCACAATACACAGAAGGCACTTCAACAAAATCAACAGTAGCTGCAGTGAGAGGGGTAAAAAGTTTTGGCCAATGCAGAGCGTGGCCCATGCTATTGGCCATGATGTTGCAACATGAGTGGCAACATTCCTAATAGAAAAAAAATCATAAAATCAATAATTAAATAATATTTATTGCTCCAATCAGCTAAACTTTTGGCTACCCTGGATATTAAGATACCTCTTTGGATGTCAGATCCTATTAACATCCACATGGGAGGTGATGGCCATATACCAAAATAATCCTTTGGGGATTGAAATCTTTTCATAACCAAAAACGTTCTTTCACTCCAAGAAATTTTCATATGACCAAGTTATTAATTCTAGGAAGAAGCATCACCGTGAATACTTTCTAAAATGGTATCCCAAGGCTGTCACTAAGGACTTCGAGCTGGGGATTTCTACCTGCTACCATAAGTATGACCATCACAGGCCCTACTTTCACTCTCCACTTTCGGAATTCCAATAATACACTGTGCATGCCCCCCAAATTTTGCATGTTTTCAAATGCTCCTGGGCTGGAGGACTGCATATTAGGACATTTTATCCGAAACCCCTGATGGAAGTCATGATTTGATAGGCTTGCGATTCCTACTTCCTACAGGTCCCTTATCTCGCCACAAGGTATGGAGGGCAGGGTACTGACAGGCCCTCATCACTTTTATTGTGATTCCTACAAGTCCCAGATCTCCCAATTCCCACAGGCCTCGTAGTAATGCAAGAATCCAACACCTAATTCGGAGACCCTTTATTGTAGTCAAAATGTCAGATTCCAACAGGGTTCTTCTGGATATTATTTAATTATTCCTTCCATGGGGTGGGGGATAAGAAAATGGAATGTGCCATTCCTAAGAGCATTTGAAAACAATAATTAACTTACATGTATGCACAATTTTGGGGGCAAAGGGAGTGTCTATGGGAGAGATCCGAAAACAGTCAATAGGAAAC
>JAKSDK010001828.1 GCA_022360095.1 Phycisphaerales bacterium
CCTGAGAACCCCGCCAAACAAGAACAGGTGTAGGAGTTGTGATTATCATAACAAGTTCCGCCATTTCTACAAGGATTGCTGCGGCATTTACTTTCAACTAAAAAAACAGAACAATAATTAACTGATATAAGAGATTTTCTGCATATTACATAATTGGCCTTTCGTCAGTTTCGTTAGGATGTGAAATTTATTCTCTAACTCAGAACAAAAACTAAGGTACCCCAGATCCGTTTGTTCGATTTCTTACTCAAGCGAATAAGTTAATTTTCCCGAGTCAGAGCACTTATAGCTGGAACAAGGCTCGAAAGCGACCACCCTTGGTAAGCGACGATGAAAAGCTTGGAATTTTGGGTCGCCTCTTACGGGGGGGGGCGCGACATTTCAGGAGAATGGTTACAACACAGCATTATGATCATATACGATGACGAACAACGAGAACGAGATTTGACTGAAAGTTTATTTCGCGTGGTATTTTCACAATCAAAAAAATTGACATCATGAAAAGCTTCATTTTACTTATCTTTCTACAGAAACGTTAATATGGTTATTTCTATTGATCCATCATGATAAAAAATTTTCAACATTTGATAACTTGTTATCAATTTTTCCTACCAAAGTAACGCTGATTCACGCGTGCGTACTAAATATTAGTATTACTAGGAAAATCCTCGTCTTAGAATCTAAAGGTCTCTCATTATGATAGAAAAAACGCTTACTCTCACAAGCAGCTCCACTAAAACCCTCAGCGCACAAACAACTGTGTGATCCAAGTAACTCCATACATGTTCCTCCATTAAGACAAGGGTTCATGAAGCAAAGGTTCTCCACTAAAAAAAGTACAAATAAAGTAAATGAACACCTCAGGAACGATCGCTCACTACCAGTGATGTACGAGTTTCAACCAACTATTTTGCATTTCTTCATAATTTTTTATAGCTCTTTGGTCCTCTTCCATAAAGGACGTTACAAGTCCGTGATTGAAGTCCCACAATGCGACAGAAGCCGGGTCTAGTATATAGAGGCATATAGGGGCGTTACACTTTCATTGCTTCATCTCTTGCTCGTGCTTCTTTCCTCGGGTCAGGATGGTTGCGCTACTCTAAAGAGGTGGACATGATCTCTTCATGGCTAATCTGATTGGTTGGACGAAGTGACTAATGGATCATGTTACTTCCTTTTCAACTCTGAGACGTTCACAGTGACAGAAGATAGGCAAAACCAGAAACAATTGTAATTGGTTTGATCTCTTACCTTGATATCGTAGTACTTACTTTCACACGTCGGTCCTTTGTATTCGCTTGGACAGGAACACTCAAACCCATCATCCATTTCAGTGCACGTTCCTCCATTTCTGCATGGGTTAGGCTGGCATTTGTTTTTCTCTGTTATGTGAAAAGACCATTC
>JAKSDK010001489.1 GCA_022360095.1 Phycisphaerales bacterium
ACTGTTAGTACTCCAACTAGTTCCTACACTGATGGTCCTCCTCTTGGTTCGCCAGTCAGTGTCGCAAGTGTAGGACAAGCAACATCAGGATCAACAAAATACTGTGAGTTTGGCCAGATTGTCAGGCTTTTCTGGGGGGTGGGGTGGGGGGAACCAGAGTGCAAATGAAGTCAGTTTTAAAGTTCCAGCTTGTCTGTTGGGCAGGCTGTAGCTAGCAAGTACTAGCCCAAGAGTCATTTTACCCAACCTGAAAACAAAGTTTAGATGTCCAGGATCAAGCATGGTTTGTTTGTAATATGAATACCCCTAAAAAATTTCATCAGCCCTGGGCTATTGGACACAACTTTCTTTGCTTGCTGAGAATGGGAACTGAGAGCAGTGAAGAGGGGTTTCTTGCCCCCAAGCCACTTTGTACTTAACAATCTCCTTAACTGTAAGTACAGCATAGTTAATGCAAATATGATTAGGGGGAAGGGGTCACCTCAGGTACAAAATCATTGGTATTTCACGGTATTTAGGGCAAGAAGAGGGGGAGGGGTGCATGAACACCTTCAGGACCTCCCCAGATCTGATCTCAAATTCTCATTAATAATGGTTATTTCTGCTTCCAGTGAAAATCATAGTCTCCAGTTAGGGGTGTGATCACATTGGTTTATGATGAGAACATTCCAGTGGCTATTGGAAGATACACTTGTAGACCTTGGGGAAAAGGATTTGGGCACCCATACTCAACAAGGTTATGTGTGGGGAGCCTCCATCCTAATTTTCAATCCATTACCCTTTTTATATACCATTTTTCACAGAAGAGGTACCCCCTTTTCTATATCTTCCTTTAAAAACTTTACCTTAGTTTTCGAATACCTGCCTAAGAACACTGCGTCTCTTTCTCAACTCCTTAATGAAATTAATAGTAAACGGTAATGTGGGAGAACATGAAGAATTAAAAGGATATAGCCATACACTGTAAGTGCATCTCTTCAATGGAATGGCAGATTTCCCTACCCTTTTGTATACTTCATGTTGCAAAATCCCTTCCCTTTTATACACCTGAAGCCTTAAAAAGGTACCCTTTTCAAGTGGAGTCGCCCTGTATTGGTCTTAATTGGGAGTACATGCCCACTCCCCTCCCCTCCCCACTAAGGCTCACTCAGCACAGCCCTGCTCAGGCCTGAGCCCTGCTATTACATGTATGTCAGACATGGAGGCCTATGGGAGATTTTTTTTTGCTGGCCGTAAACCATAGACTATAACCAGTAAATAATGATTGTTCAACTGAAGATGTACTGTTTTGCTTTTCAGTGTGTTATGTGAAGGCCCTTTATGACTATGAAGCTAT
>JAKSDK010000011.1 GCA_022360095.1 Phycisphaerales bacterium
GATCCGTAGCTTACTGTAGCCATCGAATTTAAGAAGGGTCAAAATTATTAGAAAATTTGAAATAAAGGGTACAGGGTGTATTGTGTGAAATGGGCTAACACTGTAGATACTGAAATATATTCATTCATCAAATTTCAAACTCAATGACTATCCTTTGACATGTTGGGTAAAGTGTCGAGTTATTCCGGTAACTTCTTACTTTTTATATTAGACCTAGGCAAGGTAAGGTATGGTAACGCCTTTATTTAAAGAGGGTAAGCAAGTGACAGTTATGATAAAACTGATAAACTTGTGGCCCTCTCTAAGACATAAAATCGAATATTAAAATAATTTTACACTGTCAGTATAAAAAAAAATAGAAATTAACATTAATAGATACAGTTTAAAAAAAATAACTATCTAAAACAAGTAAAAAATCAAATGAAAAATTTTACGTTATTTAACTATTGAAAAGGGCTACTAAAATACGTTATGGGAGATGTCATTTTATCAAATACAAAGATTAAGCTGATAAACCAATAAATAAAGTTTGGACTTTTGATTGACTTTTGACAGATGTGGATGAGTGCACAAGTAATGTCCATAACTGCCACCAGCAGGGTATCTGCACAAACAACAATGGTTCATTTTCTTGTCAATGTAAGAAAGGATACGCAGGAAATGGGACTTGGTGTACAGGTGAGCTTCAGGCTCCGTCCACATTTATCTGTTTTGGCTTAAAAACAGATATTTTTTAAATCCCGCTTGGTCCATCGTCCACACGTATCCGGTGAAAACGTTCACTGAAAACGGATCTTTTCCAAACCGCTCTCCAGAGTGGAGATTTTTGAAAACGCCGTAATTTTGTTTACGTATGAACGAACGAAAACAAAGGTTCTAGAATATGATGATGTCGTACACCATATACTTCTAGCATGACGCACGCTCCGTAAGGGATCATATTTACATCGTTTAAGAGTTTTCGTGTGGGGAAAACGATTCGAATACCCCACGTAAGGATGAATAATTTTGTTTTTAAACGGAGAAAAAAGGCACC
>JAKSDK010001205.1 GCA_022360095.1 Phycisphaerales bacterium
ACGTCATAGACCCTTTCGGTCACCCCGCCCTCCGGATCAGTGGTCTTGATGAGCATTCCCCGCTTGTCATAGACATAGGTCGTAGCCTGATTCTCCGGGTCCTGGCTGGAGGTCATCCGGCCCATGACGTCGTAGGCGGTGGTCCAGGTGAACAGCGGGCTGGCCACGTCCATGATCTGCTTTTTGGTCTCGCGGCCGTTGGCGTCGTATTCGTACTCGGTCACGATCCCCTCGGCGGTGGTCGTTTTGGTGAGTCGCCCGCCCTTGTCATGGTTAATCGTTGTCGTGTGGCCCTCCGGCGTGGTCACCGCCGTTATGCCCAGAGCGGTGGCCGAATAGATCGTCTTGAGATTCAGACCGCTGGGATCGACCGTTTTGGTCAGCAGCATCCCGCGGTTGTCATAGGTGTACTCGGTCACCCGACCCGTCGCGTCGGTGATCGACGTCGGCTGACCCAAGGCGTTGTTGACGTAAGTGCGAATCAGGTTCCCAGGCCGGATCTCCTTGGTCAGGGCACCTTCGGTGTCATACTCATAGGTCGCCTGCCCAAGGCCTTCCCGGGTGAAGGTGGTGATCACGCCGAAGCTGTCCGTGTCCACACCAGCGTCATACGTCGTAACGGTATTGCCGTCGGCGGCCACCGTCGTAAGCAACCGGTTGTAACGACCGTCGTAACTGTTCGTGACCACCGCGTCGTTCGGAAGCGTCGCCTGCGTCAGTTGATGGCCGTCGTCATAGGCAAAGCGATAGGTCTGCGCCGCAGGATCGTCGTAGGCCATGATCTTGGTGACCAGGTCGCCGTTGCCGTCGAAGGTGTAGGCGGTGGTGGTGCCCAGGGGATCGATCATCAGATCGATCGTGCCGTAGCTGAACTCATAGGTGGCGTTGTTGGCGTCGTAGTAGTAATCGACCTGACCGCCGCCCGTGTAGGCAATGGTGCGAACGGTGGTGCCGTTGGCATCCTTCACCCCGATGATCCGGTGATTGCCGTCGTAAACATATTCGGAGGCGGGGATGGCCGAACAGGACCCGCAGGCATCCTGGACCTTGGTCAAGTTCGTGTTGGCGTCGTAGGCGTAGTCGACGGTGCGCCCCGCGTAGTCACGGATACGGGTGATCGTGTGGTCCGTGTCGCGTTCCAGAAAGATATCGCCGGTGCTGGAGATCTTGATCTTGATCAGATGACCTGAGCCGTTGTAGGTGTAGGCTTCGCCTTCACCATAACGGTTCTTCGTCTCAATGAGTTTCGCCGGATCAGCACTGGCCTCGAAGATGTACTGGTAGCCGTTGCGGTCGGTCAGTTGATATTGGGTGCCGCCGACCTTGTCGAGTTCGTATCGCCGCCAACGGGCGGGTGTGTAGAAGGGATCGGTGTCTTTCGCCCGGACGAAGACGATGTCTTCTCCGTTGCCCAGTTGGACGGTGGCGGTCAGCGACGCGGCACTCTCGTCCACCAAGGCGCGGAGGTTGGTGTGGAAGTTGCGTCCGAAGTCGACGAG
>JAKSDK010000670.1 GCA_022360095.1 Phycisphaerales bacterium
GCATTTACCGTCATTGCTACGGATAGCAAATCTAGTGCAATATCAGTCTTTGCTCTTGCGCAAAATTGTGCAAATGTGGTATTTGCTACACATTTGCTGTAATTTGGCTACCCTAGTAAATCCATTTTTTCGTCCAGTGTAAGAGTACAGACCATGGAATATTGTTGTCGATTTGTTAACCGACAAATTCTGAGAATTTTTCTCAGCTTGGCAGTATATCTCCTCAAGATAAAGATGTTAACATAAACAATAAAGGGATAAAGCATTTAATTCTAGATAGACTTTATTCAGTTGTACTTTGTGACTTCTCATTTTTGTCTGGATTGCATGAGCACCCAACCATTAAATTGAGCTGTTGGTGATCGCACACCCCCAACCGCCCAAATATACTGTCCAATCACCTTCATAACGTTTCCACGTGATTCGTTCGTGCTCAAACAAAGTCGAAGATCAGGTGATCATCCTCACATAAGACACTGCTCTTTGGTTGTTGGTCCTCTCTACTCGTTTTACGGCATATTGAGACAACTTTCTCTTCCAAATTTCTTACCTCCATTCAAGAAACGTTTCTTTCTGTCGTCATGGACCTTATGGATAGGGACTGGGAGAAATTAACTCAGGAAGAAATGAAAAGATACGTCGAAGAGCATGGACTTTCTCGAATTAAGGAATACTTCAAGACGAAACTGGCAAGATGGCAGGAAGTCGAGGTGAACATTGCCATAACCGGAGACTCGGGGGTTGGAAAATCAAGCTTTATCAACTCAATACGAGAGTGAGTACATTATAGTATGTATTGTGGATGTACTGTGTGTACCAAGATATCTAGATCTTTAAAAGACTGATTTGGTGAACATACTACTGAAAGACGTTAAGCATCGTCGCGGAACAGTTCCGCGAAAAGACTGAAAGAGGCGAAAGCGGAAAACTACATCTATATGATTCTATGTGACAAAACAAAATCTGGAAAGGCAACAAAAACTGGCCCGGGTCCTCCATTTCAGAGATAACGTTGCTTCCCTTTCGGTTTCAGCGTTTCGTTTTCTAGTTTTCATTGCTTACTTTTCGAATTTTGAGCGCATTTTGTTTTCAAGTCTAGGTATTCGCTTCAATCCGTGTTTACAAGTGCTTCATTGGTAGTCTTCATGATCACACTAGAGCCTATATAAGCTAAGAAATATTTCAAGACAAGTAAATTTTAATTACCTCAAGTAAAATTAAGCTTCACACACAACCGATTCTTTTTTACTTCAGGTTAACTTAAGCCTATTTTCCCACACAACATAATTAAGATTGATTGACATGTTTCGCCTTTCTCAAAGCTCAAGAAACCGCAAGTCAGCTAAGTCGGTTATAAGGATGGTTTTCAAGTCGCTTGAAACTTTCTTGAATCATTTCAACTTTCCGACTTTAATGAGATGCAAAGTAAAGTTAC
>JAKSDK010000343.1 GCA_022360095.1 Phycisphaerales bacterium
ACTTTTCCTATGCACCACGGAATATGATGAGGAGGACTGTAGCTGCTGCTTTTGATACCCAAAACATCTAAAGGAGTAGTACATTAATTAACATCCTTCAATTACAATTTAGCCTAAAGAGTTTCTTTTGAAGGGAGAGAGCACAAATATTGAAAGGTTTCAGTGCCACTTTTATAATCACAGGTTCATTGCTGGAGGTGTTTGGTTTAAGTAAAGTTAAAAATATAGATGAACTTTTCACCTTTCGTAAATGTTTTTTTGTAGTCCATACCTGATAGAGATTCCCTTTTCCGTTTCCTGCATGGCTTTTTAGGCGTGTTACAAAAGCTACCTAAAAGAGTGGAAGAAGTAATGATTAACAGAGTACAAAGTGCCAAAGGGAAAAGAATCGATCGATCGATGACATGATACATAACACAACCAAACCTTTAATAACAAGTTAACTCACAATTCCTAACAGGGACAAAAAAAGGGGAACAACTGAGAAAAGCCCAACGGGCGTGTGAAGCATGCCTTGCACAGAAGTAGTGCTGACCCATGCTGGCGAAGAGAGTTGTGTCCAGTAACCAGCTGGGGCTGCTAATTTTTATGCTCAGGCTGATTCATAAATTACTCTTTAGTTTAGGCATTTATTGACAATAAATATAAATCATTTTAATAAACATGTTTTAGCCAGTACAGCCTCATCACAACTTGATCCCTGAGGGTCAAGCTGAAAAATTTACTTTGTTTGTACCATGCACTGCTTTCTGATTGACTTTAATCCATTATAACAACAAACTTATTTAAATACAATGAATAAAACACTTTGAAAAATCTACAAAAACTTGTGAAAGTTAATCAGGAAATTATTTGCAAAATGCAATCTGGGAGAACTTCTGCACTGTGAGTCTTGCATTTTTGCCAATGGGTATCATGTGATTCAACACTGTAGAGGTTGTAATGTAACAAGCGAATCAACAAATGTGGCAACTTATATAAAATGTTGTACTGTTGGCCCATTCGGTTCTTCAGTATTTTTCTTCCACTCTCTTCTAAGTTGGACATCCTCAGTCACATTAATAATTAAGTATCCAACCTACAAGGAATAGCACTTTGCTAGATTTTTATTTGCTAACCTGGGTTAGTAGCCTAGCCTGAAAGCTAATTTAACTTGAAAATGGATTTAACATACATTTGTACTTAGTTACATCTCTTTACAGAAAAGGATCATATAATACAGTACAATGAGAATGTTTTTTAAATTATGACTGGAGGATGAAAATATCACAGTTCAGTCTGTTGTCACTATTTCAAAAGCTGTCAATTTGTATCACAAGTGTGTAGGGTGTAGCTTAGACCAGTGAAAGGTTCCAAGTTAAGTGTTTTGCAGAGCAGTTTTGGAGACACAGGTGCAGTCGGTTGGGTAGGGAGAAAAGGCCGTGAACACTCGTGTTTGAAAACTTTTGTTGCACCTTTTCTCCTGACCACCTCTGGGTCTCCAAGGATGTAAACAACATGTACAGATACATTACCTTGCTCATTGTCTGAACTGTCACACTGTGGAGCTATCAATATCTCACTGAAAGACAAAGATAATGTTAACATGACAGTTTATCATTAGTTTTCTCTTTTAGTGGTATCAAAACTGCAGAGCATATTATAGTATCAAGGGGAACAAGTGCTAAATATTTTTCACTTGAATGGTCAAGTCTGAAGATTTGCAAACCTGAAAGCTAGAGTTGCATAGAACTGACTTGATGAAAAGAAATACATACAAAGAAACAGCCGGAATAACATGCCTAAATAAGTAAGTAACTGAGAAACAAATCAATTCAAAGAAGGCAACCCACAACAACAAACTAACTGAATAAACAGGAAATCTATGACCTCACTTGTCTCTTTTGCAAGCATGAAGACCTAATTAGTTTTAATTAGTGCAAAAGAGGAGAACGATGTTAAGAGAAATAAAAGGTATTGAGCTGTACAAT
>JAKSDK010000827.1 GCA_022360095.1 Phycisphaerales bacterium
CTCGCTCTTGAGTTCCACAAATCGCATTGTCGGCCTCGTTGCCGCTTCAGCCATCGCCTCGGCGTCTCGATCATCGTTCTTGTGCGCCTTGACATAGGGGCTCACATATTCCGGCGACATCAGCCGGATCTCATGCCCCAAACCGGCAAGTGTCCGGCCGATGTGGTGCGCGCCGCAACACGCCTCCATTGCTATCGTGCAGGATGGCCGATCCGAGGCAAATGCGAGGACCCTGTCGCGACGCATGCGGCGTCGCAACACGACCTTCCCGCTCCCATCCAGTCCGGCTAAGCTGCAGCAGTTCTTACCGAGATCAATCCCGAGGATCACTATGCTCATGGTTCGTTCCTTCCTCCTTTGAATACTGACAGCCTACACAGGCGCCAGCGGGAGAGGCGGGCCATCCATAAAGGGGGAACCAGGACCTTGCCCGCACCAAAGGCGGCCTGAACACCAAATTGCATTTGGCTATCGATGCTCACGGCCTGCCGGTGAAAATGATCGTCACCAAGGGCACCACGGCCGATTGCAGTCAGGCTGAGGCTTTAATCGACGGTCTGATGGCCGAGCATGTCATGGCCGACAAAGCCTACGATACCAATGCATTGCTGAAATATCTCACAGACAAAGGGATGAACCCGGTGATCCCGCCCAGCCGACGCCGCAAGACATTGCGCGCCTATGACAGGCACCTCTACAAGCGCCGCCATCTCATCGAAAACGCTTTCCTCAAACTCAAACAATGGCGCGCAATCGCAACACGATACGCAAAAACAACCGCTTCATTCCTCGCTGAATGTCAAATCGCTGCAATCATGTTATGGATACGTTAACTCAGGGACACCCTTTAGACTTGTCCTTCTTGTTCGTTCTGTCCCAGTAAGGTGGCGATCCGAAGCGCTCAACCAGCGTGTTAACGAAGCAGCGGATCTTCACCGAGCCGCGCCGGTTGGGCAGATAGACTGCCGAAATTTCGCCTTCTCCGACCTCCCGGCTCGCCGTCCAATCATCCAGGATGCGCACAAGCCGTCCCGCGCGCAGATCGTCGCCAACAAGCCAGGTCGGCATGAGGATGATTCCAGCGCCGCCGATCGCAGCATCCTGCAGGATTTCCGAACCCCGCGCCTTGAGTCTGCCGTTGACGCGGAC
>JAKSDK010001259.1 GCA_022360095.1 Phycisphaerales bacterium
AACTAAAATTTACGCCAAGGCCAAGACATTCAGTCAAGGATAAAACTAAATTGTTCTGTGTATACCGGTAGTTATCCAAACATACCTGCCACAGGAGGGTATAAACAGATTGGACAGGATGGAACTTCGTGGCTGAAGATTCGCTAAAAAACACACAATGTCCAGGATATGAAAAATATGAGTTGTTTCCTAATGCTACTTATTTTACGATCATGAATCACTAAGTGTGTATCAGCTTCAACAATTTCAAGCCAAATGCAAGGGTTGTAGGGGCCAAATAATGAACAAAATACGAGACAAATGTTGTATACAGCTTCAGCAATGTTCTGTAGACCAGTTCACTGGTTCAATATGAATTCCTTTTCACTATTTTTGCCCAAAAAATTGGAACTAAAAACGCAGCCATGTTTTAACATTATTTGATAACACTCAGAAAATGTAAATTTCTCTATCAAATCTCCTCTTCACTTAGTTTTTAAAAGTACAGTGGACAGTTCATGTTCTAGTGCTACCGATTTGTAATGTATTACATATACACACCACTTGTTCTATCAAATCCCACTCCACAAGTACGTCAGGATCCATGGCATGAACTGTGTAATCACCAGAGTCACAAACGACAAACTGAAAGCTGAAAAGACAAAAGAAATTGAGTAAGTGTTTTGTGAAATGATTTACATGTGACAAACTACTGTAAAATTCCGCAAATAAGCCCCGGGGCTTCTTTTTTTAAAGGCTCTTTTTGAGGGGCTCATATTCGAAGGGGCTTATCTATGGAGGGAAACTTGCATTTCAAAATCGAGTGGGCTAGCCTTATATTTGGAAGTGTCTTACCGTTTTTGTTTTGTTTTAGTTTGTATTTGAGGGGACCTTTTCCGCATGTAAGTCCCCGGGGGAAGCTTCTATTTGGAGGGACCATTTAAAGGAGGGTTTTTTGCGTTACCAGTTTGGGGGGCTTATATTTGGAGGGGCTTATACATGGAGAGGCTTATTTTCAGAATTTTACGGAAACATGATTGAAACAAACTATATTACACTCACTTGGCTTGAATGAATTGTTCTTTGTTGAATGGCGTGTACTTTTTGGAGCTGTTTCTTGAATGGTAGATGACTGGCTTTTCTCTTGGGGCATACTTGAAGTTCAACAGATGGTTGAGTGATGTGCCATACTTTTTGGAACCAGTACTTGTCACTGAAATGTCTTTTAACACATCAGATACACAACCCTAGTAATCAAACAATAATATCTTCAACAGTAGCATAACACAGGACTTTGGTTGACATTACAGCATGGGTAAATTCCATAAACCAGAGCCCTACCTCATCTTCTGGCTAAGAGAGATTGAAAATGGCCAAAACAAAATTTGTTCATTATTATCATCCTTTGACTACTGCAGTGGATGGAACATTCATGGAAATTTCTTCCCAAACACCACAATTCACCATTGCTGTACTCAGGTTCCTGGTATCAAGTCCTGAATCCATAGCAATCACTTCAGGGTATGTTAGCTTAC
>JAKSDK010001118.1 GCA_022360095.1 Phycisphaerales bacterium
GCTTTCTGAAGCAGCATTTTTGCGAATTCCAAGCTGCCGAGCGGTCGGAATTTTTCCGGAATCGGCACCCAGGCAAACATGGTTGCCCCCGGTGGCGGGATATCCCATCCGGCACGCGCAAACGATTCAACAAGCGCATCGCGGCGCTGTCTGTAGGTTCCGCGAATCTCGTCAATGACGTTTTCAGGACCATTGAGCGCCGCGGCTGCCGCAACCTGAATAGGCGTAAACGCCCCATAGTCGAGGTAGGATTTCACCCGAGACAGAGCCGCAATCAGCTTTTCGTTCCCGACCGCAAAGCCCATCCGCCAGCCGGGCATGGAAAATGTCTTTGACAAGGATGTGAATTCAACCGCCACGTCCATCGCTCCGGGGACCTGCAGCAGCGAGGGCGGCGGCGTCTCGTCAAAATAAATTTCGGCATAAGCCAGATCGGAAAGCACGAAGATCTCGTGTTTGCGCGCAAACTGAACGACATCCTTATAAAATTCGAGATCCGCCATGCAGGCCGTCGGATTCGCCGGGTAGCACAGGATGATTGCAATCGGTTTAGGGATCGAGTGGACCACTGCGCGCTCAAGAGCGTGAAAAAACTCCGGCCCCGGCTCCGCCGGCATGTAGCGCAAAGACCCTCCGGCCATAAGAAACCCGAATGCGTGGATCGGGTAGCTGGGATTGGGCACAAGAACGACATCGCCCGGCGCGGTGATCGCCTGGGCCATATTCGCAAACCCCTCCTTGGAGCCCAGCGTCGCAACAACTTGCGTCTCAGGATTGAGTTTCACGCCGAAACGGCGCCCGTAGTACCCTGCCTGTGCTTTTCGCAGGCCCGGTATTCCCCTGGATGCCGAATAACGGTGAGTCTTGGGATTCTGGACCGTTTCAACCAGTTTTTCGACGATGAATTGCGGCGTCGGCAAATCCGGATTGCCCATACCCAGATCCACAATATCCGCGCCGTTCGCCCGTGCTTTGGCTTTCAGACGATTGACCTGTTCAAAAACATAGGGCGGCAGGCGCCTCGTTTTATGAAAATCGTCCATTCCTCGGAACCTCACTGATTGTTGCGAACAGATATCGGCATAACCTGCACGCGAACGGGCGCAACTGCCCCATTGATTCAATTTCCATCTGGGCACCGGCTCTTTAATTGCAGGCTGCGGGCCGAACCTCATTGGACGCAAGGTCTTCGCATTGCCGAACGGCGTTCTCGATATCGGCGCTCATCCGATCCGCATGGCCATCGCGAAGGTCAAGCAATTCCCGCAGCGATGTCGCCGAACCGGCCGGTGTTGGCCCTGCCCGCGACGCTGCCAGCGCCTGAAGATCCTGCCGAGTCTGTTCTCTGACCGCCTCAGGTGTCAAGACCGGCAGCGGACTGCTGACGACCTGATCCGCCGGGCCGGCCACCGAGGAAGCCCCCTGTGCACTGACCGTTTGGGCCGGAGGAGA
>JAKSDK010001290.1 GCA_022360095.1 Phycisphaerales bacterium
CCAAGTCACTTAATAGCTGTCAAAATGGGGGTGTATGTGTTGTAGTTAATTTTTTATCTCAGGTAATAATTGTATGCTAATGAAGTTGAAATAAAGAAAAAATAAAAATTACCTGGGATAAAAAAATTAACTACTACATATGCATTGTGGGTCAAAATTGATTTCAGGTTATTAAATTTCAGTTGATTCTCATTTTTCTTTGTCTGTTAGCCCTTCATGAATAATAATTTCAATTCAGGTTGAAAAAATAAATTAATTTTAACATGAATTTAATTTTGACCTATTCTGTATAACATAAGCTAAGCAGTAGCACTTGATGGTGTTAAAAGACCAGGTCCATTTCATATGTTTTTTTATTGCCCACTTAATATTTTGTTGAATCATGGGCTCAAGCTTCTGATTTTTATTGCATTGGAAGAAATGGTTGGAAATTCTTTGCTGTGGTTTAAAGATTATTTTTTGTTTCAGGTAAATGGTAGGTGCATCTATTTTAAGGGAGTTCCACTCTTAGGCTTTTCTTAATCTATAGTAATAAAGCATGTTTGTAATAAGAAATACATTCTTTTCTTTTTCAGTCTCTTAGTGCTTACTTATTCTCGTGCAACGATTTCTGAAAACAGAAGACTCTCAAGTTTTTTGCCAAACTACGCATTAAACTACTCATCTGTTGAAAACTTTAAAACTGTTTGAACTTACCTGACCTCTCGAGAAACAGCTGTCAAATTTATGAATGTTTTTGGTCCGTTTGCAAAAACAATCAAGAGAATCTTTTGTTTTCAGGAATTGTTGTGATTGCACAATCTTCTGCCAAGTGGCCTGGTTCAGGTAGTCACACTCTAATGGGGTGCATTTTTCATTTGAACCTGTTTGATGCAAGCGATGCATTATATAAACTTTAGCTTTATACAATTTACATCTTGTTCAACTGTGTCCTTTCACTATTGATGCCATCCTCAGCCCATTATCACTTACATTTCTCTGCTGCGCTTCAGTCCAATAGAACAATAGGAAGCCTTTCCTTACCCAGAACACTTCTA
>JAKSDK010001076.1 GCA_022360095.1 Phycisphaerales bacterium
AATTGGCTTAGTTTTATCAGCTTAAGGTAAAACTCAAGTAAAGGTGCACACGTAGCAGTCACATGTCGCCAGTAACCATTTATTCACCTGGGCGGAAAGAGACATGCATGCGCACAAAGTTTCTTGCCGGAGAAACAACTCTATGGCAAGCTGAAACCCAGAGCTACAGATCCAAAGTTAGAGTTATTAACCGCTTGATCACCACGCCTCCTCTAAGTTTCATGGTTGTCGGTCCATGGTAATTCAGTAACATCGTTTGACAGCTTCCAAATTAAGGGACACGTAAAAAATAACTGTTTTGAAACGATGCCATGGTGTCTCTCCAAACAGTTCAACGCTCTTTTGACTGCTGGATCATAAAAGATGACAGCATGATGATTAACTCAACGATTGTATCAAAATTCTTTGAAAGAGACCATGCAATTTGAAATCTCACCGACCAAGCACAACAGGTCTGTTCCTCACAATATCTGTTTCTCAAGGGAATAAATACTGGCTGGGAAAATTTTTCTTTGTTTGCTACAACCAGTTGCAAAAATACTGGAGACACTATCTTATTTTTCCTTGAATGGCCTATCCATGATCTACTTGTGCTTGTGATCCCCCTCCTGCCCTTATCGAACGTTTTCATCATCAAAACTTAGTGGAACAACTTTGAATGGAGGCGAAGGGGGAGGTGAGTATTATATGTCACAGACGCTGTGACTAGCAGCGATTTGAAGTAAGAAAGGCCGGTTTTTCGTCTGTCTCTCTTCCCTTCATCTCATGCTGGGAGTGAGAAATAAATATTTTGTTCCCAGCATTCCAAGAAAGCACTCAAAATGGCTATAAAAAGCTTGATTTATTCTTTATTATTGTTATTAATTCAATGTTCCTGAAAGTTGTTCATTCTTTCTCCATCTGTCTGCTTTTCAAAGAGCAAAAACTCGCAATCGACTAACTAAAGAGGTAAGAAGCATGAATCAACAAAGAAACAAAAGATACCAAAATCACAGTTTTTGTTAGCTACGGCACTGGACTTTTTAACTTTTCTACGTGTCCCGTTAATTTGATGTATAGTACACCATACGAGTTAGATTTTCAAGTTTGCGCGGAGCAAATATGATTAAATGTTTAACAGGGACAAAGTGACCAGGAGACCGGAAATACCGTATTTGGAACTAACTGCATGTTATCTGTTATTTTACACTGATTCATCAAGAGCAAATCAGGGTGAAAGTGCTGTATTTACTTTATTGCTCCTTATATATTCCCTGTCCGTGCACCTATCTGCATCAGTGTGATGCGAGCAATTTTGTTAGTGTAAATCTGTTTGGGGCCCAGTGTACATCCGGACAACTTGACTTTCATAGATAATGAAATTTGGGCTTTTTTTCAGGTGATTCCTTTTCGTAAACTAAGCACAATCTTGCTTTTTGGTCAGTAGACGCGTTCTGTGGTTAATCAATTTACATTTTACAGATGGTCTGACGTACCAATTTGATTGACGTTTAATTTGAAAATAGTATAAAATGTACTTGTAGTTGAATAGATCAGATAGGGGAGGCACTTTATTTTTACTTATTTAGGCTTTTTGATACAATCGACGAAAGGAGTCAATAAACCCAGACAATAATTTATCATAAAATTTTGTTGGGACTGCTGAATAGAGATGCGTTAGTGGATATAAGACAACTTTTTCACCAACTTCTTTTCCTTTTATCAGCTCTGCCAGCATGGAGGTAAACAAGGATACAGAAGCAAAAGTTGAGTACAGTGATAGAAAGAGCTATAATATTTTTGGAGAAGAGTCTTGTTCTCGAAGAACTAAGAACGTTATTATCAGTATCTTGTTAGTGGTTCTGTTGCTGGGTGCAGTGATTGCTGTGA
>JAKSDK010000928.1 GCA_022360095.1 Phycisphaerales bacterium
ATGTTAACACCCCCTAAGTTTTCATGTTGGCAAGTAAATACAACAAGTAGGCGGGAAATCAAACAGGGATTTCTTTTGGTTCTATTTTTCTTCCATTTTCATACGAAAGTGGCTGGGGGCCGCATTCTTAGCAACCGGGGGAAATCCCCGGCCCCCGCACCTTAATGACAGCCCTGCATGGTGTTGGGGTACTTACATCCCAGGGGAGTTGTAGAGAATTCAGGCTTGCCTCAAATCCTGACCTCTGCGATACTGTTGCAGCGTTCTAAGCAATTCAGCTAGCAAGCTCATAACTCACTGGAGCTGGTGATTAAATTAGCTAGTATTTAATATCTCTATTGTATGAATGTATGGATTTTTAATATAATCCAGCCTTAAGCAGCCTTAAGAAAATCCTGCAGTGCTCAGTTCCCCATTCCTTGAGTATTGAATATCACCAACTAATGTACAGGTAAAATTGAAAAATTAAAAATTTCACACGCATCGTATTCCCTGCCTTTACTTTGGTAAATTTAAGGAGAGGTAGAGAGCTGAAGACATGTTTAAAAAGAGTGTTGCTTTTTCTTGAAGAATTTCGAGCACTGGTCAAGCACTGATTTGTTTAGATTTTAGGCCAGTGACCGCAAATAATGACAATAACTCTTTCTCATTGATAAAACATGTGTAATCAGTAATCTCAGTGCATATAATCTTCAGTCAACTTAGTCCACATGTATCCAGTGCCTAATGAGTGCCTAATCCGACTTGCTATACTAACGTCCTGGCAGGTATGACCTCTACTTTCTCTTCCCTCTGTGGATTTGTTAAACCAAACAAGATCAGGGGAGAGTAAAGTAACAACATGAATGAGGGTGAGCTGCGAGAGGCAAAGATACCAGCGCTAAAACTGAAAAAAAAAAATTGAATGCGAATCAACACAGGCAATCTTCTTTCATTTTGATTTTAATACTTGTCGAACAAATCGATTAAAATTGATAGCTCATTACAAAAAATCGATCATAATCGATAATCTCAAGAAAGGGAGCAATCAATTCCTATCAATGTTCGATATTAGTCAATTCATTAGTATCGATTACGATCAATTATGTTC
>JAKSDK010001709.1 GCA_022360095.1 Phycisphaerales bacterium
CTAAGTTTGAAGGCCATTTTGAGAAGACATAACATTATATGATCACCTTATGTTCCCTTTATTTGTTCCGTACTTGATGTGCTTGCAAATCGCCTCAAACATTTCTGCAGGTGTATTCACATCTCGAGCATCAAAGAGCTAGACAATAGAAAAAAATCGATCAGGTGAACAACATAGAACCTCTGCATACCAAATGACCACCATGGGAAAAATTGCAGTGATCATGAATTTTGTAGTCCTCCTTCAGATCATCACAAACATCTACTGACTGTGATGCCTTGTCTAGTTACACTCAGGCGGGTCTAACAGGTTGTTACACTCTACACAAATATAACATTAAATGGCGCTTTAAAATCTTAGCATTCAGCTCAACCGTGGATTGAAATTCATTGGCAATTCATCAGAAAATGTATCTGTTTTCAAATTTTAGGCTAAAAAGGCTCTTGTACAGAGGGGGCCTGACTGGTAAATCAGTTTTAGCCTCACAGGATTCTTAAAAACTAGCTTCATACTGGTTGGTTCGACTGTACTTTAATGAGATTTGGCCCTCTCGTAGCGAAGGTTTATAATTTTGTCGCGCGCACAGCTCACGTACCGCTTTTAGGAATATTTATCATTTTAAATACCATTATACTTAATAGTTAAGTTTTATAGATCTTTTGATGTATGATCCCAGGTCCTTTTTAAAGCTAGGGCATTGGTTTCGAAATTACTCCAAGCAAAAGGAAAGAGTATACATCACCTTTCAATATTAAAGCCGTTGTTGAAACCCGCCCTCACCAGTTAAACAACTTACTCTATTTCTCTCCCGCCATCCCATCGCTGACAATTTACAGGCCTCCCTCCCCCGACCTTCGCGAAGTTCTGCGATACACGTATTTCTAGTAACGCAATTATTCTATGAGGTTTTTGTGATACCCAGAACAATCAAGGTCTCGGTTAGTGCTATCAGCAACACCTACCGCAACCTTGATTATTCCGGAAATTACTAAAGTCATAAAAACCTCATCCAAAATTTTTTATTATCAAAACATCAAAATAGTGAACAGTCTGACTTGTAACTTATTCCACTGTATCCGACCAATACACCTTGACGCGTTCCTCCAAGCCATTCTTGCGCCGAAGATCAGTTCTTTTTCCGTCAGCTCATAGGTTCCATTCCTCTCAATC
>JAKSDK010001323.1 GCA_022360095.1 Phycisphaerales bacterium
CTACTCGTACTCTTGATCTACGATACCCATAGCTTATAGATTCTTTAACAGAAAATAATGGTTCACGCTGCCAAAGGCCTTGGATGGCTTAGAAACAGAGCCAGTTATTTAACCTTGACCACTGAAACGATAGATTTACTTTTTCACAAATTTTCACTTTTGAGAGAGTGTTCGAAAACGTCCATTCTTGATAGTTTTGTGGTGGACCCAAAGCCAAAACGCAAAAAAGGTTTGTGTTTTTAAACAACTATACATTGGTCTGGACAGGGTCTGACAAAAACCTCGTGCACTTTCACCGTGCATGATTACTCGATTCACTCGTTCAATGACTGAGACTGATTTCCTCAGTCTTCACAGGGAAAAACACCATTATCGACCCGTTGTTAGAAGAAATTGTAACTTTATTTTACACAATCTATAAATCTTTCCCCGTATTGTTTTAGAACATCCTGCGCATGTTGGCAACTTTAGGGGCTAGATCGTTTTCCGCTGCCGCCCCTACGTTGCAGAACAGCCTTCCTGCGCCTATCCGTGATATCGAATCACTGTTCGCTTTTGAGAGGCAGGTCAAGACATATCTTTTTAGATTAGCTCAGTTTACGTAGTTTTAACTAGATTTTACTTTATTTCCATTTAATTATGCTATGTAATTTTTTATCAGCATTTTTACTTTTTATCATAGATTCATTTTATAAATTTTGATTAGTATGACTGTAAAGCGCTTTTGATCATTTGTATATTAAAAGGCGCTATAGCAAATTTATAAATTATTTATTATTATTATTATCATTATTAATGGAGCGCAAAGAGAGTATTTCTTCTATCACAACTAGTACAGTTCCCTCCTTCCCTCTTTTTGCTCTCGTTCTAATTTTCTACGCAGGTTAATAGGAGCTCAAGCAACGAAGAAGGCAACGGCAGCAAAAACATCATCCAAAAAGTGAATTCGCGCTACTTCAACCTTCATCGCTCTTATTCCAACTCTTTTATTTTGTCAAATGTTGGCGATTTTGTC
>JAKSDK010001254.1 GCA_022360095.1 Phycisphaerales bacterium
CAACTCTAAGTGTCCGTTTTACAGAGGTGTCCGTCTTATAGAGGTGTAGAGAGAGTTGACTGTAGTGTAGATATTAGATTTTAGAATTCTTTTTACTTAATTTACTTATATAAATGTTTTAAAAGACATTTCAGTATATTTATTTATTTATTTATTCATTTTTCTTTACTTGGACAGAACAGTACTCTGCGCTTGATTCTTAACTTTGCAATACAGTCGACTCTCTCTTAACGGACACCTCTATAAGACGGACACCTCTGTAAAACGGACACTTAGAGTTGGTGGTCCCTGCATTTCTCTACTCCTTCTATTTGACTCTCTATAAGACGGGCATCTCTCTAAGAGGGACACTTAGTGCCGGTCCCAAAGGTGTCCGTCTTTGAGAGAGTTGACTGTATAGCATCTGAAGTATTTTTATCCGATGAATAAATTATATTTTTTATAAATTATTACTATCGTTATTATTATTACCATTATTATCATCATCAACCTAGTCAGCCTCAACCAGTCCTTGCTTATTATGGTCTGCACTTAATAATTTGGGTACCGGAAAAGTCGTGTATGCACCGGAAAGCACGAGGAACTTCTTCTGGTAAAGACTGTCACAGTTGTCAAATCTACCGTTGTCAGCTGTCCTGAATTTGAGCGCGAATAGTACGAAAACAATTCATTACGTATGGTAAACAAAGCAACAAAGTTTTTGTCCGAAAATGGGTCGGCCGTGAAAACTTAATTAATTAATATGGAGAGTCGTGCTGTTGATTTGTGCACTACAGTGGCACAAGCGCAAACGTAACTGTGACAAATGTAAGAGGAAAGCGACTGTTTTGTTAAATACGCCTGGCTCATGGTTAAAACTTTTTCGCTTACTTTACTAGAACTGTGCTGGCACAATTATTGTTTCAAAGTATATGATTTGCTAACATGTTTATGTAATCATCTGTCAACGACTAGTATAGCCCAAACAAAAAACGGAAAAAAATTCCGATAAGCTGCGTGGCACGTAAGAAAGTAAGTAAGTAAGCGGTTTGAATTCTTCTTCTCCGATTAACAACAACGTATTTTAGTTAAGAAACATAAGCTTACAATAGTCTATGCCCTGCAAATAGCCATAGCGCTAATCTAGGCAAGACGAAAATTATAAATAAAGGCGTTATCAAATTGCATATTAAGAAAAAAGGAAAACAAAAGAAAAGAAATACAACAACACACCGAAAGAAAAACCCTCACAGAAACTCACTCTCTGGGGTTTTGTTATTAGAAAAAAAAGACTAAAATTACAATGGAGGTATATACAACGTATCAGGTTAACTTCTTAAAATATTCTATTAAATAACTAACATTCAAATAATTATCTTCATTATCTAGGGTATTAAGGAGTAGTCTTTTAATTATTTTACGAAAATTAAATAAGTTGGTAGTTTTAACAGAATGTGGAATAGAATTTCAAATAGTCACACCAATTCTAGTGAAAGATTTTTCCATGTGTTTAGTCCTAATGAAATTGACAGAGAAACATTCCGTTGTAGATAATCGCGTATTGTAATGATGTGTGGTACTGATTCTCGCAAACTTATTGAGAAAACTTTTTGGAGCTGTCTTAAACGCTTCGGGCTTAGCGCTTCATCAGTGTAGTTACTTGGAGTTACTTGTCCGCGCCGCTCTGCAGCTCAAATACATTTGGGAAAAAAAGAAGAAACAAGACCTTTGGAGCCTTGGTACTTCAAATGATATTTGAGGTATTTTTTATGGAGCTCTCTGAGGCTGGATTTTTGAAGACTGTAACTTTGAAATATTAAAAGTGTGCCTCTGCTAGGCAACAACAACAACAAATTTTATTTACATGATTGGAAAATAACTAATTACATTACTTTCCCACCCGCAAATAGCTTATGAACTAATCGAGGCGGGGGGAGCTGAAGACATATTACAAAACAAGATTTATATTGCATTGTTTTTAGTAGCTGCGATGTCCGCGTGATTCGATAACAAATGTCTCTCTCTCTCTCTCTGCTAGAATGTTAACAGAAGGTGTCATAATCGACCAATAAGAGGATATACTGGAGTCCAGTATAACGGAACAACCCTTGGTTAAGAATGTTTACAAGCGTTCCCTCGCTCTCGTCCCCCCCCCCCCTCGCCCCTCCCTGTTTTCTCAGTGTACAGTTTAATTCGCTCCCCACTGACCGCCGCGTTTTACTATTTGAACGCCTGCAACGGGCTACTGGTGGACAGAACCACTGTCTTGGTCTTGGTGGGGTTAAGTGCTAGGTGAG
>JAKSDK010000982.1 GCA_022360095.1 Phycisphaerales bacterium
ACAACAGATACACCCAGATAAATATCAAGAGGTTTTCTACAAATTTAGCCATATTCTCTGATAGTCATGATCACTTCATTCCATGAACATATTTTCAAGATAACAACATGAACAAGTTTTTTAATGTTCCACCATAGAACTTAACTATGAGTCATCTACTTACATGAGAAAAAATGAACTATCAAAAATACCCTTAAATGTAAGAAGGGTGCAAATAAGAAAAAATTAATAGAAAGCTGTTATTTACATGTAACATGACTTAGTCATATAACAGAAGTAAAGCTTCCATATCTCTTATTTCCAACCACTTTGCTTCATACATTTGACTCCAAACATTTAACGCTTTAAGTCTCAATAGTGATCAACATCAATTTTCTCCTAAAATATCCATATGTTGCCAAGAGAAATGGTTATGAGAGTTAAAAAACTGATCACTAAATAGAAACTGCTTTGATCTATTATCAAATTCTCTCAACTAATTCTTAAGGGAGATGTAGGGAGATCAGTTTGGAGAATTTGTAAGTGGATATCGCGGCTTGAAGGGTTAAGAGTGACCAGCCACTAATATTATTTCTTCTAAAATATCTCTTTGTAATAATAAATTCAGAGGTCATAAGAAAATAGAAAATGATCACAAAATCTTGATTAATAAACACGTTCTCCCCATTAGCGACAAAAATATGCAAGGTGATATTTGCATGTGACAAGAGGAGCCCACAGTCCTCCACGTTGTTATTACGCATGCGTCACGTATGTAGCCAGCATTTGTTTGGATTTCCACTAAGAATGTGTGGAATGCGCAGAATGCAATTTGATCACGTGTGTTTGAACCTTCTATCACTTGTAATATGATCACGAATGTTTTGATTATCTGTCAGTTAAAACTTATGCAAAGCATGGCACTAGAGCAAAACCATTTTTACCTTTGATTGTTGTTGCTCACACTCGGTAACCTTTGGTTATTTTTGGTAGTATTTTAAGAATTAGTGACTGCTAGAACTTATATGAAATTATCCTTTAAAGCAAACAAGGCTTATGTAATTGCTCAGTTATGAAAAATTGCCTAAACAAAACCGGCTCAAATGAAACATTGTTTTTTTACCTAAAAATACTCATCAAAAACGTCCTACAAAACTCTCAGCACTCTGTGGTTCTCTGATTTCTATGAGTGAGACCCTCTTGAGTGATTCATTCAAAAGAACTGGGCCACATGAGCAAAATTTAAAATACTACAATCAATGTGCTGATGAACCTTTCTTGATAGAGTCCTCCAACTTTGATAACCACCTACAAACAAAGGAAGAAGAAAAAAAGAGATGAAATTTAAAGTTATGTAACAAATGCTTCCAACACACTGTTTTGTCACACAGATATTTTAATATAAACAGTCACCCAAATG
>JAKSDK010001311.1 GCA_022360095.1 Phycisphaerales bacterium
AATAAACCATCCCAGATCTGTCCACACAAGGTTTTACAGTTGTGATTGGTTAATCAGACTCATTTGTTAGTGAAAAATGTTTAGGCAAGGGGGCTCATTAACTATCTTTCTCTGAAAAGGGGGGGGGGGCCTACTTAGAAGGGGGGGGCTTAAAAGAGAATTTATTGTATTCTCCATGGGGGTATACCTATTATGGGGCTAGTTTATTGTTTGTCTCATGATATTGACAATCACTTTTATCTTCGTCAGTGTTCACAACGTTTCAACCACATACTGCTGGTCTTCATTTAGCAATGGTGTTGATTACAACCTGTATAGTCCGTAATATAGTATCGTCTTGCTACATGTGCTACTCATGGTTGGTGGGTTTCCATCTTTAAACAATATTAGCTATCATAGCACAAAAATTGTTATTTAAATCAATTAAATATAATGCAAGCAGTTCAGCTATCAGTGCATTACAGACTGTCAAATTAATTACTTTGATTCAAGGTAAAAGATTTTTAACCCAGGTTCATTCTCAATTTCCTTTGTCTCCTAACCCTACAAGACAAAGGCAGTCATGAGAATCAACCTAGATTAATCAAAATTAACCTGAAATCAAATTTGACCTGTAACATATACAATTGTACATGTAAAAAAATGTCTATGTTGCAGGTAAATTATTTCAGTTAGTTGTTTTCCTCTGTTTCAAATTCATTAGCATACATTACCATACCCAAAAACAAAGGAAAAACAAAAATTAACGAAAATAAAAAATTAAATGCAACATATATCTTGTATTCTTACCATGAGAAGACATATCCATAAACTCATCAAAACCTGTATCGCTTGTGCTTGTGCTACGGCTCACTTCAGGTTTGTCGTCACCCTGCAAAGTAATATATGAAATGTTCACCTACTCTACCTAAACAATTTACATGTGCAATGTACACTTTATGTTAATCACATCTTCAATCTTGTGACAATGATTTGACATCCAAGTGAAAGACAAAGAGAAAGAGAAAATAATTAAGAACTACCAAGACCTGAAGGA
>JAKSDK010001146.1 GCA_022360095.1 Phycisphaerales bacterium
GCATATAGTTGGCCATACAATGTCAAAGTTAATGACATTGGACAGATTTTCAGAAATAGTAACATTTCACCAAAAATACATAATATCCTGGTTAGCCTTCCAATTTGGGGCATGTAGCCTCGAGCGAAATTAGCTGTAACTAAGTGTTAGGGCCCTAAATTACAATAACAGCTCAGGTGAATTGATTCCGACACTGACATTACAACTGAATGTCAGCGATCAAGTACCTAACTCCCCAGTTGATGACATTTCAGCATACAGGATCATTTCCTAAACCACCCTAAATGTATGAAAAATAAATGTTGCCATTTTCAGCACACAGCAAACGATCAACCCAGCCCAGCCAAGACATACCCCGAACTGGGCTCGACAATAATGAAATACCTAAGAAAGGAGATAGGAGAAATGGACATCCTACCCAAAAAACCGCTGTTCGAGCAGGACTTAGAGTTCATCGTAGACTCAATAGGGATGGTAACACCAGCAGCATTACAATGTGAGTAACTAACCAAGAAACAAATGCAAAATGAGGAAATCCATGGCTTAGGTTAATAATGTTGGTAACAATCTTCAGTGTCATTATCTGAATTGTAAGCGTCACATCATTAAGGAGGGAAAACATACCCTAGCATGATGACACCGAACATTTCATGACACTTCACCTTTCTGGTTGAGAACAGCAATTAAAACTGCAGCTGTTTCTGCCTCTTCTAGGGTACCTGAGGAAATAAAAAAAAACATTTCACGTGTTTGTTTAAAATGGACAAACCTTCTGACATCGCACAACCACATTATCTAGTACAGCGGAACCCCGCGCTATGGCCATCTTTTTTTTGGCCGCCCGGCAAAAATGACCATACATTCTCTTTTAAAAAAACCTTTGTCAATACAGTCATCCGTTATTACGATCACACTTTTTGGTCCCATTGGAGACCGTATTAACAGGGTTCCACTGTATCTAAAATTGTACGTTGCAACCATGCTAATGACCAAGACCAATCAATGTCTTAGGCAACATTATAACTGAGTATAATGTATTATAATGTAACAACAGAATGAACTATAAAGAAATTGGTACAAGACTCTTCAGTAAAGATACTTTTTTCATTGTTGTAGTATCATTCCTTCACTGCCTGTCATCAAGTTGCGGGGCAAGACAGGCAAGCTTGGTCGAAACGTATGTACGGGAGGGCATTGAAGAAGTGAGAGACGAACTTGGTTTAGGAGAATATCCTGCTGGGGCAGGATTATGCATTGGAGATGTAGAATTCAGGTGTGTTCCTTCCCTTTTTTTTGGACAAGCAAAAAATTGGAGATAAGAGTCTATTGTGAGGGCTGTATTCTACAGAGAACCCCACAACAAGTTGATTA
>JAKSDK010000963.1 GCA_022360095.1 Phycisphaerales bacterium
AACATCTGCTTCTACGAACAGACATTTTACGGAAAAGAGTAATTCAGGGTGTCTCTATCATTCAATGCTTTACCGATGCGAAAGTTATCATAATGATTTAATTTGTTGTTTCAAGTTACAGTTGCCATTTAATCAGTGCCGATGGTATATAAATAACAAAACCTGGTTGTATAGAAAAAAGAGCCAAAAACACACATTAAGATGAGACAAAAAATGCAACACAATCTTGAGGCCAGGACAGAAGCAAACGAACCGAAAAAACGTTTTTTAATACAGTATTTAATTTGCTTTTTTTCCAAGAAGCAGCAATGAGTTACTCCTATCTTCGTTGCAGCCGTCGTGAACAAATCATAAGAATAACTAGCTTGATTTATTTCTCCGTATACTGAGCTCTGTAGAATACCCAGAAAGTCTACTACGCGTACCTAAAAATGATTATGTGACTGGAGTACGGCTGAGATCTCGGATCTGTGCCACGATTCAAGGAAGTTCATATGTCCGTCAGTTATTCCATGACGGTCACAGCTGAGGAGTGAAGTATGAAAAATTTATCTTTAGAACATCGTACAGACTTTTTTAGATAAGGTTCTAAAATTGTAAATGAATGCAACAGTCATCTAGAAATTTTTTATAGCCGTCCTCAAAAAATAGAAAATTCTAGGCAACATCTGCTTCGCTGGACAAATATTTTACAGAAAAGAGTCGTTCAGGGTGCCCTTAGTCATCCGATGCTTCACCGATGCGGAAGTTATCATTTAACTGTCATCTACATTCTTGTTTTTCAGATTGTCATGGACTGCGAATGGTCTAGAAATCACAAATTATAAATTGTGCAAGTTGCAAGAAAAAGTCGAGGTAAGATCGACAAGCCTAAGCCTAAAAAGAAAGCGTCAGTTTATATATTTCTAATTTACTTACAACGTACAAAAAAGTTAAAACGAGCATTAAAGGGAGCCTCCACTCTTACTACAGAATAAGTTTAAATCGAATAAAATTATGTTGATAAACAAATTTGTTCGAAATTTGTCTTAAAGAAAGTGTTTATATCAGGAAAAGTGAATTTTAAAATCGCTTATTTTCACTTTCAAATTTCGC
>JAKSDK010001247.1 GCA_022360095.1 Phycisphaerales bacterium
AGCAGTTTTTCTTCTGATTTCCAAACACTTGTTTAAAACATTAATTTCCCTGGTATTTTCTTTATGAATTATTAATGAGTTTGAGAAATGTACGTTAATCTTTTCGGGACTACAACAGACTAAGCTTCGCAAATTGAAATCAGAATTCAGTATTATTCTTTTTCACTGTCTTTTAAAACATGAAAAACTTTTGCTTGTATTGGTACCCCAAAATAACTTCCACTACAGGCTAGACAAAGGTCATGTGTACTTAATCACTATCGCACACAGGATTATGATTTTGCAATTACATTAATTGGATTTTAGGCTGCTTGCAGTCCGCCTTTTCTCTTAAAATCTGCTAGTTCTTGATCTCATCCAGCGCGATTGCAAACCACGATGTTAACGCCCTCGTTTCTCGCGGCAAGCGGCTTCCCCGCTCGCATGCTTAGGTACTGCGTGTAGTAACTTTGCATAGAAAAATAAGAGACTGCTCGCAGTCTAATTGGATTTTGACTTTGTCGTTATCTAATGAAACCCAATAACCGCCGTTTGTGAACAACACTATCAACTAAAATTACGTTGATGTGGTACCATGGTACCTAAAGCATTTTTTTTCTTTCTTCTTTGCCCTCAAAAAGCTTGGGCTGCGAAGCGGAGACAACGAGCGGTAAAGCTTCGAGATAGTTGAGTCACTCATATTACATTTGAGAGATCAAGTTAACTTATATATGCCCGGTTGTAAAAAGAGGGAGTTGGAGAGAAAACTGTGTAAACGCCTACATACATCTATATACATCTTTGTTAACGGCTCCTTTGCACACTCAAACACTGATTTTTCTCGACTGTAATTAAAGCTGAAAGAATTCTTACGACATGAATAAAATGTGAAAACATGAATGTTGAACCGAAACTAATCCCGCTTTTTACTTTGTTTACCATGTCACATTAGCGTTACATCGGAAAGGTGAGTAGTGGCGTGGCCAAAGGAGCAAAACTTTCAAGTTGGTCACTACTACAGTACAGTTACTGTTAGGAGGCGGTTTCATTTATATAACTACAGTCGACTCCCGATAACTCGAATCTTCAAGGGAAATCGAAAAAAGGTTCGAGTTATCGGGAGTTCGAGTTATCGAGAGTTCGAAGAGAATAGCCGAGAGTATGGTAAATAACAGTTTTTACTGCACAGTGAACATTTTAATCACATTTAATTATAGAAATGTCAAGTGAAAATTAAA
>JAKSDK010001935.1 GCA_022360095.1 Phycisphaerales bacterium
ACTTAGTATATCAAGCACTTGATGGCCGCTTAATAGAGGTGGCAACAGAGGAAGAACTGTCGATGGGATGGCCAAAGGGTTGCCGCGGCCGCTTATAGATAGCTTTCTGTCACGTGGTCAGCAAATTGCTTGAAATAAAAGAAAGTTTTAACATGTGAAAAGAGTTCAATTCCCTCAGGATTTTTTTGTACACAAACATGGCCGCCGATTCATTGTTTTGTACACACATATGGCTGCCGTGACGTCATGTGAAAATGATCTATAGAGGTGGCCACCTAATAAAGGTTTCATTTACAATCCTTTTGTACACTTATTTTAGGTCATTGATTACTGGCCGCTTAGTAGAGGGTGGCCACTTAATAGAGATTCAACTGCAATATAAAAGCCAGAGAAACTAGCGTCTTAAAGATTGAGCCCTTATACCATCAGTGCGACCTTCCTCTCGTCCTTAACTATAGTGTACAATTTATTATGGCTGGGGCCAAGCTAAAAAACTCTACAGTTTATTTAGCCTCTAAGCACTAACTTTTTTTTTTGTTCTTATTTTGATTCTAAGTTAAACGTATTGTTTAATTATTATTATATCGTTGAACAAATCAATAAAGAGAATTGGATTGTATCTACAGATTCTTGACAACGTAACATTGATCAACCTTGACGTTATTCCCAGTGGACCCGATGCAACTTTCGAAGGCACTTTGTTGGACAGGCTAGATCACTGTTCTACTGCATTTGGTATTAACTGTTCCATTACATTTCATACTTCAACCTAATGAGCTTGTCACCTTGTTATAGTGGTGAAGCTAGAGTTGAGCATGTGTTAATGTCCCCAGGAGGTATGCGAAGGGGGGGGGGGGGGTTAGTCTTGACCATAGTGATTATTGGTCTAAGGGGAGAGGTTAGACAAAAGACATCCCCTCTCACTCCAGGGTGGGGATTTGGCATGAGACCAACCACTGTGAAAATAAAACAGATCATGGAAACACGACGTAACTTTAGAGCTGGAGAAAGGCAATTTTCTGCCGTATTCCCCACATGGGGAAAAAGATGTTATGTTTTGCCAACGATGACATTAATTTTTTTAGGGTTGTGGTAAGTAAAGAAGGTTTTCCAGCTTTTTATAGGAAGCAGTGCTTCAGTTTTGTTGGGGCATATTGTACGACTAGATAGGTGCTTTATAGGACAAAAGGTTATCTTGCAGTTCCAGGAAAAGTTCGGGTCCCAGTTGTTCAAAGTCTGGATAGCGCTGTACACTGGATAACTCTCTATCCAGTGGAGAACGCAATTGGTTTCCC
>JAKSDK010000063.1 GCA_022360095.1 Phycisphaerales bacterium
CTTCAGGTCATTTTGAGGATCAGTGTCCCGTACGACCCCACGGGCGAGGCCGCATAGGGCGTTACACATAGCCACGTATTGAAGAGTGGTGGAGTTGTCAAGGGTCGTTCGAATGGGAATACCATCCTCGCTTACGATAACCAGTCCCACTACGCCCTTGTGAGACTGAATGCGCTCCAACGTATCCTCTACTTGTTGTCTTCCGTAGTTTGTCATGTCTTTGTGCAACAGTTTTTCTGCGGGAAAAATGTTCGAGGACACGTGAGGGTTTTATAAATTTAGCTAAAATCTTAGGTATCGTTGTTATTGTTCTCATTTTGTGAGTAAAAAAGTTAAAAATTGCTTTTACAGATAAATGACGAACTATTGTTTTTAAAACTTTGCGAAGATGATCAATGTATGAGAAATCAATTGTGTGTGATTTCTTTATCAGGCACCAGAGAGTAATTATTTAAAGGAATACTGAAGTCCAACAAAATACATACTTAACACTCTACTATTTACTTACCGCCTTTATACTAAGTTTTTCAGAAGATTTAGCTCTCGACTCCTAAAAAATATAACACTGGATTGACAACAGCGACAACGGCAACAAACTAGGTTTGCAGGTTATGGTGGAGAGAAGACATAATTCATGATCCGTTGATAATTCTCAACCGCTAACAGCTTTGAGCTTAATCTGCTATTCTTTTCTTTTCCTTGGACTTTTCTCTTTTCTTAATAATGTTCTAAATCAATTATTGAAAATTGAAACGTTTTCATTTTTTTAACGAAGCGTCTTCAAACAGCAGCTCAGATCAAACCGTTAATCGTATTTTAAGCAATAAATGTGCGCAAAGGCTACTTCCTCAGGTCGGTTAACTGTGTCATTACATAACTGAAATGAATAGCTTATTTCAAATGTGCAAACTGATAATTTTATGAAAGTAAATTTCCACGTAGAATTAATATAACTGAGTTGATTCTTCACAACCGCTCCTGCAATAATGATCCAGGGTTATTCTTTGCATCCAAACAAACCAAAGGAACTGGAATACAAGAGATTTATGTTTAGACATTTGTGGTTTGTATGATTACCCTTAACGACTATCCAGATTACTTACCTTCGATTTCGTCACAAGAGCGCCTCCACTTAAATATATGCTCTGTTTTCGTCGACCGACGTCCGGCTTGTTTGTGATTCAGAAAGTTATTCGAAAGAGCTAAGTTCTAGCTTTCTCCACATCAACTTTACAATTAGATCTCTGAAGTGACAAATTACGAATTTGGACACCGGGCGCTGCAAAGTAAACGAGGTAACGGCGGTATTCATTTGGACTATGCTGAAGAGAAAATTTGCATGGAAAAACATCGTGTTCGAGTAAGAGTAAACCGTCTTCATTGTTTTGTGACAAGATCGGGAAAATGGGGACTTATTGTTAATACTTGA
>JAKSDK010001179.1 GCA_022360095.1 Phycisphaerales bacterium
ACAAAGAAATATTTCCGTTTTATGAACCATTAATGGAAATGAGAATAAGTTTTCCTGTCGTCTCTGGATACCTGTTAAGTTCTTGAGAGGGATGACCGGTCTTTTCTCAGTCTTGTAACGAACTGTTACCATTCAAGCAACGGGAAAGCAGCAGCGATCTTGCAAAAGTACCTATACTCTTGCTGGGTATGTAAAATTACATTTTACAAGGCTCTGATTGGTGGAGGATAATGACTGGCATTTTAACGGCCATTTGGGTTGGTTAACTATTGTGATCTACTGACTAGGAAAAAGATGCACTTTTCTACTAAATACATACGTATGCGTTTTCTTTCCCAATGAATATTTTGTTCGGGTAAGTTGCGCCTAACAGTTCGTCAAAGATGAAAAGGGAAATTTTGTATTCTGTCCTTTCTTCTTTGCCTCTCTTTTGGTAAGTTCTAGCGTTGCTGAACTGATATTCTGCTTCACCGAGACGGCTATTTCCTCTTGCCAGCAAAAGAATGACATCAAGAATGTCAGTTAACCGATATGTACAAAGCCGTTCGCGGGTGTTTTTAACCAAACAACTTCGCATTTATTGCTTCCTGTTGGTATTGACTTTTTGTTCTAGGAAATTTTTGGCGGGAAAGTAACTGATGCTTAACGTTGTGCCAACAGGAGGCAATAAAAACGGATTCTTTGAAGAAAGGAAATAATATGTTCGTCAATTTGAAATTTTTTTTGTCTGCCCTGGAATAATAAGGTTTGGCATTGTTATTAGCAGCTCGTAATCATGGTCCATCATGGTATCATTCATAAGAAAACAAAAAACCGGGCAGTAAAGGAAGCAAAACGTTTGCAACACATTTGAACTTTAGAAGTTGCCAATGTGAATTAATGAACGAATAAATGAATGAATGAATGAATGAACGAGCGAAAGAACGAACGAACGAAAGAATGAATGAATGAATGACTGACTGACTGACTGACTGACTGACTGACTGACTGACTGACTGACGGACGGAATGAATGAATGAATGAATGAATGAATGAATGAATGAATGGATGGATGAAGGAAGGAAGGAAGGAAGGAAGGAAGGAAGGAAGGAAGGAAAGAAGGAATGAAGGAGAATTTTTGCTTCTCCAAACAGATATTTGGCAGAAACCACTCGTTTCATGCTCCTGAAAATTGACGCAAAAGTCATGTCCTCGTATCGCAAAAGGAACGATAAAAAAATGACGATGGATATTCATATATTTGTTGATTTTCCAAAAAATACAGGGGCACCCAACGAGAATATAGCTCAAAACACCTAAAACATAGCATTGTTGAACGTATTTTAGTA
>JAKSDK010001193.1 GCA_022360095.1 Phycisphaerales bacterium
AGTAAGTCGGGCAATTTCTCTTGCGATGAACACTGGCTGAATGACTATTCCCACCGCCAAATCTGTTGCTGCCATAGAGGCCAGTATTAAGTGATGCATATTCTGAAGTCTTGGTTGTGTCTTAACAGCGATTATGACAAGCACGTTTAGAATGACAGTTGGAGGACAAGTTAATAAGTTCTGGATGATGGAAAGCACAGAAAAAAGTTTACCTGCAAACTGATCATCAAAGGTCCAGGCACAGCTGACAGCGTTTGAGGCAGGTAATGAATAGTTAGAATTGATGTTCATAATTACCAAAGCAAGTCCCTGCAGTAAGTTTTCAAATGTTGCAATTGCTTTTTTAGGATATCTCGGTAATATTGCGATAAATTTGCACGAAACGAGCTGGATTTCCTTACAAGTTATCTCTGTCAAAAGGATCGCACTCTGAAGTGGCTATTCCATGCATGCACTGACATTAATTCGTGGGTAAAGCGCTAATAGTGCATTTTCGATGTGAACGTCACTAAGACTAAATTAAGATGGATTAAGAGGCTTTGATGTTTTAAGAATATGTATGAAATGTAGCTTTCTTTTCGTTGCGAACGCACAGCTGAACTTATGTTTCCTTCCCAATTACATAGCCTAATGACAGATTTCAAATTTAGTCATAATGCCTCAAACAATCCTTGCTGCTTTAACTCAGACAAATGAGTTATAATAACAAAATAGCAATGATTAGAGCGACTTACGTTTTTTGTGAGATATTTTAAATAATACACGAAGAGCCGTTAAAATGTACAAAATTGCAAAACCGGTAATTGTAAAATAAGGAATTAGTTTGCGGAATGTTATACAATGGAATGGTGAAGTTATGCTGATTCAGTATTCTAAACAACTGAAAAGCTCACAAGACTTTTTCTTGCGCCAATTTTAAGAAGCTTAACAGAAGATGGGAAATGTTTGGAGGCAAATACCAAATATGTACCTGAAATACGTTTGAATTACTGAACTGCATGAATTCTTGCTTAAGAAAATCCTAGATGGAGCTTCGAGATGTTTCACATTATTTTTTAAATTACCTTCTTTGTAGAATCTTCAATCACCCAAGACCTACCGCAGTCTTTATAGTTTCTTTACGATCTTGCCTTGCTACCTGCGGAAAGGTCGCCGCCTTCCGTTTCATTCTTCAGGACAATAGTTTCAAATTTACTTCGTATCAGGGGAGACAAGACTTTTAATGGCTCTTGTCCGTATTGCGGATGAAAAAATGTTATTGAATCAAATTTAGAAAAAATGTTGCTTCCCGGAGGACTTTCGTTTACTTACCGAATCAAGTG
>JAKSDK010000072.1 GCA_022360095.1 Phycisphaerales bacterium
ATACTGCTTTACGTTTTTCGCATCCGCATGGATCTGGGCCGTCCAATACTGCTTTTCCTCGGCGCCGGACTGCTCACCTGGTGGCTTGCCGGCAGTAAACGCAAGACGACCGTCAACGCGTTCAAACGAGGCTCCGATTTTCTGGCCGCCGGCAGGCTCGAACCCGCGTTTGCGGAGCTTCGGCGCTGCGAACCGACCGAGACCGTCGCCGCCGTGATGTACAAACTGTCGCTTGCTTTCGAGGACCAATCGCAACCCGAGAGGGCCGAAGCGGTTCTCGATTGGCTCAAACAAACCTGCGGGCCTGGACCGGCAAACACCAAATTGTCCGGCAAAGCCAAAGGCGTTCCGGAACGGCTCGGGCGCTACGTCATCGAACGCAAGCTCGGCCGCGGCGCGATGGGCGCCGTGTATCTGGCGCGCGATCCGCGCATCAATCGCGCCGTTGCATTGAAAGTCATTCCGCTGGAAAAGGAGTTCGAGGACGAAGAGCTCGAGGAAGCCCGTATTCGTTTTTTCCGGGAAGCGGAGTCGGCCGGACGGCTTGCTCATCCCAACATCGTTACCGTGTACGACGCCGGCGAGGACAAGCACCTGGCCTACATCGCCATGGAATACCTCCAGGGTACGCCGCTCACGCGCTTCACGGACCCGAAAAAACTGCTTGCCCCCGGAAAGGCGCTCGAATTGTGTGCAAGGACAGCCGATGCACTCGACTACGCGCATAACCAGAGCGTAATCCACCGGGACATCAAGCCGGCCAACATTCTCTACAACCTTCGCGACGATACGCTGAAGATCAGTGATTTTGGCGTCGCCAGAATGACCGACAACAATCGGACCAAGACCGGCATTGTTCTGGGCACGCCCATGTACATGTCTCCGGAGCAGCTCAACGCCGAACCGCTCACCGGACATTCGGACTTGTTTTCGCTTGGTGTTACTCTATACGAGCTTCTGACAGGTGAGGTGCCCTTCAAAGCGAACAACATTGCCGTGCTGATGACGAAAATAACCAC
>JAKSDK010001093.1 GCA_022360095.1 Phycisphaerales bacterium
CTCCTGTAACGAACAATGATAATAAACTAAATAAATAAACTTTGTTGGATTGCGACAAGTCCAAGGACAGGACTTTTAACAAAGACTTTCAATCCAGGGGGTCTAACCAATTGACGGAAAAAAATCCGAACGGAATATGTGGGATCATTGATGGAACTTTATTCTCACACACAGGCCGCAACCAATATCCCTGGGGGAAGTTTGGTTGATTTTAAATCACGGTAGAATAACCAAAAAAAATGGGCGCTTGAGAAGGATCTTGACTAAAACACCAACGAGTACATACGGGTAACATACGAGTAACACACGGATACATACGGGTACATACGAATACATATGATTAACAAACGGGTAACATACGGATAAATACAAGTAACATACGGATGCATACGAGTAGCATACGGGTAACATACGGATACATACGAATGCCCTTTTTCTTTTTATTTGGGTCTCGCCCAAATAGAGTAATCGTTTCTCATAGACATTGACAATATCACCTTTTTTCACAGTTAATTTGTCCTTTTCCCTTGCATCAAAATCAGCTGGTGCTTTAACCTCCTCTCCTGTAACGAACAATGATAATAAACTAAATAAATAAACTTTGTTAGATTGCGACAAGTCCAAGGTCAGGACTTTTAACAAGGATTTTAAATCCAAGGGGTCTTACCATTTGACGAAAAAATCCCGAATGGAATATGTGGGATTATTGATGGAACTTTATTCTTGTACAGAAGCCGCAACCAAAATCCCCAGAGAACGTTTGGTTGATTTTAAATCACGGCAGAATAACCAAAAAACAGGCGCTTGGGAAGCGCATGTGACTACTGCTGAAGGGTAAAATGCAAATGGCAGAATGGTGCTACATATGCCATATCCTTATGTGGATATTCGTCCAGCCCCATACTAGAGGACGCATTATCCGTCCAGACAAATAATGCGTCTATGGCCGCATTATCCGTCTGGACGAACTTGGACAAACATTTTTAGTTTGTCTGGTTATGCGTCTCAAGTATAAAGACGGGCACAAGACGCATTATGAACGACGCACTTCGAAAGGTATTTCGTCTGGACGCATAGCCGGTGCCCGTCTTTTTACTAGAGACGCATAACCAGACGAACTGCAAAATGTTTGCCCAAGTTCGTC
>JAKSDK010000184.1 GCA_022360095.1 Phycisphaerales bacterium
AAGTGAATAAGTAGGAGCGAGGACTGGAATCTACTGAGACGGAGGTAAATATTCAAGAGTGAAGACCGGGATTTATCAGTTCACCACGACCCTCTCGGCCAACCTCTCCAGCACGGGGTTCAATGTGTGTGAACGACTTGCTCCAATTCTGACGCCATTGCTGTTCAGTCTATATTGGGTAGCTATCCGGTGTAGTGTGAACATGGCCTAAATCATGAGGACAGTACGATCTAGTATTGCTAGGCCGCTATGTGAACATTGATTTTACATTCATTATTCTCCGCTGCTTTACAGCATTCATCCCTTCTTTTCTCACATGGTTATTCCGCTTTTTAGCATTGAGAGGAACGGAAAATTAAAACTGGTATTTGATCTCTCCTCCGCCTAGAACCATTTGAGTCTTTTGAGGACGTCTTGAAGATTACTGTGACACCAGAACACGAGGTACTTGCCAAGCCGTCCCTGAGATAAAAGGAGGTTCTACTTGTAACTATTCTGGTTGATGCGGTGTATGTGACATTAGCGCGGATCGAAATCACTTGGGAAAAATGCAACTTGTCTTGAATGTGTTGACACTGGAAATGGTAGCATAGGACCCAGCCTCTTCTGCGATTAAGCTGCTGCCACGGTACAAGCGAATGGTGACCTGAAAACTAGTTGAACCGCTGTTAACTCCCCACAGACGGTACCCTGACAAAATGACGTCACCATTTGTCTGATTTTACTATGCATGACTGATATAATTGATAGCTTAAATATACTTCAAGTAATACACTTTGTCAACATAGTGTGAAGCCATGTCTTCTACAGAGCGACTTACGTTTTTCAATCTAAACTACTACCTTTAGTTAGCAGTTGCTTAGTTCTAATGTGGAAACCAACAATTATCTTCAAAGATTTCCTTAGCGACTCTTTCAGTCTTATTCACGTGCCCGGTGCTAAATCGTTCGCTCCCTCGTTGTTGTTGTTGGTATTTTCATTATCCTAATGTTAATTGAAATCATCCTGCTCTTATCGGTTGTTATTATCTCGCTATGGCTGGTTCATTGTTTTCCCTTAAATTTGTTCCTGAAGTTCATCATGTATTCGTACTGGTTCTCTCCAAATATGCAAGTTTATCTCTTAAGATTTTGTGCTGCCGAATCCATGATACCGATTTTGCGACCATTTTACTAAACTGCGCAGTTGTCAAAATCTTGTACAAGTTTAGTTTCATTTCTGCTGTCGATTAAATAATGCAAATTTGGTCCGTCAATCTTGTTCTTCCATGGTGTAATCTTCTTCGACGCATAGACGTCCATTTTTCGCTTTTTTAAATTCGCTGAGTGGGCGGGAGTTTGTAGGACGAGAAAGAGCTCCAGAAAACGCATTACAAGAACGTCGCTAGGCTAT
>JAKSDK010000287.1 GCA_022360095.1 Phycisphaerales bacterium
CATCTAGGAACCAGTGGCCAAAATTTGATGTCCCTAAGAAAAGATAATTTGTTAGATTGACTCATGAAAGATTTTATTTTTATAAATTGGATCACAAAATTAACTGAATTCTTTTAATGTTAAAGAGAAATTTCTTCTGTACAGTCGCTTGATCGTGGATCCTTTTATTGGTAATTTATCATTCGTCATCTTATAATTTGTCACCTGTATTCTTTTGTTACTATTTTATCCATATTCAGGGTGAAACTGTAAAAAACTGTTCGGAAATAGATTGCACTCTCTATCTGAATCATCTAGGAACAGTGGCAAAAATTTGGTGTCCCTACGGAAAGATCATTTGTCAGATTGACTCATGAAAGAGTTATTTTTTTTTAATGTTGGCTCACAAAATTAACTTAATTCCTCCTATGTTAAAGAGAAATGTCTTCTGTACAGTCGTTTGATCGAAGATCCTTCTTTTTGCAATTTATCATGTATCATGTTATAATTTCTGTTTTTTTTAAATAAAATATTTCAGGGCAAAGCTATGAAAACTGTTCGGAAATTGATTGAACTCTCTCCTTCAATAGTTTCATATGACGTAACCAAAATAGGCAACCGTGTGTCTCCAAGTTTCGTCAAAATGTATCTAAGCTAAAAGTAAACTGCTTTGGGGAGGTTGTGGAGGGGCGTCCACTTCATACATGTAAGCCTTAGATTTAAAGTTAATTAGGAAATGTTTTAAATTAAAAGCCATCTGTTCATTAATTACCTTTACATCCATAGAGTTCCACCCTCATAGAGATGTGATTATGCCAAGCGGTTGGTAGGAAACGGATGTACCGTGCTCTTATGCGTGGATTTAGTTTATGAGAAACGATGGTATCCGGTTCTGTGTTGCCATCGAACACCTGAAATATCCAGGTAGGACGCACATGCGTTAAATTCAGTCAATATATTCGTTTCTTTCTGCATTCCTCAAAGGAAGCGGGTTGCCAGACATATTTTTACTCTGAACAAAAGTGCACACGAGCAAAATATATACGTATTTAAAGGTTGGTGGAGAAATGCTAAACTACTTTTTTTCACTTTGGCGAAGAGGAGGCGTCTTACCTTATCTTTACCTTGTCCTAGCTCTTTGTAAACATTGAACTTATCTCCGTTGTCGCTGTACTGTAATGTGTATTGTGATCCCCACGTGCTGTTAGCATTGTCTCCTTGAGTAGCAATCTTTGCTACAAGGGTACGCTCTTGACTGCCC
>JAKSDK010001387.1 GCA_022360095.1 Phycisphaerales bacterium
GGCAGCGAATACGTTCCGAACAGCACATCGAGGCATTCGTACACCACGGCCGGCAGCGCATCCCGTTCGCAGACCTCGGCAAACGAACCCAACGGCTCGTCCGCATACTGCTCCTCGAAGTCTTCCCCGTCGAACAGGCCGTGGATCAGGTCCATCCGGTCGAGGTGGCCGCAGATTCGGAACACGCAGAAGTACATGGTCGTAAACAGCGCCGCCCGTGAGGTGTCGAGAATGCAATCGGAAACGGCCATCGGCAGCGTGACGCGCTTGAATTTTTCGCCCGGCCAGACGTCGCACAGATGGCAGATCGCACAAAGTATCACCCGTTCGACCCCGCGCAGCGCCCTCCACGCCGCCCGTCGGTCCTCGTTCCAGTACAGCGCATGCCGTTCGTCCTCGTCGAGCCACCCGAGCAACCGCAACAGTCGCCGCCGTTGTCCCGGCGGTCCCGCGTAAATCTCGCCGCACGCCGCCCTGCACGTCGGACAGAACGCTACGACGCGCCCCTCGATTTCGCTCCCCGTCGTATCGCTTTTGCAACACTTGCATACGAACAATGCGCTGTCGCTATTTCCCGTCACCCACATCACCTCCCATCACGATCCCACGTTCTCCCCCCAAAGCCCCAGGTCGACCTCTGGGGTCTTCCTCACAATTGCACCCACGTTCTCACATCCATTTCCACATCCATCCCATCTCCCGCTCTGAGCACACGGCTCTCGCTTACCGCACACACGGTTCCCCGTCCCACCTCGTCATGCTGTCGATCGAATGGCGTCGCCGAAACGGCGCAAGAAAACGGACGCCACCCGATGCGCTAAGATCGTGCGCGACCATCACAGTGCAATCACACAATCCCGCGCACCGGGCAGCGCCCGCATAATAAGCGCGGACCCTGACCCGGGCGAGACCGTCCTGGTTGATTGCGGCCAACGTCATGATAGTGACGTTGGTTGTGATGGTCGCAGCCAGGACGAAAACACCGGCAACACGGCCAAAAAGCCGGTCGCCGGACTTTACTGCCTCAAATATACCACATGATCACCACAGAGGCAAGTGGATGTCACACTTTTAGTGCTAAATTATCACCTATTATGTGCTAATTATTCGTGCCATGATTCCCAGGATGGAATCAAAGAAAGAAACTGAGAGAATAACCATCACGCTTCCTCCGGGCTGGCATGCCGCAATGCAAGAGATTGCCGACGCCACTGGCGTCAGCCTGAAATATCTATACAGCTTGGCCGTGGACCGCTTCCTTGGCGAACGCGACGTGGAAGGTGTGGACAAAGATGCCTGGGCGCTCTTGCAAGATATGCGAAAAGACCTGAAGGGCGTGGCCTCAAAGCACAAGAAAGAAGCCCTTCAAAAACGCTACAAACCCATCAAAGAACGCAGCCGCCGAGATTCAAAACGCCAACGAAAAACGTAAGTCATGCTGTGCAAAGCATGACCGAAAAGTGCGCCGTCACAATATTGAGAGAAAGATTCATTTAGTCTTCCACTCTCGACTGAGCTTTTCTGCTGCAGCTCGCGCCTCGTCTGGCACATAGTAGCGATAGCGATCTCGGGGCTTTGCCGTGATAGGGTCCAATCGTGGCAGTAGTTGCGAGATCTCGACGGGCTGTTCACGACCGCTCTCTCTGATTCGGATCGCATTTTTGGCGCTCTGTTCATCACTTTCCTTCTCAGGAAAGTATGGCTGGTTATACTTGCCTTTGAGCTGATCGCGAAGGCAGAATGATTCTGGTGGATATCCGGCTTTGTTCACCTTTTCTTTCAACGCATCCTCCCACTCTTCACGGCCATCTGCCAGACCATCCGAAAGCGGGGGAGCTTCAATCATTGCGAATCGATCACGGTGCAAAAAGCGGCGAGCCAACTCACTCAGTGGTCTGTCATCATGCTCTTGCCACTGTTGAATCTGCTGCAGGACAGTAAATTCCTCGATTGCCAGATATTGTTTTACTGTCGGCTTTTCCTCGTCCCAGTATGCGGAGATGGTAGGCACCAGCAAAACGTCGGTGTCGTCCTTTCGTAACTGCTTTGCTCGGTTCCACATCGCCTCAACCATCTTCTCGAAACCGCGCGTCGTCTTATGGAGATAGACATTCTGATACATATAAAACCGAGCGAAGATATATTCCTCGATGGCGAACTTTGCTTTTTCGGGCCAAACAATATCCAAGTTACCATCCTGCCCCTTATGAAGCTCTAGTGTGTTGATGAGGCGATGCCAGTCAAAGTGCCCATATCCACTGCCGGTAAAAAGGCTGTCGCGCCGTAAGTAATCCATACGGTCAACATCCAGTTGGCTCGACAGCAGAAACTTCTGCCATTGCGGCATCTCGTAATTGTCCTTCTCGATGAGTTTTGCAACACCATCCGAAAGCTGAGGATCGACGGTTCGCAATACTTTGTTCACTTCACTGGTGGGATCTAGAATGATTTTGACGGACCATTCCTCGTGATCGATGTCGAGGCATGGTTCGAACAGGTGCGAAAATGGACCGTGACCAACATCATGAAGCACGGCGGCGGCCATTAACCGCGGACGGCACATACTCACACTCGCGTCTTTCCAAATCTGTTCCACGCGTTGATACATCTGCTGCATCAGGTGCAACACCCCGAGCGTGTGAGCAAACCGAGTATGGCTGGCACCCGGATAGGTCACATCGCTGACGCCAAGTTGATGAATTCGCCGCAGTCGCTGGACTTCCGGGCAATCGAGCAGTTCGACCAGCCAGCGATCGCGCTCTTGATCGATGGAAATGTAGTTGTAAAGCGGGTCCCTGATTACCTTCGAAGGCATCAGCCAGGGATCTCCCATTCCAAGACTTGTTTGGCGAGGCCCTCGGCGTCGCGCATATCCTGACCATTCGGTTCCTGATTCTTGAATTTGGACGCTGCTTCACGCGCAGTCAACCAAGTTCTCCCTTGCCCCTGATTGCGGAAATACGCGATAGTGGCCGAAAACTCGAGTTTTTGGAGGTCGTGTTGGAGTAATTGCTGAGCAAGTGGCTTGAACCGGTCGAACTCTTCGTACTTCTGCCGAATTGCATTATCCATATTGTTTAGCTGCTGGCGCGCGGTCTGAGAAAGCTTATACGAGAACGACCTTCCTATTGTGTTAGAAGTTTCTTCTTCTTCGAGCAAGCCGGCTTGAACCATCGCGTCGGCCCGTTGGGCTACGTCATGCGAATAAGGGCCGTAATGGTGCAACGTGAAGTCAACATTGAGAGGACACCCTGCATGTCGGAGCAGATATACAACCTTTTGAAGACGCTTACGTGTTTTCAGCGTGCCTGCCCACTCGACCAGCTTTGCCAAATGATATGCGTTCATAAGTCGGATCCCTCCCGTTACCCTAACATATATCTAACTATATTAGAGTCGAATTGTCAAGACCATCCCTGTTCTTCAGCGGAGCCCAATGTATCCAACATCAACTTTACTGTCGAGCCGCAGCGTGGGCCCCAGCAGGGCTACGTCCTCCAGCCCAGGGTTGCGCCGAAGGCGCTACCCTGGGATCGCGTGATCCCGAACACCTTCAACCCCAACGGGGTTGCGGCCCGGCTTTCCGAGACACAACCCTTTCAGAGTTGAATGGCTCGATGGATTCCTCGTTCCCAGGGTAGCCGCTGCGCGGCAACCCAGGGCTAGAGGCCGGAACGCCGTTGGCGTAGAAGATATTTGCGAAGACGCAAGGGTGGAGAATCACACGGTCAGACGATGGGCCACACGCCGTTCCAGTTCATCTCCAGCCACCCTACGGAGCTGCCTTGCCGGGGACTGGTTCTGATGCCCACACAGGGGGTTCACGCACGTAAAAGTCAACCGGATCGAGCTTGGGGTCACTTTCAAGAACATGCTGAAAGCTGTTTCGCAATGCTGACCAGACTTTTAAGAACCGACGTACCCCGGCCCGCTCGCGCTCTTCGACAACATTCGGCAGGAAATAGATGGCAACCTCTTTGGTTTTCTCAGGATACTCAACAATGATTCTCCGAGTACTCCCGTCGGGCACTTGCCCCCCATAAGAATCAGCGAGCGTTTCAAAAGATGCGATGCGAAGACTCTGCCGAATATCGTCCATCCTTTCACGTGCCAACTTGAAACGCGTCTCGCTCCTCTGCACGTAGCCGCTCTTTAGACAAGCGGATCCATCAGCATCAATGGCCAACTCCCAGGGTATGCCTCGTCCTCTGGACAAATCCAAAGCGCGCACTTTGATAAACTGTTGAGCGTCCTGTGTGCCTTGAGCCACGGGATCAGACTGCTCTTCCTGAGGCAATTGATCAGAAGATGACTTGCATGAAAGAAGTACACATAGAAAAAACGCGAACAGCATCTTAGGCATGAGACCCGTCTCCTTTGTCAGGGGCGCCTGCGCCCGGCCTGCCGAAACACAACCCTTTCAGTCGCATAGTTTGTGTCATTGCCCCACCTTCTTTTAAGCCACCCACGCCTTGGCCGATCCTGCTACTCGGAACCTGGCGGAGGAATCCTCGCGTACCCCAGAAACGTGCGCAACGGAGGAGGATAGGTCGTGCTGGGAACGCTTGAGATGGCAATGACGTCGTCGTTCGAAACAACAATCTGCCAACGCGTGTAGGCCATCGGCGCTGGAAGCCGACCCCAATGAAGCACCTTGCCGGTCTCCAGATTCCGGACGACCAAGAGGCCGCCCGATTCAATCGACGCGCACCGTCGCCCTGACGGCATTAAGGCGAAAGCGTGACATCCCCGAACGACAGGCTCCGTGAATTCCGGATGACGTTCGGAGACGGCGTAAACATTTCTACGTAAGTCCTGAACATAAACGGCTTCCGCGTCGGCACCAACAAGCCTTGCTTTATCTGATAATGGAATGGTCGCCCGTCGATCTCCTCGTGAATCAAGAACAATGATCTCTCCATCGTCGTCATTCTGAACAGCGACGCGCTCGCCGTTTGTTGAAAACGCACAATTTCGCGGCCATGACATCGGCCATGCGGAACCAATCCTCTCCCGGGTGATCAAGTCCCAGAGATAACCCGCTCCCCCGGTCCAGCGAAAAGCCGTTTGACCATCCGGAGAGATCGCATAAATAAGCTCATGTTCCGCGAGCTCAAAACGCTCCAACTCCAGGCCGTCACTGACGCGCAACTTTAGAACGACGGTACGGTCGTCCATGGATTTACGATTCCATCTCGCAATCAAGACTTCGTCGTTCTGCGCGAAAGAAACTCCGTCAGTAAGGCTCTTTTTAATGCAGCTTCGAGACCACAATCGACGGCGGCTCTTCGTATCCCACACGTCGATAAGTCCTCCGGCACTCACGAGCCGGCTTCCATCGTTGCTGAGCGCGAGCCCGTGATAAGCAAAGCCTGATGCTGAGCCGAGCTCAAGAATTCGCAAATCGCCGCACCCTGGCCCGGTGATGGTTGCCGTCAAACAAACAACGAATCCAAGCACTGACCGATTCATCCGTTTTTCTCCAGTCTTCGTCGCGCAGCGATCAATCCTAGGAACTAGACACCCCTCCCTATAGTCGCGGATAAAGGTCCGGCGCAACGAGGCCTTTCTAGTTTTGTGAATTGCATTCAATATACGGCGCGAGTCGTGGTGTGTTAGAACCGTGCCTTCTTGCGAGGCTTCTTCGGCTTGCCGTCGGGGCGTTTGGGCTGGGCCAGGCGCTGCTGCTCCGCCATTTTCTGAGCTTCTTGGATCTTGCGAGAAAACCAGCCCGGTTCCTTAGGCGCTTTTTTTTTGGCATCAAACTCGCCACGGGCTTCCTGATCTTTGAGATGCTTGCGAATGTAATACTGCTCGCCCATTCCGAGCAGGCTGCTGGATAGAATGTAGAGACACAGACCACTCGGGAAGTTGTAGAAGAACAGCCCCATGAAAATCATCATGAAATTCATGATCTTCTGCTGCTGAGCCATGGTGTCCGGAAGCGGGTTGCCGTCGGCGTCCAGCTTGGGGGCGACCGGCTTGTCAGGCTTGGTCAATTTTTGCGTCAGCTTCTGCTGACCGTACATGATCCCTGCCATCAGAATCGGCAGCAGGTTGAACGACGTGATCGATCCCATGATCTGCCAGAGCAACGGAATGTTGTATCCGCTACCGGAGAACGCGATCAGCGCGTCAGGTGCCGATAAATCGCGAATGTATCCGAAAAACGGCTCGTGGCGCATCTCAACGTTGGTATTCAACGTCGTCCACAAGGCCACCCAGATCGGCATCTGAAGCACCATGGGAAGGCAGCCGAACAGCGCTCCCGCGGGATTGACCCCCTCTTCGCGGTAGAGCTTCATCTGCTCTTCCTGAAGCTTCTGTTTGTCGTTCTTGTACTGCTGCTGAAGCAGCTCCATTTTGGGCTTGATGCGCTGCTGGTTCTTCTGCATCTTCATCATGTTGAGCTGGCCGCGCTTGCTGACCGGGTGAAGCACGAGCCGGACGATGATGACAAGAATGATAATGGCGATGCCGTAGTTGCGCACGACCTTGTAAACGTTCGTCAGCAGCCAGTACATGACATCCGTCACGAAACCAAACGTGCACATGGATTGATCGGCATGCGCTGTGATGAAGTAATTGCGATCTCGTGCTTCCCGCAACTCGTCGAACAGCTTATGGCTCTTCGGACCGCAATAAATTTCGATGGGGAACGTGAGAGAATCACGCGGACCGATCGCCTCGGTCGGGGCAAACACCTGCGCCAACGTCAAGCCGTCGCTCGCGTTCGAACCCTGGATTTCCGTGTCCGCCGAGACTTTCGTAAAATAGTCGGGATACGATTGGCCGTCGCGAAGCGGCCTGGGAACGACGACACAAGTGAAATACTTGTTCCCGAGCGCGGACCAATAAAGATGGCGCGATTCACGGTCGTAGGTCAGCTCGATGGAGTGATTCTCCGATTTCTCGACATCCGCCCCGGTCTCGTTCTCGCCGTCGACAATGCTTCCGTCCTCGTCAATCACCGCCGAGACAACCCGGCGCCCGTCCCAACGAACGTCTTCCTTCTTGACGCCGATCGGCCCTCGAACGGTCAATGCGATTCGATGAGGTTTGTCCGAAAGGTTCTCAACGTCCAGAAATGTCCTTAGATGGTAAGAACCTTTGTCGAGACGATACGTCTTGGTGAAACGAAGGAAATCGTCATTTCCGCGCTTGACCATCGTTGATAGAGACACGGACTCGCCGTCACCATCGGACGTCTTGCCATCGGACGACCAAACGACGTCATCGAACGATAGATCGGCATCCTCGTCGATCAACCGAACCTTCTCGATGACAAACGAACGGTACTCATTGCCCGTGCCGGCGTCTTTGACGGTCTCAAGCAACGTATAGGGATCGTGATCAGGGTTCTTCTTGTCCTTGGCGACTTTGTTGCGATGCTCCGCCAAATGAATTGAGTTGACGCCGGCGCCGACGGCTGAGATGTCCGCCTTGAACTTAAACGGATTGTCCTCATCGGCGCCGTCATGCCCCAGAGAAATGACTTGAGTCTGCTCGGCACTTACGGCGTGAAACTTCGGCGCGGCCACTCGGGCTTCCGGCGCTGGCCCGGAATCTTCGGGTCCGACCGGGCTGTTCTCCAAGCGAGCTGTTTCATTCGAAGGGCCGGGCGATGCCGTTTCCGTGGGCGGGTTGAGCGGCCTTTGAGGCCGCGGATAGCGCGTCTCAATAAACTTGAGCCAACCGAACAGAACAAGCAAGCAAAGAGACGCAGCCAGGAAGGTTCGTTTTGTTTGTGAATCCATAACGCTTATGGGAAGTGCCCAGGGAACAGGCTACTTGCCCTCATATAAACGGGCGCCAAGAAAATCGTCCAGATAAGGGTTTTCGCGAATTCGCCGGGCTGTAACGTCGATGTCGTATTCGATACGCACAAACTCAACTTCATTGTCATGGACGATCACATAGGCGGCTCGAGGATCACGGTCCCGGGGCTGCCCCACCGACCCGACATTAATGATGACCTTCTCATCACCAATCGCGTATTTGTGCGCTTCACCCATCTCCTCAGGCGTCTCAAAATACGGATCGTCCACGAAGACGCCCGGGACATGGGTGTGACCACAAAAACAGGTCAATTGCTCCATTCGCTCAAAATTGGCCATCAACTTATGCGGGGCCGTATAGACGTCATCCGGAAACAGGTATTCATTGATCGGCTTCCTGGGCGACCCGTGAACAAACAGAAATCCGTTCTGCTCATGTCGAGGATTCAGCGAACCCAGATACCGCCAGCGCCGGTTGCGGCATTCGACGTCCGTCTCTTCTTCGAGCTTGGCCCGCGTCCAGAAGGCCGCCCTTTCCGCGCTGACATTAAAATTCATCGGTTCGTAGAACACGGCGTGATCGTGATTCCCACACAGACTCAACTGAGTGTTCTCGGCAACGAGGTCCAGGCACTCGGCCGGATCCGGGCCGTACCCCACCATGTCGCCTAAACAAATGATCGTCTCGACCCCGCGCCGGCGGATGTCGGCGAGCACCGTCTTCAGCGCTTCGAGGTTCGAATGTATATCAGAAATGATGGCAAACATCTTCTATGCTGTATTGTCCCCCAACGCCTGTATTATTCAGGCTCAACCCTGTTCTTTCGGCGGATCGGCTTCATCAATCAACATGATGGGAATATCGTCTTTCACGGGATAACGACGCCCGCACCCGGCGCAAACAAGACGGGCCTGAGCCGTGTCGCCCGGATCGGGGTCCTTCAGTTCAACGGGTTTCTTGCAGCTAGGGCACACAAGAATATCAAGTAATTCTTTATCGATCATCCTTACATCGTTCCTTGCGAACACCATTGGCGAGAATGGATGTCCGACCCATCCACTTGAGCCCGACTCCAACCTGTCACCGGACTTTCATGACCGTTTATTCAGTGTGATTTGGGCCAGGTTGGAAAGCACCGATGTGTATGCTAGAACAGCTCTTACCGTGCGTCAACGAACGACAAATACGGCCTTGCGTACCGATCAGGTGCCGATTGAGGCTTGCCGAATACGAACACAGGTCGCCAACAAGGCCTCCAGCTTTTCAAGCGGAAAAACCGTTGCGACATCCGATTTCGCCTCGTCCGGGCGATCGTGGATTTCGATGAACAAAGCGTCGGCCCCCGCCGCAACCCCCGCCCGGGCCAAGACAGGCACAAATTGCCGAAGCCCGGCAGACTGATTGCCCTGGCCGCCCGGAAGCTGGCAACTGTGCGTCGCGTCGAAGATCACCGGCGCGAAGGTTTGCATGACCGGAATACAGGTCATGTCATTCACCAATCGCCCGTAGCCAAAAAAAGTCCCACGGTCCGTCAACAGCACACGATCGTTGCCCTGCTCCCGAACTTTGTCGACGGCCCGCTCCATCTGGTCCGGGGCCATAAACTGCCCCTTCTTGATGTTCACGGGCTTCCCGGACTTGGCGGCGGCAACCAACAAATCCGTCTGGCGACAAAGAAATGCGGGAATCTGAAGAATGTCGCAAACCTCACCGGCCGGTGCGGCCTGATCAGGCAAATGAATGTCCGTCAAAACCGGCAACCCCGTCTCGGACTTGACCTTGGCGAGCGTATCCAGCCCCGACTTCAATCCGGGCCCGCGAAAACTTTGAATGCTCGTGCGATTGGCTTTATCGAAGCTGCACTTGAAGACATAGTGAATTCCGAGTCTTTCACAAACTTTCGCCGCAAACTCGGCCACACGGAGACAATGGTCCGTCGATTCGATAATACAAGGACCGGCAATCAGCGCAAGCGGGTGGCCCGCGCCCACTTGAAAGGGACCGATGTCAACGGGAGTGGAAGCCATTCATACCCTCAACTAGACGACGACTCGTGATCGGCCGGCATCGTATCACCAGCCAGAAACTCAGCAAATAACGCTACCAATAGCTCGAACTGGGACGAGTTTTGATGGAGCCGTCGGTGCGATAGTTTGATCCGTTCGGCGCAGGTAGCCCTCGAAGATGCGAGACCTCATTCAAGCAAACCAACGGGCTGACGTCATTATGGTAACGAAGGGCGGCGATCGCGGCATTATCAATAATGAACCGAAACGAAGGACCGGGCTCGTTGATCAACCATCCTTCAATCAACCGGGCTATGGGGCTGCCATGCCCGAAAACGATGACCGCGTCGTCCTCGCCCGTCCAACGACGCTTGAAAAAACCGGCAACGGACCTTGCTCTGGCTAACAATTGATCAAAAGTCTCGTCGGCGGGAATCCAGGTGAACGGCTCCCCGAAGTCTGAACAAGGGATCACCCGGGGGCATCGACCGGCGATGGCCTCCATCGACTCCAGGCCCAGGTCTACGCTCGATCCCTCGGGCAAGTAATGATGCTCGCAAAGGTCGGGCCGAACCCGAATGGGCAGATTCAAGACCTCAGCCATTGGCAGAGCCGTCTCGATGCATCGTACAAAAGGGCTGCTATAAATGGCGCTGACGCTCAGCGCCCCGAACCGTTCGGACAGGGCCTCGGCTTGCTGCCGGCCCAGTTCGGAGAGGCCGGCATTCAGATCTTCAGTTTCATTGATGTTGGAGAGCGATTCTGCATGTCGGATGACATAAGCAAGCATCAAGGCCTCCCAAAGCCTTTGTTTCTCTACGCCCATGCGAAAACGGGCGCCATCATAGCCAATCCACGTCGAGATGTCAGACAGATCCAAGTCGGGACGCGTGGCCGGGCAAACCCGGCGGTGACCGAACTTGAGAACGCGAGTCACTTCACGTTTATCACAACCTTGGATTGTGTAAATTCACAAGCTGTTCAAAGGTCCGCCTCGGTCCCGGACATGCGAGGTCGAACGAAATCCGACTTGGAAATGTTGTGTCCAAGACCTCTAACCGTCCCCAACATGTTGACAATGTGAGCAAGCCGTCCTATTTTTAGCGATAGCGCTCTATGGCTGTTATGGATTGGGAACGTGTTTAGCAACGCGTGATACAAGGAGGTATGACCATGCGACAGGCGCTTCGAATTTCACAGGCCACGGTCTTCTCGTGCTTCGCTTTTGTCAGTCTCGTACAGGCTCAAACGAAAACGTCATCCAAAACGACTGATTTCCCGTGGGAAGGCGAAGTCACCGGCACGAACGTCTACGTTCGAAGCGGCGCCGGCACGAACTATTACCCGACGACAAAACTGAACACGGGCGACCGCGTTCTTGTTCACGGTGAAAAATTCGGCTGGTATCGAATCTCGCCTCCCGCGCGAAGCTTCAGCTACATCGACAAAGCCAAGGCAGACCGTGCCCCGCAGGCAGCGTACGCGATCGTCAACGCGGACCAGGTCTATGCCCGAGCCGGCAGTCATCTGGTCAGCCGGAAATCGAATACTCAGGTCATGTTGAGCAAAGGCATGAAAGTCGAAGTCATCGGCGAGGCCGACGGCTTTCTCAAGATCAAGCCGCCGCCGCAGGCTTTCTTGTATATGTCCAAACAATACATCCGAAAAGTGCCCAAGACGTCAAAAACGGGTTTGGCGCAGCGTTACATGGCCAAGATGAAGGCGCCGGTGAAAACGCAGCCCGCGAAAGCGGAGCCGCCCAAAACGACCGCCCCGCCGGTGACGGCCCGCAAGAAGAAAGAGCCGGAGCCGGTCATGAACGTCAAAGTGACAGCCAACAAACCGGTCAAACCAACCGAAGAGCTTGACGCTGGAGAACCGGAAGCAACCGGCAAGACGAACCCGGCCGATCCCGGCGCGCGAATCGCGGAGGCCACCGGCAACGAGGACCTCTCAGCGGCCCCGGTCACCAGAACGAAGGGACGGTATCAAGCTTTGCTGACGACCGTCGAGAGTGATTTGACCGTTGTCATGAGACTGCCGTTGGAAAAGCGAGAACTCGAACCGCTGATCCAGCGCTACGAGGAAATTGCCAACCAGGACGAGGAACGGATTCCATCGGAGTATGCCAAGATCCGCCTTCGCCAACTCAGGAATGTCATCGCTCTGCGAAAGGCCAAGTCGGAGATTGCTTCCGATGCGGAAGCGCTCGGCGCGTACCGTGCTGACATGACGTCCCAACGGATGAACATAAAACGGGCACGGTTTGAGAAGACGGCGCCCGTGAAGTTCGATCTCGAAGGGGAACTTCGGAAAAGCTATGCTTTCGCCCCTCAAAAACATCGCTATCGACTCGTCGACCCGAAGCAGCAAACCACGATCGCCTACGTTGACATCCCCCCCGAAGTCAAGCAGAACGTTGACCACATGATTGGAAAACGGGTCGGAATCCGGATTTCCGGCCAGCGTTTCAGCCCCTCCGCCCGCATTCCCATCGCTGAGGCGACCAGTATCACGGACCTGTCGATGCAAAACCCGGGTAGCGCGGTTATAATACCGAGTGAATCTTCGAACCCACAAAATACTCAGCCGAAAATCGTCAATTCCATGACGATGATCAAGATGGAGCCGGTTCGAAGCGATTCGAAGCCGACGCCGTCAAATACGGTCGCCGCGGTGGAGCCGAGACCTGAGCAAGAGTAGCACTCAGCGCCGCCCGGACCGAACCAAAAATATGGAACCAGAGACGTGGTTTACTATTTCATCATCGGAACGGACGGCAATCGATACGGTCCCGCGGACATCGATACGCTGGTCCAGTGGACTCGTGAAGGTCGGATCGTCGCATCGACAACACTGATCGAACGCGGTACGGAACGACAGGTTACGGCCGATTCGATTACGGCGATCGTGGCAGAGCTTCGCCGCCAAAGCGGACAGGATTCACCGGTCTCCATTGAGCGCGGCGATCAGGTCACCACTGAAGCCCCGACCATGACTCAGGCCGGCCGCAATGACGCGGCCCCGATCCCCAAAGTTCCGCAGATTCCAACGGCTCCGGGCGCCGCCCCACCACCAACTTCCCCAGCGGCGTTTGCCTACGGAGCGAAGCCGGTCAGCGCAAAAAGTAAACTCGTCGCCGGTTTGCTTGGCATTTTCCTCGGCGGATTCGGTGTGCATCGGTTCTACCTGGGCCACATTGGAATCGGCATCATCCAAATTCTGGTCACCCTAGTGTCATGCGGCTGGGGTTCGATCTGGGGACTTGTCGAAGGAATCATCTGCCTCTGCGGCGGGATGCGCGACGCCGACGGCCTTGAACTTCGCGACTAATCATAATCCGTGGGGGCAATTCCAATCGCCGCCTATTGATGATATGCGCGCGTCCTATCGCGACGGACAGAGCCCGCCCTACGGAGAAAAAACGTATCGCATCAGTCTGAGTGGCCGTGTTTCCCAAGCCATGCGGTCATTTCGCAAAGACTGCCCGTGGCCAGGGAAATCGAGGTGTCCGCAGCGCCGTAATAAAGGTTGAGCGTGTCACCGTCGCCTTCGACGGTGAAGCCGCACGGAAAAACGACGTTGCCGACATCTCCGATCATTTCGTATGGGGCCTCGGGCCCGAACACCCATTGATCACTCCGGAGCAGACACTGGGACGGATTATCGAGATCGAGCAGCGCAAGTCCGATTCGATAGATCGCCCCGGCGACGGTGCCGCGAACGCTGTGATAGATCATCAGCCAACCCTTGGGTGTTTCGATCAAGGGAGGCGACAGCCCGATCTTGTTCGCGTCCCACCAGCCACCGCGGCGGGCCGCCAGGATAAGTTGGTGATCCCCCCAGTGTCGAAGGTCCGTGGAATAGGCAATCCAGATGTGCGCCCCGCCCATCGGGGACACGGGCCTGTGGATCAGGGCCCAACGGCCATCAATCTTTCGTGGCAACAGCGCTGCATCCTTGTTCTCAGGCGGAAGGATCTGACCGATTCGCTCGAAAGACTTGAAATCCTCGGTCAACGCGAGCGATACGCCCGGCCCCTGCTCAGCATAACAAGTGTATGTTACTCCGAACTTTCCCAGCTCCGACAACCAAACCACCCGCGGGTCTTCCAGGCCCCAGATTTCCTCCGGACGATTTTGCGTATCCGGCACGAGAGTCGGTTCTGGATCGATCCGCCAGTCGCGAACACCGTCGTCCGAACGTGCCGCGCACAAGTGCGACAAACCCGACCTTTCCTCGACGCGACACAAAAGCAGCGTCTCGCCGGACGTCAAGCGAACAGCCGCTGGATTGAAGACGGAATTGACCGGATAAGGCCAATCCCGGCCAGTCAAAATGGGGTTTTCGGGACGGCGCGTGAGCAGGGTCCCGGCTTGATGAGCATCCGTGTTCATCCGTGTCAGCCTACGTTCGGCACATCACCCGTTTGCATCTCGTGCATAATCAACAAAGAAAGCAACCAGGACAGCAGAGATTCCGCACCCTGGTTTCGATTCACACCCTCCGCCTGAAGGCCGTCAAAACAGCCACGAGTCTTGAAATCGATCAGCGTGATCCCCGGCTCGTTCCGGCCTAGATACCATTCGAAACAGCGGCGCATCTCGGCCAGCCAATGGGCGTCTTCGGATGCGCGATAGGCCGCTTTGCAAGCCCCGATCAACGCGGCCGCCTCCAGAGGTTGCTGATCATACAGCGCTCGCTCGCCACCGCGTTTGTACCAGCCGTCGTTTCCGATTAACGAGAGACTTCCGTTCGATCCCGCTTGGATCTCCAACAGCCATCGCAGAAGATTCAGACCGTGATCCACCATCGCCTGATCACCCAGGACGTAGCCGGCGATAATCAAGGCCTGTGGGAGACGCCCGTTGTCATAGGTCACGATCTCCTCAGGCCAGGGCCAGTCCGACGATTCACTCCGGGACACCGACGAATTGAGGCGACCGGCCAGCTTCACCAGCACTGCCCGTGTCGCGGCGTCCTCCGCATGTTCGCGAAGATAGTAATGCAGCCCGAGAATGGCGAAGGCCTGACTTCGCAGGGATTGAATGGTTTCGACGTTTCGAACCGTTCTCTTGAAAAGGCTCTCCGCCAGTTCCTTCGCGGACGGGTCCGGCGCATGGGCAATCAGATGGCCGAGCGCCCAGAGCACGCGACCCTGACAGTCATCACTGCCGTCCTCCTCGAGCCAGCGTCGGTCGTACGACATGAAATTCCGGAATCGCCCGGTCCCTTCCACCTGAGCAAAATGCAAGAATGAGAGGTAAATTCTCATCAACGGCAGGACATTCTGATCCTGAAACAACGACCAGGCCATGCCGACGACGATCAATGCCCTTGCGTTATCATCCGAACAATAACCGTGGCGACGATCCGGCGTCGCATACACGCTGTGTTGCAACATGCCCGTATCGTCCGTCATCGTTCTCAGGTGTTTAAGGTTGACCTCCGGCAGCGACATGCGGATGAGACTCTTCAATCCGGTCGATGCCACGGCACGCGTCTCTGTGAACGTGCGACGGGCTTCCTCGTACACCTCGCCGTAGCTGTGAGCAACGTTCGGCCAGATCATCTCACGGCCATACTCATACGCGGCCTTGCGCATTCGCTCACGTTTTTCGATATCTCCGAGCAATCCACGAATCGCCTCGGCAAACCCGTCAACGTCGCCAAACTCCACAAGGCAGCCACGCCCGTCCGCGAGCAGTTCCTCCGCATGCCAATAAGGCGTTGAAACAACGGGCTTCCCGGAGGCAACGGCATAGGCCAGCGTCCCCGACGTGATTTGTTCCTTGCCTCGATAAGGCGTCGTGTAAACATCCGCCGCCTGCAAGTACTCGCGAAGGTCTTCGAGCGAAACATAACGGTTGTGAAAGGCCACGTTCTTCTCGATTCCCAGTTCCACGGCTCGCCGCTCAAGCGAAATGCGATACGATTCGCCCGACTCGCGCTTCACACCGGGATGCGTCACGCCGAGCACGACGTACGCCAAATCGGGATGATCGGGCACGACCTTGGCCAATGCGTCGAGCACGACCTCGATCGACTTGCCGGGACTCAACAAGCCGAAGGTCAGAATCGTCGGACGGCCGCTGAGATTAAATCTTGTCTTGAACGGTTCGGTATCGCCAAGCGGCACGTCCGGGACACCATGATGGATCAACCGAATCTTGCCTTCCTGAACGTCATAAACATCCCGCAGGATCTGTCGTGCCTTGTCGGCCATGACGACCACATAACTGCTTTGCTTGCAAATACGTCGCAGAACCTCAAGTTGTCGGGAGGAGGGCTGGGTCAGAATCGTATGCAAGGTCGGAACCAGCGGAACCTCCAGGCGATCAAGCAACTCAAAGAGGTAATCACCGTGGTCACCGCCGAACAGACCGTATTCATGCTGGAGCGAAACGACATTGACCTTGCTGTTGTTGATGACTTCGGCGGCATTTCGATAATCCTCCCGCCGATGCTGGTTGATTCGAACCACGACTTCCGGACCGTAATCGTAGCTCTCTGCCTGATCGTCCATCGCGATCATGACCACGTCACGAACCTGAGAAAGCGGCCGTTGAAAAACGTGTTCCGTGATGGCCGTGGCCAGATCGTGTGAAAATGTGGCGATCCCGCAACGGCGCGGCACGTAGGAACCGATCATTGCAATCACGTTGTGCGGCAATTCCGACATCACACGGTCCTTGATCAAGAAGTGCTCATCAAAAGTTTTAGTGTAAGCTTTTTGATCTAGCTTGTCGATTGCCGTGCGCGCAGATCATCAAAACCGTGAGCGCCGATCAAAGCCCCGGTCAGGCATGCCTGACCGGGGCTTTTCAATTCGACGACCGATCCCTTCAAACGCCCACCGCTCCCTGACGGGCGCGGCTCTGATCACAAAATGTGTAGGGCAAGTTCCACGCGCCACGCTGACTCTGATCAACGTCGGTCTATTTCGTCCACTCATCCAACCACTCAATCACGGTCTCATGCCACAAAATGCTGTTCGCGGGTTTCAAGACCCAGTGGTTCTCGTCCGGGAAGTATAAGAACTTGCTCGGTACGCCACGCCGTTGCAGCGCGGTGAACGTAGACATGCCCTGGGTATCCACCACGCGATAATCCAAAGCGCCGTGGATCACCAGCATCGGTGTCTTCCAGTGTTTGACATGGTTGATCGGATTGTGTTTTTCATAACCCTTCGGATTGTCCCACGGTGTTCCCTTGTGATCCCATTCGGGAAACCACAGTTCCTCGGTGTCAAAATACGCCATACGTTCGTCGAGATTACCATCGTGATTCACCAGGCACCGGAATCGATCCGGCCAGTTGCCGGCGATCCAGTTGATCATGAACCCGCCGAACGACGCACCAAGTGCCGAAACACGCTTTTCGTCCATCCATTTGTATTTCGCCAGGGTGGCCGCGAGCCCCTTTTTCAAATCCTCCAACGGCTTGCCGCCCCAGTCGCCTCGGATCGAATCGCAAAACGCCTGACCGTAGCCGGTCGAACCGTGGAAATCGACCATCACCGCCGCATAGCCGGCACCGGCATAGGCCTGAGGATTCCAGCGATAGTGAAAATGGTTGCCGAACGATCCCTGCGGCCCACCGTGGATCAGAAAAGCCACGGGGTATTTCTTCCTCGGATTGAAATCGACCGGCTTGACCACATAAACGTAAACCGTCTCGTCATTCCAGCCTTTGAACGTGAACTGTTCATACTCACCCATTCGGGCCGCAGCGACTTTCTCCGCATTGATTTTCGTCACCGGCTGCGCACCGCCCCCGTCCGATTTGACCGTGTACAACTCGACCGGAGACCGCAGGTCGTCCAGACCGAAGACGACCCGGTCGCCCGCCACATCCACGCTCCCGACGTTACCCTGCTCCACCAGGACCCGTGATTCACCATTCTCGACATCGATGGAAAACAACGAACTTTGCCCGAGGTTCGCGGCCGTCGTAAAAATCGTCTTTCCGTCCGGAGACCACGTAATCGAGCGTGCCGAGCGGTCCCAGTCCTCGGTCAACGCCCTGGTTCGGCCTGTTCGCCAGTCGCGCAACATGATTCGCATTCGATCCGACTCATAACCCGGCCGTTTCATGGCAAGGTACGCCAACGTTTTACCATCCGGGGAAAACACGGGATTCGTATCCCACGCCGAATTGCCTTTGGTCAGACAATTCGGTCTCCTCGATCGGTCAATGGGTACGGCGAACAAATCGAAATTGGTGGACCAGGCTTCCTCGCGCCCTGCATCGCGCGCGGAAAACACGAGCGCCTTCCCCTTCGGCGTAAAGGTGATCTCCTCCGGCCCGCCAAACGGCTTGCTTGGTGAGTCGGCATCCATTCCTCTCATGACATCGACCGCCTTGTCTCCATCCAGCGCCCGCACGAACAAATGGGAGCGCCGTCCGTCTTTCCATGCATCCCAATGCCGAAAAAACAACCGGTCATAAAGACGACCCGTTGCCTTGTTTTTCTCAATTTCATCCAGCCGAGCCTTCGTCTCCTCAGGTGTCTTCGCGTCGGGGAAAACATCCATGGAGTAGGCAATATGAGTCCCCGTCGGGGACACCACGAGATTGCCCACGTCCAAAGGCTCATCCGTGACTTGCTCCGCCTCCCCGCCGTCAACGCGAATCCGCCAGACCTGCGAAGAATCAGACCGGGATGACAGAAATAGAATCGCCTGACCGTCGGGCGTCCAACGCGGATTGCTGTCCGAAGCGGTATGCGACGTCAGCCGACGCAAACCGGTACCGTCCACATTGACCAGCCACAAATCCGTTCGCCCTTTGTTCGCCTCCAGGTCTGTCTTGCGCAACACAAAGACCACTTGTCGGCCGTCCGGCGAGACCTGCGGATCGCCGATCCGGTCCATCGCCAACATATCGTGCACTGAGAACGGATGGGTCTCGCTGGCGTTCGTCGAGGTCGGCATGATCATCCAAACCGCAAAACAGGTCATGAAGAAAACAAAACGATCAAAGAAACGATACAACATGAATGGTTCTCCAGATCAATGCAAGTCCTACGTGACATCGTTCGAGAAACGATGAGAATCCCCGCTACATCCTAACCGACATGCCTTTTGAATGCCTAACCCGGCTCCGGAACAGCCGAAGAAACAAAATATGGAGACAAGTCCGGCTGTGCATTTGTCGCCGGAACTCAAACTGCATAGATTAAGCCGGACAAATGAGCGCACTACGCAACATGCGAAGATGGATCACCGCTAACGCCACGCAAGCCCTCTGGCGGACGGCGCCGGCGATACCGATGCCGATCATCGATGCCCTGCAATGGACACTGAATCGTGGCGGACGATCCCTCCCCATGTTGGCGCATGTCGTCCGCGAAAACATGCGCGCCGCGGGCGTTTTCGACGAAATTGCGTTTCACGACTACTTCCGACATGTCGCACGACATCTCTCCAACGGACTCCGAATTCGGCGCCTCCGTCGTCGTGAGGACGTGGCCAAACTCGCCCATGAAGAAATCAATCTCGACGCAACCGTCGCAATAATCAAGGAAATCGCTCAATCCGGGCGCGGTGCGGTCCTCGCCCCGGCTCATTGTTGCAACTATCTGATTTCTCTCGCCAGACTCCGCCAGGACGTCCCCATCTACATTTACCTGCGATGGTCGCGCGATCAGCGAAGAGTCGCGATGAAACGCGAGTGGTGTGAGGCGGCCGGGCTGGACGTGATCATCGAACCGCCGAATGTCTCCAACCCCGCTGCTCGCGCAGCCGTCTGTGTGGATGCGCTACGTGAAGGCAAGGTCCTCGCCATCACGCCGGATATCGCGCAAAAGGCATCGGAAGGCATCCCTGTCCGATGGCTGAATCGTGAGGCCTACCTCCCGACCGGACCGGCCTCCCTGGCCATGCTGGCCGAAGTGCCCATCATTCCATTGTTTGCACGGTATGAGTCCGAAACGCAATTTCTATACTTCGAGGAACCCGTCCAGGTGGATTTGCTCTCGCGCGCCGAAGGCGGACGCCCGGAGTCGATTCGTCGCGCGATGCAAGTCTGGGCCGACGGGTTTGGCAGGTTTGTTCAAAATTGTCCACAAGCCTGGTTTCTCTGGGGAGACAGCCGTTGGACCAAAGTTTTAAGGGGTGATGCGAAATATTCCGGCGTAGTCAATCCATCCGTCAACGAGCAAACCACGAACGCTCAGACTCAGGAGACGCCTTGATCGCCCTGTTGCTTATTTCGTTGATTCCAATCCTGATGTGGACGGTCCAAACCATCCAGCTCAGACACTACGGTTTGCCCATCCGATGGCGAATCGACGCGGGCGACGCGCCGCGCCCGGTCCGAAACGTCGGTCGAGCCGTGACCCAGGTGGCGCTGGTATCGGTCATTCTGTGTTATCCGATCCTGAGAGGTCAATCGATTCAACACTATTATGCGAGCCTCCTTCCGCCGACACGGAGCGTTCTGCTGTGTGTCCACGGCGCCGCGGCATCCATGTTGTTCCTTTGCGTTCTGTATCTCGTATGGATCATGACGGATCGTCTTCGGGTTTCCGTCCATCAATCGCGACGCCGATGGGTCAGGCGGCTGATCCTGCTGCTGCCGACTGCCGTCTTTGGTGCTTTCGTCGAGGAGCTTCTGTTCCGTGGTGTCGTGATGGCGGACTTTTTGCACACCGACTGGGTGTCTCCCGAAGCGGCCGTTGCCGTCGCCACCCTCGTCTTCGCCGGGGCCCACTACGTCCGCAGCGTCAAGCGGCGTTGGACCATCTTCGGCCATCTGATGTTGGGCTGGCTTCTCTGCGTGGCGTTTCTACAAACGAAGACCCTCTGGCTCGCGATCGGCTTGCACGCAGGCGGAATCATGATGATCATGGGCACACGCCCGTTCTTTCGATACCGAGGCCCCGCCTGGGTAACCGGGGCCAGTATTTTTCCCTTCGCCGGCGTCGTAGGCATCGCGGGTTTAGGCATCTTGACGGCCTTCATTGCCAATTACTACGGCGGAGACCAGACCCCATGAAGACGAAAGTCAATAAACCGCGTTGTGCCGTACGCCTTGCCGACTCGGAAACGGACATGCAAGTCATGAACGCCTATTTGGAGGCAAATGAACTCGCCGAAGCCGTACGGTTCCTCTCCAAGGACGATGACGATTTGAACGCGGACGTTTGCGCCGGTCATTTCGAACAGGTCGTATTTTTTGATCTCGATGCCCTATTAAGCGCCATTTGGAAGGATGACATCGAGATCGATCGTTGGTTGGCGTTGAAGGTTCGAATTGACTTGGCCAGCGTCCCCGGCACAGCCGACTGGCATAATCTACTCCCAATCGTTGCCGACAGTTTCAAACATTGGCAGGGTCGGCAGCGGCGCCGTCAAATCATCGCATCGATCATTCTCAGCGTCATTGCGCTGGCTGCGTTGGCGATTCTGTTTTTTCTGATCCCACCGGCTACCTAAACGGATCCTCAACCTGCGCATCATGGAGCACCTGCGCCGCCGATGGAAACGCACTCCCTTCGTGAAAATTGTAATCCCAGCTAACCACGATATTTACAGCCCTCACTCAACCCGGCGTCCACTGGTGTTGGGCATTGACGGATAACGACCCTCGTGGTACGATATACGGACCATGGGACCAATTCTTGAGTTGGATCGGGGATATTCTGTGAGAGTATCCGGATAATACTCAGTTAAGAGCCGCTTAAAGGAGTGAATGGGATGAGACGAGGTTACCTGTACATCGTAACGTTCATGCTGGCACTTGTGGCATCACCCGCCCTTGGGCAATGGGTGGAATTCGTGGACGAGACCGCCACTCGGATCGACACGACACAGGACCCCAACAGCGGTGCCTCGGTCGTCGAGACCAATGTCGACGAAAAAGATTATGCCTGGGGCGATTTGGACAAAGACGGCGATATCGATCTCGTTGGCGTTTACAAACAGCCCGAGACGACAGCCGGCCGGCGACGCAACGTCCTGCTGATGAACGAAGGCGGCGTCCTCGTCGATCGCACGACTCAATTTGCTTCCGCCTCGACGGTCACCCTTCAGGGCGGCGGAACAAGCCAGGGTTTTCTTGACTTGACCAACGACCGCGACGTCATCCTGGCGGACGTGAACGGCGACACCTGGCTGGACGTCATCACGGCCACGACCCTCAGCGGAGGACCCGGTGGTACGGTCGGTGACAAGGCCATCTCCCATCCCAGAATCTACATCAACCAGCAGGACGACCCACCCGGCAGCGGCAACTGGCAGGGCCTGCTCTACGATGATGTCAATCGCATCCCCACCTTCGCGGCCGAGCCTCGCTTCTGCGCCCTGTCGGCCGGTGACATCGACGGCGACCTGGATGAAGACCTCTACTTTGCCGATTATCAGCAGCCTACGTTCCAACCCAGACCGGTCGATCTCAATGACCAGTTGTTGCTGAACGACGGAAACGGATTCTTCACCAACGTCAGCTCATCTCGAATGACATTCCAGATGCGAAACTCGTCCTTCGGCACAGCATCCGCATTTTTGGATATGAACGGCGACGGAAGGCTCGACATCATCAAGTCCACCGGGCTCACGGACCCGCTTCACGTATCGATCAGTTACAATAACAACGACGGCGGCGCGGGCGAAGACGGCTTCTTCGATGCGTTCGACATTGTCTATAGCCTGTCCGCATATCACTTCGCCGTGGGTGATCTGAACAACGACAACCTGCCCGACATCGCCATCAGCGACGACAACACCGATCGATATCTACTGAACAACGGGAACGGACCGGACGGATTGGCGGAGTTCCCGGTGACCAGTCTTCTCATCGGATCGATTCCCAATCAGTTCGGCAGCAACAACTTCATTGCCGATCTGAACAAGGACGGATTCAACGACGTGCTCGTCGCCAACTTCGACGTGGATGACGCCACGTGCTTCCAACCTTCCAAAATCTTCCGAAACTTCGGGCTTCAGCCGGACAACTTCAACGTGACACTCCAGGAAGACGGCAATGCCGGAATCCCCCAAAGCGTTCTCAACGGCGTTCACGATTTCGCCGTCTTCGACATCAACGGAGACACGTGGCTCGACCTGGTGATCGGAGAATGTGGCGGCACGTCCGTGTACATGAACGCACCTCCGACCCAAGGCTTGCAATTCAACTATCCCGACGGTCTTCCGATCTTCCTGCCTGAAGATCAGCTGTTCACCTTCAGAGTCTCGGTCTCCGCGCCCGGTGTCGGCGGTGACCCGGATGACGGCACTGGCGTCATGTTCCTGTCCACGGACGGAGGACCTTTCTCGGAGGTCGCCATGGAACAGGAATCGCCTAACGTATACTTTGCGAAATTCCCGCCGGGCGATTGCCCACAACGCTTTCAGTTCTACTTTAGCGCAGATCGAGCCGGCGCCCCCTTCACCGACCCCGCACTGGGAGCAACCGCGCCTTTTGAAGCATTCGTGGCCGAGGGAAGCGCGAGAATCATCGATGATCACATCGAGGGCGACGTTTCGGATTGGACCATTATCAATGACCCCGGCTTGACCTCCGGGGCCTGGGAACAAGCCGATCCCATCCAAACCGCGAACGCGGGTGCCACGGCCGCTCCGGGTGAAGATGCCGAGGCCGCACTGGAAGAGGTGATGGCCTTCGTCACGGAGAATTGTCCCAATCCAGGATGTGCGGCCGGCGGTTTTGATATCGACGGCGGAGGCACGGAGTTGATCTCGCCGTTGGTCGACCTTGATGGAACCAATGGCGTAATCTCCTATTTCCGTTGGTTCTACACCAGCGCCTCGACACCGGGGATCGATACACTGACCGTTTGGGTCGCCAATGACGGCGATCAGCCGGCACCGACCTGGGTCCTGGTTGAAACCGTCGAGGGCACGAGCAACGGAAATGATACCGCCTGGGAAGGCGCTTCGTTCCTCGTCAGCGACTTTGTGGCGCCGACGGCGAATGTTCGTGTTCGGTTCCGAGCGGAAGATGCAGGCGCCGGCTCAATCGTCGAAGCAGGTGTTGACCTCTTCGGAGTCGATGCCTTCTCATGCCCCGTTGGAGGCGAACCGTGCGACTGTCCGGGTGATGTCAGCGACGACACATTTGTCAACGGCGCCGACGTGCAGGGTTTTGTCGATTGTATGCTTGGTGGCGGCGCCAACTGTGGCTGTGCCGATATCGACCCCGGTATTGGTCTCGACATGAACGACGTCAACGCGTTTGTCGGGGAATTATTGACTGGCCCCGGTTGTTCTTAGTACGATAGATCTTAGTCGTGGTTTCTTACACAGTGCTATCGAGCCGGCGCTCGGTAGCACTGTTCATATTGATCTCTGGGAGGTAGAGAGGAGTGTATATCATGGTCGGAACCGGTCGAGTCATTCCGTTCTTAATCGTCATCGTGTGCGCGGTTCCTGCCTTCGCGGGCAGCGTCGCTCTTCAACCGAGAATGGGAGAGCCGCTGGACGGCCTGACCGCCGGGGAACTTGCACGTTTCGTGGATGGCAAGGCCGCCTTCCAAAACGTTTTCAGCCCGGAAACCGGACTTGGCCCCGTTTACAACAAGGAGAGTTGTGCCAACTGTCATAACAGACCGGTCGGCGGCTCGGGAAGCCAGGTCGTCATCCGTTTCGGACTCCTCGATGAAAAAGGCGGCGGGTTCAACCCGCTCGACTCCATGGGCGGCTCCCTCCTGCAATCGCTGACGATCGATGAAGACATGTGCAAGGAGACCGTCCCGGCGATGGCCAACCTTCAGGTCTTTCGGCTCACACCCTCGGTCCTGGGCGGCGGCCTCATCGAGGCCATTGACGATGCGGATATTTCCGTCAATGCGGACCCCACCGACACCAACGGCGATGGCGTCAGCGGCCGAGTGCATATGGTCCAGCCGTTGGAAGGCGGTCCGTTGCGTGTGGGTCGGTTCGGCTGGAAGGCACAGGTCGCCACGCTGCTGACTTTCTCCGCGGATGCAGGACTCAACGAAATCGGCATTACAAACGACCTGGTTCCGATGGAAAACGCACCGAACGGCAACATGCTCACCTTGTCCATGTGCGATGACGTCGAAGACCCCGAGGACACCGGGCCTATCGGCACGCGTTTTATCGACAAGACGACAGACTTTCAGCGTTTTCTTGCCGCTCCGCCCCAGACGCCCAAGTCCGGAATGACCGGAGAGGGGCTGTTTACCAGCATCGGATGCACCGACTGTCATACTGCCTCCTACACCACCAACGTTGTGGCGGAGGCGGCCTTGTCCAACAAGGTGATCAAGCCTTATTCCGACTTCCTGTTGCATGACATGGGAGAGCTCGATCTATTTGACGGAATCGTGCAGGGCGATGCACAAGGCACTGAAATCCGGACACCCGCCCTCTGGGGGCTCAGCATACGCGATCCGTTGTTGCATAATGGTTTTTCCTCCGGTGGCACTTTCGCCGCGCGCGTCACGAATGCCATTCTGACACACGGCCAAGTCGGCAGCGAAGCCAAACCGTCGGTGGATCAATTCATCCTGCTGAGTGCTCAGGACCAAAATGCCATCATCGCATTCTTGGAATCGCTCGGACGAGCCGAGTTTGACCATGACAACGACAACGATCGCGATGCCCTGGACCAGATCGAATTCGTGAATTGCTACAGCGGTGATGGAAACTTTTATACTCCGGACGACTCGTGCAGCATTTCCGACGTCGATCAGGACAGCGATGTGGACTGCGACGACTGGCAGGGGTTTGAGGCCGCTTTTCTCAGTGACAACGGCGTTCGGCCCGTGCTCGATATCGCGGATTTCGTCGGCGTGCTCCTCGGCACGATTACCGACGATGCGAAGCGTTGCATCGCGGACATGAACAAAGACACCCTCAACGACGGAGACGACATCTTCGATTACGTCGATGCCGCGCTCGGAAACTGATTTGTTTCGACGGTCGCCGTCGTCTACCTTGCAGAATGCCGAAGGAGGGACTCGAACCCTCACTCCCTTGCGGGAACCGGATTTTGAATCCGGCGCGTCTGCCAATTCCGCCACTTCGGCCCAAACAATGAGGATGTCACCTCGACGACATCCTAACGGAGAATTTGACCCAACGGCAAGTAGAGTGACGATGGATTGGCGCGGCCCTTTGACCTCAAGGCTGTGAAAACCGCTCTCTTGCGCCCATAGGCCGGATGCTTGAGTTGACCCATTCGACATGGTACAATGTAACGTCCGAATATTGGTCTTATGGAGGCGGAATACACAAAGGGGTCCTGGGGCAAATCATAGCCGCCGTCTCACCGACACAAGACGAAAAGCTTAAAACAAAGCTAACAAAAGGCTGTGCAAACCATAATATCTGAATGTTACTCTGACGCGCGAGTTGGCGAGGCTCCCTTATTTTAGGAGACAACACGATTAATCACATCTTGTACGAGCGTAGTTTGGTATCACGAAACTTAAGCAATGGTAGGGGTCAAAAAATGACACAGAAAATTCGAGGAGGGATCCTCACTGTCGCATTGTGCATCGCGTTCATGTCGGCCTTCGGTCTGTCGGCCCGTAGTGCAAATGCAGCCGTCGTGATCAACGAAGTCCTAGGCAGCACGACCAGCACGGATACGGAATACATCGAACTTTACAATACCGGCCCCGGCATGGTCGACATCAGCGGATGGGAAATCGAACTTTGGGACAGCGACGTCGGCCCATCGTTCGGACTGGCTGATGGAGACGCACCATACGTCATCCCTGCCGCAACCTCGATCGCGGTAGGCGGCTATTATCTTCTCGCCAGTCCTGAAGCGGCGGCCCAATTCGGCGTCACGGCGGACCTGGCACTGCCGGATGACTCCTCCATTGAAAACTCCTCGTACACGATCATCCTGACCGACGGCACGGGCGGGACCGTCATTGATTCATTCTTTGTCACCGACGGCGACGCCGGCGACGAGGCCAACCGGATGGGAACCACACCGTTCACTCCGACCGCGACAATCGGACCGGACGGCACCTTCCTGCCGGCAGGTTTTTATCGTATCGGGGACGGCGGTGGAACATTCGCCCTGCTGGAATTCTCTCCGCGACCGGCACCCTCGGGTACGCCCGGTGCCGCAAACCTCGGATCGGTTGCCACGGGCGCCTGTTGCAATGGCGCGGTCTGCACCCCGGACCAGACCCAGGTCGATTGTGAGAACGGTGGAGGCATCTGGGAAGGCACGAACTCGGTCTGCACGCCGAATCCTTGCGGCCCGACCGGAGCCTGCTGTGCGGCCGATTTCAGCACATGCACTAATCTCCTTACTCAGGAAGAGTGCACGGCGCTCGACCCAACCGCCACATGGTTGCAGGACGAGTTCTGTAACCTCGCATGCGGACCTGAAGGCTCCTGTTGTATCTTTGACGGCACTTGCGTCGATGGCGTGACCGAAGCGGAATGCCAGGACATGCAAGGGCACCAGTTCCTTGAAAACGATACTTGCCCGGCGAGCCCGCCCTGTATCTCCTCGGCCGTCCTTGTACCGGCTCCGATCATCATCTCCGAATATTACGAATCCGAACCGGGCAATCGTAAGGCGATTGAGATCTATAACACCAGCGACATGCCTCAGAGCCTGAACGGCCATTCGATTCGGTTGTATTCCAGCCCGAATCCGACGCCGAATTCCGTCTTCACGCTGGACGGTCTCACCATCGGCGCCCATGACGTGTTGGTCTTTATCAATAGTGCCGACGCCGACGATGAAATCCCGGGGTTGGATGAATCTCTGGCGATCGTCGCCTCCAGTGCGATCAACTTCAACGGCAACGACGCCGTCGATATCGCCCACGGCGATCTCAGTCAGATGGGCGGCCCGGCCATCACCATCATTGACCGATTCGGCGCTCCGCCGGAGCCCACCGGAGACCGTGGTGCGAATCCTTATCAGGATGCGGCCTGGGAGCGAAACTGCAGCGTCACCAGCGGGACCGACATGTTCGATCCCTGCAATTTCGACGGATTGAAGAACTGTGCGGCGGCAGCGGAACTCTGCCCGCCCGCCACCCCGGTGGACATGATGTTGCCTTGCTTCTCGCAATCCGACACCGCCACGTCCAATGAATGGACCTACGAAGGTGATAACGACGCGTTGGACAACGATAACCACAGCTTGGGCAGCCACCTTTGCGTGGCCGGTGAAGCGGCCTGCTGCCTCCCGGGCGACATCTGCATCATTACGGATGCGACGGACTGCGCGAATCAGGGCGGGACGTTCTTCGCCGACACCCCCTGCAACCCGCTGCCTTGCGGCCCGACGGGTTCGTGCTGCGAAACGAACGTTTTCTGCTTCGATAATATTACGCAATCCCAGTGCGCCGCGGCGAGCGCTACGGCCACCTTCACGCAAGGCGGCAGTTGCGCTGTGGACTGCCCCGCCGAAGGCGCCTGTTGTCGCGCCGGAACCCGGGCCGGACTGTGCAGTTGCCCCGGTGACCTTAATGGCGATCAGGTCGTCGATCTCAACGATCTCCCGTTGTTTGTCGCCGAGTTGATCAGTGCGACCCCTGACATCTGTGCCGACGTGAATGAGATGGACGGCGCCAACGGCGGTGACATTCAAGCGTTCATCCAGTTGGTCCTTGACATGGCGACTTGCGATTGTGTGCAGACGACCGAGGCGAATTGTCTGGCGAGCGGCGGCACCTATCAGGGCGACCTCTCCGTTTGCGATCCGACCCCTTGCGGTCCCAAGGGCGCCTGCTGTGCGGCCGATTTCGGCTCCTGCACGGATGACCTCACGTTCGAGGAATGCACGGCGTTGGATAACACCGCCACCTGGACCGAAGGCGCGATGTGCAATGCCGTCTGCGTCGCGGTTGAAGTCCAAAGCCTCGTCATCAACGAAATCTGGTCGGACTCCATGGGCAACGACGGCGACGACGCCGAGTACATCGAGTTGTTCTGCCCCAGTTGCGGCGGCACGGCCCTCAACGGACTTAGCCTCATCGTCATCGACGGCGACACCGGCGGAAACGAAGGCAGCGCCAGTTTCCGAAGAGTCAACCAGAACTTCGACCTGTCGGGCATGACCATGCCTCTCGATGGATACTTTGTCATCGGTGGAGGAACAACGCCCAACGTCGATCTGTCGATCGATCCGCTGCCCGCGTTTGGCGCCATCCAAAACGGCAGCCAAACCTACGCCATTGTTCGAAACAGCGATCTCGAAATCATGGACAATGACCTGACCGAGGCCTCCGTCCTCGCCCTCAGCGGTAACACGGTTGACGCCGTCGCCCTCGACGACGGCACGCCGGGTGACCATTCGTACCTCGGCGCTCCGGTCATCACACCGGACGAGTTCGCGCCAGGCCAGTTTGCCGCCTGGGACACGGTGTCGCGTATCCCCAACGGACAGGACACCGATACAGGTTTGGATACCGGTGCAGGTGAAGACTGGTGTTCTCAGAACAACTTTGCTCTGCTGCTGTTCGATTCCAATGACGAACTGTCCAGCCCGGGCACAGAAAACATGAAGAACGCCGTCGGCGTTTGCTGCATCCCGAATCCGCCCAATCCGTCCATCTGCCAAGAGACGACCAAGGCGGCCTGCACGGGAATCTGGCAGGGACGAGACTTCGCCGGACTGCTTTGCAGCAATCCCATCCTCGATCTGTGCAACCCGTTTGGGGCCTGCTGTGTCGAGGACGGATCCTGTGTCCTGGCCAACCAGGAGAACTGCGAAAACGCCCTGCTGCTCAGCAACGGCGTCTATCAGGGCGACGGCACGACCTGCGATCCGCTGCCCTGCGGACCGACCGGCTCATGCTGCGAGCCTGACTTCAATTGCACGGACGGCCTCACCATGGAAGAATGCGCCGCCGTCAACGCCAACGCGACCTGGACCGAGGCGGGCACATGTGCCGTCGATTGCATCGAGCCCACCGGGGCATGCTGTCTGTCCAACGACATGTCCGGCAGCGTCCTTTCGCTTTCCTGTGAAGACGTGCCGCCGTTCACTCAGCCCTCCTGTGAACAAATGGGCGGGATCTACCTAGGCGATGGCTCGGACTGCATGACCGATTCCTGCCCCAGCGAAGCCGTCTGTCTGATCATCAGTGAGGTGGTCGATGCCACGTTGCCGCAAGGCTTGCCGAAGTATGTCGAGTTGACCAACATCGGAACCATGACGATCGATTTGTCCGGGTTCACGATCGGCAACTACAACAACGGCAGCCCGAATCTCGGCGGCGGCAGCTCCACGGCGCTGTCCGGCATGCTGGCCGCGGGAGACTCTTATGTCATCTCGTATGAAGGCGGAGACTCACCCGGGATGGGCACGTTCTTCGACACCTACGGTTTCGATCCCGACAACTTTGATCTGGGGGCCTTCATCAACGGCAACGATGCCATCGCGTTGTTCTTCGCGGACGGCACCGGCGCGAACGGCGAAGCCACCGGAGACGGTTCCGATGCCACGCTCGCCGATCTCTACGGTGTCATCGGCACCGACGGCGCGGGGCAGAACTGGGAATACACCGACAGCTACTCCGTCCGACTCGGCACGGTCAGCTCGGGCAACTTCGGCACCTTCAATGAGGCCGAATGGACGCTCAACGGTCCGAACTTCCTGGAAACAGGCGACGACCTCACGGAGCTGCCGCTGATTCAGATGGAAACCACGCCGGGCACCCATGACTTCACTGCAACCTGTGGTGAACCCCCGGTCGTCGGCACGCTGGTTCGATGCTGCAACGCCGTAGGCGAGTGTGATCCGACCTGTGACGGCGACACCGAAGGCTGGTGTGTTTACACCGTCACGACGGTCATCTCCGGCTGCAATACCATCGGTATGGGCAGCGTCTTCTCGGTCGAGTGCATCGGCGGATCGTGTGACGCGCTCGGCACCGAAGAAACGTTCACCTGGGTGGACGAGAACGGCGTCGGCCAGAACTGCACCTTTACCGCCACCAGATCGGTCTTCCCGGCATGCTCCGGCACGTCCGTCGGACCGACGTTGAACTTCGAATAACCGCGCAATCGCGGCCAATAAGAAGTATTAAAGAATGCCCCTGGCCGAAAATTTCGGCTGGGGGCATTTTTCTTCTATAATAGGAGTTGTACAAGGGGGAGACCGATAAGAATGGACCAAGTCACCGGCCGCTTTCAACGCATTGCACCAAGATCCACCGCAACGAAGTTAGCCTTGCTCAGTCTGCTTTGGCCGACGCTTGCGACGGCTGACATTCGAGTTGCGACGTACAACCTTTTGCAGATGAACAGCAACCCCTCGGTGAGTCGGGAGAGTGCCCTGAAAACCGTGCTGGTCGCCGTGGATGCGGACGTGATCGTCGTCCAGGAAATCTCGAGTGCGGTCGCTGTCAACAATTTCCGGCTTGACGTCCTCAACGCGGTCGGCGGGCCCGGCGAGAACGACCCGTATTCATCCGGATATCTGAACGACCCAAGCACGAATACGCTGGATCAGGCCATCTTCTATCGGCCGAGCAAGGTCTCCCTCCAAGCCTCGCTTGCCATCAACACCGCGCCTCGGGACACCTACCGATGGACGCTGCGGCCGCTCTCCGACCTGTCCGGAGACAGCGATTTGTACATTTACGCGATGCACCTGTCCGCCTCCGATGCCGGCTCTCGGGACACACAGACCAACACGATCCGAAACAATGCAAACAATCTGCCCGCCGGATCGCACATTATTTTCGCCGGAGACTTCAACATAAACACCAGCACAGAAAGTTCATATCAGAACTTCATCGAATCGCAGGTGGACAACGACGGACGCGGTTTCGATCCGATCAATACGCCCGGCAACTGGTCCAGCAATAGCTTTTTTGCCGCCGTTCACACGCAATCTCCTCACAATAACAATCCCGGTGCGCCGGGCGGCGCCGTAGGCGGAGGATTGGATGATCGGTTCGATTTTCTACTCATTTCGGCGGCCCTCCAAGACAGCTCCGGTCTCGACTACATCGCGAACTCTTACACGGCGTTCGGCAATGACGGGCTGCATTTCAACGACGACATCAACGACGCTCCGATCATTCCGGAGGGCCTCACGATCGCGAATGCGCTTCACGCGTCATCGGATCACCTACCCGTTTTCCTGGACCTGGAGGAGCCGATCGGCAGCACGGACCCGGAGATCAGCGCGCCAGCAGTCGTGCCTTTCGACCCGGTCCTGGTTGGCACAAACAGCCAGGCCGACATCACCGTTGAAAACGTTGCCTCTCCGCCGGGGCCGGACCTGGAATACAGCTTCGCTGCACCGCCCGATTTCACCGCTCCCGGGGGCATGTTCATGGCATCCCCCGGCGCCGGCGCCAACATGCACACACTGACCATGCTGGCCAGCTCCAGCGGTAACAAATTCGGCGTCATGACCATCACGAATAACTCATCGAACGACCCGATGATGGACGTGACTCTGGCCGGCGCTGTCTTTGACCATGCAGTCCCTTCCACGGCCGCCGACAATCAGGTTTTGTCCGCTCCGCTTGATTTTGGCACTCAGCCGATCGGAGGTTTTACGGATCAATTCGCAGCGGTTCACAACGCAAACTTCGATCCCGTCTTCTCGGTCCCCCTCGAAGTCACGAGCGGAACCATCAGCGACGACACGGAAGGCCGATTCAGCATCGTAGGAAGCTCTACGGCAGTCGGCATCGAAGATACGCCCGTGAACTTTCAGATCAATTTTGACGACACCGGCGCCTCACCTGGCGTTTTCACGGCGACACTCGAGTTCACAACCCAAGACGACACCACCATCTCAGGCGCGACGACGTTGGATACCGTCGTCTACAATCTGTCCGCGACCGTCTCAGGCGGCCTGCTCCTGGGCGACCTGAGTATGAACGGCTGTGTCGATGCACCCGACATCCCACTCTTCGTCGCGCTATTGCTCGACCCCGATGGCGCCACCGTTCAAGACCGCGAAATCGCAGATATGAACGCCGACACGGACAACGACGGTCTCGACCTCCAGCTTTTTGTCAACGCTCTCGTGGCCGGCTGCCCATGAGTCGGCACATTCGCCCCCCTTCTCGGTGTCGGACTTTGACCGTAAGATTGGGCGTTCATATAATCGCCTCGAGAATCGCCCAAGGAGTTCCCGGTCAAGACCATGATCATCACGATTGACGGCCCCGCAGGATCAGGCAAGAGCACCGCCGCGAGGAAACTCGCCGCCACCCTTGGAATCGCCTACCTGGACACCGGAGCGATGTACCGAGCGATTGCGTTGGCGGCACTCCAGCAAGGAATTCTTCTCAAAGATAACGACTCGCTGATCTCCGTCGCAAAAACGTGTGATATCGAGCTGGATTGCGGTCCGACTCATACGCGCGTCACGTTGAACAGCGCCGACGTGAGCGAGGCGATTCGTTCCATGGCCGTCAATCAGGCCACCAGCTTCGTCGCGCGGATTCATGAAATTCGGCAAATACTGGTTGAGAAACAACGGGCCATCGGGAGACACCTGGATTCGCTCGTCTCCGAGGGACGTGATCAGGGCAGCGTCGTGTTTCCCGACGCGGACCTGAAGTTTTTCCTTGACGCCGCCATTGAAAAACGCGCCATGCGCCGATACCAGGAACTCGTCGCGGACGGCGAAGAGGCCTCTTACGAACTGATCATGGAGAACCTCCAGCAAAGGGACGGCAACGACCAGCACCAATGGGCCCCGCTTCTCGAGCCCGAGAGCGCCATTCGCATCGACACGACGCAGATGACGATCCATGAGGTCGTTGAACGCCTTTTGGAAGAAGTTCGAAAAAAAGGGCTGGGGCGATCGTGATCGGTCCGGTCGCGACAAGCTTCGACGTTTGACCAATCGCGTTTTATGAGTCAATCCAAACCAACCGTTCGCTGGGGTTATCGATTTCTAAGGGGTCTGTCACGGCTGATCTTCAAGCTTTATTTCCGCGGCCGCGTCTTGGAGCTTAAACGCGTTCCTGAAACCGGGGGCGTCCTGCTCGCCTGCAATCACCAGAGTTTCCTTGACCCCGTCGCAGCCGCCCTGGCCCTGCCACGCGAATGCCACTTCATGGCCCGAGACACGCTATTTCGAAATCCATTGTTCGGACGCCTTATCGTCTACTTGAATGCTTTTCCCGTTAAGAGAGGCGCAGCAGACATCAGTGCCGTGAAGGAGATCCTACGCAGGCTGCGTAACGAGGCCGCCGTTGTCGTTTTTCCAGAGGCGACGCGGACCCGTGACGGTTCGATCGGTAAGATCAACGCCAACTCCCTGTCCATCGCCAAGAAAGCCGGTGTCCCCATCGTGCCGACATTCATCGACGGCGCGTTCGAGGCCTTCCCGCGAGGCAGTCGTTGGCCTCGTCCTCGTAAAATACGGGTCACTTATGCGGAAGCGATCACGGATGTTCAAGCACGAGAGTGGCCGGTCGAACGAATTGTGGAAACGGTCACGCAACGGCTCCACGAAATCCAGCAACAGTCACCATTCAAGGGCAAAGGCGGTCCGAACATGATTCATCACAACGCCGCTTCTTCTTAAGCTTTGAGGAAGCTCGGCGCCCTAGGCCCCGTCTTTCGCAACGGCCACTTTCTGCATCTGCGGCAGGACACGGTCCACAAAGGCCTTGAAATAACCTTCGAACGCTAATCCTTGCTCCATGGCTTGCGTGAGGTCAACCAGAATGTCAGCCAGCTTTCCAAGCTCCGGCACCGCGGATTTTGGAGGCAAAACGGGGCGAAGCTGCCAGCCTTCATTCGTCAGATCAAACGTCGCCCGAACCAATGGCACGTTGTCACCCTCCTGCAACGTCACAATCGCTGTCTCTCCCTTGAATCGCTGATTGATCACCTTGATCCGGTTGGAAAAAACGCCGAGGTTGTTTCCGATGGCCGTCAGGTCCCATGCATCGGACATCGGCCCCCCATATCGCATTTCCGCAATCTCTCGAAGCATAAGGTTCCGATCAATCACACGATCCACAGCCTTCAAGAAGTCGACCGTAGCCAGACGCCGCTCAGCCACGACCAACGGTGCGATCCTCTTGTAGTCCCGTTTCTGGTGGTAGTCATTCAGCTGGTCAACGACTTCCGCCGGAGATCGAGAACGGCTGACTGCTTCAGACGAAGCCGAGGCCTCCGCGCTCTCCGGCAATGTGGATCGAACGTCGCAACCGTTCGAGAGTGAAACCGCCGTCACAAGCAGCAAAAATTGCCGTCTCATCGCTTTCATAGGAATATTATCGGGAAGATTTCCCCGCAAATCTGAGCCGGGGATGGCGGACCAATTTGATTCTTGAGAATCATCGCAAGGATAAGTTAGGATGCTACTCCTTGGTGAGGAAATCAGGACATGAGGATCGCACTAAGGACATTGATCGCAGCCAGCGCCCTTGCAATCGCGTGGCAGGTCGGCGCCATTCGACAGACGCCTCACCAGACCGCGCCGGCCGGCATCCAAACCCCCGTCAAAGACGGCAACTTCCGCGGCATGGCGATCCAGCTCCACGGCGGCCTCCGAATCTATGAACACTATTGCAAACTGATTCCCGAGGTCGTCGACCTGGGCGCCGATACGGTGATGCTCGTCGCCCATGGTTGGCAAACTCATGCAGGCAGCCTCGATCTGCACATCGACGCACAGAAGACCGCGAATGCCGAGGACCTCGGCAAACTTCTCGATCTGGCGACGAGTCATGGATTAAGAAAAATACTCATGCCCGTGGTGCTGCTTTCGAAGCCGCGCGACAGTGAGTGGCGCGGCAAGATCGTCCCGCCCGGCCACGACTGGGACGCCTGGTTCAAGCGATACAGGCAGTTCGTCGTCCACTTTGCCAAGATCGCGGAACGACACAAGGTGGACGTCCTGATGATCGGCTCAGAGCTCATCAAGTCCGAGGCCTATACACAGCGCTGGCGGGAGACCATCCGGGAGGTGCGACAACACTATCGCGGAAAGCTCGGGTACTCTGCCAACTGGGACCACTACCAAACCAACAAGATCGGCTTCTGGCCCGAGCTCGATTACGTCGGCATGACCAGTTATTACGAACTCGCCAAAAAGCCGAATCCTTCCATCCAAGAAATCGACAAGAACTGGCGGCGCTTCAAAAAGAAGATCAAGGCCTTTCATCGCGAGGTTCGCAAGCCCATCATCTTCACGGAGGTCGGCTGGTGCAGCCAGGAAGGCGCCGCCCATGAAGGATGGAATTATTACCGCAAGCAAGAGGCCACTGCAGGAGGTCACCGTGAACAGGCCTTGCTCTACGAATCCTTTCTGAAAACATGGGGGGATGAGCCCTTGGTCGGCGGCATTATCTGGTGGGAGTGGGGAGCCTCCGAGGGGGGAACCGATGACTACGGCTACACACCTCGCGGCAAACCGGCCGAAGCATTGCTACGCCAGTGGTTCAAAAGCGAACCGAACTCGAAATCCGGCAACAAGATGCGTTTGCTGCCGGCCGAACGCTAGCGTGGCGCGTCAAACCACCCTAACATGGTGCCGCCCGTGACGGCCTCACGAGCTCGTTTTCCGACTCGGTCGAGCATCCATCCGCGCGACCGAACAATCGATGTAGTTCTCGTATTCGAAGTAAACGGAGAAAACCGTGCCACTGCCCTACCACGAACGAACTCACCACTGCGGCGAACTCCGCGCTGGCGACGTCGGCAAAACCGTCCTCCTCTCAGGATGGGTCTACAACTATCGCGACCACGGCGGAATGGTCTTTATTGACCTCCGTGACCGTGGCGGCCTCACCCAGCTCCGCTTCAATCCTGAGACCGACCCGAAGGCCCATGAGATTGCCCGCTCTTTCCGAAGCGAATTCGTCATCGCCGTTCGAGGCGAGGTCGTCAGCCGCGGGGACATGGCCAACCCCAACCTCCCGACCGGGGAGATCGAAATTGCCGCGCATGAGGTTGACCTGCTCAGCAAATCGGAGACGCCGCCCTTCCCGATTGAGGACGACATCGACACGAATGAAGATCTCCGTCTTAGTCATCGCGTGCTCGACATTCGTCGCACGCCTGTGAAGAACGCCCTGATGCTTCGCCATCGCATCACAAAGACCATCCGCGACTATTTCGACCGCCACGGCTTCGCCGACATCGAAACGCCGATTCTTAACAAGTCGACGCCTGAAGGCGCGCGCGACTACCTTGTTCCCTCTCGTCTGCATCACGGTCACTTTTATGCCCTTCCCCAGTCGCCGCAGATCTTCAAGCAACTGCTGATGATCGCCGGTATGGACCGCTATATGCAGATTGCCCGATGTTTCCGCGATGAAGACCTCCGCGCCGATCGTCAGCCTGAATTCACGCAGGTCGACATCGAGATGGCCTTCGTCCAGCCCGAAAACGTGATGCAGCACGTCGAAAGCTGCCTTGCCGAGGTCGCCAAGATCGCGATCGGCATCGACGTGCCGCTACCGCTGCCCCGTATCAGCTATGCCGACGCGATGAAAACGTACGGCAAAGACGCTCCGGACATGCGCTACGAAATGACCATCAAGGACGTCTCTGAGATGGCCAAGAAGACGGACTTCAAGGTCTTCCGCGAGCCCCTCGACACGGGTGGCGTGGTCCGCTGCATCGTCGTGCCAAACGGAGCGGAGATGACCCGGAAGGAAACCGACGGTCTCGCCGAAGAGGTCAAGGGCATCGGCGCAGGCGGTCTGCCGTTGGTCAAGGTGGCGGAGGAAGGCGGCAAGATTGTCCTCCAAACCGGTATCGCCAAATTCCTGAGTACCGACGAGATCGTACACGACCTGGTCGAGGCCACCGGCGCCAAACCGGGCGACCTCGTGATGTTCGCCGCCGACAGCGAGGACAACGTCTGCAAATACCTCGGTTGGCTTCGCGAGACGGTCGCTGAGCGCCGGGGCCTGATCCCGGAAAATGAATGGAAATTCTGCTGGGTTGTCGACTTCCCCCTCTTCGGCTACGACGACGAAACCAAGGCCGTCTTTCCCATGCACCATCCCTTTACCAGTCCCAAGGACGAAGACCTGGACCACATGAAGCTCGACACCGACGACGTACCACCCACCAAGGATCTGCTCAAAATCCGGGCCAAGGCTTATGACGTCGTGCTTAACGGCATCGAACTCGGCGGCGGTTCCATCCGTATCCATCGCCATGACGTGCAATCAAAGATATTCCGACTGCTCGGCATTTCCGCCGAAGAGGCCAAGCTCCGCTTCAGCTTCCTGCTCGACGCGTTGAAGTATGGCGCACCGCCGCACGGAGGAATCGCCCTCGGCCTGGACCGCATCGTCATGCTCATGGGCCGTTTTCCTTCCATCCGTGACGTGATCGCGTTTCCCAAGAATGCCAAGGCCATCTGCCCGCTCTCTGAGGCCCCCGGCCCGGTGGACGATGCTCAACTCAAAGAGCTCGGCCTCAATGTCGTGAAGTCAGACTGAAATTTATAGACAAAAGTTTTTTCTGGACCTTTCACGTGAAGCGTGCCTATCGTATGACGGTGGGAACGCTTGATTGCAAACGCCATCAATACTTATCATTCTTCTTTCCTTCTTATCCGGGCGCATCCCACTGTCCATGAAACAGTGACGGTTTCAGCGTGAAGCCGCCACAAACAAACGGGCTCATCGACGGCGACTGCGCCGTCCATGATCCACACGGGAGGTCCGCGCCATGACCGAACACAACATCGGCTTCACTCGGCTCCGACAGATTCTTCTGAGCACGTCCCAAAAACCCCATTTGGCAGCGTTGAAGCGAATGGTCCGCAACTGGCGGCAGCCCGGTGCGGGACAGGACGCGATCAACCGCGCGATGATCCGCGCCATGGATGAAATCCAAGAACGATTGGATGCGCTGCTCAAAGTCTGAATGTAAAGCGTATCAAAACCGGGTCTGCGGACTCAGGGTTCACTCACGGGTCAACGCCAACCCATCACGATCTGCTTGAACCGGTTGCCGCGATCTTCGTAGTTCCTAAAGACGTCGAAACTCGCACAGGCGGGACTCAAAAGCACCACGTCCCCCGGCCTCGCAAGCGACCGAGCAAGACCGACGCCTTCGTCAAACCCCGTCGCTGCCTTCACTTCGGGCTTATTCGCCGTTCCGTCAACCCGGCTGATCTCCTTTTCGATCCTGTCACTCGTCTGGCCCATACACACAACCGCTTTGGCCCGCGCCGTGACAAACTCCCCAAATTCAACAAACGAACTTCCCTTGTCGGAGCCACCGGCCAACAACACCACTGGCACATCAAATGCACGAAGTGAAGTCATCGACGCTTCCGGAGACGTGGCCTTCGAGTCGTTGTAATACTTCACGCCTTCGTATTCACGGACAAACTCCAGCCGATGGGTCAAACCTGGAAACGCCGCCAACGCCTCTACGGCATCGGTTTCAGCCACGTCCAAAATCCGTGAAACCGCGACGGCCCCGGCGGCGTTTTGCAGATTGTGTCTGCCCGGGACCTTGAGGCTGACATCGATCGTTTCCGTTCCGATTCTTTCAACGTCGCGATATTCCAACGTGATCCGGTTGGTCCCACTCTCGATACCGTAGCGATAAAGCCGTTGCCGTTTGTCCCAGCGCCCCGGGAGTTTTTCCACGTTGCCGCCGAACGGCATCACCAGCCAGTCCCGACCAGATTGATATTTATAAATGTTGGCCTTCGCCTCCGCATACGACGTCAGCGTGCCGTGCCGATCGAGATGATTGTCACGGATGTTCGTCACCAATGCGATGTGGGGACTTTTTCCTATCTGAGCCACATCGTCCAGTTGAAAACTGGAAAGCTCCAACACGACGACATCTTCCGATTTCATGGAATCGAGACCATCCAACAACGATTTGCCAATGTTTCCTCCGAGCCAAACCCGTCCGTAACGCCAATCCGACGTTTGACTCGCCAATTCAAGAATCGCACCAACCATCGCCGTCGTGGTACTTTTGCCGACCGTTCCGGTGATGCCGACAATCCTGCTCGGACATCGTTCCAAAAAGAGGATCATCTCACTGGTCCAGGGGATGTCCCGCGCGCGAGCGGCCTGAAAGAACTCCGATTTCGCTTTGTCCACAGCCGGACTGACCACCAGCAGATCACAGGCATCGAGATCGCCCAAATCATGACCACCGAACCTGAAACGAACATCGAACCCCTTCAAAGAAGAAACGCTCTCCTCAAGGTCGCCCTCCGCCCCGAGGTCGGTGACCAACACACGGGCACCTTGCATACAGAGCCACTTCGTCACTCCGATTCCCCCACCGAACCGACCAAGTCCCATGACGACGACACGTTTGTTCTTGAAGGCGTGATCATTCATATCAATCACCGGATCGTGATCGTACCCGTGTCCGCGATCAACTTGCAACAGGCGTTCTAGCCGTCCACGCTCCGAGCCTCGCTTTGGATTTTACAGGCTGTATAATCCCAACCGGGAAAAAAAGGCAAAACAAGCATGTCACAATCCGACGCCAAAACCATCTGCGACGAACTGCGTCTGCTTCTTCCACATGTCAAGTCCGGCTGCCTCCGCTTCTGGGGCGAGTGGTTCGGCAGGCCGATGGACAACCAGCACAAGATCGTGCAATGTGACGTCCACGGCGACACGCTCCGTATCTTCTTTGATCAGGGTGAAACATTAACGGTACACCACCCTCAGGGCTACACGGCCTCCGCGCTGGACTTTTGGATTGTTGATGCCGATCGGGTGCTGTGGGAGTGGTACAACTACGGCGAACCTCAAATACCCGAAAACCTTTATCACAAAGATTTTGTCAAACAAGACGGCGACGTGACGGCCACGACCAACGTGGATTGGTATAGCCCGAGTCTCAACCCATCCACTGAAGAACGTGCCGTCGAAATACTTTAGCGCGACCGTTGTCTGACACCAAAAAATTGTTAGAGAAGGTCATCCGTGGAAATCACGTATTCACTCGAACCCAGACTCGCCGCAGAGGAATTCATCGACGTCCTACGGCGTTCGACGCTGGCCGAGCGCCGGCCTGTCGAGAACGTTTCACGAATTGCGGGAATGCTTCAAAACGCAGGCGTCATCGTCACGGCCAGAACCTCGGACTCGCTTCTCATCGGCGTCTCCCGTGCGATCACCGACTTCAGCTATTGCACCTATCTGTCGGACCTCGCGGTCGATGATGCCTTTCAGCGGCAAGGGATCGGCCGGGCACTTCTCAGAAAGACCCATGAGGTGGCCGGCCTGAATACGACGCTGATCCTGCTCTCCGCACCAAAGGCACAGACCTATTACCCACACGTCGGAATGGAAAAACACGACCAATGCTGGATCATTCGAGAAAGCTAGGCTTGTTTACCGAGTGGAGATGCGCATGCCGATATCGCCGCGAACGTACGCGCCGTTGAAAGCGATGAGCCTGACGCCTTCATAGGCGCGTTGCCGCGCCTGATGGACCGTTTCTCCCAGAGCCGTCACTCCCAGTACCCGCCCGCCGGATGTCACGACGCCTTCCGGACCGGCCGTCGTTCCCGCATGGAAGACCTCGACGTTTTCCAGGGCCGCGACCTCATCGAGACCGGCGATCGGCTCGCCCTTTTGATAGTCTCCCGGATATCCTCCGGAAGCCGCCACGACGCAAAGCGCCGATTTCGAACTCCATTTCAAAGCGAGTTCATCAAGATGGCCGTCGATCGTCGCTTCGAGCGCATCAATGAGGTCGCTTTCCATCCGCATCAAAATCGGCTGCGCTTCGGGGTCACCGAATCGACAGTTAAACTCAAGCACCTTTGGACCGGCCGCAGTCAGGATCAGACCTGCATAGAGTATGCCTTTGTATTCGATCTCCTCTCGACGCAACGCGTCGATGATAGGAACGAAGACGTCGCGTTCGATGATTTCCAGGTCCGACTCGCTCAGCATGCCGGCCGGACTAAACGCGCCCATCCCACCGGTATTCGGGCCGGTGTCTTTTTCGCCCAGGCGCTTATGATCGGCTGCCGATTCCAGAACATAAATGTTGCGCCCGTCCACCAGGGCGAGCACACTCACTTCCGGACCGGTGAGGATTTCCTCGACGACGACGCGCGTACCCGCCTCTCCCAATTCGCGACCCACCATCAACTTTTCCAGGGTCAGTAGCGCCTCGCTGGGGTCCTCGTGCACGAACACGCCCTTTCCGCGAGCCAGGCCACACGCCTTGACCACCACGCCTTCGTCACGCGACGAGACGTAGTGCCGGGCCATGTCGTAGCCGGTTTCCAAAGAAGGCGGGGCTTCGTCTCGACCCAGACCGGTTTGGCGTTGCTGAGCCAGCTCCTGCACTGTCGGCTCAAAGACACGCGCCTCGGCGGTCGGAACACCCGACTCGCGCATCAGTTTCTTGGCGTAGGCCTTATCGCCTTCAAGCCGTGCCGCCGCAGCGCTCGGACCGAAAATGCGCAGCCCGGCCTCGGTAAAATGATCCACAATCCCGGCACATAGGGGGTCTTCCGGCCCAACAACCGTCATATCGATCTTGCTCGACTTCGCAAATGACAATAAGGCGGCGATGTCTTCCTGAGAAATCGCAATATTCTCGGCCACCAGCGCCGTGCCCGCATTTCCAGGCGCACAATAGAGCCTCGGCCGGCGAGTGGACTGCGCCAACTTCCAGCAAAGGGCGTGTTCGCGCCCACCACTACCAACCACCAGAATATTCATGAACGTTCCGTTCCTCCAATTCGTCAGCCGCGCCGATTCAATATTGCCAGCGAGCGTGATTCTACTCGCTACGACATCACCGGGAAACAACGACCAGCCGCACCGGCTTTCGGCATCGGGCGGCAGACGATGACCCGTGCGTGCTCATGGATAAGGCCGTCACCGGTCTACTCTATTACGATAAGATGATCAATATCTTAAGGTCGGCAATGCGCAGATCGGCCGCAATCCTCCGTATGGTAAACGGGGAGAGGGATAGGCAGCTCTTACTGCAGGATGGGATCTCTGGTCACGGCCTTGCGAAGCTTGGCGATCGCCGTGAGTTGGATCTGTCGGACACGCTCCTTACTCACGCGCATTTGTTTGCCGATGTCTTCCAAAGTCTGGCGCTGGCGGTCATCCTCAAAGGGAAACCGTCTCGCAAGGACCGTTTTCTCAACATCCGTCAGCTCCGCGTTGTCCAGGTGGAGAATCCTTCGGAGCCTTTCAGCGAACAACGTGCGCTGATCAGAACGACTCGTTTCCGCCGAATCGCTCTTCTCGAAGTCAACTTCATAGGGGCCGACAATCTTGCTTCGCCGCTTGGAATCCTGAAGCGCCGCCCTGGAAAATGCGCGGAGAATCGCGTTGCAGGCGTACGTGCTGAATCGATAGCCGCGCCAGGGGTCGAACGTATCGGCGGCGCGAAGCAGCGCCATCATCCCCTCGCTCGTCATCTCATCACGATCAAGCGACTCAAAGCGACTACGGCCGATCAAATCATAAACCAGGCCCAGATTCGCCTCGATGATTCGTGTACGAATCTGGTTGTAGCGCTGCACCCACTTCGAATATTCGCGCCTGATTGAAGGCGTCACACGCTTGTGAGCGCGCTTGTACAATTTGCTCAAATTGTATCCGCAACAATGAAGCTGCTTGAACAGCAGACTCTCTTCTGCCGGTGTAACCCGACCCGAGCCGTCCACGGCTCCTGGCCAGTCCTGGAACAGCTTCTTCTCCGTTGTCGGACGCCTCAACTCCGCGTTCATGATGTACGGAGGTGGAATGATCCAATTCTTAAGGGCAGGACGGTTCGATGGTTTTGTCGTGACTCTAAGCATTTTGATGCCTGTTTTCCGGCGCCTCAACTTGACGCCTTTCGCTGGCTCCGGGTTCCTGTCTGCCGACTCTAGGTCCTCCTTCTACACTTCTGTATACCGAAATTACGGGGAAATGTTCCCGGAACAGTCTGGAAAATCGTCCCATTTTGATACGAATTTACATCTCGTTACAATTCACTCTCCGGCCGAAAATTGAACTTAAATTATTTATTTACAATAAATTAAAACAAATAATTCGGCCTAACAATGACATAACGTCGCCCTTCCAAGGCCGTTTGATCATCGACTGGAAGCAAACAATGCATCTTATAAAGTCTGTATTTTCAGTAATTTTTGAATATTCATCCTCCTGCCTTTAAAAGCTCGTAATCTTCGAAACAAAAGATCAGCTCCCTGTTTCCACTCGCGTACGAGGCTGGATGATGCTCCCTATGGCCTCCAACACGGCCGCGCCTGACTGACGCAAGCCCGTCTCCGCGTTTGCGGGGTCCAACAAAGCGGCGGACCATCCCTCGACCAACCCCGGGATCACCGCCTGTCGAAACCGCTTTGCGATTTCACTGTCGAGGCAACCTGTCGTCATCAGTGCTGTTCCGCACGTGCCGATCCACAGAAGAAGATGAATCCGACGGCTTCGGTTTCGGCGTACCGGTTGTTTCATCAATGTGCCCTCACTCGGCGAGCCTCACATTTTCAGCTTGGGGGTCCGACTTATTTATCGGTTGTTCGAAAACAAAGAGGCTAGCAAACGGAAGGCGAGATCTGTCGCCGGGTCTAAATATCGGACGCAGTCCCACGACGCCATCCCGATCCACATGGAAGGTCAATCGCCCCCTGTGGTGACCCGATAAAACCGCTAGACGTCCATCCGACCCGACCCTTCGATTGAGAGGTTCCTCCCTTGAGAAAGCTCTTTGTGACAGCAGTCGTCTTGCTCCTGGCCTCCGTTGACGCATTGCACGGCGCCCCACCCAAAAGGCAAAACCTGTTGAGCGCCAGAATCGAACGACGGGTCGTCAAATCGTTCGATTTCGACGAGCGAGGCCTGGGCAACTATGAATCCGTGCCGATGAACTGGCGGTCCATCACCACCCCGGGGTATCCCCGATTTCTGGAGGGACAATTCGACAACGAAATCGGGCACGACGCGCAGCCGTCCTTTCACTTTTCGATTCAAGGGGGAAGCGTCGGCGCGTATTATCTCGCCAAGGACATTCCAGTTCATCCGGGCAGTGATTATCGTATCATCGGGTGGATACGTCCCCAAAAACTGAAACACGCCCGAGCTTACATCACCGCATATTATCTCGATCATGCATTGAGAAAAATCGACAGCAGTGAGCAGCGCAGCGTCGGGATACATGGCGCCGGCGACGACGAACCCTGGACACAGGTGTCGATCGATTTGTTCGGCGGCGTCAAGAAAGCCCGGTGGATCGCACTGACGTGTCGAATCGAACAGGCTCCGAAGCCGCAACGCGGTGACGCCATGTTCCATCCCATCCACCACCGTGACGTGCACGGTGCGGCATGGTTTGACGACATCCAGGTCATGCGTTTCCCACGAGTGACCATGTCCCTGAACGCCGAGGCCAACGTCTGTCTGCCCGATCAACCGACGGTCTGTACGATCAATACGAAGGATCTGGACGCCGCAGCCTTGGACATGAACCTCGACATCCTGGATGCCGAGGGGACGTTGGTCGAATCGCACCGGTTGGCGGGGCCGGGCCTGTCGGCCGGCGAGACGCCCGTCACGCTGGGGGATCTGCCGGCCGGTCTGTATGTCGCCAAGCTTTTCGTGAGCGACGGCGGACAGCCCGTATCGGCGCATGAACAGACGTTTCTGCGTCTGAATCCGAACCCGGTTCGCGCAAGCACGGACGACCGCAAACTGGGCGTGATCATCAACGCATCGTCACTCGATTATCCTGAGCTTACGGGACAATTGTTGAATCTCATGTCGCCGGGGATCGTCAAGATTCCACTTTGGCGCGACAGCATGAGCGACGAAGCGATCGTGAGAGGGGATCCGAAAACCGACGACCTGGTGGACACGCTGAGCCGTCAGAACGTCACGATCGTAGGAACACTGGCGGCACTTCCTCCAAGCCTGGCCGCTCAATATGAGTTGCCTGATCGAACGCTCATGGCCGCTTTGGCATCGGATCCGGATCGTTGGCGACCCTATCTCGCCCTGATGCTCACCCGGCACGGCCACCGGATAAACGCGTGGCAATTGGGACTGGACGACCGAATGTCCGGCGAGCCGTCGCGCGTGACCAAAGCGCTGGCCAATGTTCGCTCGGAAATGCAGCCGCTGATTGGCCGGCCAAAGCTGGTCATACCTCATCCGGTTCAGCTTCAAGTCGGTGAGAGCACGTTGCCCGCCGACGTGCTTTGCCTGAATGTTCCGCCTTACTATGCGGCCGATCGCCTTCGGAAGCAGTTCAACAGCTTCTCCAAAGATGGATTTGATGCGCGCTGGGCGACGATTGAGGCATCGGAGCCCGAGCGATATGTCAGGCGATGGCGCTTGATTGAGTTTGCGCGACGAGTGATTGCGGCACGTTGTGCCGACACGGACGCTGTTTTTATCCGCCAGCCCTGGCGTTTTGATACCATCGATGACGAAGTGGTTGTGACGCCCCATGAAGAGTTCATCCTTTTGCGGACGCTGAGCCAAACTCTCGGCGACCTGACGCCTGCGACATCGGTCTGGGTCGGAGAAAACATGACGGCCTGGCTCTTCGCAGACCGCGCTGAGAGCCAGGGGGCGCTCGTTGTCTGGGCGGATGCGCAGGAGAGCAAGGAGCATCGGCTATCAATCAGCCTGGGAGACAAAGCCCGGCAGATTGACCTTTGGGGGAACGTGCGTGCCGGAAAATCAATCACAGACGGGCGAGAATTCACCGTCGGCGCAATACCTCAGGTTATTCGTCCGGTGTCGCTCTGGCGCGTCAAGATGCAGTCGAGCTTCACGGTGAACGAGCCTGTATTGCAACCCACGATTCAGGATCATGAACGCATTGTGACATTCACGAACACGCACCCGTCGAAACTCACGGGCTTGTTGCACTTGGAAGCACCGTCCGGATGGCGCATTCGGCCCAAAAAGGTGGCCCTTGATTTGGCAGCGGGTGAATCGAAGCCCATCGAGTTCACGTTGCGCATCCCGAGCAATCAAGCCGTTGGTCATTACGCGGTGCTCGGTCATTTGAGAGTGGCCGGCAATGAGTTCCCGAGCCTGACGCTACGGGCGCCGCTGCAAGTCAGCGCCCCTGGACTGGACGTCAACGTCGCAGCGTACCGACGAGGCGACGTCCTGCGAATCGTCCAACGAATTACGAACCGAACCGACGACCGTGTGGACTTGAAGGCGTATTTGATCTCACCCGAACGGGCCAGGGATCAGCGGCTCGTGCGAAATCTGGCGGCGGGAAAAACAGTCATTCGTGAGTACGAGGCGCCGAATGCCGAAAAACTCTCAGGCCGACACATCCGTGTCTCGGTCGAGCAAATCAACGGCGAGATGCGACACAACACGGTCATCAGGATTGATTGAGCGCGCGCCGTCGTGAAACCGTTCCCGAACGAAGCTGCGCCGTATCCCTCACAAACGGAATCCCTCGCCCTTGCGTTCCCCGGGCCATCGTCGTCTCTTCGAACTGATGACGCTTGGCCTCCATACGATAGAAATGGTGTGTACAGTGAGTGTTTTTGAAATATTTGCGCTCGCGGCCCGTGATGATCATTCCGCATTTCTCATAGCAGCGAATCGCCGTTTTGTTTTCGGGAAACACGACCAACAAAACGTCACTGGCCGTCAGGACTTGGAACGCATGCCTTAAGAGTGCCTGCACGAATCGCTGACCGTGGCCTCGGCCTCTGCAATCAGGGTCCAACACGAAATGCCCGATCCACATCTGATTTGATCGTTTCGGCATCCTGTTCAGCTCGGCATAGCCGATCGGCCCGTCGAGACCTTGGCGGTCCGACGTCGGATCAGTGCTCCAAAACAAGAAACGATAACCGACGTTATTTCCCCAGGCGATCACCTTGGAGGCGGACAAGGGCGGAGCCGTTCCGGGCGCCAACCAGGTCAGCTCCTCCTCGGATCGAACCCACGACGCAATCAGCGGCGCATAGAGGGCATCGAAATCGGATATGCAATACGAGGCCACTGGTGATGAGGCCGTTTCGTTTTGTCTTGGGATGGCAATCAGATCCGACATCGTGGAGCCTCCGGCCTATGCTCAAAAAACAGCCTGATCAACTGTCTTCATCGAGCATATGACCCATTTTTTCCTGCTTGGTTTGCAAGTATCGACGGTTGTCCGGGTTGGACTTGACTTGAATGGGCAGTTGCTCCGTCACCTCGAGCCCATAGACCTGCAAACGACTGATCTTTTTCGGATTGTTGGTCAGAATACGAATCTCGTTCAGGCCGAGATCGCGAAGGATCTGCGCCCCGATCCCGTAATCGCGCTTATCCGCGGGAAAGCCAAGATACTCATTGGCTTCCACCGTATCCAAACCTTGATCCTGAAGGCGGTAGGCATGCAGCTTATTCATCAGGCCGATGCCACGGCCTTCCTGTCGCAGATAGACAATCACACCTTCGCCGGCGTTGCTAATCACTTCCATGGCCTGTTGCAGTTGTGACCCGCAATCGCAACGGCTGGAATCAAAGACGTCGCCGGTCAAACACTGAGAATGCACTCGAACTAAGACGGGATGATTCACTTCAACAGTTTCACCATTGGAATCGAACTGTCCGATCGATCCCATGCAAAGCGCAACGTGCGGCTCGCTATCGAGCACGGACCGATAGGCATGAAGCGTCCACTGACCCCATCGGTTGTGAAGCGGAACAGACTCGGTCCGCATCACCGAGCGCTCGCGTTGAAGACGGTATTCGATCAGCGACGCGATGCTGCAAATCTTCAGATCGTGTTGGCGAGCAAACTGGACCAGGTCGTCCATTCGCGCAATCTCTCCGTTCTCCTTGAGAATCTCGATAATCAGACCTGCAGGTTTCAGACCGGCCAGCCGGGCGAGGTCGACGCTGGCTTCCGTGTGGCCCGCACGGACCAGCACGCCGCCGACCTGACTCTTGAGCGGACTGATGTGGCCGGGACGGCGAAAATCGGACGGCTGCGAATCGTCGGCAAGACAACGATGAATCGTTCGGCAACGGTCCGCGGCACTGACGCCGGTGGTCACGCCGAATTCCGGAGCCGCGTCGATCGAAATCGTATAAGCCGTGCCGTGCTCGGCCGTGTTCTCATTGGTTTGGGGATACAGGTGGAGGCTTTCACAAATCTCCGCCGCCAGGGGAAGACACAGTTTGCCTGCAGCCTTGCGGATCATGAAATTGATCATCTCCGGTGTGACGAGTTCGGCGGCGCAGACCAGATCGCCTTCGTTCTCACGATCTTCGTCGTCCACAAGAATGACAAAACGCCCCGCCTTGAGCTCGTCGATGATTTCCGGGATTGAACTCATTTCAGATTGACTCATCACCTAGTCTCCAGGGTCTTCTTGACTTTTTTCAGCAGCGGATCGCGCCAACTGCCGACTGCCGATTCGCAAGTAATCGAGCGTCGCACACACGGCCAGAATCGTGGCCGCCCACCAGAGAATCTCGGGCAGCTTCCAAAGCCAGACCGGCAGATCCAGCCACAATAGCATAGCCAAAACCAGAGCAAGCTGCACGGTGGTACACCATTTACCCGGAAGCCGAGGCTGAATGAAAGGTTTTCCCGTCACCAAGTAGGTCACGGCGAAGCCAATACTGACCACTAGGTCCTTACCGACGGCCGCAACGGCAACCCAGTCCGGCAAGTGCATCGGCGTCTCTTGCATAGGAGAATGAACGCCATGGATACAGAGGATCAGCACGGCCGTCGTAATGAGCACCTTGTCGGCGAGAGGGTCGAGGAACTTCCCCAGATCGGATTCATCGTGCAGCCGACGGGCAAGAAACCCGTCGAGCATGTCGCTGACGGCCATGAGTGCGAAAATGCTGATCGCCGCCCAGCGTAGCCAGCCGTAGCCCGGTTGATCCTGGTTGAGAAGGCAGACGACGAACGGCCCGATCAGGAGTATGCGCCCGATGGTGATGCGGTTCGGCCACCCCAAACGAAGGGTCTTGCCCAAGTCGGTCGACCTCCATGCCCCCCGGATGCACCCTCATCGTTATCCTACGATCAACTCCAATGCTTCACAATGCGTAATTCGACCCATGTGGCAAGAACGCTGTCGTGACTTTCTTGAGCGGGTCCACCATGAGCGTGCAATGCGGAAAGCCCCGGGGTCAGGCATGCCCGACCCCGGGGCTTTGTCAGCTTCAGATCGCTCTGCTATACTGGAGGGTTCCGATTATGGAGGAATTTATGGAACCCTGTAGGAAGATGCGCTCATGAGTACGACGCCCTTGAATGATGAAGAACGCGCCGCCAGAGACAAGGCCATTCAAACCTTTGTCGAGAGTTTTGCACCGGGCCGGGACGCCGATCTTTATGCCAACATGTTACGGACAGTGTGCCGAATGTCCCGCGATGAGACAAGCCGAGCCGATGTTAAACTCTGCGACAAGGCGCTGGCCGAACTGCGCTACGCCTTCAAGACGTTTGCGCCCTACGAACAGATCCCGAAGGTCTCCATCTTCGGCTCCAGCCGCACCCCGGAAGACCACTCTGAATATCTTCAGGCCGTGAAGTTCGCCGAGCGCATGCGCGAGGAAAACTGGATGGTCATTACCGGCGCCGGCGACGGGATTATGAAAGCCGGTCACGGCGGCGCAGGGCCCGAGGCCAGTTTCGGCGTTGCGATTCGGCTGCCGTTTGAACAGCGAACGAATGACATTATTGAAGGTGACAAGAAGCTGGTGAACTTCAAGTACTTCTTCACCCGAAAATTGATGTTCACAAAAGAAGCCAAAGCGGTGGCCTTGCTGCCGGGCGGCTTCGGGACTCAGGACGAGGGCTTCGAAGTCCTCACATTGGTTCAGACCGGTAAGGCGTCCCTCGTCCCGATCGTCTTGATCGACGCGCCCGGCGGAACTTATTGGCAGCATTGGCGGACGTACGTCAAAGCGGAATTGCTCCACAACGACATGATCAGCGCCGAAGACATGAATCTGATCAAGGTCACCGATGACGTCGAGGAGGCTGTTCAGGAAATCCTGCAGTTCTATCGGCGATACCACTCCGCTCGTTACGTCAAGGATAAGCTGGTGATCCGTATGAACACTCCCTTGCCGGACGGGGCCCTGGCCGAGATCCAGAAGGAATTCTCCGACATCGTCGAGAAGGGCACGATCGAGGGCGCGTCGCCCTTGCCGGAAGAAAATGGCGAATTTCCGGAGAAACCGCGCCTGACCCTACAGTTCAACCGTCGCTCGCACGGACGACTCCGGCAGATGATCGATTACATCAACCATGTGGACATGCCCGCGGCGGCGAGGACCTAGCGAAGACGATGTTGCGAACGCTACTACTTGCGATGGCCCTGCTCATCCCGCCTGGCGCGACGGCCATCGCCTCAAAGCTTCTTCACTTTCCCAAGCGGTTTGCCGTTGTCGAGCCGGCCAAGCTTTATCGGGGGGGCTATCCCTCGCCTTGGAATCTTCGCAATCTCAAGGACGAGCATGAAATTCGAACGATCGTCAGTCTGACAGGCAAAGTCGACAAGCCGCATGAACTGGAAATGCTGGCAACAAAAAAGGAATTGGGTCTGCAACATCGCCGCATCCCCTTGCCGGGTAACGGTTGTGGTGAATTCGCTGATCTTGATCGGGCGGCGGACGCGCTGAGCGTTGAGGAGGATCAGCCCATATTCTTCCATTGTCAGGCCGGCAAGCAACGGTCCAATGCCGTGCTGGCGGCCTATCGCATGAAGCACTGTGGCTGGACGCTCAAAAAAGCATTAAGTGAACTTGAAACGCACCACGGCCTGGAGCAAGACGGTCGCGAAAAGGTACTTGTGGACCACCTGACTGAATACGCAAAGTGGCTCAAAGTTGCCGAGTAGGCGCCCCTGCGTCGGCCCAAATCCACCTGAGATTATCCCCATGTTGATCCTGATGAAAAAAAGCGCCACGCCCGAACAAATCAACGCGGTCTGCGATCGCGTTCGGGAGATTGGCTTCACGCCGCACGAGATTCCCGGCAGCATTCGTGTCGCCGTTGGCATCACGGGAAACAGCGGAGCCGTCTCACCTGAAAACTTCATGCATCTCGAGGGCGTGGCCGAATGCGTGCCGGTTTCGAATCCGTACAAGCTTGTGAGCCGCGAGGTCAAGCCTGATCCGACGGTCGTCAATGTGGGAGATGTATCGATCGGCGACGGCAGCAGCCTGGCCCTGATTGCCGGACCGTGCTCGGTTGAATCGCGCGATCAGATCTTCCGCACGGCCGAGGCCGTTGCCCGAAGCGGAGCCAAGCTATTGCGCGGCGGAGCGTTCAAGCCTCGAACGTCGCCCTATGCCTTTCAAGGACTTAAGGAGGACGGGCTGAAACTTCTGGATGAAGTCCGGAGGGAATTCGATCTGCGGATCGTCACCGAGGTGAAGGACACCGAGACGTTGGACGCCGTGGCGGACGTGGCGGATATCCTCCAGATCGGCGCGCGAAATATGCAGAACTTCTCACTGCTGGAAGCCTGTGGCCACCTTCGCAAGCCTGTGCTTCTCAAGCGGGGCATCAGCGCGACACTAAAAGAGCTGTTCATGGCCGCGGAGTATTTGTTGTCGTTGGGTAACTATGAGGTCATCCTCTGCGAGCGCGGCATTCGCACTTTTGAAACCATGACCCGAAACACGTTTGATCTTTCCGCCGTCGTGATGATCAAGCATCACACCCACTTGCCGGTCATCGCTGATCCGTCGCACGGCGTCGGCGTCAACTGGGCCGTGCCCCCGCTGGCGAGGGCGGCGGTCGTGGCCGGTGCGGACGGCGTGATGGTCGAAGTCCATCCCGAGCCCGGCAAGGCGTTGTCCGACGGTCAACAATCCTTGACCTTGGACGAATACAGGAAACTCGCGACAGAGTTGACCGAACTCGCCGCCTGGCAGTCTGATCACGGCTGATGTGGGCACCCCGCTTGACGAATGGGAGATCGAAGGATGGGTGCCCCGCCCCCTCCGGGGGTGGGGGACGGATTAGAACTCAAACGGAATATCCCCATTCCAGTTCATATCGATGAGCGAGTCGTCGCCCGATTGATAATACGGAAAACTACTCCATCGCCACTGTTCGGCCCGGTCCACCAGGCACCTCCGAATCGGGTTTTTATGAATGTAATCTAGTTTCTCCAATAACGTATCATCCCGAACCACGTTGAAATCATAACCACGTGGCTTCCAAAACGGCCTGGCGCCTTGCCCTGTCGCCCAGGCATCGAGTGGCCGTGTTCCAAGCGAGCGTTTGCTTCGCCATATGTCGCGCAGCGCTTCCTTTCCATCGTGTCCGCTCGCGCCCTTGAGCATGTTCAGGATTGGTGAAATTGGTGTGATCTCGTTTGAGCCCTTTGCCTGTGGAGCGGTCAGCAGGTGGACATGCTCCGGCATGATGACATATCCGATCCAGCGGATTTTGAACGTCTCACGGGTTGATTTCATGGCCTCGATGAAAGCCAGCTTGACGCTGTCATGTCGGAAAAATTGAAGGCGACGGAAGCACGAGAAGGTAATGAAGTGAATTTGATTGGGCTCGTCATGTCGTTGCAGACGACTGGGCATGGGCGGAAGTGTAACCTTTGTGCCGTCCGTCCCCCACCCCCGGAGGGGGTGGGGCACCCACCCAGTCTGATCACGGCTGATGTGGGCACCCCGCTTGACGAACGGGAGATCCGAGCTATACTCAGGGGCTGTCGTGTGTTGGTGTGATCTCCACGGCAGTTCGCCGGACGAAAAAAACTCCGTTCAAACCCCGAATTTCAGGTTGACACGGCTGATTCGTCGATTAGATTAGTTCGTTTGCCCGCTGGCGAAAGCCGGACGTGGTTTTCGGCCAAGATCGGGGTGTTGCCCCGTTGGCCAGCTCTTTGACAAGTAAACAGAGATCGCCGCGAGAATGTGGGGTCAGCGACCTCGGCTGCAACCGAGCCGCATGACCCAATATCGACCTCTGACCTGGCTTTGCTCGGGATCGGAGGTCATAGGTGAGTTTGTCGGCCGCTTGTCGGTTGGCAAACACTCAAGCATTCTCGTTTGCAGACAGAACGTTTGAGTCTTTGTGTTTCGGTGAAAGCCGAGACACGTCAATTCGCAGAACGCATGGGGCATGAAAGTGCCTCGTGTTCAACGAATATAATCGAAGAGTTTGATCCTGGCTCAGAACGAACGCTGGAGGCGTGGCTAAGACATGCAAGTCGTACGGTACGTTGTAGCAATATGGCGTATAGTGGCGAACGGGTGAGTAATGAATAGGTAACGTACCCCGGGCACAGGGATACCGCCGGAAGCTTCGGCTTCCTTTGCGAAAGTGGCGTTAATACCTGATGACATCGTTGGATGGCATCATTCGACGATCAAAGGTTGGGGACCTTCGGGCCTAGCGGCCTGGGAGCGGCCTATTTCCTATCAGCTTGTTGGTGAGGTAAAAGCTCACCAAGGCAGCGACGGGTAGCCGGACTGAGAGGTTGGACGGCCACATCGGGACTGAGACACTGCCCGGACACCTACGGGTGGCTGCAGTAACGAATATTCCGCAATGGGCGAAAGCCTGACGGAGCGACGCCTCGTGGAGGACGAATTCCCTCGGGATGTAAACTCCTTTTAGGATTCAGCAAGCAAGGGTGGCTAATATCCATCTGCGTTGAGCAGGTCCAGAAAAAGCATCGGCTAACTCCGTGCCAGCAGCCGCGGTAATACGGAGGATGCGAGCGTTGTTCGGAATCACTGGGCTTAAAGCGCGTGTAGGCGGTTCGGTAAGTATCTTGTGAAAGCCCCGGGCTCAACCTGGGAATTGCTCGGTATACTGCCGAACTTGAGGCGGATAGGGGTGCCTGGAACTCTAGGTGGAGCGGTGAAATGCGTAGATATCTAGAGGAACGCCTGAGGCGAAAGCGGGGCACTGGGTTCGACCTGACGCTGAGACGCGAAAGCGTAGGGAGCAAACGGGATTAGATACCCCGGTAGTCTACGCCGTAAACGATGCGCACTAGGCTTCTTTGCCTCTGACGGTTGGGGAGCCGAAAGAAAACCGATAAGTGCGCCGCCTGGGGAGTACGGCCGCAAGGCTAAAACTCAAAGGAATTGACGGGGGCTCACACAAGCGGTGGAGGA
>JAKSDK010000128.1 GCA_022360095.1 Phycisphaerales bacterium
ATTATTTTTTGCGTGGGTAGGATGCTTTGCTATACTGCAAGTTAGTTTATTGTTATTCATAATTCTGAACATTTAAAGGCTTAAAAGTGTTTCTTTTAATGAACTGAGGAAACCAGAATATCACAAAGCTTGTAATTATTACAGCCTTTACAGTTTGTTTATTTAACTAGAAAATATTATTAATAGCCTGACGATTTTGTATTACAATAGTTTTATTAGCATCCTACTAATGTTTATTAGTATTACTATGTTATGATTATCATCATTATTTTTGACATTCATGGGTTTTTTCCATACTGCAAATATTTTAATAATAAATGGTTACTATTGTGAATAATGACAGACTTAACAGATTCCATTTGATGAACTAAGGATGCAGTTAAACTTGTTATTATAATGATTGTTTTTGCAGTTTGTTTATTGATCAGACTATTTTTCTCCTCATATTATATTTTAATTTTGTACCTTGTTTCTCCTTTAACAACAACAACAACGACAACTTTTATTGACCCCTTATACATAAGAAAGATGAAATGTACATGCAATAAACATTAAAGCTAAAAGGGGTGTTGGTTTCCTAAAATAACTTACTGTGAATGGTTATGCAATTGCAGTCTCTCCACTATCTAGAGCTTATTGGGGAGATGATTATAAAACATCCCACTCACTGCAATGTAACATTAGTAAAGAATGTGCGAGAGGTATGTTGAAACTTATGACATAATATTTTTGCTATAGTATTTAGTTGCATAAATGGGTATAGCAATAGTTTAAGTTATATCCCACCTGTCATTATCAATATGCCAACCCGAGGTGCATAGGTGAGTCTTTGCTGTACTCATTGTTTACAATTTTGCTTATTAGCATACAAGTTAACTCAAGAGTTGAAAGAGCTGGTTAACTTGAGCAATTTGTGCTATTTTCAGTTCTTTGCTTTGTTCATTTAACCTATTGCGTTTTTGAAGTTCTCATTGCCGTCACCTTTGTCACTGCTTAAGCTCGCTAATGTATTTGAGATGACAGCTAATTCTAAGTGGTCCTTGACACTTTAAATGTCTTTCAGGAAGTAAACAAATTTTTTAGTAATTACTCCTTAAAGAAGTTAGGAGTAGTGTCCATGTTAAAGAGATCAAAGCCATAATAATATGTTTGGTAATGTACCTCCAAGACCAAAAGGAAGGTTCCTTCTAGAGGGTTTTTCTTATCATGGAGGAAGACATTTGACTTTATTGACTCTTCTCTTCAGCTAACTGATCACCTTACAAGTGACCAACTGGAGGCTGCTGATCTGTTGGAGATGCTTGATAAGGTTCTTCAAACCAAAGAGGTTAGATAAAACTTGTTTACAATTTAAGCTGTTATTGAAAAACTTTCAATTTTGTCGTTTTAGGGTACAAGATCATTTTTATTATTTGC
>JAKSDK010001819.1 GCA_022360095.1 Phycisphaerales bacterium
AGCGCTTATCCGCATGCGTTCTAAGCGCTTTACATCCATTGTATTACAGTATGACTTAGAAATATAAAAACAAAAGATTAAGTTATCTAACCCTGATGATGCTGCAATATTTGACCAACATGATTGAGTGGTTATAGGATACTGGACATCCCAGATTCAAGTCCTAAACAGGTGGGAACAGGCATGCCTATATAGTTTATAAAAGAGAGTACCCTTCCCCCAAGTTTAAGTCCTACAGGAGTGAAACTCACAAGTGTAAGTGGCAGGAAGGATTGAAAGAGGATAGAATCAAAACTCAAAAAAAAAACCTAAGGGCTGGTAGTAAGACCTAACAAAATCCCCTACTCTAGAAATTTCAATTTTTGTGCCGGTCAAAACTCTTGTATAAAAATGACATCGGATGTCTGACATCAGATATCTGACACCAGACGTCTGACTTCAGACAAACAACATCAGTCATCTGAAATCTGGTATCAGACGTCTGCCATCAGATGTCTGATATCAGACATATGACATCAGACGTCTATCATCAGACATCTGATGACATAAGACAAACATCAAACATCTGACAATAGACATTAGATATGTGACATAAGATGTCTGTTATCAGACATCAAACGTCTGACATCAGGCAAAAAACATTAGATGCCTGACATTAGACATCAGCTGTCTGATATCACCCAACAAACATCTGACATTACACATCAGACACCTGGTATCAGACGTATGATATCAGATGTCTGTCATTAGACATCTGACGTCTGAAATTACACATCAGACGTCTGACATTACACAGCAGATGTCTGGCATCAGAAAAATGACATCAGACATCTGATATCAGACAGATGACATCAGACGTCCAAAATTAGACATCAGATGTCTGACATTACACATCGGACGCCTGGTATCAGACATATGACATCAGACATCTGATGTCAGACATATAACATCAGCCATCTGATATTACACAGCAGACGTCTGGTATCAGACAAATGACATCAAATGTCTAATATCAGACAGATGACATCAGACGTCTAAC
>JAKSDK010001753.1 GCA_022360095.1 Phycisphaerales bacterium
CACCTCGGCCTGGTCGTAAGGTTGTTCTTCTTGGAGATACATGTGACTCTTCAAGGATTGTAGAAATTGCTCGTGATGCAGATGTTGTTGTTCATGAAGCCACTCTAGAGGATGAACTCAAAGAAACTTGCATAGATCATGGGCATTCTACACCAGGTAATTTTCTTGTAATAAATATATTATATATGGCTGCAAATGGTGTTCAGATACATTTAAGTTATGTGCATTTTGATCAGTCATTTCCCCATGATCCATTTGAGTGCAAACAAAGTCGTTGCACAGCAGAATCAGGTAATGGAAAATTTTGTTTCATTTGTACAACAAAGGAACAAAGAATACCTTATATGTAAAGATACGCTGTATCTTCCTTGTTTTGATCAAGCTGTCTAAAGAGAGCCAACAAGCAGAAATTTTTAGTAGTACCAAAATCACATAACTCTTAGCACCCCAAACAATAGCAATCATTCACATTAGAATTTTTGTTCAGCTCATATAACCGACCATTGCCAGTTGCCTATTTGGTCATATGACTTTCCTAAAACAATGGTTTGCATTTCACATGTTCTTAAGCTTCCAGAATACAGAGCTCAGATGAAAAGCCACATGAAAAAAATGTTTGCTTGAAATGGTCACATGAGCTATACAGAAATTCAAATGCAAATTATTGTTTTAATTGGAATACCGTGCTACAGACTTGAGTACAATCATGAACTTTATTGATTGTGAAAGTTATGGTTTGAAGTCAAATTTGTTTGTTCCACAGAAATGGCTGGACATTTTGCTGCACAAGTTAAGGCCAAAAAGCTAGTTCTAACCCATTTCAGTCAAAGATATAAAGGAGTTAATGACAATTTGGCCGCACAGGATGCTGACTGCAATGTGAAAAAACTTGTAAAGCAAGCAGAAAAGGTCTTTATGACAGGCAGCGTTGTTGCTGCAGAAGACTTCCTGGTCATTCCTATAACATTAACATAAGTATAGAAATAACTAAATCAAGCACCTCAAAGAGAAGGGAAAAAAATAAAGTTTTATTGCAATCATTTTACAAGCAAGTTTAATTATTGATTATATTTTATGGTCCATACAAAAAGCTCCTTATTTGAAAAACACAATTTACAAGACCTTACTGTACAGTGAAACCTGGTTTAAGCGGACAGCGTTTTAAGCGGACACCCTCTATTAAGCGGACAGTAGATGAAGTCCACAAATTTATTTCCGTTATTTTCTTTAACTGAAACCTTTATTACACGGACACCTCTATTAAACGGATGCGGACACCTAAAAAGTACCTGAAATGGTCATTCCTAATGTTGCCAACCGGTATTAAATGGACACTTGTAATTAAATTCCGGAAATGCTAAAGATTGCCTCGAATTGCAACCCACAAATTTTTCGATTTTTA
>JAKSDK010001691.1 GCA_022360095.1 Phycisphaerales bacterium
GCTCAAAATCAGCTATTTGGATGGAAAACAGCTGTTTTTATCAAAATCAGGTGTTTAGGAGGTGCAGAAGAGAGTAACCTTCTAAGAAAGTTTTACTTTTATATCTGAGTATCACCAAACATCATTACTTGGCCTATTTTGACGAAGAATAAAGAGAGAAGAAGTTTTAATTTTTTTGACCAAAATCACGGGTTAGCCCCTTTGGAAAAATCCAAGATGGTGAGTTTATAAAAACGAGATCTTTAATGTTATGAAAGACTTGTTTTATATTTTAAATATCAACAAACATCATAATTTAAAGGCTAAGGACTTTGTCTCCGGTTTTTATTAAATATGAAAATTTCACCAATTCTCCATACTCCCTCACGTGCTAAAATCAGGCTGTGCCAACAAGGCAAAAGATTCCTCACGAAGTAAGGCTGTTAACTTTTAGTTTATTGCTATAGAAATGCCCAAGATGTACAGAAACATTATTTTAACAAAATGACAGCAATGTAAAAAATATATACCAACCCTGAATTACGGCAGTCTACGTTTTAGTAAATACAAAGTGAAATGGAGTTGTGGAACAACAGCTGGGTGAAAAACCTCCCTGTACATCACTTGCCCCTACGAGGAAAACCCCCCGGCCAGCGTTACCCCATTCCAAGGTCTCCTAGGGCTGGACCGACTAGTAGACCCTTTTTAAGACATGGTTTTCCAAGGATGCTGCATTAATATATTGGTCCATTTTGCTTCATTCAAATCAACTGTCATAGATCTTGAAATCTGTAAAGATTCATGTAATTTTTGTCCTAGTATTTACTAGTAAATTATAGTTGCTCTATTTGAGGACTTCCAGTTCTATGGTCAGGCAATTAACTCTGTGCACCAACTGAGACGTTTTTCTTTGAAAGCTGTTCTGTAGAGGGTGTTTCTCCCCGAAGAATTCTGTATCGTGGTAACTTGGCAGGATTTTCTGTCTTTACATTCCATTATCATGTAACTCTTACATAAGTTTCCCATCCATGTACGTTTAAATGACCATTATAGGTATTTGGTTAAGTTTTTAATTCCGCTTGGAAATTTTGATTGGACTCACTGTTAAATAGTAATAAATACTATTATCAATATTGAAAATACGAGAATTGAAACATTTCATAGAGTACTTTTCAGAACACGAACTTCGACTGAGCTGAACAAACTTTACTGAATTCCAAAGCATTCCCCACACCTACCTTCATTTTCGACTCCCTTTCGTTGATAACAATGTTATCGTATCTCGTCCAGTAAACTTAGAACGCCATGTCTTTTCTTTAATTCCACGCTTTGTAGTTAGACTAAGACAAACGGTTTACGAAAGAGCAACGTTTACGGTACGTCTTCTTGACCAACAAAATATTCCTCAAGGAATTTAAATTTGTTCTTGGCGCCGCAAAGCACTGTCTTGTTTTCTGATTGGCCCCTACGGTGCACGTGCTAACGAAGCCGCGAGAAACAATGAGAAGGTTGTTTTATAGCGGAGCTCCACCCGCGCGCGAAGCGCGCGCTTGGGCGGAGCCCCATAGCTAAGGAAATGTGGTAATCTACCCATCCCAGAAAATTTGGTAATCACGTGACCGTACGACCGTCCGTCCGCAC
>JAKSDK010000714.1 GCA_022360095.1 Phycisphaerales bacterium
GGAACTGTACCGGGGTCATATTCGCGAAAGGTCGGACGCGCGGTGATCTGCGCCGATCCGAGCAACAGGTATTTGCCGTTGGAGGCGAACCGGCCGACCCGCGGGTTCCGCATCGACGGCGTGGCATCATCGACGACCACCGACAATCCCGGTGTGTCCGGATGCCATCCATGAACGACATTCTTTTCGGCTTTCGCCTGGGCCAGACACAGCATGCCGTGGGCGCCGCCCGTGCTCAGGGTCTGCAACGCGAACGTCGGGTCCAAAAGTTCGGGACTGTCCGGCGGGACGACGTATCGGAGGTACTCGCCGGTCTCGCCATCGTATTCGACGACCGCATCCGGCCCCACCGAAAACGGCTCCCCCGTCGACACCCAAAGATGGCCGTTGGGGGCCCAGAGAAGATCGGTGGGTTGAAAATCGAAAAGGTCGATCCCCGGAGGCAGCTCGTCGGCGAAGATGCACACCAGTTCGCCACTCACGCCGTCGTACTGAAGAATATTGTCCTGGGTGGTGTTGCACACGTAGAGATCGCCCACCGCGCCGCGGGGGCAGTCGTCGATGACTTCGAGCGCATCGATCAGGGTGCCGACTTGGGCATCGGGGTTGGTGACCACGACGGACCAGAATCCCCCGGCCGTGCCCGGTGGGAAAAAGAACGTGCAACGCACCTGTTTTCCATTCTCGTGCGCCGGCGTGATGACGAGAACCTCCGAGCCGACGAGATCGGGCTCCCCGGTCTTGGTCAGGCGCACCGTGGCGCCCTCTTGCAGGTTAAGGCCGTCGATATAAAAGAGGCGCGTCTCCGCACACGTATAAACCGTGGCCACATCCATTCCGTTCAAGACCGGCGGCAGCGCCCCGGTCCCGGCTCGGGCGACCGCCGGAATAAAGAACAAGACCAACATGGAGTTCCATACAAAAAGCCGGCGTGAGGACGCGGCCACGAACCCGCCGCGAACAGGGCCCCTTCGGCGATGGCGTAAAATGCAGACCATGCGGGAAATCCTTTCGTTCCTCGATGCGATCCTAAAAAAGCCAGACAGCCCCTTGAATGACTTGCCTGCATCGGGCGAACGCCAGTTCCGATAAATCTTAATTTAGAATCTGTAACTACTTTTCAGTAATGCAGCTAAGGAATATCGCCCGGAAGGCGTTCTTCTATGATTCCGAACGATCCGTCGGGACCCATGTCATATCTCAGACAAATACCAGATATGACAACGGCATGCAAGTCGAAAAGCCCCGGTCAGGCATGCCTGACCGGGGCTTCAATTACGACGGGCTACCCCGACGATACGCGCGCGTCCATTCACAACGGGGTGGAACCAGGTTCCACCCGCCACCACCGACGACGGACGCGCTCCTTATTCTGGGTGCGCATATCACGACCATGGCGGGCGGCGCCTACGCGACTGACGACGAACGCGCACCGCATCTGGTGCCGACGTTGCGACTACGACGGGCAGAGCCCGCCCTACCAAATCCAGCCTACCCCCCTTTTTTTCTTCATCTTGTAGATTTCCTACGGCACGCCCGAATCAAATTTACGGTGCCGCAATTCCGACGATTCGCTTCTGAATCCATGATTATCGTCCCCTAAAGTGGGCCCTGCTTGTGCCGTCACGACCCTTTTGGTCTAATAACCGGCCGCACTGTTCGGTGCATGCGACCTGGTGAGTGCGTACAATGCATTGACGTGCCGGTGAGGTTTTTTCGCCTGTGCGGTCTGATTTCCGCGCTTTCCGAGGACAGGTTGAATGCGTCGTCCGATTCTGGTTTACAGTTTTCATCTGATTTTCGGGGCCTGGGTCTGCCTCACCACCTCCGGCTGCGGTCTGTTGGAGTTGCTCTCCTTAGGTGATTCAGCCACCGGCAACGAGGCCGGCGTCGGTGTTCGCGTGCTGATCGAAAATCAATCGGGCTTGCTCGCTCGAGTGGAAGGAACGTATTTCGCCACGAACGAAGACGCACGTCTCACCAGTCGCCTGTTGCAGCCGGCCGGCCCCGAATCACTTTCCTTTGTCGTCTGGACACGGGCGGACCGTATCGTCTTCGTCGCGAACGTGGACAACGACGCCGTCTTTCCGGTCGAATTCCCTGTCAAGGCGGGCGACCAACTCGCCGAAGTCGAGTTTCTCTTGGGGCAAGATTTCTTTGGTGACGAGACCCTGGTTTTCATCATTCCACCGATTCCTCTCACGCCTGAATTTGGACCCGATTGCAACGAAAACAACATTCTGGACGTGCTCGATATCCAGAACGGTGTGAGCGAGGATTGCAACGAAAACACCATTCCCGACGAATGCGAGATCGATGTGGGCAGCACGGCGCCGGGAGGACCGTTTTTCTGTGTGGAAGATTGTGATCCGGATTGCAACAACAACGGCATTCCCGACAGTTGCGATCTTTGCCCGTCTGACTTTGAGCCCACGCCCATCCCCGTCGCGGCCCCCAGACGACTCGGAGGTCCGATGATCATCGGCGGTGACGACCTCACCGATCACGGAAGCCGAGACGAAGGCGGCAACCCTCGCGAGGGTTGGCTCTATATTCAGGCAGCGGTCCAGAATATTCTGCCTCTGGTGAACCGTCCGGGACACGACGGCACCATCGCTGCACTCGGCTCGGGCCGATCAACGGCAACCTGCTGCAATGCCGGCGCCGCCATCGGCACCGCGGCGGCCGCGGCTGAAATCGCGGTCAATTTCTATGAAGGCGAAGCTGCGATCAACCAGTTCTTCGACGAGCTGGCTGCCGGCACGGTCAATCCGGCGATTCTCTGGACCGCCGGGACCGGAGCCATCAACGATCTCAATCCGGCCGAGGGTGTCGCGCTCGGCAACAACGCCCAAGCCATCGCCGCGTTCGTGAACTCCGGCGGCGGGTTGCTTGCACACGGCTCGGGAGAACCTGCATTCGGCTGGCTGAACACCCTGCTGCCCGACTTGAATCATATCGATTCGGGCGGCAACACCGATCTGGCAATGACACCGGCGGGCATCGCCGCGTTCCCCGGATTGACGAATCAAGAACTCAATGCCGGCCCCTGGCACAACCATTTTGAAGGCGATTTCGGAACCTTGAACATCCTGGCGACGTCGGAGAACTTCACTGACTCGCTGGGCAATCCGGCCGCTGTCATCATCGGCGGGTCGTTCGTCACGCTGCCGAGCATGATCACGTTGACCCCGGCCACCGCGATCAATCTCGTGAATACCCAACACACCGTCACAGCCCTGGTTGTCGATGAAGAAAACGCGCCGACGGCGAATCTACCGGTTGAGTTCGAAGTGCTCGCGGACGGCCCCAATGCCGGCGTCACCGGATCCGCCGTAACAAACGAAACAGGCGTCGCCATGTTTACCTACACCGGGAACGGCGGAACGGGAACGGACCGAATTCAAGCGACATTCACGTTCGAGGACGAAGTTGTCATCTCCAACATCGTGGAGAAGCTTTGGGTCGAGAACTGCTCTCTGGATTGCAATGCCAACGGTGTCCCGGACGAGTGTGAAGCAGACGGAGACGAAGACGGCCGCATCGACGTCTGCGACGAGTGCCCGGAAGATCCCAACAAAACGGCGCCGGGCCAGTGCGGCTGTGGCGTGCCCGATGTGGACTCCGATGGCGACGAGACGTTGGACTGCTTCGACGATTGCCCCGAAGACCCGAACAAAATCGCGCCGGGCCAATGCGGCTGCGGCGTGCCAGAAGACGTGGGTGATGACGATGAAGATGGCGTCTTGAACTGTTTTGACATCTGCCCGTTTGGCGACGACAACGTCGATTGCAATGAGAATGGCATCCCCGACGCATGTGATGCCGGCACGCGCATCTATTGGACCGAAGACAATGAAAATATCATCGATGTAGACCTCAGAGGTATCACGGGCCCCTCCTTCAGCAGTGTCCGTAGTGCCTTGGCTGACGGCGCCTGCGATCTTCGCACGCATCGCCCGTTTGAGTCCTTCCCCACGGAAATCGACGTCGATTCGTCGAACGGGCAGGAACGGATGTACTGGCTCACAAACTCAAGCATGGAATCCTCAGACCTCAACGGCTTCCAGGGCGAAACGACCGTGACATTAAGCCAGTCCTTCTTTGGCGGAATCGCCGTGGATCAAGCCACGGGTTTTGTCTATTGGACGGAGTTCGACTTTCAGGAGGGCGAAACGGTCTGGCTTTACCGACTCGATCTTCGCGATGACCAGGCCGTCCCGGAAACATTGTGGGACGATTTCGCGGGTTTCCCCTCCGGAGTCGCTGTGGACACCACGCTCAACGTCCTGTTCTGGAGCGCGGGCGATCAGCTTCTCAAGGCAAATCCCAATGTCGCCAATCCGATCGCGAGCACCGTTCGCACGTCATCAGACGGATCATCCATTCTCGGCGTCGCCATCGATCCGATGGCCCAACACGTCTATTGGGTCGAAGCGGGCAAGACGGACTCCAAAATTTACAGAGCGGACTTCAACGGCAACATTGACGGCTCAGCGCCTTTGATCTCATTCCCGGAGGCCTTTGTCGAGCATCTCGTCCTCGATCTCGACACCGTTCCAAAGAAGCTTTACTGGACGGTTCCTTTTCTTGGCAAAATCATGCGAGCCGACTTGAACGGAACCATCGTGCCCGAAGACTTCCTCACCGGCCTGCAGAATGTCCTCGGTATCGCGATCAAACCCGACAACATTCCGTTGCCTTAGCGCTCCCTCCGGCCCATCGCGATTCAGTCTGCATTTCAAATCGCCCTCGTCGAGCACGGTTTTTTGACTTAGACTCGCCATCCCAGGGTGTCACGTGAAACGGCATCATCGCCATGTGGAAACATTACTTCAATCTCCCGAGACCCGTTTACATTCTCTGCCTCGGCACGTTCGTCAACCGTGCCGGCTCATTTTTCATCGTCTTCCTCACAATCTATCTCAGCCAGAAACTGGGCTTCCCCACGACTTTCGCAACGAAATGCATGGGCCTCTTCGGCATCGGCTCGCTCGTCGCTTCGCTGGTCGGCGGTCAGTTGGCCGATCAGGTCGGACGTCGAGTGGTCATGTTGATCAGCCTCTTCGGCGGAGCCCTGATTCTGGCGGTTTTCGGTTTTCTTCAATCAAAATACCTGATCATGGCGGCCACGCTGGCGTTCTCGCTCTGCATCGAGATGTATCGGCCGGCAGCTTCGGCGATGATCGGTGATCTCGTCAAATCCGATCAACGCACCCACGCGTTCGGACTTATGTACATTTCGATCAATCTCGGTTTCACGGCCGGCGCGCTCATCGGAGGCAAGCTGGCCACCGTCTCGTTCCTGTGGCTCTTTTGCGGAGATGCCCTGACCACCTTCGCATACGGCATGATCATTCTGCTGTTCATCTCAGAAACGCTGCCGAGCCGAAGAAAAACACCATTTCCCGTCATCGTTGACGGTGAGGAATTTACCGGCACGCCTTTACCACCAGAGAAAAGCGCGACCCTCACTGAAGCTGCGGCCCACATCTCAAGAGACTGGCCGTTCCTTCTTTTCTGTCTGAGCTGTCTGCTGACAGGACTCGTCTTCATGCAAAGCATGTCCACGTTTCCACTCTATCTCAGTGAACTCGGTTTTGCCCCCGACGACTACGGCCGCATCATTGCGATCAACGGTATCCTGATTGTGCTTTTCCAATTACCGATCACGAGCTTCATCAGCCGTTTTAATCGTGTCACCGTCATCATGCTGGCCGCCGCGATCCAGGGCATCGGATTCGGGTTGATCGGATATGCCGCCACGCTGTATCAATTCTCGCTGACCATCGTCGTATGGACCGTGGGTGAGATGATGCAGGCGCCGTTTACGTTCGCCATCGTCACGGACCTGGCCCCCTCGGCGCTCCGAGGACGCTACATGGGTGTGTTCACCATGTGCTTTTCCTCCGCATTGATGTTCGGCGCCCCCCTCGGAGGAATGATCCTGGCGGACCTCGGGCCTGCCTATCTTTGGAACGGTTGCCTGATCGTGAACATCATCGCCGTCTCACTCTTTTTTTTAATCCATAAACCCGTCACAAACCGCAGCGACGCGCAATTGAATTTAGACTGATTTCTCCGTGAGATAAAACCTTTCACCAGACGCACGCCGCACAATATTGCAATTTCTCCAATCAAATCCTTGATTTCATTTAGACGTTTATGTTCTTATAGGGCTAACCGTACAACTTCATTTCTCGGGAGGGCAAAAAATGAGTAGAGTCACAAATTCTTGGACGGTTTCCATCCTTTTGTCCGGCATCGTCGGAGCGACGGCGAATGCCCAATCCACGCTTTTCGTCGACGACGACGCTGACGCGGGAGGTGACGGGCTGGCCTGGACCACGGCCTTCGACAATTTGCAAACTGCGCTGAGCACGGCCGCAGGCTCCGGCGGCACGGTGACGGAGATTCGCGTCGCCCAAGGTGTTTATCGACCCTCGTCTCCGTCAGGCCGAACGGCCACGTTTCAACTGCTCAACGGCGTGGCCGTCGAAGGCGGCTATGCCGGTGTCGGAGCGACCGATCCGAACTTCAGAGATCCGACGAATCAGGAATCGATTCTCAGCGGGGACCTGAACGGCAACGACACCCCGCTCCCCGCAAACGGTCCGCCACCGACCAGTTGGAGCGACAACAGCTTCCACGTGGTCACCGGCACCGAAACGGACGCCACGGCAACGCTCGACGGTTTCATCATCACGGCAGGCAACGCCAATGCGGGAAGCAATCCCGATCGACTCGGCGGCGGCCTCATCAACACACGATTCGGCGGTCCGATTCCGACAAGCGGACCGACCATCTCAAACTGTGTCTTTCTGGAAAACTTCGCCAAGTTCGGCGGTGGTCTCTACAACGACAACGGAGCCGTCATCACGGTGCGCGATTGTGAGTTCATTGGAAACGTCGGAGAATCCCAGGGCGGCGGTGCCTACACGAACAATTCCAACATTGCCGCAGCATTCGTCAATTCCGTTTTCCTTGGAAATGTCAGCCGCACAGGAGGCGGAATGTATATTCGCGCCAGGGGTACGCTGGTCAATTGCCTGTTCAGCGGCAACCAGGCGGTCGATACCGTGCCACCAAGCACGAACCTTAGCATCGGCGGTGGCGGCGGGCTTTATTCAATCGCCGTCACAACCCAGCTCACGGTGACAAACTCCACCTTCAGCGGAAATCTGGCCAAACGCGGCGGTGGTTTTCACGCTTCGTTCAGCGGGAGCGTCGGAAGCTCGCCAAGGCTCAACAACTGTATCCTCTGGGGGAACTCCGCATCGGACTCCGGCAGTCAGTTCATCCGGTTCGGCAGCAGTTTTCCACGCTTCAACCACTGTAACGTCCAAAGCAGCGGCGGAAGTGGCGGCGGCTGGGACACCGGTCTCGGTTTCGACGATGGAGGAAACATCGATACCGACCCGCTGTTCCTGGACGCGGACGGAGCCGACAACGCCGCCGGCACACTCGACGACAACCTTCGTTTGAGCTTCGGCTCACCCAGCGTCGACGTCGGCGACACGGCCCTCGTGCCCGCCGGCATCGTCACGGACATGGACGGAAACCCGCGCGTGTTCAACGTCGTCGTGGATATGGGAGCCTTTGAATTCGGTGACACCGACAACGACGGCGTACCCGACTTGACGGACAACTGTCCAACAATACCGAATCCACTCCAGGAAAACGCGGACGGTGACAGTCTCGGCGACGCCTGCGATGCGTGTTCGAATGATGCGGACAACGACATCGACGGTGACGGCATTTGTGGTGATGTCGACAATTGTCCCAACGATTCAAATCCGTTGCAGGAGAACGCGGACGGTGACGCCCTGGGTGATGTCTGCGACCCCGACGACGACAACGACGGACTGTCGGACGTCGACGAAGCGGCGGCGGGAACCAACCCGCTTGATCCGGATTCGGATGAAGACGGTCTGTCGGACGGTGACGAAGTCGCACTGGCCGCAGGAGACGATTGTCCCGATCCGCTCGACCCGGATTCCGATGGAGACGGACGCCTGGACGGTGACGAGGCCACGGCGAGCACAGACCCCTGCAATGCCGCCCCCATCGCCGACGCCGCCGTTGAACAGTTGACCAACATCGGCGCCACCGCATTGGTCCGACTGGATGGTTCCGGCACGTCCGACGCCGACGACCCCGTGGCTACCTTGAACTTCGAGTGGATCGTCAACACCACAACGGTCTGTGACGGTCTCCAGGCCGCGTGCGGAACGATCGAGGTCGGACTACCGTTCGGCGTGCATGACGTGACACTCAAGGTGACCGACCCCGCCGGCGGAACCAGCGAAACCAGCACGACGATCACCATCGACCCGGCTCAACTCTCGGTTTTCGAAATCGACCGAGCGCAGGTTCGCTTCAGTTCCTCACGGATCACGCTCATCGGGGACATCGGCTTGCCGTTCGGTGTCAACTTCTCGGAAGTCGCGCCGACGGCCACCACCACATTGCATCTGGCGGGAATCGACATCCTCTACGATGGCCCCGTCGCATTCACCACGCATGGCTCCGGAAACAAGCGATGGCGGTTCGACGGATCGGGACCGATCCGAAGTTTCGACATTGACTGGCGAGGCGCGCGATTCAATTTCCGGGAGGCGCGATTCCCGATACGGATCAAGAGCCAGATGATCAGCAGCAGCGAAACCGTTCTCACCGTGGACTTCCGCCGCAGGCGGATCGACGGCCCCTTCACGATCGACTTTGACGGTCAGGCCACGGTCAACGTCGATGAAAACGGGGAGGTCACGTCCGGCTTGCCCGTCGAGATTGAAAGGCCGAGACGGAGGTTCACCGTAACGCTGCCCTTCCCGTTGACGGAATCTTCGGAGATCACGATCAGCGGGGCGGTCTCTCGAACGATCCCGGCCGTCGATCACTTGAGAGCGTCGGTCGGTCGCTATCGACTCCGGGTCGAATTCGACGAAAACGATTTCCCGGACGGCGTCGGCACCCTGCCTCGCACCCTGGATCTCTCAGTGGCCGTCGGGACCGAAGGATACCCGGGCGAAGCGATGCTCGATGAAAGCGACCTCCGCGTGCGCGGAAACCAATGGGGCAAGAGCTCGGACGATGATGACGACGATGACGACGATGACGATTAGGCTCTGCCGATCAGATTTGTCATAGTCCGATGCCGTCCAGAATCCAACAGGTCCCGGGGAGAACTCCGTCTTTCGCGCGAACCTCGGCAGGCGTCATCCAAGCCAGGTCCGCCACCTCCTTGGGATTCGCCGTCGGTTCGCCGGACAGGATGGTCGCAGACCAGCAGTGAAGCACGAGACGACCGCCATGCTTCGTCTGCGTCATCAGTTTCTCGCCGGGCTCGACGTCAACGTTGATTTCCTCGCGCATCTCCCGAACAAGGGCTTGCGTCTGCGTTTCTCCCGCCTCGATCGTTCCGCCGGGAAAACACCAGGTCAAGGGCGCGCGGACCGTGGCGGAGCGCTGGATCATCAGAAGCCGTCCGTTTTGACGAATGATGCCTAGAACGCCTAACGTCGGTTCATCGGGCGAACGGTTCTCAATAGGGTCGGCGGACACCTTGGACATCCTAGGAGCAATAATCAGGTTTGCGGCGGATTATGATGCGATGGCCTGCTTGGCCGTCTTCCGGCCGTTCTCAACGCCTTCGAACCAGCGGACCGTAAGTGGAATTCCTTCTTCGTATCCGACGGTCGATTGCCAGCCCAGTTCTTTCCTGGCCTTGTCGGTCGCGAAAAAGGTTTGACGGCCCATCAGCCATACCGCGTAACGCGTAATCATAGGCGGCTTCTTCCAGCGAAACAGATGCCCCAGGCATTCCAGGAAGAAAGCAACTCGATAAGCCAGCTTGAACGGCACGGTCTTTTTCACGCGCGGCGCGCCCAGCGCATCAGCAAGCAAATCGAAGTACTGCCGCTGGGTCAGTTCGCCGTCGTTGCTACAGTTGTATGCTTGACCGACGGCGTTCGGATTGTCCGCAGCCAGGATGCATGCTTCGGCCACGTTCCCGGCATACACCACGTTCAATCGATTGTCGCCGTCGCCGAGCAACTTGGCCTTACCTTTACGAATCATGGTGGCCAATCTCGCCAATGTCGCCCGGTCACGCGGCCCGTAAAGCCAGCTCGGCCGAATGACGGTGTGTTTTACCTTGCTGCCCGCCTCGTGGCGTCGCCACAGCTCATTTTCAACCATGACCTTGGCACGCGTATAGTAGGACCACTTGTGTACGTTCACGCCCAACGGTTGAGTCTCGTCGATGACGAGACCCGGCTCATTGCGATGTCCATAAACGCTGATCGAACTGATATGAATGAACCGGGGAACGCCGGCCTTTTCCGCTGCATCGAACAGATTGTTGGAACCCTCGACCGTGATCTTCACAAATTCGTCCCACGGCCCCCAGTCGCCGACCCGTGCCGCCGCATGATAGATGCATTGCACACCCTCGCAGGCCCGCTCCACCGATGCCAGGTTGGTCAGATCCCCCTCGACGAGCTCCACGCCCTGCCGTTGAAGCCACTCGACGTTCGAGCCGAACCGGACGAGGGCACGCACGGGGCGATCCTGTTTGCGAAGTTGTTCAACGATATGGCTGCCTAATAGTCCTGTCGCGCCTGTGACTAGATTCATCTGCGAGGCATCTCCTGTTGCATGAGTGGCGTATCAAAACCGTAGGGACTTATGATGTGTTCGTCAAGCCAAAGGTCTCAGATCCTGAACATCAATGGCGAACGCACAAAAAGCCCCGGGCCGCCCTGCCCGGGTCAGAGCAGGCGCATGATCCCCAACAAACACGATTCGATCGCCGGCGATTTCTTAGGACTCCAGCCGAAACTCACGGGAACCTCCCCCCTGCTCCGCGGCATGTTTCGCCAGCATGGATACATAACCGGCCGATATCAATTCCGAATTCGACAGTTCCAGCCGATCGAGAACCGAAATGATGACGGATTCCGAGGGCCCTTCGACTTCGACGAACGTTCCAAACACCGGAACCTCGTCCAACTCGACCAGACAATCGTTCATCCTCCAACTCTCGCGGCATTTCTGGAAGAGAAGCCGCTTGCAATAGCCAAGGGCCGCGAGAACCGATGTCATGACGCCGACGTCGCCGATCGTCACTTCCAACTCCTCGCGTCTCTTGAAGCCGCTTTTTTGTCGAGGCCCCTTGAACGTCAACGTCGCGCCGGGACCTTCTCCGTCCAGCAACTCGATCGAACGAACACGCAGACCGCAACCGGCCCTGCGTAACGATCCGTCCTCCCGATCGAAGATGTGGTTCGTCTCCAGGACGCGACCGACATACGTCGCTCCGGCTGCACGTAGTTGGGCTCGCACACGTTCATGCGACGGAACACGAACTTTGCTTTCCAGTTCGATGGGCATGCGATTCGACTTCTCTATTTCACAATCAAATTCATCATCCGGCCCGGCACGTGGATCGTCTTCACGATCGCGGCACTGCCGATTCGAGCCGTGACTTTCTCATCCGCCAGCGCAACCTTTCTCACCGTCTCTTCGTCCGCGTCCTTCGCAACGGTGACGCGGCCGACGAGCTTTCCGTTGATCTGGATCGGCACCTCGACCTCCGCTTCCACCACCCGCGTCGGATCGAAGCTCGGCCATGACGCATAGGCGAGACTCTCTTTCCAGTCGTCGCCCCGCAGTCGTTGCCAGAGTTCTTCGCCAAGGTGCGGTGCAAATGAGGACAAGATCAAAACGAAACGCTCCGCCTGACTCTTGTGGATGGTCTTGACGCGGTACGCCTCGTTGACGAACTCCATCATGGCTGAAATCGCCGTATTGAAGGCCATCCGCTCAATGTCTTCCGTGACCTTCTTGATCGTCTTGTGCAGGACCCGTTCAAGCTCCTCATTCGTATCTCCATCAACCACCATCGACGACAACCGCTCACCCTCGTCGCCGGCAATCAGCCGCCAGGTTCGCTGAAGGAATCGAAATACGCCGGGCAGATCGCGCGGATTCCACGGCTTGCTCGCATCCAACGGCCCCATGAACATCTCGTAAAGCCGAAGCGCGTCGGCGCCATGATCGCGAACGACCTCCTCCGGGTTGATCACGTTCTTCAGGGTCTTCGACATCTTCTCGATCGCGCCATCAAGTTTCTCGCCGTCCGCCTTACGATAAGCGACGTCATCGCGGAACTCGATCTCGTCATAGCCCACGTAGCTTCCGCGGCTGTCAGTATACGCGAACGCCCGAATCATCCCCTGGTTGAACAGCTTGCCAAACGGCTCCGGCGTCGAGATATAGCCGAGATCGTAGAGCACCTTATGCCAGAATCGGGAATAAAGCAGGTGCAACACGGCATGTTCGGCGCCGCCAAGATACAGATCGATCCCTCCAGCATGAGGCGTGCCGTCCGCCTTCGCGGAGACCATCCAATATTGCTCGGCCTCTCGACTGCAAAGTCGTTCATCGTTCGTCGGATCAATAAACCGAAGGTAATACCAACAGGAACCGGCCCACTGCGGCATCGTGTTCAACTCGCGCCGATAGGTCTTGCCATCGCGATTGACCGTGCACCAATCCCCGGCACGACCCAATGGCGGCGAGGGCGAAGCATCGCTCCCTTCTTCAACAGGAGCAGGACGAAAGTCATCCAAGTCCGGCAGCGTCAACGGCAGCTCGGATTCATCCAGCGGAACAATTTCGCCGTCGGGACCGTGCAAAATCGGAAACGGCTCTCCCCAATAGCGTTGCCGACTAAACAGCCAGTCGCGCAGCTTGTAATTGACCATGCCGCAACCCAGCTTCTTTTCTTCCAGCCGGACGACGATCTTCTTCTTGAATTCGGATGAAGGGAGACCGTCGAATTCACCCGAATTCATCGAGGTTCCTTCGCCGGTAAAGGCCTCACAAAACAAGCCCGGATCAGAGAGAAACGCGGGAATGCAAACCTCCTGCAACCAACCCAAACTGGTCGTGGATTGCAGCGACTTCGCGACGTCCGTTCGTCCGCGCCGTTTCGCATAGTCCGCGTCGACGCCCTTTGAAATGATCTGTTTTCGCAACCACTCTTCCGGCGGCATGACCACCGGGACAATCGGCAAATCAAACTGCTTGGCAAACTCGAAGTCGCGCGTATCCCCGGCCGGCACGGCCATGATCGCACCCGTGCCGTAGGTGATCAGCACATAGTCCGCCACCCAAACAGGAATCCGTGCCCGTGGATCGCCCTCCGGAAAAACCGGATTGATCGCATAGCCGCCCGTGGGAACGCCTGTTTTTTCTTTGGCCTCCGCCGTCCGCGCAAGCTCGGACCTTTGCGTCGCCGCCCGGCAGTATTGCCGTACCGATTCCCGGTGTTCCGGCGTGGTGATTTTCTCAACGAGCGGATGCTCCGGCGCCAGAACCATGTAGGTGGCGCCGAAAAGCGTGTCCGGACGCGTCGTGAAAATCTCCAGCACGTCATCAACGCCGTCGACCCGAAACCTCACCTGGGCGCCTTCGCTGCGTCCAATCCAGTTTCGCTGCATAAGCTTGACCGACTCGGGCCATGACAGCGTTTCCAGATCCTTTTCCAAACGATCGGCGTACTTCGTAATCCGCAACATCCACTGGCGCATCGGCCGCCGATAGACCGGATGATTGCCGCGATCACTACGCCCCTCGTTCGTGACTTCCTCGTTTGACAATACGGTGCCCAGCGCAGGACACCAGTTCACCGGGACTTCCGCGAGATAAGCCAGTCGATGTGAATCGATGAAGTCTTGTGTCGCCTTCTCGCCTTTCGCCTGAATGTCGGATGGAATGTCGAGTTCGGTGATTGGCCGTGCCTTGTCCGCATGCTCATCATACCAGCTGTTAAACAGCTTCAGAAAAATCCACTGCGTCCAGCGATAGTACTTCGGATCGGTCGTGGCAATCTCTCGGTCCCAGTCGTAGCTGAAACCAAGCATCTTCAACTGCCGACGGAAATTGCCGACATTCCTCTCGGTTGTCAGGGCGGGGTGCTGTCCCGTTTCAACCGCGTGCTGCTCCGCAGGAAGACCGAAGGCGTCCCAACCCATGGGATGAAGAACATGGTCGCCTTGCATCCTTCGATACCGGGCGATGATATCGGTCGCCGTATATCCTTCCGGATGGCCGACATGCAGGCCGGCTCCGCTTGGATACGGAAACATGTCGAGAATGTAAAACTTGCGCCGCTGCGGGTCGAAGCCACGCTCTCCCGGATTCGGTGTCCGAAACGTGTTGTGCTCTTCCCAATAACGCTGCCACTTCGGCTCGATCGCTCTCGGCGAATAGTCTCCAGGCATCGATCTTCACCTTGCCTCGTTCGTCCATAGGGTATTCGACATCTCGTTCCATATCGCGAACAACGCAGTGTATGTCGAACCGGCGCTACGGCCAATCAGACCACGATATCGGACGGCGATCGACCACAGCAGCGGGGCAGTCGCGCACGAAAAACAAACATCCCGGCCCTGAGACAGCGGCCGCGTTTCTTCAGAACAACCCGTCCGCACAAACTGACCTGCCCTCGATCAGCGTCAAGCGCCGGCCACGATCAATAAATAGCTGAAATAACACAACTTACGGCCAAATTAAGCCGTGCGTCCCGGCTCGACCAACGGGGCATGGTGATTGCTCCGTTCGGCTTCTCGATTGCGACGAGGTCGGCGGATACCGATGCCTGTCGCCGGGAGGATAAGAATGGACGAACGCGGATTTCAAACCAAACTCAACGAGTTGCTACAGGAAATCGGCAGCCTGCCGGAAAGCGAGCGGGCGAAGCTTGAGAGTCTTGCACAAGAGACCAAGGAACGGCATGAGAAGCTCAAAAAAACCGTCGGCGGCCTTCAGGATTCCATCGATTATCTTCGGCTGTCGATCAAGTATCTCCTGTTCGATCTCGAAGCAACGCGACGCGAAAACAACTACTTGCGAAAGATTCTCGAAGAGGAACACGATTCCTGAATCGTTCGCTCGGACTCACTTGTCGACGCATGACCGGCATGACGGCCGGTGACGATACACGCCATCCCTGGTTGCGTCCGGCCAACTCGGACGTGTGATTCCAACTGCAAGACCCTTCAGGTCTCACGGGAGAGTGAGACTTGAAGCCAAGAGGTTGGGGGGCCTTGAGGACCGCAGAGGAATCCAAACCAAGATGAGTTGCCCGACTCGCTCCATGGGCGGCTCCACCAACTTGGAGGGACGAAGAAGCGCAGGCAAGCACCCGCCTGCGTTTCTTCATTTTTACCGTAGGAAACGTCAAAAAGTCAAAAAGTCAAAACGTCAAAAAATCAAAAAGTCAAAACGTCAAAAAATCAAAAAGTCAAAACTTCAAAAAATCAAAAAGTCAAAAAACAGGAGAAACGTCAAAATGTAGAACCTGCAAAACTCTCCGACTCTTTCTTGTTTTGGCGTTTTGACTTTTTGATGCTTTCTTTCTTGTTTTGACTTTTTGACGTTTTGATGTTTTGACGTTTCTTTTGACGTTTTGACGTTTCTCTGCGACCATTGAAACGATGTCCCGCGCTGTCACACGCTTTTTGGTCGTCATCGTCATTACCGCGAACGCAGGTGCGACCCTGTTCTATTCGGGCACCGGCCCCATCGATCCTGCTTCCGCCATGATGGCCGCGACGACATGGAATCCCGTCCTGTATCGGATCGCAGAGGCCTTGACCTTGCCGATCCCGACTGGCGGCATTGTCGACGTTCGCGATGGGATCTTACTCACCCTGCTTGGCGCAGCTTTGTTGGTGCTCGGCGCCACCATGCTTCTCGACGGCCGCCGGACGCCTTCTCAACTTCGAACCCAATCGCAAAATCCCGCAGAACGCTGGCTGTGGATCACGACAGGCGGCGTGACAATCATCGCGATTCTATCGAGTATTGGTAACTCATCGTTTGATCTATCCTGGGGATGGATCGTCCGATTTGCCGCCGGCGCCGGCTGGGCAATTCTATTGGCACGAGTGTTCACGAAAGCCATGATCAGGCAAACCGTCATCGGACTGCTGGCCGTCGCAACGTCGAGCCTCCTGCTCACCATCGCGCACCGCGCGGACCTCCATCTCACTCATTTCCGTTGGCCCATCGGTCCGATCACAATCACCGCAGCCCTCGCAGCAGTTTGGGCGGCGCTTGCGGCAGGCATCGTCGCAACGACCGTCTCTCATCGACGGCTTAACTGGGGAGTGATCCTTGCCTTCGTGACGTGCCTGATTTGCATCTATGTGCTGCAACAAACCGGACGCCGCGCCCCGGCGCTGGGGTTCGCAACAGGCGTCGGGTTGGTGGGCGCGATGCTCGTCTGGAACGAATTCAAAACTCGCCGAGCCAAGGTCATTCTCCTCGGCATCATCGCCGCGGCATTCATCTCGGGCGCGTCCTATGTCATCCTTCAATCCCGTGCCACGGAGCGAACGAAATCCGGCCCCATCGCATTGCGTCTGGCCCTTTGGAAAACTTCGGCGGGGATGATCTGGAATCGACTTTCGCTGGGCTCCGGTCCAGACACGTTCGTCGTCGAAATGACCAATGCCCTTACGCCACGCCGAGCCGAGTCTCCGCATTTCTATCATGGCGACATCAGCGTCAACGCTCACAACGAATGGATCCAATCGGCCGTGGAACTCGGCGTGCCCGGCGGATTGTTCTATCTGGCCGTTCCTCTCGGTCCGATGTGGCTGGCCTGGCGTCGACGCCGCGCCCACGCGGAATTCGTGGAGTCAGACGGTAACGAACGCTTTTCTTTCATGCCGGACTTGAAAGATCGTGCCATATTAACGGCACTCTGCGCAGGACTCATCACCGTCATCACGACGGATGCAGCCAGCATCACGCTTCGCGATTCGATCATGCCTGTCACGTACTGGACACTGATCGGGCTTCTCGCGGCATGTTTCCGGAAAACAGTACGGCATGAAAAAAAACAGCCCGTTGAATCCGATTCAACGGTCCGGCCATCAAAGCATTTCGCCGCGACGATCCGAGCCGTTGTACTCATTGTCTTGTCCATCTTCTGCATCGGAATTTCTTACAAGGACCTGTCGAACGCCCGCAAGTCGCCGGCGGAGGCTTCGATCCTTCTGGATGAAACCCCTACCCGCCTCTTTTCCGCCAAGACGCTCACCGCCCGTGAAAACATGGCTCGGCGCGCATCTCGTCTTGCGCGATCTCATCCCGACGAGACACGAATCGAGAAGGCCCTCACGCGCTGGCGCGCCCATTATCTGCTTATCCCCGGACTCGCGGATACGCCCTCCCGTTACGCCGACGCGCTATTGTTAGGAGGTCGCAAGGACCAGGCGCGGCGAGTCTTGGAACACGCACTCAGTCCGAGCCTGAATCCTTACGAACCAACGGCCAACACGCTCTATGCGAAGCACTTCGCAAACAATGATCCTGTCGCAGCATTGCGATGTGTCCAGCGTGCGCTTCGCCATAGCGCGCTGAACGCTGCGTTGGTGGAAATCCTAAAGGATGCCGCCACAGATGCAGGCGTCAACGACGTTCTCCGGAATGAGTTGCCCGACGCGCGCAAGAGGGTGTCCTCCAAAACGCCGCCGTCGGCCACCGACGTCTCGATCGAATTGCTGCGAATCCATGCCTTTCTCCGGTTTGATGCTGGACAACACGCGCAGGCTCTGGCGGACCAACGATTGATTGCGGAGTATTATGCCTTTCTGGAAAAAACGAATCACCGCTATCGACGTGGCCACGATGCTGAAACAGACGCCTTTTTTCTTCTCGCCAAAATGCTCTATGAATCGGACCCCGCCAATTACCGGGAAGCCTACGATGCCATCGTTGCCGCCGAACGATATGCCATTCTCGGCATCCGACACGATCAGGTCCGCAATCCTCAACCGGAATACGGTTTTGTCGTCGGACAAGTCGTGCCGACTGAAACCCTGCCCCGACGGTGGTATCCGCTCTGGAACTTGTCAGCCCTATTGAAGGTCGTCTCAGGCCATGATCAGTTCCTGGAATACCGGATCTTCTTCGGCCGCCCGCCTCAAGATTGGAACCAGAGGGTCTTGAACCGTGAGCTGGCACGGCTGGCGCGTCGGGCCTACGAAGACCTGACTCGAATTCCCGCTGGAAAGCGTCCCAGGCATTACAATAGCCTGCCGGACATGGCGAACCGGTATTCAAACTCAGGATCGTAGGTTTGGTGTTGCTCATAAGACCCCGGGCTTCTTAGGAGATCACGGCTCCATGATGAACGTAACTTTCCACGGCGCGGCACAGGAAGTCACCGGTTCCCTGCACGTTATCGAGGCGGATGGGATGAAAGTGGCATTGGATTGCGGCCTGTTTCAGGGGCGACGTGCCGAGTCGAATGCCAAGAACGAGGAGTTTCCTTTCGATCCGAGTGAAATCCATGCCGTCGTCCTGTCCCACGCCCACATCGATCACTGCGGACGTCTGCCATTGCTCGTAAGAAAGGGATTCACCGGCCGAATCTTCACCACGCCGGCCACACGAGACCTATGTGCGCTACTTCTGAGAGACTCCGCCCACATTCAAGCGGAAGACGTCAAATACCTAAATAAAAAACGGGCTCGAAAAGGAGAACCGCCCGTCAGCCCGCTTTATGAAGATGTCGATTCCGTCCGTACACTCAAACTGTTCCACACGGTTCCTCAAGAACAGCCCTTTTGGATGACCAAGCGGCTAAAAGGCTGCTTCCATCACGCCGGACACATGCTCGGCTCATCCATGGTTGAACTCGAATACAATCCGCCTGACGGGAAACAACCCGTCAAGCTGGTCTTCAGCGGCGACTTGGGACGGTTCGGCACGCCGATCCTTCGCGACCCGCATCCCCTGCCACGATGTGATTATCTGATTATCGAGAGCACCTATGGCGGACGCAGGCATCCCCCGACTTCAGACCTCAAGGGACAACTGGCTGAAGTTGTCAACGAAACGATAAAACGACGGGGTAAACTGATCATCCCGGCGTTCAGCGTCGGTCGAACACAGGTGATTGTCTATTTTCTCCACCAGCTCCAGCAGGAAGGGCGCATTCCCCCGATTCCCACATACATCGACAGCCCCCTGGCCGTCAACGCAACCGAGGTCTTTCGACTGCACCCCGAACTTTTCGATGCCGATGCGAAAGACTTTCAACGCGAAACCGGCGACATCCTCGGATCGTCCTCCTGCACCTACATCCGCGACGTCGAGGAAAGCAAGAAGATCAACCGGCGACGAAATTCCTGCATCGTGATCTCAGCCAGCGGAATGTGCGAGGCCGGGCGAATCCGACACCACCTAAAAAACACCATTCGCAGCGCGAAGAACACGATCCTCATCGTCGGCTTCCAGGCGGCCCACACGCTGGGCAGACGAATCGTGGAAAAACAGGAAAAGATCCGAATCTTCGGTCAGACGTTCAAGGTCAAGGCACAGGTGACCGCCCTGAACGGCTTTAGCGCGCACTCGGACCGTGATGAACTTCAGCGGCTGCTAAAACCACTCGTCCCGCATTGCAAACAGACCTTTCTCGTACACGGTGAAATCGATCAAATGAAGGTGATGCAGGACACGATGCGCACGGATGGATTCCGCCAGGTCGAAATGCCGGCCTCGGGCCAAACCTTCCATCTCAACGGATTGCCGGGATCACATTGATAAAAGCGAATCGGTTAATAACGCCCCGCCGGTTCGGCCATCGCGTGTGCGCGAATGTTCGCATTGGACCGGTCGGACTCTGATTCAATGCCGCCGGGTCCGCCTCGTGTCAAAACGATCGGACTCGGCCTTTGAACCTGAAAACGATTCGAAGACAACGGGGCATTGACCGTCACGTCGTAATATGTGCAACACCAAATCGTCTTTCCACGGTCCTCCGCTGAAGCCGAATCCCATGCCCAGCGTCGAATCACGAAGGTATCCTGATCAATCCACACCTTCAGTCGCCCCTCCCGATGACGATCCAAGGACGGGCGGGAAACGACATAACAAGGCCACTCCGCCAGCCAGACAAGGCCGTCCAACTGCCAGGGCCCGTCTTGCCGAGAAAGTGCCTTCGAACCCTTACCCAATACGGAGGGCAACAGGAAACGTCCCCCGTCAGATAACCAGGATGCCGCCGTTTCGATCGGCGTCTCGGCATTCAAGCAATGTGATCGAAAACGATCCGTCTTGCCATCGTACGTCCACCAATCTTCCTCGCCGATCAGCGCCACGTTCATTCCGATCTGCAATCGACAACGATGGGGACTCGCGTAGTCCCACCCGATCGGCAACACCTCGCGATCGTCCTGCAAGACACCTCGAGCATGGATCGTTTCCGCGTGTTGATAAACCGTCTCGCAGCGTCCGAGAATATCATCAATCGTCAACGAGGCCGTTCGACTCGACGAACCTTTCAATTGTGAACACCCGGAGATTGCGGAGAGCGTCAACAATGCAACCAGTGCACACGTTCCGTAACGTTGTGGTATTTCGACCATTTTTCGTTGTTTCAAGACCTTCCAATCGAAGTGACGGGGCAAACGCCCACTCGCTTTTCGACCGGCCCCGGCGCAGGCAAGCCGAACGCCAATAATCTTAACCCTCACAGTCCCGATTGCAACAATAAAATATCAGACGATGCGAATGCTGTGCGTCAAAGCTCAAAGCGACTATAATGGGCACAAAGATGTCAAACCGGCGATCGTCAGCCACAACTGGCGCGGGCAAACCAAGGATAAAGACCGGAGAGCAGGCAACATGATCAAAAAAGAAGACTACAACCGCGTTCGCCGCCAACTTCAGGAATATCTCGAAGCGCGCTTTGAAGACGCCGTCGTTCAGATCGGCGACAATATCCACTACAAAGGCACCAATGTCGTGGTGACCAGCCGTGCCTTCGAGGGATTACTCGCTGAACAACGGTTTCATCACGTCGTGCGCGCCATTCCAAAAGAATTTTACGAAGACTATCTCCAGCGCGGCGTTGTGTGGTTTGAACTCGCACCGGGCGAAAGCGGCCGGGATCTGATGAAGATGCCGAGAGCATCCGACGTGGCCGAAGAGGAAATCGCAATCCGAAAACAATTGGAAAAGATTGAGTTCTTTTCGAAATTTCAATCCAAGCTTACGTCGGACCCTAAACGATTGTCCGACACACACTTCAATATTACACGGGAGATTCTCGCTGAAGCGGGCCTCAATGAGACGAAGGCGGAGCGAATTTGCCTGTTTATGGTCCTGTTGGGTGCCTTTTGCGATGCTCACGTGCTGGCCGATGTTCTCCCGACGCTCACTTCGGAACACGCCGCCTGATCGTCCGTCCGGCAATTAGCGTTGTTCGCCAAGAATCGGTTCGAGTTCGGCAAGTTTCTCGTCCACAAACCTTCGAGACCGGGCCTCCAGTGTCACGCGAAGAAGGCGATCAGCCGGAAACGGAAGCACGTTGAACCACCAATCCGGATATCGAAATGTCAGTCCGTCGAATTGCTCGATTTCCGCGCCCTGATGCATGTCGACAAGCTGATTCATCGCTTGCGCAGGATCATCGCAATGATAGTGCAGTTCGCCTGACGTGCTGTAGCGCTGGAGTGGACGTATCAGTTCGCTTAGACAGCGTTCAGTCTTGAGCAAGACGTTGAGCACGTGCACGAACGCGAGAAGACCGGATTCACAGTAGCCGTTGTCGCGGAAATAGTAGCGTCCCGACAGGTCCCCTCCAAAAACCGCATCCCGTTCCGACATGGCCCGCTTGATGTGGGTTCCACCGATCCGCTCTCGGACGGAAATACCACCGGCGCGGACAATCTCTTCCTCCGTCACCAGGCTCGATCGGTGATCGTAAACGATCGTCGCCCCCGGCTCATGGTCAATGAACAAACGCGCCAGCAGCGCGGTGATAAACTCCGGGCGGACCGTTCGGCCCCGGTCGTCCGTGAAAACAGCGCGCTCGGCGCTGCTGTCAAAGCAAACACCGAAATCCGCCTCCTCATCTCTCACATATTGTCGGAGCTCGCGCATGTTCCTGGCGCGCATCGGATTGGGCTCATGGGCAAATTCGCCTTTGTGCTCGAAGTTCAACCGGGTCATGCGTAGATTACGCATACCCTTCAGCACGATCGGCAGCCACTTCCCAGCCGCCCCGTTGCTCGCGTCAACAACAATCTTGAAAAGTCGAGGAAGCCTGATCTTGGCGATCATGGCCTCGCGGATGAAGTCCGTATAGGTCTTCGACAGGTCCTTCGCCACCAAACGTGACTTGGACGCGGTTTGATGACGGGGAACTCGAACGGCAATGTCGCGGATACTCGCCAGACCGGTTTCCATACTGATGGGCCCGGCCTTGGCTCCGCAGATTCGGAAGCCGTTGAACATGACAGGTTTGTGCCCGGCCGTGATATGAATACCACCGCAAGACCCCAAATGGTGAACGGCAAAGTAAAGCTGGGGCGTATCGACCAACCCCAGATCCATCACGTCGGTTCCGGTTGAGCGAATGCCCTCAATAAGATGAGTCTCCAGCGTCTTGCTGTGCTGCCGTGAGTCTCGTCCCACAATGATCGAGCGTGCGTTGGGATCAACACGGTCATAGCCGCGGAGCTTCGCCCGAAGGAATTGGCCCGTGGCATGGCCGATACGCCATGCGGCATCCTCCGAAAGCGGGCTCGGGACGGTTCCTCCGATGTCAGCCGCGTGAAAAAGCGGTTCAATGACATGCGCGGGCCGAGTCCGCGTAACGGGCTGATCTTCCTCCTCCGATGGAGATGGGGACGGAGACGACGGCGGCGAGTCTTTGACGATGGTCCTCGACGCACCGATCGCCACACGGACTTTTTCGTCATCGTTGAACTGGCAACCCGTACATTTTGGAAAATGCGTTCGCCGACGCCCGATACAGATGGCGTTCGAGATCTTGGCGTGTTCTTCACCGGGGCAATACCGATAGTAGTCCCCGGTGGCCTGGCAATCCTTTGCGCTCTGAGTCATGACAAACAATCCTTACAGGAACGGGAGTATATACGCTTTTGATCCCTTGCGCCAACCGTTCGAAGCTCGGTCGCCAACGCCGACATTGCGACCCAAACGGTCCCGCCTTAGCATATTCAACAAGGGCGGACTGCCGTGTCTGTCCGCTTCCATTTTACATCTTGGAGGTCGAACGCCATGGTTCCGGCCGGCAACATCGATACTGGTGACGACGGAAATCAGAAATTCACACCCGACGCCGAGTTTTCCGCTCAGGCGCATCTAAAGTCGCAGGAAGACTATGAGACGCTCTACAAGCGGTCGATCGACGACCCTGAAGCATTCTGGAGCGAGGTCGCGGCCGATTGTCATTTCTTCAAGAAATGGGACCGCGTACTTCAATGGAACTCGCCTTTTGCAAAGTGGTTCGTCGGGGCCGAAACCAACGTCAGCTATAACTGCCTCGAACATCAAATCAATCAGGGCCGTGGTGATCATACGGCCATTTTGTGGGAAGGTGAGCCCACAAACCAAGACGGCTCTCCTAAAGAAGTCGTCCAACTCAGCTACAAAACACTGTTGGCGGAGGTATGCAAGTTCGCCAATGGTCTAAAGAAGCTGGGCATAAGCCGCGGTGACCGTGTCACACTCTACATGCCCATGATCCCGGAACTCGCCATCGCGATGCTGGCATGCGCGAGAATCGGGGCACCGCATTCCGTGATTTTTGGCGGCTTCAGCGCCCAGGCCATTGCCGATCGCTTGCAGGATGCCGACTCGCACTACGTCATCACCGCGGACGGAGGATGGCGACGAAACAAAGTCGTCCCGCTCAAATCGAATGTCGACGAGGCCTGCGGGATGACGAAGCTCGTCAAAAAAGTCGTGGTCTACAAACGGTGCGGGAATGACATCGACTGGAATGATGAACGCGACGTTTGGTGGGACGAGGTGGTCAAGGGCATGCCGGACACCTGTGATGCCGAGCACCTGGATGCGGAGCACATGTTGTTCCTGCTCTATACAAGCGGGAGCACCGGAAAACCGAAGGGCATCCTACACACCACGGCCGGTTACATGGTCTATACCGCCTATACGGCCAAGCTGATCTTCGACCTCCAGCCCGACGACATCTATTGGTGCACCGCCGACATCGGATGGATCACCGGACACAGCTACATCGTGTACGGACCGCTTCAAAACGGCGTAACAACCGTCATGTATGAAGGTGCGCCGAACGAACCCGAATGGGATCGCTTCTGGGCGATTTGCGAACGATATGGCGTCACCAAATTCTACACGGCCCCCACGGCCATTCGGGCATTCATGAAACAAGGGCCGGAATGGCCTGCGAAGCACAATTTGTCAAAACTGAAACTGTTGGGCTCGGTCGGAGAGCCGATCAACCCGGCGGCATGGCATTGGTACCATGAACACATCGGGCAGCAACGGTGCCCGATCGTTGATACTTGGTGGCAGACGGAAACCGGAGGCGTGTTGATCACACCGTTACCGGGCGTTACTCCGACGAAGCCGGGGTCGGCGACGCGTGCGTTCTTAGGAATCGATGCGGCGATTGTGGACAAGGACGGCAACGCCTTGGAACCGAACGAAAACGGCTTGCTGGTGATTCGCAAACCCTGGCCCGGCATGCTTCGCGGAATTTACGGGGACGAAGCGAGATTTCGCAAACAATACTGGTCTGAAATCGAGGGCGTCTATTTCACGGGTGACGGCGCTCGGTGTGACGAAGACGGATACTTCTGGATCACCGGTCGCGTCGATGACGTGATCAAGGTGTCGGGCCACCGTCTGGGAACGGCGGAAATAGAATCCTCGCTCGTTTCGCACCCCAAAGTGGCCGAAGCCGCCGTCATTGGTTTTCCGGACGAAATGACGGGGGAAGCCATCGCGGCCTTCGTCACCATCAAGGGCAGCGACAAACCGGACAGCAACCTGAAGGACGAATTGAGAAAACACGTGGCGACAACGCTGGGTGCGATCGCGCGCCCCAAGGACGTTCGGTTCACCGACGCCCTGCCCAAAACACGGAGCGGGAAGATCATGCGGCGATTGCTGCGAGAACTCGCAACAAAAGGCCGTGTCGAAGGCGACGTCACGACCCTGGAAGATTTCACAACGATCGCACAGCTTCATAAGGAATAAAAAAGCAGGCATTTGTATTCCCGCGAATTTGTGCTATAATTCCCACCTGTTTCGACAATCGGAGACCTCTCATCCGTTGTCGAAAGATCATTTTTGATAAGTTCGAGGTCACGACTGTGTTTGGTGCGGGCAATCGTGGCGTTGTTTCAGCCGATCCATCATGTCGAATCTATTTCAACGCATTTCAAGGACGGCCCTACGACGACAGTGGAAGAATCTCGCGCTTCATACTTAAGTCTTAAGTAAGGAAGGAAAAGCTCATGGCAATGGAATCAGCCTGTAAGCTCCAAGTTGGAAAAGACCGCTACGATGGTCAAGTTCGCATGGAAGCGGACCACATCGATTTCGCCGGCGCCACGAAGTTTCGCTTTCGGCTTGCTGAAATCGCCAACCCGCGCCGCGAGGACGATTCCGTCCGATTCAGCTTCCACGGAAATCCCGTGGCCATCTCGCTTCCAAACACACGCCTGACCGAAAGCTGGATTGACTACATGCTTCACCCCCAGACGCTGGCCGACAAACTCGGCGTCCGGGACGGGCATTCCGTTCGAATCTTGAATCTTGACGACAGTGAATTGATGAGTTCGCTCGAAGACAAAAAGACCAAAGTCGTCTCCAATGCCAACGGACGCTGCGACATCGTCATGCTCGGCGTGGAGCGGGCTGCTGAGCTTCGACAAATTGAAAACCTGACAGCAAATCTCCAGCCGGACGGCGCCATCTGGATTGTCCTGCCGAAGAGTGTCCGAACCGTGACCAAGGCCAATGTGTTCGCCGCGGCGCGAGAGGCCGGAATGAAACACGTCGAAGTGATCGACTTTTCCGAAAATCGGGCGGCGTACAAGATCATTCGCCCGGAAAACTCGAGCAAACGGCGTAGCGCTTCCGGTAACGGAGCCGCTCGTTCAAAACAGCCCCGCCGCGCGACGGTCAAAACCTAGGTCGTTGCTCTCGCGCACAAACTCCGCCACCCGCACGATCGGTTGTCACCCGATGACCACGAAGCGAACCACGCCAACCACATGCCGTATCGTCATCTTTGATATGGACGGCACGCTCACGCGTCCCAACCTGGATTTCGACCGAATACGGGAAGAAATCGGCCTTGGCATTGAAGATGAACCGATCTTGGAGGCCATGAGCCGAATGACACCCGGAGATCGCGCTCGCACGCAAGCGATCCTCCAACGTCATGAGGACAAGGCGGCGGCTGAAAGCCAGCTGCAGCCGGGCGCGGCTGAAGTCGTGTCAACCGTCAGGGCCTCAGGCATTCCGGCAGTGCTCATGACGAGAAATTCACGTCGTTCGGTGGGGATGTTCAATCATCGACATCGCATCGAATTCGACTTGACTTGGACCAGAGAGGACGGGCCGATGAAACCGTCGCCGGAGCCGGTCATTGAAATCTGCCGAAGATTTGAGGTCGATCCGGCGGATGCCTGGGTTGTGGGTGACTTTCACTACGACATACGTTGCGGGGCAGCGGCCGGAAGCACGACGGTCTTGCTCCTGGATCCTGAGAGCAAAAAGCCCGATTGGGCGGATGAAGCCGACTTCATAATTTATGAACTGCCGGAGCTGCTAACGCATTCGACCATCACTCATCAAGGCGATGCCTGATGGGACGATTCTTCGCACGACCGTGCTACGCGGACCCTTTCATCTCACGATCTCGTCGCCAGATATCAACGACAACGGAAGAGTCCGAGTCTCGGCGAACAACGTAAAGCCGGTGACACTGTCGGCAACGATACCGCTGCCCGAGCTCAACCGAGGTCAGCACAACTGGATGATCACAATGGGGGCAGTGAATGTAAGCCGGCACAATCATTCCCTCAGCATTTCTGGTTTGACTGACGTTGTACTTATCCACATCGACCAAGCCGAATTGTCCAAAAGTAACCCAATGACAGGCATTGAATCCGCCTATGTAAAAAACGTTCCTGATGAAATCGTATTTCGCGCAGACGCCAAATTATTTGGTACAAAGTCTTCCATTTTTTGTCGAAAAAGGCGACCTGCTGAAACAGGATCTCAGCAATCGCGAAAACAGCGAAACATAGACGGGAAATCTGCTCAGCCCGAAGTCCGCAGATTATTATCGGTCAGTTCGTGATTGTTTCTTTAGATCGCAGACTCAGAGAGGCGAAGCTTCTCATAGAAACCGTCGTCGCGCAATCGATGAAGTTCAACCTCGGCTTCTTCCTTTGTGATGAAGCGGCCGAGAGTCACTTTGAGCCCTTCAGGGGAGCGGCCTTCAATACGCCAAAGCTTGGGCGGAGGAGGCTCTTTGGCGGAACGCCCCCGTTTCGAAGCGGCCGGCTCCTCCGGTTCTTTCTCACTCTCTTTTTCGTTCTCTTCCTCGGTCGTAGTCTTCGGCTTTTTGCTCATCCTGCACTTTCAAACAAATTACCGCGCGGCTCAGATCTTCAACGGCTCGCCATCATAGGCCATCGCTAACTCCCGTGCAAATCGGCTTCGATGTCGGCACAACGCCCAAAAAGAACGGCCCATCACAGAATGTGATGGGCCGCTTCCTCAAACGCACCGATGTTCTGAAGCGACATGACCTATGGCGGCGGCAGTGTCGCATACCCGATGGTCACGGGCGAAATCGGATCGTCCAGGTCTTGCGGAATCAGAAACGCCACGAGATTGTCGCTGCAATCCACGGCCGAAGCCCGGAGGATATTCAACGCATCGTCCGTGTCTTCCACCGGCGAGAAGTTTGCTCCGTCAATGCTCAGATAAAGCCTCTCCTCTTCACTCACCTCGACGGGCGCCGCGCCGGCCACAAACACGAACCGACCGTTCGGGGAAATGCTCACCGAAGCCCCGAATCCGACACGGCCGTCATCCGCATCACCACCGTTGACAAATTCTCCGAGCGGATCAATCGGATTGTCCACATCGTCTGTCCGGCCGAGCAATAGACGGTTCACAATCGCAATCGAATTGCCGTCGTCGTCGGTTGCCTGAGAGAAGTATCCGTACCTGTTTGCTCCGTTAACCGGTTCGATGTCCAATCCTCGATTCGCCCTCGCCGGATTGCGAGCAGGTTTCGTGACGACGCCGGACACGATGTTGAGCAAACTGAACACCTCATCATCGTCGAAGAAGATCACGAAATCACCGCGGATCTTGATGTCACCCGTGACCCCCGCCCCACCCTGCAACGGGCTGATGTTCCAGTTCGCAATGGGGGCGCCGGGATTGTTCACGTCATAGATGAAGAATGAATTCTGATTGCCGCGGACGGCGATTCGGCCGCCCGTCGCATCAACGCTGACCGTGTTGACACCTTCTGTCGGATCGTCGAACGGAGTGGTGACAAAATTGTTGATGTCGGTAATGTCGGTCATCTTGACCACCTGGTTCGGACCATCCTGCGTCGTGACCGTGGCATTCAGAGTCGCAACCAGATGACCGTCGGCATCCCAGGTGCCGGACGTTCCCAAGTTCACCGAAGCCGAAGGGATGGCCTGCACGTCTTCACTGTCGGTGTCGAACACGTAGATGCTACCGCTGTTCCGGTCTTTGACGACGAGTTTCGTGCCGACGAACATGAAATCCTGCGTGTCGTGCGTCATGTTCGCAGGAGCCGGAACGACCCGGGCCTGCGTCTCACCGGAGCGCAACCAGGCGAGAACGGCATTGGCGTTGGCGTTGAAAGCCAGGACGCCGTCACCCACGGTCGGGCCGCTCGCCGTCGTTGCATTCACATCCAGTTTGACCAGATTCAGGACAACCCGCTCCAAAGTGCCGGTGGGGCCCCCATCGGGGTCCTGCATGACCTGACAGTCTCCACCTCCCCCACCGGCAATAAATAGGAGCCCTATGGCAAATAATGTGCTGAAACACCGTCTGCGCGTGATCCGCTGCATTGTCGTACTCCTCTGATGTCCTGGCGCAAGGCAACTCACACCACAACGCGCCATCCGTCGTGGCAAGCGTCCGCAAAACAATCGGCTCTGTCTGTCTACGCGAAATCTGCCGAAAAAAAGGCAAAGAAATGAGGAGATGGATCCGGCTCGCGCCGGCCCGACTTTTGAGCTATAATAGATCCCAAATTGCGGACAGGATTTGAGGCGCTCGCAGGGCGCACGGGGCGGAGCCCGTGCCCCTTCGGCAAATGCTCAGGAGTATGGACAGATGACGTCGCTGCAGGGTAGAGACTACATCGAGACACAGGACCTAACGACGGACGAATTGAACCACCTGCTGGAGTCGGCAAAAGACTTGAAGGCCAAGTTCCAACGTGGTGAGCCGACACCGCTGTTACCCAATCAAACCGTCTTTCTGCTTTTCTTCGACAAGAGCACGCGCACGCGAAACGCCTTTGAGGCCGGCGCAACGCAACTCGGAGCTCATGCGCATTTCCTGGACTCGAATGTTACACAGATTTCCCACGGGGAGACGGCGAAGGACACGGGAATCATTCTGGGGTCAATGGGCCATGGCATCGCCATTCGCCATGACCTGATTCTGGATGAGGGAAACAAATTCATGCGTAACGTCGCCGACGCCACGGACGTTCCCGTCATCAACATGCAGTGCGACGTGGATCATCCGACGCAAACACTGGCCGACATCATGACGATTCGCGAAGTATTCGGGGACGATCTCCGCGGACGGAAGATCGCGGTGAGCTGGGCATACTCACCGTCCTACGCCAAGCCGCTGTCCGTGCCGCAGGGATTGATCACACTAATGACACGGTTCGGAATGGACGTCACGTTGGCACATCCACCGGAATATCGCCTGATGGACCGATGCATGGAGGCCGCACGGGCCAATGCGAAAGCCGCGGGAACGAAATTCGAGGTCGCGACCGACATGGAGGACGCCTTTAGAAACGCGGACATCGTGTACCCCAAGAGTTGGGGACCGTATGACCTCATGCTTCAGCGACGGGACGCCAAAACGGAAGAGCGCATGCATCAGATCGAAGAGGAGTGTCTCAGCCTGAATTCACGCTACAAATCCTGGATCTGCGACAGCCAAAAGATGCAACTGGCCCGCACGTCCGCCATCTACATGCACTGCCTCCCCGCTGACCGGGGGGCCGAAGTGACGGATGATGTCCTCGACGGTCCACAGTCGGTCGTTTTCCAGGAAGCGGAAAACCGATTACACACGGCCAAGGCCATCATGGCGGCGACGATGCGTGAGAGGCCCTTCAAGTAGAGCTGATGATGAGAATCGTGGTTGCCATTGGTGGAAACGCGCTGGTGGGGTCGAGTGGCATCGGCGACATCCACGAGCAGTTTGCGCGCAGTCGTGTCGTGGCCAAGCCGTTGGCGGATTTGGTCGAGCAGGGATTGCAATTGACGGTCACCCACGGCAACGGACCGCAGGTCGGCTCTGTCATGCGACGCGTGGAAATTGCCTCGACCGAAGTCTATCCGATCGACCTGGGTCTGGCGGTGGCCGACACGCAGGCCGGTATGGGCTACATGATCTGTCAGACCTTGCGAAATGAGCTGCGACATCGAGGAAAAGACCGAATCAGTGTGGCCATCGTGACCACCGTGGAAGTCGATCATCACGACCCCGCATTCGAAAACCCCTCCAAGCCGATCGGTTCCTTCATGGATGAACCGACGGCCCGACGGCATGAAAAGCAGGACGGCTGGAAAGTGATCGAAGACTCCGGGCGCGGCTATCGTCGCGTCGTGCCCTCCCCTCGGCCGCTGGGCATCATCCAGATGCCGACGATCAAAAAACTCGTGGAAGCAGGCGACCTGGTCGTCGCGGGCGGCGGCGGCGGCATTCCCGTCGTTCTGGATGAAAATGGTGACTATCAGGGTGTGGAGGCCGTGATCGACAAAGACTTGACCAGCGCCATCATCGCGTCGGAAATCGAGGCCGACGTGCTGGCGTTAGTCACGGCTGTCGATGGCGTCTACATCAACTATCGCCGACCCGACCAGGAGGTTCTGAGACACGTGAATGTCGCGAGGATCGAGGCCCTGATCGCCGAAAACCAATTCCCCGAAGGGTCGATGCTCCCAAAGATCAAAGCAGCAATTCAATTCCTCAAGTCCAGAAAGAGCCCAACCGCACGAGCAGTCATCGCAGACCTGCCGTTGCTGTCAGAGGCACTGGCCGGTCAAACGGGCACGACGATTGTTCTCGACTAATCGGTGGAGGCGTCTCAATCACTCTTCTGGGATCGCTTGCATTCTTGCCCAGAGATCATGAGCGACAGGGACAGCTTCGGTTCGGATCGACGCTTCGTCCACGAGAACCGGCCGTCGGTCCTTGAGAAGCCACTGACCGCCAACCAAAGCATGGCGTACACTCCGGGAGCCAAGGGCGAAAAGGAGGTGAGCCGATGCGTTTTCCCCCGTCAGAGGAGTCGCCGGAACATAGTCCGTGACCACAACGTCCGCCGCCGCTCCGGGCGAGAACGTACCGAGACGACAGCCGAGTGTATCGCCCGCGACACGTGCTGCATGCGCCAACATGCCGACGATGCCATTCGGCAAGATCTCACGGGACGGTCCCTCCGCCTTTGATGACGGGGAGTGTGCATCGCATGCCTTAAACCACGCGTGCTTCGCCTCCGCAAACATGTCTCCGCCGATGCCGTCCGTGCCGAGTTGGACCCTCTCCATGTGTGACACGGGCGCGTAGCCGACACGGTTGTTCATGTTGGATCGAGGATTGTGGGCGAGCGCAGCGATCTGAGCAGAGATCCACCTCGCATCTTCCGGCGCCAGATGCGTGCCGTGTCCAAAAATGGAAGCGGCCCCCACAGCGCCGACTTGTTTCGTTGAACCGTCACGATTCGCCGCGAGGAGACCACAGGCTTCTAGACGCGGGATCAATGGCGCTCCGTAGGTTTCTCGACAAATGGCATCATCGCAGGGGTCCTCAGCCACGTGAATGTGAATGCCGGATCTGTAGTCTGCGGCGAGTTGCACACAGGCACGCAAGGATTCGTCGCCAAGCGTGAACGCAGCGTGCGCCCCAACAAGGGCGGCGAATCGGTCGTTCTTGCGTTGTCTGCAGACATCCAAGTAGCGGCGATTTTCATGCAGGCCGGCCTCGCTTCCCGCGGGGCCGTTGCGGTCCGTCGTCTCATAGCAAAGCACGGCTCGCAAGCCAACGTCAGCGATGCCCTTTTCGAGACGGCTGAGGCTGCCTTCGATCGCATTGGGAGAAGCGTGGTGATCGATCAGTGTCGTCGTGCCGCATCGCAGCGCATCGATCGCACCGATGCGACCACTCATCTCGATGGATTTTGCATCCAGAGCTCGATCCAATCGCCACCAGATAAACCTGAGAATCTCGTGAAAGTTCTTCGGCGTATGGCGCGGCATCGGCATGCCGGCCGCCAACGCCGAGTACAAATGCGTATGACCGTTGACGAGACCGGGCATGACGACCGCGCCGTTGCAATCCAACGTCTCATCGTTCACCGCCGGAATTACATCCGACCCCACCGCTGAGATAACGTCCGATTCAATTCGGATGGCGCCTTGCAGAACCTCAATCGGATCAAGGTTCAACAGAACCGCGTTGGTAAGCGTGATGGGCATTCGTTCATCCTTTGCCCGGCCGATGCACTCGTAATCGCCGATCATGCGTTTCTAACGAAAATCCTGATCCTACGCAATTCCACGCTTATTCGTCCTCGACATTAGGAGGACTCAAAGATCTCGGATTCGATCAGTTCGACGTAGCGCCGGGCGAGATTGTCGGAGATCGCGGGACGAGGATAGGTCAAGGCGAGATTCAATTTGTCATCGAACTTGCTAAATACCGGATTCCATCCCGGAGGCGTCGGCAACGGACCCGCACCCCATAAATTGGTGACACGCGCACCACAAAGCGTCCGGAACGGTCGTGAAATCTCTCGGAAATAGGAAAAGCCCGAGGAAAGCGTCTCAAGACCCAAAGGTAGACGCATCAACCACTGATAGAAAAACGCCCTGGAGGACGATGCCATCCAGAGCATCGCCCACTGCATGAGCGCGGTCCGATTCTCGTGATAGGCTTTGAGTTGCCGGTCCAAGTCTTCGCAAAGGGCGCGCTTGTCTTGAATGAGATCACGCCGTCCCCAAAGTGTGGGGGTCACAAGGTAGTTGCCGGGAACCGGACGAACCGGCGAACTCGCGTTCGCTTGACCGAAGTCGGACACACTCTGAGGCATGGAGATGAAATAGGCCTCCGGCTCTATGTGAAAGTCGGCGAAAACTCGATGAATCGCCCGGAAGACACACACGGCCAAGTATCTTGCGTAAAGCCCGGCGCCGGGAGGCACGTGCTTCTCGGCCATGGCTTTGATGCGCTGCGCATCCCAACGGCGATGAATATACCGCTGGTTCTTAAATCGCGGCTTGGTCTTGAACAACGTTTCCCCTTTAAACCGGCTGTGTTGTCTTTGAGCACGGAAACTGGACAGGAAAAGCCCCAGGCGCTTCATCAAAGACGCCCCTCGAAGAGGATATACGGTTTGATCATCCGAACTAATCTCCGGCAGACGATTCCGAGCCTCCTGTTCAATCACATCGGAACCAAGTTCGCCAAGCCGGCTAAGTTCGGCAAGAAACCACTGAGCCCCGGCGGCATCCATCAGCAAGTGCGGCCAGCGAAGGCAGAATCGAGTCTGGTTCCACGGCAGTGCGTACTGCTCCAAAGTGATCTGAGGACCTTCAAGAAGATCCCAATCAGGTGCGTATCGCCCCTGGCAAAATCGCTCCAGGCGCGCCTCCCAGGACGACTTGTCTCGAAGATCGTGATAGACGTGTGCCTTCTGAACGGCCTTCGCCGATGCTTCTCCTTTGTTCCCGGGAATCTTCCAATAAGGCCTGCCGGTAAGGATGGAAAACCTCAGTGGCGACATCAAGACGGGGTGCCCGACAAAGGCGTGTTGCAGAATCGTGCGGATATGGTCCGGTTCGATGTGACCGTCAACCTCCATCGTCATCAAAGCGATATTCCCGCCGTCTGCCTTTCGCTGCATCATTCGATGATGGGAAAAGAAAAAGTAGTCGCAAGGATTGAGTGGGACTCGCCGGGATTCTGACATGAGCGTTCGATTTCTGAATTCTTGGCCGCATCAGGCCCGGCGAACATTCCTTCTGCTGCCCAGCCCATTCTTTAGCGTACAGTATTTACGGCATGGCGCACTTTGGCAAGATTTCAGTCCCGAGGCGACGCCGCGGTGAAGCTTACAACGATCTATAACGAATGTGGAGCTCGTGCCGAAATGACAACATCCCATGTGGCATTTGTAGCCTTCACCGGTCTAGGATTCGAGAAGAAGAAATGCTCGAGTTCGACATGGCTTGAGCTTTCGGCCGACGCTCGGTGCGAACGATTGAAGCCTGAAGTTCGCGTTCAAACGCGCAGACGCGCCTGCGCCTCGTTCGACGTGTTCGGTCCACGGCCTCAACCGGCCGTTCGGAAGAGGAAGGACCGACGCCGTTCGGTCCCTCCGCCCCTCATTGAGACCGCTACAATCCGAGACTCGTGAGCACCTCGACGATCGTTGTGCACACGTTTCCAATGAGTCCTCCCACCAACGGAAGTCCAACGAGGATCTCGCACAAGGATTGCACAAACTCACTCAACATCACGAAACTCCTTCAAAACGCGAGAGAAACCATCGTAAGGCAGGACTCGGAGGGCTCTTGGGCCTCATTCGCCACCCCGAGCATGAATGCGGACATTTGATTATACACACTGTTTTTTAAAAAGACGCGGACAGCATGCAGATGCGGCTCGTTTCACAGAGAGGCAGGGGGAATTCCACCGTCCGGTCCATCCCGCTCGTTGGTGCAAACGGAGCCTCTCCTTGCTCTATCTGTCCCGCCCGATCTCGGACGCCGGACTCGAATGAGCCCGGCCGCTCTGATTCTCAGGCGGACGCGATGTGATATAATTGTCTGGTCGGCGAATGAGCCGACATGAAACCGTCCAGGGATCGGAAAGGCATAAATCCAAGAGCCGACTCAACAGTGAGGGCCACGGCCGCTCAGGGCCGTTCCTCGGGTTAGAGTTGATTACTTAATGAGGAGTCCGACATGCATCCACTGAATCCATCCAAGCAAAGTGCCCTCGTTCTGACAGGGCTTATGTCAGCCCTGTTGATCGCCCTGGCGACGACCATGGTCCGTGCCGATGACGAAGCCGATTACGATGATCTCCGCCGCAGGTTGAAAAGTGCGTACCGTAGCGCGAACTATGAAAAGGCGCTGGAAGTCGCCGAGAAAATGCACGAACAGCGCGATGATGACGTCGAAATCATGTACAACATTGCCTGCCTGAATTGCCTGCTCGGAGAAAAAGAGAAAGCATACACATGGCTTGAAAAAACGATCGACGCAGGCTATCGGGACGCAAATTTCCTGGTCAATGATTACGACTTCAGGACAATCCGAGGCGAAGACCGTTTCCGACAACTGATTCGGAAAATGCGCCAGAGAAGCACGGTCAGTCGGGACAAAGGGAAAACAAAAAGCGACAAGAAAAACCCCGATCGAAAAAAGAGCGCCGAGAAATCGGATGATTCCGACGAAATCGACGTCCCGGACCTGCAGCCTCGCGAGCGTCGGGCAAAAATCGGCGAACTGACTCAGAAACTGATAGATGCGGCAGGCAAGGGGGATAAGGCCAAGGCGCTCAAGCTGGCCCTCGAAGCCCGCGCGCACGCGAAAATTCTCTACAACGAGTTCAAGGATCACGAACAATTCGGGCCTGGCGTCAAAGGACAATATTCACTCACCTGTTACAACTCGGCCTGCATGTACTCCTTGAGGGATGAGAAGGCCAAGGCCTTCAAATGCCTTAACAAAGCCATTGATTTAGGCGGCTTCAACAACAACATCGCGGCCTCAATCGAAGGAGACTCCGATTTTGACAACATTCGAGATGATCCGAGATATAAGAAAGCCCTCAAGAAGGCCAAGAAAGTCCGCAGGCCAAGACCGCAGCCCCAAAGAGCTCGTGAGGAACAATCTCGGCGGAAGGAAGAAGTCGGCTTTGAGTGGAAAGTGACGTTGCCAGAGGACTATGACAAATCCAGACCGGCTCCGCTGCTCGTCGCCCTCCATCATTATCACGGCACGATGGACAAGACCGCGCAACGCTGGAAGGAAGCCGCGGACGAAATCGGGGCTGTGCTGCTGACACCTCAAGGAACGTACGAATTCGGTAACGGGTATGAATGGGGCGACGACCTCGATGTCATCGAGGAGAACGTCATGGATGCGATCAACAAGGTCATGGACAAGCACAAGATCGATAAGGACAAGATCGTGCTGACGGGATTCAGCCAGGGCGGCTGGGCGACGTGGGCACTGGCTCTGCGAAATCCTGATGCGTTCTGTGGAATCATCCCCGTGGCAGGCAGGTTCAAATTCGAATCGGAATCTGATTTCGAAGACGAAGACTTGGCGGGTCTGAGAATTTTCGTCATGGTCGGCGAGGACGAAAGATCCCGCACTATCGACTCAAACAGGGACGCCGCACGCCGTTTCAAGAAGCTTGGAGCGAAGGTTAAACTGAACATCTACGAGGACGTAGGGCACAGTTTCCCCGACAACGAAACGGAAGAGCAGATCAAGGCGTTGCGGTTCGTTTTGAAAAGCTGAAACGCCGAGCCACCCGATGACCAGGATTTGAAAAGCCCCGGGCTAGCCTGCCCGGGGTTTTTTGACTTACCCCGGAGCTTCCCCACCCGAAGGTTCAAGCCGGGCAACCACCGCACATGCAGTGGAATCGCTCCAGACGTTGACAGACGTGCGACACATGTCAAGGATTCGGTCCACCGCCAGAATCAAACCGACCGCATCCAGCGGCAGATTCGCCGCACCGAGAACAATGACCATCATCACCGTACCCGCGTGCGGAATCCCTGCCGCCCCGATGCTGGCCAGGAGCGCGGTAAACGCAATCACCACCTGCTGACCGAAACTGAGGTCCATTCCATACGCCTGGGAAATGAACAACACGGCGACGGCTTCGTACAAGGCCGTGCCGTCCATGTTGATCGTCGCCCCCAACGGCAGGACGAATGAACTGACGCGATTGCTCACGCCCGCCCGCTCCTCAACACTGCTCAGCGTCAGCGGCAGCGTGCCGTTGCTGCTGGCCGTGCTGAACGCCGTCAGCAAAGCAGGAGACATGGCCTTGTAGAATTCCCACGGCGAACGTCTCGCCACCAAAAGCAGGAGCAGCGGTAGCGTGACGAGTGCATGAAAGGCAAGACCCGCAAAGACGGTGAGCATGTACCAGCCGAGCGGCCTAAAAACATCGAATCCCTTGCCCGCGGACGCGTAGAGCATGAAGCCGAAGACACCCACCGGCGCCGTCTTGATGATGAGCATCGTCATTCGCATCATCACGTCAAACGCGCCGCTGAAGAGTTTCGACATCAGAGCGCCCGTTTCGCCGCCCACGACAATGACAAAAGCTCCGAACAACAGCGAGAAGAAGATCACACCGAGGATGGATCGGTTCGTGGAGTCCGCCATGGACCCGAACGGGTTGGACGGAATCAGGTTGAACAACTGTTTCCAGAGCGTTTCGCCCAGTCCCTGTTTCTTGCCCTCGTCCGCGTCCTTGCGAATCTGATCGGCGGACGCCAGCAGGGCGTCATAACGAGGATCAGACTGAAGACTTTCCAAGTCACCTTCTTGTCGTATCTTCTCGACCGCCTCCTCTCTGCCCTCGCTCAGCCTGAGATATCGCTCGAGTTCCTCGAAGGCCTTGTCCGTGTGCCCGCCCAGTGCATACAGACAGCCGGTATGAAACGAAGTCCGCGCAGCTTCGCCGACGACCGATCGGCCGTGCCCCTCTTTCTGCGCGGTCGCCTGCAACAGGGTCAAGTCCGCCCCCTGGCCCGGCTTGATGATATTCACCATGACGACGCCGATCGTAATGGCGGCGATGCTGGTGGAGAGGTAGTAAACCATCGTCCGGCCGCCGAGCCGGCCCAACCCCTTGAGCTGCCCCGTGCTGATCACGCCGGAAATCAGCGAAGTCAGGATGAGGGGCACGATGATCATGGAGAGCAAGCGAAGAAACAGATCGCCCACCCCTTTGCCATAGGCTGCGACGGTTGCGGGCCAGCTTTCATCAATGCGGCCCTGATCGGCAAAAAAACGCAACGGAAGCCCGATCGCAGCCCCCAGAACCATGCCCAGTAGAATCCAATGATGGAGCTTGAGCCGCATGGCCGAGATTCTAACCCGACGCCAAGGTTTTGCACCCCAGGCATGAGAGGACGAAATGAATGGGAGTTTCGGACACCAGAGTGACGGATGCCCTCTGATATTTCATGGATGGGAGAATGCTGCCGCGGGGCCTAGACGCAGCCCACCGTCGCCACCGCAACGATACTGACACTTAGAAACAAAATGGTCTTCGTGAGCCACCGGATCTGTCGGCGATGCATCGTATTGTTCCCCTTTGCACGGGAGAGGAGTGATTCCACTCGGCTAATGTTCTTTCGACCCTTTGACCGCACACGCAATTTCATACCTATACTATCGGTTCGTGTCAATACAAATCCTTAACTCTATGTTAATAATATCTTTACGCCAGATGACCAGTAATCGACCATAACACAGGTTCGGGCCTCAAATTGCCGATTCCAGCCGTCATGATGGGGCACGCCATTTTCGAAATTAGGAGACCAATAACCGCGCACCACGCGAAGGGCCGCGCCGGTTCGAGCCCTTACATTCTGAAGGCGGACGCAGGTGATCATGGATATGGTTGAATGCCCTCTCATTCCCCGCCACGAGGTAGTAATCACGCAGCACGGCCGGAAACCGCACCCCAAGACGCTTCTCAGCCGTCTTAAGCTCCAGCATGTCCATCGCACAATCCGCCGAGAGTGGAAAACCGAGGCGTTCGAACATACGGCGAATTGTCCGCTTGTATGATGGCAAAGTTGCTCGCTAACGACGGTCACATGGCAAAAGAGAGCTTGTCGCTCAGGAATTCGACCACTCGACTCTTGTCGATCCGCTCTTGCGACCCGGTGTCCCGGTCGCGAACGGTGACGGTGCCGTCCTCCTTCGTCTGACCGTCCACGGTGAAGCAATAGGGAGTGCCCGCCTCGTCCATTCGGGCGTAACGCTTGCCGATGCTCTGCTTCACATCGAACGCCACGGGCCATTGCTTCTTGAGTTCTCGATAAATCGGCTCGGCGATCTCCGGCATCCCGTCCTTCTTGACCAGCGGAAAAACCGCTGCCTTGACCGGAGCCAAACGAGGATGAAACTTCATCAACTCCGGACTCGGCCGTGATTCGTCCACGGTATAGGCCTCACAAATGAACGCCAGCGTGCTGCGATCCGCCCCGGCCGACGGCTCGATCACCGTCGGCAGAAACCGCTCTTTCCGCTCGTCGTCAAAATAGGACAGGTCCTTGCCGCTGTGCTTCTGGTGCTGCGTCAGGTCGTAGCATCCACGATGGGCCACCCCCTCCAGTTCCTGCGGCTCGTCGGCAAACGGGAAGCAATACTCGATGTCGGTGCAGGCCTTGCTGTAATGCGCCAGTTCATCCCCCTCCTGGTTCCGGGGCCGCAAATTCTCGCCTTTGAGCCCCAGACCGACGTACCAGTTGATCCGTGTATCCCGCCACCATTCCCACCACTTCATGGCCTCGTCGTCATGACAGAAGAACTCGATCTCCATCTGCTCGAATTCACGCGATCGAAACGTGTAGTTCCGAGGGTTGATCTCGTTCCGAAACGCTTTGCCCACCTGAGCAATCCCGAACGGCACCTTCACCCGGCTGCTGTCAACGACGTTCTTGAAGTTGGCGAAGATCCCCTGGGCGGTTTCCGGACGGAGATAGGCAATGTCGTCCTCGGTGGCCGTCGCCCCTACATACGTTTGGAACATCAGGTTGAATTGCCTCGGCTCTGTGAGGGAGCCGACCTCATCGCACCTGGGACATTTTAGGGTGGAAAGGTTCTCACCGGCCGCCGATACAAAATCCACGGCCTCGAAGACGTAGTCCCCGCCACCATGCTTTTTGGAAAGCTTGTCGGCCTTGGGCTTGACGGCATCCGCTACGTCCCCAACGGAGTTTGCCTCGACCGAACAATGGCCGAACGGGTCGTCTCCTTCACCCCTGCGTAACAACACGTGAAAAATCTGGTCCGCCCGAAACAAGCCTTTGCACCCCTCGGCGCGACACGACACCATCGGATCCTGAAACCCCCCCACATGTCCACTCGCCTCCCAAACCTTGGGGTTCATAATCAACGATGCATCGAGACCGACCATCTGTAGGTCCTTGCCGTCCGGACCCGTCGGCGGACACGTCACCATATCGCGCCACCAGGCATCCTTGATGTTGCGCTTCAACTCCACGCCCAACGGTCCATAGTCCCAGAACCCGCCGATGCCCCCGTAGATCTCACTCGACTGAAAGATGAACCCCCGCCGCTTGCACAGGGACACGATCTTTTCCATTTTGCTTGCATCTTTCGCCATGTCTGTCTCTTCCGTCTTTCTATCAGAGCCGCGACCGTAAAGTGGTGGGCCTACGCAATCGTGAGGTCCTCATAAGGCGAACACCAACCGCTTCCTGAGGGGCGCGGCTCTGATCCTATGATGTTGCCCGAATACATCGATGAGGTCGAATCTCAACACACCGTTTCAATCAGGATCCCGTCGTCAATGGCCCATTACCGGACGCCTTGCCGTAACCACTTGGTTGGAACCTGCTTAGGCATCATACCCTTTTTCGCGCCAAACTGGTATTCCCCTTGCACATGACCATCAAAAGTCGAAACGGCTCACCGGACTTGATAAAATGGTGAGATCACGAGGGGGATTAAGCCATGATCGTAAATGCAGCCGACAATCTGATCGATTTCATTCGACCTCAAGCAAAAATTCTGGTGCTGACGTTCTTCACCTTCCTGGCCCTTTGCTGAAGACGGTTCGTACACCCGCTAAGCTCACGTCACCCCGAACTCGCTTTCCGGCAAACCTCGCAAAGCCCCAGAATCTGAAACCGGTGCGACAGCGCATGAAACCGTGCGTGAGCGGCAATCACCGTCCGGAGCTTGACCACTTCGCCCGCGTCGAACTCGATAATCCGACCGCAGCGGCGACACACCATATGATCGTGAGGGTCCTGTCCGTACGTATGCTCATAGTGCACCTGTTTGTTGCTGAAGTGCACCTCCTTGACGATGCCGCACTCGACGAGCAGCTTGAGCGTTCGATAGACCGTCGCCTTGCCCACCCGGTTCGATTCCTGCCACATCAGACGCAGCAGTTCCTCCGCCTCGAAATGCTCGTCCGTATGCATGACCGCGCTGAGAATCTTCTCCCGCTCGCCCGTGTACTTCAAACCACGGTCACGCAAAAATTCGCGGAAGACATTCTCGGCCGTTCGGATGATTTCTTCACTGACGGGCCGGGCCATGGCTCCAATCTTACCGGCTCAAGCCGGAATGTGGAGCACTCTGGACGCCGCCATGCCCGTTTCCATGTACGGCATGTGCCAGCCGCACTCGGCTCGCTAGAATCTTAAATAACAATGGACGAAGACCAGATCGAAAACCAGCCCCCACACGACCGGCGCCATTTCTTCCGCTCCAGTCTCTCGCGCGTGCTCGGACCGGCGGCAGACTACCTCGAAAAAAAACTGCCCATGAATCTGCCGATCGATGAGACCCACCTGAGACCACCGGGGGCTTTGCCGGAGGAGGAGTTCCTACTCACCTGCTACCGCTGCGGCAGTTGCGCGGACCACTGCCCGGCAGACGCGATCTCCCTGCTCGAAATCGATCACGAACAACTGCAAGGTACGCCCCAAATCGACCCCGACCGAAGAGCATGCGTGATGTGCGACGACCTCTCGTGCATGAAGGTCTGCCCTAGTGGGGCGCTAAAACTCGTCGGTCGCGAGGAGATCCGCATCGGATTGGCCGTCGCCGACCACGAAACCTGCATCCGCACCAACGGTGAAGATTGTACGACGTGCCTCGACATGTGCCCCCTTGGCGAGACCGCGATCAAGCTCGACGCCGAGGGTCGAGTTCATGTCATCGACCCGCGCCCGACCGGCCAGGGCTGCACGGGTTGCGGCGTGTGCCAGGAACAATGCCCCACCCGCCCCATCCGCGCGATTCGCGTTCACCCGTATTGATAGATGAGTCCCCCATTGCGCGAGCCGGGCCGTCCCGACCCGACCTTCTCCGATCACGATTTCCTCACCCGCTGCCGCGCAATGTAATGAAACACATTGTTCAAATAATCCACGTCCTCCACGGGTTTTGTTGAACCCCCTTCCGCCCACCATTTCGAGCCGCTGTGCCGCGGCCAACGCTCATTGAGTGCCTGAGTCATCCATCGCTTAACCCAAGTTCGAATCTGCTTGCCATGGACCTCAAGAACGGCGTCACAAAGCAAATGCACATGATCAATCCCGGCAGCACAGATTCGGTACGTCCATCCACCCCGTTCGCAGAGCATCGGCAAGGACACCTCAACAAGCTGCCGCTGATCCTCAGTCAACCAAACCGGAGGATATTTCATGACATGGCGCTCGTGCGCAACCCGCCCAGGATCGACCCCCAGAAACGGTTCACCGCGCTGATTATGTCGTCGATCAACGGTCGGTCGTAAATCGCCGTGCAGCCGGGTGGCGTAGGTCCCAAACGTGACGTGCCATGTTGTTCGATGTGGGTCGAGCCGAAACACGGCTGGAATGTAACGCACAAACGAACCAAACGACACCACAAGCGAGCCGGGCCGTCACGGCCCGGCTCACCGGCGCGATGCGCATGAAAAAAGCCAGCGTCACCTATTGACACTGGCTTTTTTTGACTTGGTGCTCATCGTCGAGCCGATCCCATTAGGATCGCGCTCAGACCCGAGCGAATGCTGGTTCTCGATTTACCAGGCGGCGTAGCTGCGGCGCGAGGCGCTGGAGCGCGTCCGGCTGTTCGAGCGAGCCTTGGTGCGAGTCGTGCTGCTGCGTCGCGTGCGGCTTCGCATCGTGCGGGCCGAGCTCTTGCGAGCGGTCGTTCGGCGAGCGGAGCTCTTGCGGCTCACGGTCTTCCGTGACGAAGTGGTTCGTCCGGCGGTGAAGTTGGAAACGGTGAAGTTCTTCGTGATCCACATGCAAGCACCGAAGCCCCAGGTCTTCCACTTCTTGTTGCACTGCTTCAGTTCGGAAACGATCCGGCTGGCTTCAGCCTTGAGGAACTGGCGTTCGCCCGGCGTGTTCGCAACTTTGAACCGTCTCTTGAATCGGTTGAACAGCTGCTGCTTTCGCTTGATCTCCGCCTGAAAGCTGGTCTTGCTCACGTTGCCATAATTCATACCCATTTGTTCGTCCTTTCACGAGATAATCGATTACCTCCTGGTCCTCTACCGGAGGCTGCAAGGGTCGTCGGCAACATATTGCGGTGAGTTAAGTTACGGCCTGCTTTTTTGCGCGGCTCCGCGCATCGACAAATCAGACTTTCCCCCGAAACCGGCGTAACTTCAAAAGTGACGCCTATGCAATTATCTTATTTTCAGGGAGTTAGAAACGGCTATCGAATGCGCAAGAAACACCCGGCGCCTTTTAGGGCTTGGACAAAAGTCCATGTTTTTCGAGAAATTCCGCCAATTCCGCGACACATTCCTCTAATTTCATCTGCGCAGCCTTGAGCACGACTTCCGCTTTTTCAGGCGCTTCGTATGGATCACTGACCCCCGTAAAGTTCGGAATCTCGCCCGATCGTGCCTTCTTGTAGAGTCCCTTGGGATCGCGCTCTTCACACGTCTCGACCGGCGTATCCACAAAGACCTCGACAAACGGAACGCCCGCTTCATCATGAAGCTTTCGAACCAAATCCCGATCCGCTCGATACGGACTGACGAAGGACGTGATGGTGATAACGCCCGCATCGGCGAACAATTTGGCCACCTCGCCGATACGGCGAATGTTCTCGGCCCTGTCTTCGGCGGAAAAGCCCAGATTCTTGTTCAGCCCGTGGCGAATGTTGTCCCCGTCCAGGACATAGGCCAGCCGCCCCTGTTGTACGAGCGCATGCTCCAGCGAAAAACCGATCGTGCTCTTGCCGCTCGAGGGCAACCCCGTCAGCCAGATCGTGCAGCCCTTCTGCGAAAGTAATGTCTCTCGTGCGGTCCGCTCAACGTGACCCTCATGCCAAACTACATTCGTCGCCTTGATCTCGGTCATACAAACACGCTCCACAGTTCTACATTTTAAGGAAGCGCCACCCGCCGTTTACGAATTGGGCGTCGCGCCGCTCTCCGGATCATACTCGGCCTGACTCTTATTGGGCTTCCTGAAACAGGGCCGTGCTGAGATATCGCTCACCCGAGGACGGAAGGATCACAACGATCATTTTTCCCGCGTTCTCAGGCCTTGTCGCCACACGGTTGGCCACGCATAAGGCTGCCCCGGATGAAATACCGCAGAGAATGCCTTCTTCCTTGGCGGCACGCCGGGCCCACGCCATCGCGTCGTTCGAATTGACGCGTTCAATCTCGTCATAAATCTCCGTGTTCAGGACCGACGGAGCAAAACCGGCGCCGATGCCTTGAATCTTATGCGGACCCGGCTTCATCTCCTCGCCGCCGCGCTTCTGAGTCAGCACCGGCGATTCCTCAGGCTCCACGGCCACACAGCGAAAATCGGGCTTCTTCGGTCGTATGGTCTCGCCGACGCCCGTGATCGTACCGCCCGTCCCAATCCCGGAAATCAGAATGTCGACCTTCCCGTCCGTGTCCTCCCAAATTTCGACCGCGGTCGTCTTTCGATGAACCTCCGGATTCGCGGGATTGTCAAACTGCTGCGGCATGAAGCTGCCCTGCGTTTCCTTCGCCAGCTCTTGTGCCCGGCGGATCGCGCCCGGCATACCTTCCGTCGCCGGCGTCAACACCAGTTTTGCCCCCAACGCCTTGAGCAGCATGCGCCGCTCCATGCTCATCGATTCCGGCATCGTCAACGTCAGCTTATAGCCTTTCGCGGCACAAACGAACGCCAGCCCGATCCCCGTATTTCCGCTCGTGGGCTCAATGATCTCAGTCTCTTTGCTGATCTTGCCGTTTCGCTCGGCCGACTCAATCATCGATTTCGCAATCCGGTCCTTGACACTAGCCAGCGGATTCAAATATTCGAGTTTGCCATACACCTCCGCCTCGGACTGAATGATACGATTAATCCTGACCAGTGGCGTGTTTCCTACGATATCAACGATGTTGTCGTGCAATCGTGCCATCGGAATAGCCTCCGCTGCGAGTCAAAGTTGTTTCGATTGTGAATCAGACAAGTGGATGCCCGCCTGCAATTCAATTATGTTAGTAAGTTCCCCAATGCAGTCAAATCCGCCTGAATTCCGGCCTGATCTGGTGAGAGAAGCCGGATCAAGCCGTTATAATCCTAGTCAACAGCAGTAAATCGAAAAGAACGATGAACGGCGAGAATCCGGACAACCTTGGCACGGGGCCGAACGGCGAAAACGACGTCCACAGGCGTCTTGACCTGCTGGAACGGGAGAACACGCGGCTGAAGAAACGGCTCGCGGGCCTTGGCGCAATTGAGGACAATCCGAACTTCGACATCCACGCCTTCCAAAAAGCCATGGCCTGGTACAGCATGCTCATGCTCATCCCGCTGGTCTTGCTCGTTCCCATCCTCGTAACCGCGGCCCGAGGCTGGCTACCGTCGACGAACATGATGGTCGGTCCGCTTCCGTTGATCGACCCGGGCACCCGTGGCCTGGGCCTGGGAATCATCGCCATGGGTGGGCTAGCCTGTGGTGGAATCGCAATCGGCGGAGGAGCGATTGGGATCGTGGCCATCGGCGGCGGAGCCATCGGAGTAGTCGCACTTGGCGGAGGCGCCATCGGAATTTTTTCCGTGGGCGGCGGTTCTGTGGGCGTCCTGGCAATGGGAGGAGGAGCCTTTGGACGTTACGTCCTGGCTGGAGACGGCTGGGGCAAATACGTCTTCTCCATGAAGCGACAGGATCCCGAGGCGGTCGCATTCTGGGTACGTTTGTTCCCCCGTTTTCGAAACGCCGTCACGTCGCCGCTCCCGGTCATCCCCGTGGGAGCAGGTGACAGCGAATTTAATTCGAACCCACCGCCCGAGCACTGGTCTTGATTAGCCCTCGTGGCCCGGTAATAATAAAAAAGAAAGGGGTCGCGATTCGTTCATGCCTCGCCACAACGTACCCCACCGGCGATCCTGCCCTATGCGTGAACGCCTCCGATCCTGCCCTGGTTTCACAAAGACTAAAAGGGAGCTCGTCATGTCACCAACCATGAGATTCGCAATGTCCTTGATCGCCCTGCTCACCTCGGCCTCGTTCGCCGTGGCCGGACCGGCCGATTTGTTGGAGCAGGCCATCGAAGAAAATGAGGGCGTGCCGGACCGGGCGACCGACAAGATCGACAACCTCATCAGCCAGGCCGATCGCCTGGCGGACCAAAAGAAATTCGATGAGGCGATCGCGCTCTATGAAAAGGCCTACCGACTTTCCCCGACGAATCAAGCCAGCTATGCCCGTCTCCTCGTGGCAAAACGAGCCGCCGGCGTGATGACAACGCAGGACCGTGAGGCACTGGCCCTCATCGAAGAGCAGCAGGCCGTTGAAGTGGATCAAGCCTTCCGCACGGTCCGCATCCACATCATCCAGGCTCGGCAGGCGCTTCGAAAGGGAGATACCGATCTGGCCGAAACGAAAGCGGACATGGCATCACGCACACTCGACAGTCTGCCGAAGTATGTCGACACCACACCTTACCGTCATGAGCTCAAGCGCCTCCTCAACGCCACCCGACGCAAGGCGGCCAAGACACCCAGGAACGCCGAACGAACCGGAGCGATTGCGCTGGACGACTCGAAGATGACGATAACTCGGCGCGTCGATGGGCGAACCGCCGCGCCGATCACGTTGATGGATACCGGCGACGAACCTGCGAATGTCGAAACCGGCGACATCATCGACGTCGAGCAAGTCCTTGATGAAGGGCAGCAACGACATGCCTACGAGCGAGAAATGGCACAAGCCCTCCGGCGTGCACGTACCGATACCATTCTTAGCAATAACGAGGCCGCCATGCCCTTTCCCGGAATGGAGTTTCCGCATGACTGGCTCCAAAAAACCCAACGCCGAGCCCAATATCGCGACGGCGTGATCTATAAGAGCAAACCGTTTGTCGGAAAAGACGGCCAGGAGTACTACACCGCCGTCTACGACCTGGGCGACTTGGTGCATCCGGTGCCCAACTTCTATGCTTCGTACCCCGGCACAGCCAGACAACAACGTTTCGAAAACCAGGATCGGTTCTGGCTCCAGTATCGAAGCCAGATCTACGGCGGCTGGGCCGATGACCTCGCCGCGGGCCTCCCGCTCCTGCATTTCTTCGGCGGCATCGACAACAATGCCATCTCCACGCGCACAGACCCGCGCGAGACGGAACGCGTCATGAGAACGCTGGAACGGTTCCTCGGTGGTCAATAAGACCGATTGCATGGATCGTAATTGAGATCGTTGCGGGATGGGTTTCACCCGCCGTCACGTGTTTGAATTGCGCGCCTTAGGCGGCGGGCAGAGCCCGCACTACTGATCCGTCTCTGAATTCGACTCAGATTCAGTCTCAGACTCAGACTCAGACTCGGCAACACCCTCTTCCAGTTCGCGAGCCTTCTCAAGCGCCTCGTTCGCCTTGTCGTAGCGTCCCAGGCGATCCATGAGGTCGGCGACTTGCTTGTAATCCCGGGCGGTGAGTGTTGCGGTTGTCCCCTGCTGACCAACTCGGTCCGCCAGAGCCTTCAGTTCCTCTTTCGCCGCAGGCGGAACGACGGCATCGAATTCAGCCAGAGTCAGTTTGCGTGTGTCGACAACGTCGGAATCTTGCGCCCTTGGTGAAACCTGATCGGCCTCTTCGCGCTCGCGTTGACGGGGCTCGGATTCAGCCCGGCGATTCGCAGTTTCAACGAAACGACCATCCGGTCCATATAGGCCCTTCCCGGGCTGACTCGAATTGGCCTGCAGCGCGCGATCGGCAGATAACTCAACCCGTGCCGCCGGTGTCGAATCCGCATCGGCTGTTGTTAGTTGGCCGGACTCCTTACGCGAGGTCGGGGTCAGATAGGCCGGCAGATCGGCTGAGATGGCTGGTAACATTTTTCCACCCTCTTTCGATCTTCCCTCGCCCGGCAACCGCCGCCGAGCGAATCCATCGCTAGAAGATTCAATATAACTTCGCCGAGGGCAAGCAGAAAAAGTGGGCGTTGCTTAAGGGGATGTATATCGGCAATGCCAGCGTCGTCGGGCCGATATCGGCCTGGAACTATGCACTGTCGCGAGTCACGACCTCATAATTCTCGCGCTCGCCTTTGCCGCGGAGCGGATAGTCCTTGCGAAGAGGATGGGCTTCGAATCCGTCCCAAGTCAAAATGCGGCGAAGGTCCGGATGACCTTCGAAGACGACCCCGAACATGTCGAAAACCTCACGCTCCATCCAGTCGGCCCCCTTCCAAACACCGATCACGGAGGGCAGTTTCGGCGAAGGATCGTTGACAAAACACTTCACCCAAATGCGGTGATTGTGCGTGATCGAAAGCAGGGAATAGACCACGCCGTAACGATCCTCAGCCTCCGGAAAGTTCAGATAATCCACACAGGTCACGTCGATCAGTTGCTCGAACCTGGTGCCCGGGTCATCGCGTAGAAAATGCATCACCTCGACCAGATTTTCAGGTTCGACGCGAATGTAGATCTGGTCGCCGGCTTCCTCGCCGCGCATCAAGAGCGGCTTGGGGTCGAACGAAATGCTCGAAAACTTCGCCTTGAGCACGGCAACCATTTCGTCCGGCGTGGCCATGATTACTCCGTCTCCCGATCAGCGACCGCCTCGACATTCACCTGATAGGTCGGCTCAGCCACGATTCCAAGCCCTTTCCCTCGTTCTTGGCTGGTCTTGAGACCATCGCGATCAACCTGACGCTGAATCGCCATCACCCCCTCAATGAGCGTCTCCGGCCGCGGCGGGCAGCCGGGCACGTACACGTCGACCGGAAGAAACTGGTCAACGCCCTGGACCACGGCATACGTATCGAAAACCCCCCCGGTCGATGCGCAGGCGCCCATCGAAATCACCCACTTCGGTTCCGTGATCTGCTTATAAATCCGCTGCAGCACCGGCATCATTTTGATGGCAACCCGGCCCGCACAGATCAGCAGATCACTCTGCCGAGGACTGAATCGCATGACCTCGGCGCCGAATCGAGCCAGATCATAACGACTGGAGGCCGTGGCCATCAATTCAATGCCGCAGCAAGCCGTCGCAAACGGCAACGGCCAAAGCGAGTGCTTCCGCGCCCAGTTCACACTGTTCTTGCGGAAGAACGAAACCAAATTGTCGAGGCGAGTCGTCAAAAGGTCCTCGCTCGACATGTCGTGAGGATCGTACGTGTGTTTTTCCATGGTTCCGTCTCACTCGCCTTTGGCTCACATCCTGACAGATGATAGCCCCACCGCGTCCATGTCGCCGCGGACAAAAGACCCGTCCAAAACCGGGCTTCCTAGTCGTACCTCAAAACGCCTTTACCCCATTCGTAAAGAAAACCGAGGGTCAGGATAATGAAAAAGATCATCATCACCCAAAATAACATCGGCAAGGTTTCCGCAGACTGACCGCTTTGTTTCGCATCGATGAAGGCCACTGCCCAGGGGTACATAAAGATCAACTCGACATCAAAAATCAGAAACATCATCGCCACAAGATAAAACTTGACGTTGAAGCGACGTCGGGCATCGCCAATCGGAGGAACCCCGGACTCGTAGGCCTGGTCCTTCTCCTCACCTTTTCGCTTGGCTTTGGGCAAACCGTGAGAAAGAGCGAGAATGACGAGACCGATGAACAAAACGACCACCAGAAGCACGGCGATCGGGCCGTAACCGAGGTCCGGAATTTCGGCGAGCGGCATGTTGTCAGTCAATGGCATCATCCATTCGTTTCCATCAGGGCCGGACGACCATGGTAACACGCATTTATCGTCGGGCAACACAAAAAAACGGCTTCGCGAGCGGTCACATCAGCCACCGCTCGACCGACTCACTCAGTGTCACCAGCACAACGCCCATCACCGCCAGGCCGACGGCGATCGTTTTTCGCGGCGTCAGTTTCTCCTTCAAAATCAGAACCGCCAAAAGGATGGCAAAGATGACGGACGTCTGATTGAGAATCGCTGCAATGGTCGCCTGTGTGTACTTGAACCCCCCGACCCAGAAAACCATGGACAAGTAACCCGCGAAAATCGAAGCCGGGACAATGTACCGCCATACCGCAGTCGGACGAAACACAGACCAGAGTTGGCGACGCTGCGGCGAGGCCATGGTCACGGCAGCCAATGCCACCGTTCCAGCCACGAGCCGAATGGTCGTCGCCCAAAAAAGTGGAAACCCGCCGACATCCAAAACGGGCTTGGCGATCACGATGCCCACGGCCATCAACGCAATGGACAATATGCCAAGGAGAATACCGACCGTGATCTGGCCGCGCGTTCGATCCGGCGGCGGCGGATGTTTTGTCGCGATGAAGAGCCCAAACAGAATCAACCCGCCGCCGGCATAGTGGAAAAACGCCAGTTCCTCGGAGATCAGCAACCAGGAAACGAGCAGCACAATGGGACTGTAGCTGCAGTCCACGATCGCAAAAAGACTCACGCCGACCAGATTCAAACTATAGAAAAGCACGGTGTCCGCCAAAGCGAGACCGAGAAAGCCGCTGATGATCAGGATGTAGATGTCCTCGACCGGATAGTCCCTCAGGGTGCCAAAGCCCTCTCCGATCACGAGTAAGGTGAGGCACAACAACGCCGTGGCAAGGGCGTTCTTGAAAAGATTCATCGAGAACGGGTGGATCTGTTTTCCGCTCAGCTTAAACAGCACCAGCGCAAACGCCCAAGTCAGCGCAGCGAGCAGAGCACACGCCTGTCCCATTAAATCGCGAGGTATCGCTTCGAAAAACACAGCCATGCCCGCGAATGATAGCCTGCATTGAGGATTATGGCACAACGGTCCCCGACAATCCGTCGAAATGAATTGGCGACACGGGATCATTCGTTAGAATCTGAGGTCATGATCGATGAACCCGTGTCAATTGTCGTTCCGACCTACGAGGAAGCGGAGAATCTCCCTATCCTGGCGAAACGCGTGTTTGCAGCACTCGAAAAGGCCGGCATTCCCGGGGAGCTGATCGTCGTCGATGACAACAGTCGGGACGGTACGGATGCGGCGGTCGAACAGCTTGCCAAAGACCACCCGATCCGATTGATCACACGAACTGACGAGCGCGGTCTGTCGTCGGCCGTCCTTCGCGGATTTGCCGAAGCCCGACACGACCTGTTGGTCTGCATGGATGCCGACCTGTCCCATCCCGCAGAGTCCGTGCCCGATCTGATTCGAGCGGTCGCTGAAAACGGAGCCGAGTTCTGCATCGGATCACGCTATGTCGAGGGAGGGCGAACCAAGGAAGACTGGGGCTTCATGCGACAACTGAACTCCTGGGGAGCGACGCTATTGGCAAAGCCCCTGACGTCGGCCAAAGACCCCATGGCCGGATTCTTCTGCCTTCGTCGCGAGACACTGGAAAGGGCCCAAGCGTCGGGCGTAAACCCCATCGGTTACAAGATTGCCTTGGAAATCATGGTCAAGGCCGGATGTCGGCGTGTGGCGGAGGTCCCGATCGAGTTCTCCGATCGATTGCACGGTGAAAGCAAACTCACGTTTCACCAACAATTGCTTTATCTTAATCACCTTCTCAGGCTCTACCGATTTCGCTGGCCAACGGCAATTCTCTTGATTGCGGTCATCACGCTTGTCGTCATCGTCGCCCTTTTGTATGGGTTGCTCTTCACCTGAACGCCGCCTTTTGCCCGCAAAAACACAAAAAACCTCTTGCGCTTCTTGTAACTTGATGATTTGAATAATGTTGGAACACGCACCGGCGCGGAAATCGTTTCAGGACAAACGATGAGGATGTTTTCCCTTGAATCAGGAGTCTCATGGGATAGTATTCTCCGAAGGCCAGGGCTTCGGCGCCCCGCGTGTTTCCCCCCAGCACGCACCCGGACCCTGGCCCTTTTTTTATTCTTCTCACCTCGACGTAATCGCTACAATCCTCATACCAGCACTTGAACAATTCGGACTTGTGATCTTGAAAACTAAACAGCAAGGCGCACCTGCTTTGATCATCGTGAGCTTGTGGGATCGCAAACACGAAGTGGATCTTCCATTACGGTCCGGAGCCCCTCGAAATCAACGTCTACTCAGATCAGGTTCACATCATCTGGTATCCCGCCCCCCTTACGCGCTCAAAGCCCCCGGCAAAAATGCCCGGGGCTTTGAGGGGCGAGTGCCGCTGGCCATCATCCATCAGCGGACATATCCTATTCTGCTTTGAAGAACTAAGAATTTGGATCGAATTTGGGCCATCACACTTAGAGAGGGGTTGTTAAGAAATGCTTCAGATTCAGGGAAGTGAGCTTCCGGATTCGAGATTTTTGGACGCTTTACGTCAAGTTAAGTATCCCTTTCTCGTGGCCCATGTCACTCCCGATGCAGACGCCATCGGGTCCGCGCTGGGCTTGGCCACGGCCATGCGCGAACAAGGCATCGAAGCCGCGATTGGACTGCCTGAGGGATGCGTTGCCGACAAGTTGCTGTTTATGCTGTCCCTGGCGCCTGAGACCCCGCTCAAATCGACATGGACCCCGAATGATCCCTTTGACGCCGCCATCGTGCTCGATACCGCCGGAGAAAAAAGAATCAATATTCAGCCCGTTATTGATCTCTCCGGCAACCTCCCGGTCTTTAACATCGATCACCACATCACCAACACCGACTTCGGACAATACAATTGGGTCGATCCGCATGCGACCAGCACCTGTGAACTCGTGGCCAGATTGTTGAAAAAGCTTGACTGGTCGCTGTCGCCGGCCGTCGCATCGTTGCTCTACGCGGGAATTCATGGAGACACCGCAGGCTTCAGCCTGCCGACGACGAGCGCCGACGCCCTTCATACAGCCGGTGAACTCGTCCGATGCGGCGCGGACGTCACGCATATCGGCGAACAACTCTGCCGCTCTCAGGCCCGTCCCGACTTTGAACTGCTGCGACGTGTCTATGACCAAACCACCATCACATCCGACGGCCAAATCGCGTACAGTTATCTATCACACGACGATTTCCTGGCTTCGGGCTCCAAAGCGGAGGCCATCGACGATCAGGTGTCCATTCCCCTGGCGCTCAAGGGCGTACGAATTGCCATGCTTTTTTCCGAAGGGGAGAAAGGTGTCGTGCGAATCAACCTGCGCGGCGAGGGGAACGTCGAAGTGCTCGAAATCGCACAACGTTTCGGCGGCGGCGGTCACGCCCATGCCGCGGGCGTTCGTGTACGAAACAAACCCATTCAGGATGTTGCCCGCGAAGTCGTTGCCGCCGCGACGGAACACCTGAAAACCCACCTGATCAAGAGCGTCGATGCCTGAGGTAAGTTATCGAGCGCTGCCCTTCGAAGACGTATTCCAGCGAATCAGAATATCGAGGTCGAGACGATCGGGGTTGGTTCCATAGCGAGAAATCGTCATCGTCCTCACGCGATGGAGCAGGATCGTGATCTGCCCGAGTGCATGGATCGGCTTGAAATCCTGAAGATTGACATCAGGCACCGGCGAGACGGCGACCTTGACATCCATCCGCTTGCCACGACGCAAGATCCCGAGTTCGAAACCGGTCACCGCGCCTCGTGACTCGTATCGTCGCCTGACTTCTTGAGCAGGGTGCTTGCCCGTCACGGATTGACCGGCTGCGCTCACAATCCGATCGCCAACTTGCAGGATGCCCAACGCGGGAGAATCCGCCCCGATTTCTTCAACGACGGCACTCCCTTCATCGCTCCGAAGTCCGATGGACAGACGCCCGTGGTCTCGAAGCCGCCTTTCAGCCCATTCTTGCCACCACCGGTCGCTGACGGCTGCCGGATGCTTTTTAATCAGATACTTCAACCAATCCGTGAGAATTCGCGAGATCTCGGTGCCCCGGAGAAAGAACCATTCTACAGCCGGCTCGTTCTTACGACGGGTCGGAAGGATCGCCTCCATCTCCGCGCCAGCCCCGAGTTGCTCCGTCCGGCCGCACCTCGAGCGGATGAGCTTCTTGACATGCTCCGTGGATAGCGAGAACAACACGTGATGATCCAGCCCGGCCCAGCAAACCTCAATCTGATTCAAGAATTCGAGCCCGAATCGTTTCGCGAGAATTGGACCAACTTTGACAATGTGAAGCGTAACATCTTCAAACGTTTGAGTCTCGACCTCGATCAGCTTCTGAGATCCGGGAGCAGCGGCAACCTGCATCAACGTTGCAAACAAACTGATGATCATATCGAGCTTCTTCGCGTGCTCTCGGGCATCCTGCGCCTGCCACAGAATGGTCGCCGGCGGAAATGGGAAGGCCTCGGAGGCTTGCTCCGAACTCGACCCGATCGCAATGGTGATTCGCGGTCCCAGCTTTCTCAAAAACTGGTCCGGAGACCGATCCAGCATTCTAAGCGTCTCGACAAAAACACCGATCAGCGAACGATCGTCGTCAAGAACCGTGCCGGGCGGCGGACTGCGCAGGATTTCAGTATCGAAACTGCTCGACCACGCCGCAAGTGTGTCCGCCGGCAAAGAGCGAATGAGTTCCACGTCACACGACGTCAACGTTTCGGTCACATTTCGGCGCTGACCGTGCACTTCGCAATGAAGCTCGGAATCCGTCAGCGTAAAGCCGAGCACAAGTCGCTGACATTTTGCGATCGCGTACGGATCGTTCTCCGGCCACGCCATGTAGGCAAACCCACCATGGTCACCCTGAAGTCTGGCTTGCATCGAGGCAAACTTCGGAGTGCCCTGGAGATGAGGACCGAGCTTTCCCGAAAGCAACAAAACGGAACGACCCCATAAACCCTCGGGATCGTTTGCCGCGCCCAAGACCAAAAGACGATCCGACACGGCGAGCAACGTCCCGCCCCGGAGAACATAGCGCCGGACCTTTCCTTCATTTCCGCGACGTTTCGCGCCCCATTTAACCAACAACCGTCGAATATCCGCGGACCGATCGACTTCAGCGAGAATCACACCGCTTTGCCATTTGGCCGGGCTCGTCGCAAACAGCGCGGACCGGCGACCGAGAATCTGCGTAATCGCCGTTTCAGGATTCATCCCCAGCATCTCACCCGCCTGCCGGTGTGTCGGCTGCGTGGTTGTGGGATCGCTGCCCTCAGTAAGCCGCCGCACGACGCCCCAGATGCCGAGATGACGAAATCGTCGCCGGATGCCGTCAAGGTCCTTGAGCTCAACGTAGAAATGAGCGTCGCCGGGAACGAATCGCAACCAATTCACGTCGCGATCCGTCTGAGCGAAAGCAGAGGACGGAACCAGCGCCGCGAGTCCGATGAAGACGACGGCACATCGCCCAATCCATTGCTGAGGTTGAAGACCCGTTGCCACGATGAAATGGCCAGAGCCGTTAGAAGCGAATGATTTTCTCTTCGTCGGGCGATTCGGTGTCCTGCTCCTCGATCGGCTGCAGGACGTCTCTGAACGGCTGTAATAATACATCGAGAAGCGTCACTTCCGGTCCGTCGTTTTCGGCCCCTTCGCCTTCATCGACGTAATGACGAGCATCGCCCACGTTCTTTTGAACGTCGGCCGCCAGAATTCCACGAAGCTTGCCCAAACTTTTGACGGCATCCTGAGTTTCCTCAAACGCATTCAACGTGGGTGTGACCACACCTTGAACGGCATCGGCAGGTTTCTCATAAACGGCAGGCAGCACCTGACCGTAAGGCCCTCCACTCGGCCAGATCAGAACCGCAAAGAACAAAACCGCCGCTGCAGCGGGCACACTCGTGCCGATCGCAAGACGCCAAAACCGCTGGCGAAGACTGCGCCGTGTTTGCAGACCTGTGCCAAAGGTCGAATTCGCCTTCGGAAGAGACGCGACGACACGACTGGCAAAACCCGAATCCAATCGGGGCTCGGGGGGATCCTTGGCGATCACTTCGCCACAGGCACGAAACATCTCGAACTGTTCCTGACATTCCGGACATTGCAACAAATGAGCATGCACCTCAGCGGTCAGACTGGGCGACAACTCACCGTCGAGGTAAACATCCCGGACCTGGGCAACATGACGACACGTCATTAACACGACATCTGCTCCCGCCCCTGGCATCGGGGCAAAAACGACCTTAACCGTACCGGAACGACGAGACGAATCAGGCCACACCGAGCCGAACGACCGACCAGTCTTCCACCAACTGCCGTTCCAGTAACTCCTTAAGCCGGTTCCGAGCCCGATGAAGATGACTCTTCACCGTCGCCGCCGGCATCTCCAGGATCTCACCGATCTCCTGGCAACTTAACGACTCTTTGTAGAACAGTAATACCGTCGCCTTCTGCGGCGGTGTCAGTTCATCCACCGAATCCCAAATAACTTTTTTCAGACGTTTGGCTTCATCGCTGTTGGCAACCTCGTCAAATACGCCGAGCGTCTCGTCTACGCGACCGTCCGATCGAAGGGCGCTGAAGTCCACGTCACCTGAATAATCCTTGCGCCGTCGCATCGCGTTGAGGCAGAGCCGATAACCGATCGTGAAAAGCCATGTGCTGAAGCGATACGCAAAATCAAAATTATCCAATGCCTGAAACGCTCTTAGAAAGGCGTCCTGGCAAATCTCTTCGGCGTCATGATCATTTCGAACCATACGCCAGACAAAAGCATGCAAACGGTCCTGATAACTTCCGATCAGTTCATGAGCGCTTCGAGCGCAGCCCTCCTGCGCTTTTTCGATAAGCTCCCGCTCCCGGAGCGGCGACAACCGTCCGTTTCCATCCTGATCGCTCATAGTCATTTTATTATACATAAAGACCAACCCGTCCGTCGCAACGAAACTGGGTTTGTGACGGCTTGTCCCACGCTATAAGATTCGGCTATGAGAAGGGATACGTCAAAGAAAAAGCCTCGGACGCCGACTCTAAGCAACAAAAAAGCTCGGCATTCTTACCTGATCCTCGAGAAAATCGAGGCCGGAATCGCACTTAAAGGCACTGAAGTAAAGAGTTTACGATTAGGTGAAGCGAGCCTCGGCGAGGCCTACGCCCGGATTGATAACGGCCGGGCTACACTCCACAATTTCCAGATCCAGCCCTATAAGCAGGGAAACCGTTTTAATCACGACCCGAAACGCGTCAAACAGCTCCTCTTGCACCGCCGTGAAATCCGGAAACTGGCGAGCAAAGTCCATATCAAAGGGCAAACGCTGGTCCCGCTTCGCGTTTATTTCAATGAAAAAGGGAAAGCCAAGGTTGAACTGGCGCTGGCTCGCGGAAAAAAAGTCCATGACAAACGACAAGATGAGCGAAAACGGCAAGACATGAAGGACATGGCCAGAGCCGCCCTCCGGACCCGACGATGAGGGGACATTATAGGACTTCCTTCGCCCACACATCCCTTCGACAAGCAAGGCTCCTGTTTAATTTAGTCAGATTTCGATTATCGTAATAGAAATGGCCCAACCCCAAACACAACCGAAGGTGCGCCGAATAGGACTCTACGGACTGATCCTTCTGGCGCTTGGCATGGTCAGCACCGTCATCTGGGTCCTGGTCACTGACGGTCCCTCCTACGACGCCGGCGAGGTGTTCGGTGAAATCGTTTACGTCGATCCTGAGAAGCGACCCCATTTTGTCTTTCCGGACGAATTCCGCACGCCCGACCTGTCCTTGAATCGATTCGTCGATCGGTTCTTTCGAATCTGCGCCGAGGCCAAGTATTCGGAATTCAGGCTGATGCTAAGCCAGACGACCAGTGAAAGAGTCTCCCCAGACCGTTTCGAGTCCATGTTCCACGCCCTGAAAACGGCGGAAGTCCTCAACATCAAAAAAATGCCTGACCTACCGGACCTCGACGGACCGGTCTATGTGCTCACCACGCAATATGAGCTTGAGGACTATGCATCGAAGGGAGAGTCCAACATCCGCCGCCTGGCGATTCGCAAGGAAAACGAAGAATGGCGACTAGGTCCGATTCCCAGCGACTGGCTGGCGAAACTAAGGGCCTATGAGCAAGGGACTCCCATTCCAGCCGTATCCGACGCCCCATCCGAAAACGAAGCTTCGCCTTCCGGTGAGATGCCGCAACTGAACGTTTCGAAGGCTGCGGCCAATCGCCCCGCCCGAATCGATCCATAGCAAATTCGGACCCCGCTTTCCCAATCCTGATAACGCCGTTAAAGACGGACCCAGACCAGTCCGCAGCTGAAGCCCTAATCCCTTTAGTGACATAGGATTGGCACTGCCCGAAAACTGATTTGCATTTTTTGTTTCCGCACAGGTTATATCTTAGGTTAACGGCGTCGGTAGGCGAAACTAGTCCTAGCAATGCTGCTACCCCAAAGGAGGCTGCCAGCAGAACTGAAAACACGAAGATTCTGGGGCAACTCATTCTTCACCTGGAAAGGGAAAGGGCAACCATGGGACTCACAGTTAACAACTCGAACACACTGTCGCTTCTGAACATTTTGAACAAGACATCTGCCGAGCAGTCAGGCAGCCTGACAAGGCTCTCGACAGGTTTCAAAATCAATAAGGGCTCTGATGACCCGGCCGGACTCATCGCCGTCCAGAGCCTTTCGGCCGAATTGACAGGCGTCGAGGCGGCCATTTCAAACGGTCAACGTGCCAACGCAGTGTTGGACACAGCCGACGGCGCTCTTGTCGAGGTCGGTAATCTCCTCGCGGAGATCGAATCACTCGCCGCCCAAAGCACAAGCTCCGGCGGTTTAAGTGGTGCCGAAATCGCCGCGAATCAGGCGCAGATCGACAACGCCATCGAATCCATCAACCGAATCGTGAACACAACATCTTTTAACGGCACACGGTTGCTCGATGGGCAGCAGTCCATCCGGACATCACGAGACGCCACAGGTCTGACAGATATCAGCGACGTTCGAATCTTCTCCAGACCCACGACCCAAACAAATCAAACCATCGCCGTGAACGTCGATGCCGCCGGTGCGGTCGCCTCCGCCACAGTGGCGAACACCACGTCCGTCAGCGCCGCCGAGTTCACCGTCACAGGAAGTCTCGGAACCGCGACCATCTCCGTCACCGACAGTGAGGCATTGACCAGCATCCGTGATAAGATCATCGCCGCCGCAAGTGAAACCGGTGTCTCCGCATCCGTCACCGGCAACGAGCTGCACATTCAAAGCACGGCCTTCGGTGATGATGCCTTTGTCTCCGCATCCAATATTAGCGGCGACGCCGACTTTACCGACGTTTCGTACACCACCGGAACGGACGCCCAGGTGAGCGTCAATGGACAAACCGCGTTCACCGACGGTCTCAAAGTCAGCTTCAGCTCAAACGGCACGAGCGGAGAATTCTTCCTGACCACGGCCGGAAATGCGACCGGTAGTGCGGGAACCGTTACAGTGACCGGGGGAGGGTCCACCTTCCAGCTTGGCACGACAACGGCGACACAGGCCACACTTGGAATTGAGGGAATATTCGCGCAGAACCTCGGCAACAGCACCGACGGCTACCTTTCGACCCTCAAGAGCGGTGGCTCAAACGACCTGTCCTCCGACCCGAACCAGGCGGTCGTCATCGCGAAGTCCGCGATCAACCAGGTCGCCACACAACGAGGCCGCATCGGGGGCTTCCAGAAGTTCCAGGTGGAAACATCCATTAACTCACTCAACGCAACGAAAGAAGCGTTGGAATCTGCACGCAGTGTGATTAACGACGTGGACTTTGCCTTCGAGACGGCCGAACTCAGTCGTCAGAACGTACTGCTCCAGTCATCGATCTCACTCTTGGGCGTCGCCAGTCAGCAATCAGCGCAAATTTTGTCGCTGCTGCGATAAGCTTTCTAGGGTCCCAGCTTGGTGGGGAATGAAGTCGGCGGGATCGAGGGTGACCTCGATCCCGCACTTCTTTTTACAGACCACTGTTTCCCATCTTCGACCTCTGCGTCGTGGCCTTCATTAGCTGGACACGCTGCCGGACGGTCAATCAGCGCAGCCGTCGCCGGTTTTCCACTGTAAGACGTGATTCGGCATCGCGCATCGATGGCAAGCGCAAATTCTTCCAGCAGATCGAACATCAAATTCCACTGCTCGCCAACCACGTTCACGCTACCAAAATCAAAAACGACGGCGGAGGGAAAACACCCGTCGCAACCCCGCTTAAACAAAGTCAGAAAGCCCGCCAACTCCTCCGGACTAAGTGTGGCGCCAACCGGCTGTATCCAGTAAAACCCCCGTGTGGATACGGTAAACTGCCATCGGCTCAACAAGTACTGCGTTTCGTCCAAGGCGGAGTGAATCTCGATATCCCGCAAACGAACCTCCTCAACCGTCCCATCTTCAGGAACTCTGCTTGCGAGGTATCCCCCAAGGGGGACTGGCAGATTTGATCGCGCGGCAAGGTCTGGGACCGATCACGATCAGAGAACAGACTGCCAGTCCCCCCACAGGGTCGAGCATGAAGCGTGCCAACGGATGACGAACGATTGCGCGAAAAAATGAAAATGAAAGCAACGTTTTTCTTCTTAATGAGATATGACCACAAGCATGCATTAGACAACGTCGCGCGCGAGTGACATAAGGAATGAAATGGGCAAATAAGCCCATAGGAAGAGATGAATCGCGAGAAAAACCCGGATCAGACCCCACCAATCCGCGTCCGAAAAAAATGACACATAGTACTGCACATTATTTCTTACTCGGGTCTCTTATGAAAACAGGACGGGCATCGGAATGCCTGTCCCCTGTGAGCGGACAGGAGCCTGCGCTTCCCAGACTCCCGCGATAGGACCGTCACACTCCGGGCACCGGCCACGCGCTTTCATCCGATTCTCTTCAACGAAAAAACCGTAGCGCTTGATAACAAGCGACTGACACGACGGACAACGGGTATTCTCTCGATCACCGACGCCGCCGTGAACGTTTCCAGGGTAAACATATCGCAGCCCTGCCGCTTTTCCGATGTCGTATGCGCGAATCAACGTGGCAACGGGAGTCCGTGCAGGATCTTGCATCTTGTAGTCCGGGTGAAACGCCGTGACATGCCAGGGGATGTCGCGCGAGAGGCCTGCCAGAAATTCCGCGATGTTTGACAGCTCCTCATCGCTGTCGTTGAAGCCTGGAATGACCAACGTCACGACCTCGACCCAAAACGCAAGATTGACAAGTTGCTCGATCGTCGCCAACACGTTCGACAAAACGCCGCCCAGCTCTCGATAGTGCTTGTCGTCGAAACCCTTGAGATCCACCTTGTAAAGATCCACATACGGACGAAGAAACTGAAGGACCTCGGGCGTGCCGTTTCCATTGGAGACATACCCGCACGTGAGGCCGCGCGCTTTTGCAGACTTGAAAACTTCAACCGCCCACTCGCTCGTAATCAAGGGCTCGTTGTACGTTGAAACCACGACCGGCGCACCGCGATCCAACGCCACATCCACCAGCTGCGCCGCGCTGCAAAATCGCGGCATGCTGACGGCCTGGTCATCGCGCAATGCCTGAGACGTCACCCAGTTCTGACAATAACTGCAGTGAAAGTCGCACCCGAGCATCCCGAAGGACAGCGCGTCGCGCCCCGGAAAAGCGTGATAGAAGGGCTTCTTCTCAATCGGGTCCACCTGCACACCGGCCGCGTAACCGCTGGGCACGCGCAGTTCGCCCTCACGGTTAAACCGCACGCGACAAACACCGTCACGGCCCGGCTTGACAAGACAACGATGGCCACATGCCAGACACCGGACTCCGCTCGCCTCTTCGCGAACCAGGTCCGGATGCGCGGCGATGGTCTTCTCCGCAAGAAGTGTTCTCAGAGACGTCGTGGCGGCCACGGCACACCTCCGCACTTACCGCAACTAACTCAACGCTACATCCATAGTATAGCCGAAGCAGTCATACGACGTGCACTGCGGAGGCCGACGACCAATCGGCTCACTTTTCCGTCGTCACGCCTTCAAGAAACGACAGCAGATGTTCAAGGTACGCAGGGTCCTGCTCAAAACCCAAGCCATGAACGCCGGTCAGCGACGCCAGCGTTTTCGGCTCGATCGCCTCGTCAAACAGAATCTTCGCCCCGGGAAAAAACGTGACGTCGTCCTCGACCGAATGCATAAAGAGCTTTGGAAGCTTCACTCTTCGAACATTGATGACGGGATCCAACTCCGGCGGAATTCGAGCGATGGCCCCCGGTGACGGCAGAATCCCCAACAGAAAAAAACCGACGTCCGACAGCCATTGCTGCTGCACGGCACCTTCGACAATCACGCCGACAACGCCTGCAGGCGTCTCCGCCGCCTGAGCCAGCGCCGGCAGGGTCCCCATCGAATTGCCGAAAATGACGATCTTGTCCGTCCCCGGCTCGGTGCGACCGCGCAAATGGGCGAGCGCCGCGTTTGCGTCGTCTAGCGTCGTTTCGAGACTGGCAAGGACAAAACTCTCGCCAAACCCCTGATAATCGTAAATCAGAACATGATAACCGTGGTCATGAAAGATCCTGAAAAAAGGAATGTAAGTGGATCGATTGAAGAGCGCGCCGTGATGGATCAGGATTGTGGCCTTGGCGCCTTCGGCCGGAACGAACCAACCGTAGATGGCCTGGCCGTTGGCCGACTTGAGCTGAAGCTGCTCATAGGCCATGCCCGCATTTTCCGGTGTCTCAAAAATAAAGTGAATCGCGGGAAGAGGAAAAATGCCAGTGTCGGTCACAAACCCACCACAGCCCGTGGACACCGCCGGGCAAATGAGGACCAACCAATATCGAAGGTCGGTCAGAACTCGCAATTTAGCGCTCGAGTTAGGTTTACACATCGTCTTGTGGATTCTAATGCGATTCGCCAGTCGTCATCAATCGGGCCACACAACCAAATCTTAACGCGCGTTGAAAACAAATTTCCGGTGCGTTAAATTCCTGAAATGTCGGTTATCGGAATAATCATTAATCAAAGGCACTGGTCATGACTGTACGAGAGCAACTACGTAGCTACTTGTTCGAAACACTAATACCGACGGAGAAAGATTCCTGGCCGGCGGATGACGCCAACTTGTTCGATGTCGGCCTGGACTCGCTCCGACTGATGCAGATGCTCGTTTTTGTGGAGGAGAAATTGAACGTGACATTGCCGGATCACGAAGTCACGCCGGAACGGATCGAGTCGGTCAATTCTCTGGTTGATTGGATCGAGTCACGCCGTTCCTGATAAACGGTGGATGCCGCCGGATAGATCTTGAGTCCGATGAGCCTAGAAACACTCCACGATCTCCTCCAACGGGCAACCGACCGCAACGGCGATCAAACGGCCGTCGACTTCGATCAACAACTCACCTATGCAGAACTCATCGATGCTTCTGACAGACTTGCCCAACTGCTGTCGAGGTCCGGCTCGGAGCCGGGCTGTCGTGTGGCGTTCTGTTTTCGCAAGTCGATCGACGCCATCGTGTCGATGTTCGCGATCATTCGAACCGGTGCAACCTACGTCCCGTTAGACCCCGCTTGGCCGGCCGACCGAATGGCGATGATCTGCGACGACGCGGGCATTCGCCTCTGGCTCGGCACTCATCCTCCGCCTGAAGGGGTCGTCGGAATTGACACGGCCGTCGTCTCGGAACCCGGAGAGTCGGACGCGATTCCATTGGCGTCATGGAAAGATCATGACGGTCAAACGTGCTCCGCCGCGGCGCCTGAAAACGGCATCGCAAACATTCTCTACACCTCCGGCTCCACGGGGCGCCCCAAAGGTGTGCAGATCACGACTCGGAGCTTGCTGCATTTTTCCAAATGGGCCGTGGACTATTTCGAGTTGAATCCTGAAGATCGACTTGCCAACCACGCCCCGTACAACTTTGATTTGTCTACATTTGATATCTTCGCGGCCGTCCGCGCCGGCGCCACCATGTGCCCCGTGCCCGAGAGGCTCAAGATGTTTCCGTTCCAGATGGCCAAGTTCACGGCCGATCGGCGAATCACCGTCTGGTATTCGGTCCCCTCCGCCCTTGTCATGATGCAACTGCGCGGCAAATTGGCGGATCACGATTTGTCATGTTTGCGCCATGTCATCTTTGCCGGGGAAGTCATGCCGAAGCCCGCACTTCAGGCGTTGGCCGAAGCATTGCCGAATCCGACGTGGACCAATCTTTATGGTCCGACGGAAACCAACGTCTGTACGTATTACCGGGTGGACAAGTCGGAGCTGAGTCGTGAACTCCCGGTTCCCATCGGTGGCCCGATCCATGACACTCGACTCTGGGTCGTAGACGAACAGGGCCGACCTGTGGACGAAGGTGACTCCGGTGAATTGTGGGTCGCCGGTCCGACCTTGACGAACGGGTACTTCGGCGATCCCGAACTCACATCAAAAAAACTGATCGGCGCTCCGGACAACAACGGCGACGTCTATCGAACCGGCGACCGTGTCCGCAAGCGTGCAGACGGCGCCTTACTGTTCGAAGGCCGAATCGATCGAATGATTAAGTGTCGCGGCCACCGCATTGAGCCGGGCGAGATCGAGGTCGCGTTACACCGCCACCCTTCGGTCAAAGAGGCGGCCGTCGTGCCCATCCCAGATCCCGTCTTCGGCAATCGTATCAAAGCGTGCGTGGCTCCGCGTGAAGGCCAAACCATCGAAGAACCGACCCTCATCGCCTTCTGCCGAAACTGCCTCCCGTCCTACATGCTGCCCGACATCTGGCAATTTCACGACGCGCTCCCGCGCACCGACCGAGAAAAGGTCGATCTCCAGGCGCTGGCGAAGGAAACCTCTTGACTCCGTTTCTCGTAGGGCTTGTTCCGCCCGTCGCGATGATGGTGTGCCCGCCCACGCGATAGGTCGCGACCATTGTCAGCGATGGCGGAGTGGGAACCCGTTCTACAACGACTTGCATGCCGTGGCCATATCTGGTATTTGTCTGAGATATAACATGGGTCCCGACGGATCGTCCGGAATCATGGAAGAACGCCTTCCGGGCGATATTCCTTAGCTGCATTACTGAAAAGTAGTTACAGATCCTAAATTAAGATTTATCGGAACTGGCGTTCGCCCGATGCAGGCAAGTCATTCAAGGGACTGTCTGGCTTTTTTTTAGGATCGCATCAAGGAACGAAAGGATTTCCCGCATGGTCTGCATTTCACGCCATCGCCGAAGGGGCCCTGTTCGCGGCGGGTTCGTGGCCGCGTCCTCACGGCGGCTTTCTATAGTGATCTTCATGTCGGTCCTTGCACCGGCTGCGGCCC
>JAKSDK010000036.1 GCA_022360095.1 Phycisphaerales bacterium
AAGTAACCTCGCAAATTATAAAGTCTAAACAACAAAAACACCAACAACAACAGCAAAAATTACTTCAAACAACAACCCCCCTCCAAACAAACAAACAGCGTATACACCTGTAGATGGATGGTAATTTTAAAAATAAATTGAATATTTGGCTCAAGTAGCTGGGATTTTTATGTTTCATGCCGATTCACGTGTAATATCATAACCTTCAAGTCACCTTATCTCTTATGTAAAAATATGCCATAAGTGTTACCTCAGATAACAATGATTATTCCATATAGCGTTTATCTCATATTTTATCTGAGCGGCGCCCAATCAGGCGAGCTAGCAGGGCTGGCCACGTTTTTCAGACCCATCTGTCTATCGCTCCATTGTCATTCTAACTTGAAGTCCGCGGACAAGTGCAGTTCATGTACATTGTCCTGTCATCCTCCTCCCCGCGCCGTTCTCGATTTTTTCTGATTCTTCTTTTTTCTTGGGCGATTTGTTTGCCCTCACTGCACCTTTACTGGTCTAGTTGGCTTTTCTCCTCTGAAATAAATTGTTAATGATTTAATTTGTTATTTTTCTATTTAATGCGGCTTTGGGGATTCCCCCATAGTCAATAACTCAATGAGGCGTGTGACTGTTTGATTATTACCAGACCGGTAAACGAGCTCGATCAATGCAGCACTTGAATAAATAGCAGTGAGGTATACTAAAGTCGACAAGAAGGCATCAAAACATTAAAGTTTACTCAGAAGGAATGTCACTCTCATTAGTGACAGTGAGCAGAATGGAAAGGGGTTCGCCACCCCTGTGGTTGAATATTTAGGAGCTTAAGCAAGGACGACGGCGACATCACAGGCCCGTCGGCTGGGGGGTTCGGAGGGTTCGGACGAACCCCCCCCCCACTGCCTGGAAAGGTCCGCTCGGTGGCCTAATCACAAATAATTTGACCGGCTTAAAACATGTCTCGCATGTGTAAAAAAATTACTGAATCCATATAATTAGCTCGTTATTCTTAAATTTCCCATATTTTGGGATCTGTGGCGGCTTCCAAATCTCGATGCTTTAGTTTTCTTTAGTATTCACTCCTTTTAGTG
>JAKSDK010001645.1 GCA_022360095.1 Phycisphaerales bacterium
AATAATGAGATGCACGCTCCGTATGCCTTCGGACCGTACGGATCGAACGAACCGTAACGCATTGTGCCCTGATGTAATAATGAGATGCACGCTCCGTATGTGCTCAGCATACGGACCGTGAGCAATAGTGACGGTTTGTGCAGAACGTACGGTCTACCCCGGTAACTCGAATTCTGGTTCTTGTGACTCCACTCGGGTGCCATTTCATTATCTCAATCAAATCAAATCAAATCAAATCCTCCTTTCGAGCAAAAATCAGTAAAACCACTAAAACTTTGACACTCCTGACAGTAAATTGATTATGATTGGTGCAACGAACAGGTCACGTATTTTGTGACGTTAAATTTGCATTGTACTTTTCCCTGGTTAAGGGCTGAAAAATCAGCAACTATTAATTACTAAGATGGCAAATTTTACATTACATCAACCCCAATAACTCAAATCCCCGCTAATTCGAATTGTTTTTCGTTTCCCTTCGGAGTTCGAGTTAACCGAGTTCTACTGTATCATGGAAGTTTAAAAGACAAGGATTGACATGATTATTGAAGGGCTGTCACGAAATAGGTTGTCACCCATCCGTGAAACGTGAATTACTTAATTTTTACGTGAACGTGAACAAATTGTAGGAACTATTCGTGATGCGTGAAAAGTCTCAATATTTTTACTTGAAATTATTTTTGTTTTTCTAAGTTTTTTAAACGGGTATAGAGGGCCCTCATTTAAAGGAACTGCCATTGCGGTAAAAAGTTGCAAGATTTGATATCGGATACAGTAAAAACTCGCGAGTAAGAAACGTGCATCTTCCGAAGTTAACCTTAATAAGTTCTTACATAATGGTAATTAACACAAATTTAGGTTCTTAAAATAGATTTTTATTTTCTGAAGGAAAGAATGTGTTGTAGAGTATTTTGTGGTATTCAGCTTACTTCTCATATGAAATCTGCAAACCAATACAAGTGCAATTGGAGTGATAAGGCACCTTTGAGGAACCTGCTGAATGATGACTTATCTTGTTTGCCCAAATGTACAGAACAAGAGCGCCTCGATACATACTAATCAAATCCTCCTTTCTAGCAAGCTATCTTCATGATCTTTCACACATCTTTTTGAAACGATTAAAACTACTATGAGTTGAAATTGCATGTTAAAAGCGCTTCGTTTTCTACAGATAACAGCCGAACATCAAAATGGTC
>JAKSDK010001190.1 GCA_022360095.1 Phycisphaerales bacterium
CGATGAAGCAGTGACCTGTACTTTAGGTCTTTGCAGACTGAAAGACTCTGATTTCCCTACCCTTTTGTAATTTATACTGCAACTAGTAAAATCCCTACCTTTTAATATACCTGAGGCCTAAAAAGGTGAGTGGACCCTCCCTGTATAATCCATTACAGGGAGTTAACACTCCACCGTACCCAGGGCACACAGGGCAATGGGACCAGATAATAGAATGGTGAAGTACAGCTGTATCTGCATGCAGGAGGTTTTATTATTCGGGTTGTTCAACCATTTTGGCTGAGCTCATCAGCATTTTTAATACAGAAAATTTTTCATAAGGTCTGAACGACTAAGGAGATTCCTTATAGTTTCAAGTATGTATCCGAAAACCAGCAGCAGTTTTGGCAAGAAAGACCATTTCAGGGAGATTTGTACTGGTTTTGACTTTTCAAATTCTGATGTTGACTAGCTGTTCGCTGGCCTTCCCTCAGGGACAGTGTCTGTGCCATTCTATCATGCAGATGTACATGTACCTCATAACACACCATCACCATCAGGTCAACACAGAGAAACAACTCCTAAACGACATTAAACGTCCTTAAAACTGGGGCAGCACTCTTTCCCTAGAGGGAAGGGAGAGCTCCCCTATAAAAATGACAGGGGTGCTTGACACACCTTTCAAGAGGGGCAAAATTTGTTAACTGGTACAGTACAACGTACTTCTTTAGGGTGGCTAAGTATAAATAAATCCAGGAAGCCATAACTTCCTCCGTAGTCAAACTGCAAATCCTCTTTTAAGTCCCCAGGGAGCTTTATGTTAATAATAGTTATGTCAAGCACATATGAGGGGAGCTTAATAGAGAGGGCAGCTTGTTCAAGACGGGGCGGGGCGGGGCGGGCTTATTTAATTTAGCTAAGTTTATGGTATTGACTCTCCACAATGAACTGCATGGAAACGTGAAAAAGCTCAGGCACAATGAATTTGGAGGCCATGCAGATTGGAGTATTCACAGTAAGTTAATTAGAACGGTTTGTGTCCTTGAGGGCAGGGTGAGGGGTACACGTTTTTTTTTGTA
>JAKSDK010000688.1 GCA_022360095.1 Phycisphaerales bacterium
AAAAAATCCACAAATCAATACTTAACTTTAGGGGAGAACCATATGACTGAAAAACATAAACTTGACTGATCAATTAAAAGCTAACAACTGGTCACCGGAAATTTCAAAAAAACACATGAGCTCGATGGCATCTGAACCCGCGATACGGTCACGTGACTACCCTGTTTTGACAGCTGTTGACTGACCATAATATGGATGTCTATTATCAAGTTAAAAACAAGTTACATGCTCCCTCACTAGATAGGAAGTTTGAATTTTCACACTGGTTTCTCTGTGGTGCGGACGGAAAGTCGACGTACGGTCACGTGATTACCAAATTTCTCCGATGGACAGATTACCAACATTTTCGTAGGAATGGGACTTCGCTCGCGCGCGGTTTGCGGGCGCGTGGAGCTTCGCTGTAAGTATCACAGGTCACATCTCGCGCTAGAAGACCTAGAACCACTTTCTTAAATTTTCTATGCATCTGTCTGTTTTAAAGTCTCGGGAAAAATTACAGACAAATATAAGAAAAATCTAAAGGAAGCCTCTGGAAAAATTTAAGCACAGGTACGCCCCCCAATCCTTTGCTTTGTAGCTTTAGTTTACAGTTGATATTTTTTTCAGAACAGCCGTTTTACGGTAAATTATTCGACAATAGATTCTCATACAAACACGGTAATTTCCAAGATGTTTGCCTACTCATCAAGATGGCGTCCAAAACCGTGACAAGGTCTATTTTAAAAATCACTCTAATTCTTCGACAGCTCCGCCGCAGGTTTTAAGTTCTTATGGACGTACGTATTGTAAGACTTTCCCTTTAGAACAGTAAAAATTTAAACTTCAAATTGATACCCATGAATGCACCGTTACTGATTTTAATACTTCACTAAACAACGAATTATCACGTCGATAGAATCGAGAGGATTTACATTCTGAAATCTGTAAACAGTATTTGAGTAGAGTGATAAATGACCGTATTTATACTAGAGAACGTCTAAGCCGTCTGAGACATTTAAGACGTCTTAGACAACTTAGACGTCTAGTATAAATAAGGGAAATAAGGC
>JAKSDK010000156.1 GCA_022360095.1 Phycisphaerales bacterium
CTTTTTTCTTTTTTTTTTGGGCCTACAATGACTTCTGCAGAATTTCACCTAGTGTCAAGGCTGCCAATGAGCTTATCATAACCATGAAGAAAAGTAGGTCAAAATTTGTAATAATTTCTTGCTGGTTTAGTTCTAAGGACAAATTTTAATTGTGAGACCTGGATTTTGCTACATGTAAATTTTGATCACTTCATGGCTAAGCCTAAATGACAACAACAACAACCAACTATTTTATTTGCCAACTTAAGAAGTGTTTACAAAGAACAGAATAAATTAAAATAGATAAGGCAAAAAACTACTCAGAATAGCAAAAAACTCAATGAGCTGAGTAGTTACAATAATTAAATTACATTTTGTAGGGTTGTGACACAGAAAAGATAAAGAGGAAAGTATAGGACAAAAAATAAATAATAGTAATGAAAAATAAATAATAAATGAGTTCATTTAATTAAAATAAAATAGAACAACAAAAAACAAGTACAGTTGTATACTACTGTGGCATCTTAGGAATGAAATGAATCAGTTGAAGGGGTTTCTTGAAAAACTGATCAAATGTGAAATTCTTCAAAAATGTCTTTTTTGCCAAGTAGAACAAGGAGAGAATTTGACAAAATGTGAAAAATTCTTTAAGGTTTTCTGCCATTCTTGTCCACTTGGAAAAACATAACTACAATTCTCTCACATTGTTGAATTTGCAATGCCAGATTTGTTACAGTTTGTAAACAGTGTACAATGACTCTATAATTGACTTTAAGTTGCAAGTTGTCAAGTATATGTACATGTACCAAACCAATTACTGTTTTGTTTCTTCTAGCTGGTGCTAGCAAGAAAATTCAAAGTATGACATTTTCCACGGAACACAGAGCAGATCTGTTAACTCAAGCACTTGTAAGTCATTCAGAAGCTTTTAATTGCTAATTGTACACTTTACAACTGGAGGTGGTGGGAATCCTTTGGTCATTTTTTGCTTGGCATACCAGTAATTATGTTTAGTTTTTATGTTGCTGGCCCTAATCAAGTGACATTGCTATTATACTATTATATCGTTTCTTCAATAAATTATTGACACCCCATCTTAATCACTGCTTTGCAAATATATTTGTGCATTCTTAAATTTGCCAGCTGGTGTGTTTAAACTAATGTGCATGAGTCCTTGAAATTTTCAGGAGTGGCCATGTTAAAAATATGTAACCTCTATCTAGTAACTTTCTTGAAAATGC
>JAKSDK010000565.1 GCA_022360095.1 Phycisphaerales bacterium
GTGTCGATATTTTTGACCAATTAGCTGGATTTTACTAAAACAATTATTCCCCTAGCCCGAATGGCCTTTGAGTCAATAGCCTATTCGGCCTTCGGCCTCATGGGCTATTGTCTCAGAGGCCATTCGAGCTAGAGGAATAATTGTGAAATATTTATTTATTAAAATAATGGGCTAAAACGAAAAAAACCTTTTTTACTTGAGACCGTTCAAAACGAACAGTGTTATTATGTCTGGAGGTGAGCTCCACAGCGTAGGGGCTACAAAAGAGAATTTAGTGAATTAATTTGACATCCTTTATACGTAATTACATTGTGTTTTGCCTTTGTAGAAGAGGTTGTGTTAAGTGAGTGACTGTTTTTTTTTTTTTTATGCAGGTTCGGTTGTCAAAGTACATGCAGACGGCGGAAATCCACACATAATGATCGGCGACAATACTACAATGAACGTATACCGTTACAAACGGTAACAAATAAAGTAGACGGAAAATGCCGCAAATAAAGCTGGTTGTGTTGTTATAATCACTCCGTTTGGGTACGAATTAGGCAACGGGCCATCGGTTAGTTAGAGTCATGAAACCCTGGTGACCTTTTGTTTAATCTAAAACAGTTTACTTGTTTTCATGAGTCGTGCCATGTCCATAAGATATCGAGAAAGCAAACACTTACAAGTTTGTCAGTGATAGTTTTAGATCTGTTACATTTTTATAATTGTTGCGTTGAATGAACTCAAATAATGTTCCCTCTAAAATCATTTTAACTCTCTTTCAAACGTCCGAGAAACATCTCCGCCGTACTGAATTGGCCTTCTGCAGATTGCCTGTTATAGTAATTTTAAATTAAGTGCACGAAACCAGGGAAAGTTTTGAAAAACACCTTGGGTTTCTTTTCTCGCCCTACCATCTCACATCTAGATTGAGGAAGATTATGTTGAAAAAGCTAAAACAGATTGTTCTAATTTAACTTAATTTGATTTAATTAATTTAATTAATTTATTCCATTTTCACTGCATTAGTTGAAACAAAGGTAACACACATAAAACATATACATATATATATGTAAAGAAAACTTAGCTAAATTACATAAGAGAAAAATTAACTACATACTAGAAAAAAAAAAGAAAAAAA
>JAKSDK010000810.1 GCA_022360095.1 Phycisphaerales bacterium
AAAAAAAAAAAAAAAAAAAAAAAAAAAAAAAAAAAAACAGTCCGATTGTGCATGCCAATTGGACGCAACATCGACCCGGTCTCACACTCAATCTCTAAATGGTCAATAACCATAACACGTTAGCAATAACGCAATTGTACAAAGTTGCCAGCTACTATTCCAAAACATACGGACAAGTGATAACACATGATAAATAAACAGGCATTTTGTTTAAAGCCGTTGAATTCCCGTTAGTCTTTACATCATATCGCATCACTGAGACTACACTGAGTTACATTTAATTTTTTCCTTTTTTTGCGAGACTTAAGACTCGGTAAGACCCAAGACCACACGGACTAGAGATTAGTGCTGTTCCCCGATTAAATCCGCTCACCTCCTCAGCCTACTCAAACAGGTCAACGCTAAAAGATTAACACTAGACGAAACAAAAGGATTTATAAAAATGTTCTGCTTGCAAATATGTCACAAAAATGTGAAAACTGAAGAAAAAATAACTATAGGGCAAAGATGGCAAATGCCACATTTGCATACCAAAAGAAAAGGGGTGTAAATAACTAGCTATGGTAAATGTCGTATTTACTATCTTTGCCCCAGTTTTACTCCTCCGTTTTCTGCAATTTTGCGACATATTTGCGGGGAGCAGACTTGTGCAAATCCATTTTTTTCGTCCGTGAAACGTTCTTGTTAACCGTAATACAATTGCCTTAATAATTTTTAAGAAAATGCACCGCAGCTTGAATGTTTGGACAAATATATCAGACAAGAATTTAGGGAAATTGCAGCCTCTTCAGAACTTTACTGGCTTAATCGTCAGCCGTGCAAAATGATTACACCCTTCCTAAAAAGCCTGAAGCTAGCTTCTGGACGAAGACCTTTTTGATGATAGAACTATTGAATAGGTTCTGGAATAATTTAGAACCTTTTTAAAAATTGAGCCATTCTGTTCAAACGCATTGAATTATCGTAGCTGCTAAGAGTTTTATACTTTGCGTGTTTATTATTTCCTTCAGGAAAAAACAGAAGGATGAGTTAGACAAAAAATTCACTCCGCAATTTAATGGCAAGAATCGAAGTTTTAACAATCTTTCTTTCCCTGATACAATTATCAGAAACTAATCTGAGAAGAAAACAACAAAGACAGCATCCATATTGGTTCTCACGCCAGCTGCCATTACTCCGTGCATGATATCATCATCTCCCAGGTAAAAAAGCGCCACCTGAAACCACATAACAAAGTTATACTTCCTCTTTCCGCCAACAA
>JAKSDK010000956.1 GCA_022360095.1 Phycisphaerales bacterium
GCCCTGGTCCCTGTCGCATTGACCTGTGCCCGGCGGATGATTGCGGTTTCAAAACGGATTTTGCCGTCCGCCGTCGTGGCGCAGGCGGTTGCTGTCGTATTCGCAGCGATCACGCTTTTGCCGCCTATGGCAGCCGTCACCCTGTCAGCACTGGCGCCGCTGGTTCTGTTCGGGATCAGCAAACTGATGATCAAAGACATCACAGGAATGACTGTGGGCTCCGACTGAACCCGCAGCCCCAGTGGCAACCGCCTTTTGCAGCATGCCTATGCCGCCCGGACATCTTGCAGGAATTGCTCGATGTTCCTGCTGATGTTCTCGGTTTGCTCGGCGAGTGTCCGGGCGGCATCCATGACGCCTTTGGCGGCCATATCGGTCTCGCTCGCAGCTTGAGAGACATGCGCGATGTTTGAACTCACCTCGCCCGTACCGCGTGCGGCCTGATCGACATTGCCGGCAATTTCCTCAGTCGCGGAGGTTTGCTGTTCAACCGATGCCGCAATCGCGGTAGAAACAGCATTCATTTCTTCGATGATCTCGCCGATGCCCTGGATACCGGCGACCGCACTCCGCGTTTCATCCTGGATGGCGGAAATCTTTTGTCCGATTTCTTCCGTGGCCTTTCCGGTCTGGCTCGACAGTTCCTTGACCTCGGATGCGACAACCGCAAAGCCCTTGCCGGCCTCTCCGGCCCGGGCCGCCTCTATGGTTGCGTTAAGCGCAAGCAGATTGGTCTGCTCCGCAATCGTCGAAATCAGTTCGATCACTTCACCGATATCCTCAGCAACGGAAGCGAGACCCTCGATCTGGCTGTTCGTTTTGCCCGCTTCGTCCGACGCTTTTCCGGCAATGCTGGAAGAGTGCGCCACACGCGTGCTGACTTCTCTCAGCGATACGGATAATTCTTCGGTTGCACTGGCAACGGTCTGAACGTTGGTGGTCGCTTCCTCGGACGCCGCTGCGACATTTGCCGCCTGTGAGCTGGTCCCCTGCGCGGTCTGTGTCATCATGTTAGCGGTTGTCTGCAACTCGGCAACCGCGCTGGAAACGTTGTTCAGAGACGTCGAAACACTGCTGGAGAACTGTTCCAGAACAAGATTGACCTGATCTGCCTGTTCCTCCTTGCGTTTCCGCTCGGCTTCTTGTTCGCTTTCAAGTCTCTGGCGTGCCAGGACACCATCCCTGAAGCCGGCAATCGATTTTGCCACTGCACCGATTTCATCCCGGCGCTGCGTTTCGGCAAACTCAGCATCCGTATTGCCTTCGGCAAGTTCAGTTGCATCCCGTACCAGACGTTGGATCGGACGAGTAATGCCGAGCGAAATGACAACAGAGAGAGCGACAGACAACAAAAACGCCAGCGCAGAAATGATGCCAATCA
>JAKSDK010001663.1 GCA_022360095.1 Phycisphaerales bacterium
GTTTATCCAATCTTGTCTTTCTTTAGCGTCATTGGCTGAAACACAACAAAGCTGTCAGTGAACTATCTCAAGCCTAGTAAATAGTTCCTTGATCTCATTCAGCAGGTTTTTTTTACAGGTCACATTCGACAGGTCAGAACTCAGTTCACTGAGCTACAGATAAATAAACTATAACAGAACTGTCTCCTACCCTAATCCCTATCCACAATGTTTTTTTTTTTTTTTATCGAGGGGAAAATATTTTGTTTAGTTACCAATCAATAAAACAGTGACCTGTAATCGTAACCCGTGGTACGCGACAGCGACTTGTCAAAGAAACCTCTCAGATCACAATCACTAGTTCTTTAAAAATGTGTCAACTTTAAGACAGCATACTCAACACTCCTTTAACAGACATGGGTCACACCCAAAGTCTGGGAGAGAGAGAGAGAGAGAGGGTCTATTCAACATCAGGCTACATGTAGATGTACAAGTTAAAACGTACTTGGCCAGTTTCACTTGTAACAAATGTCTCAGGAAAAAGAGGCCCAGTTAAGAATTATATATGATTCTATACCCAAACAGGGAAAAATGATGAAATAACTGTGGTTTCCAAAAGAATAGAAAGTTTTCACTTGGAATGGATTCATGGGAAAAAACATACAGCTGTGATCAACAGTTTACACCTGCAGAATGCTAGGTGCTGACCCAAGTGTAACATGCTTTTTTATTTCTCAATTTTTTTTGAACAAAATTATTTTAAAATGTTTGACTGTTTTCACCATTTGTCAAAATCACATATAAAATAGATAAATAACAATTAAGAGGTAGCACATCCAGTGAGTGGTTCTTCATCTACCTAATTCTTGACTTCCAGCCATTTGAGGGAGTCCTGTTTGCATCTCCTTCCAATGCATAAAAGAAGGTGGAGGCACAAAATGATCGGTAATTGAATCAAGACTACTTACCTCGAAGTTTAAAAATGTCACCATTAGCTGCACTGACGGTGAATGTAAATGAGTCTTCATCACTGGGAGCTATCATACTCCCCTGTGAAAAAAGAAAAAAA
>JAKSDK010001144.1 GCA_022360095.1 Phycisphaerales bacterium
AAGGGTTTTGCCCACATTGCACGGCGTTATAATCTGCCGCCGAGTCAACCTCGCTTCTTAGCTGGGTTGCCTCGTTGGCAATGACCTTACTATATCATTCATTCATTCATTCTTATGCAGATGATCGCATAGAGTGCATTACTGGTTATAAGCCAGTAAGCTCAAAACGTGATGGTGAATCTTAAGCCTAGATTGAATATATTAAATGAGAAAGATGTTTTTTTCAGTCAGTGACACAGGCAGCTCTGAAGAAAAAATAAAAGTAATTCCAACAGGAGTCGAACCTTAAATGACCTTATGGCTACCACTGAACTAATATTTTACTAATTACTGGGTTTTAAAAAAATAAGTTCGTTATATCTAGTTCCTCCGATCATTGTATATAGAGGTTTGTTATATCAAGTTTTCATCTGCATATTATTAAATTTTATATTTTGTAATCAACATAAATTGCTGGATATGAATTAGCTGTTGTTGCTCAAATATATCACAACATATTACTTTGAATATAAAAATATGATCTAGGGTTTCACAAATTGATCCAACTGAAAATTGCCAAGGACTAAAGTCATTTGAGAAACTCCTTTTAACGTAATAAAATGATAAAAAATAAATAACAAATGGAACATCACCTCCATTTACTTCGCTCCCCAATTCAGACTCGACTGCCAACAACAATTTCACACCTTTAACACCACACCTAACTCTAGATTCAAATTATGGCACAAGGTAAATCAACCTGCTTTTATCCAAATAACATACACCTTAAGGAGGATCATTACATAGATGATGAGTTATAACTAGAAAAACACCTAAAGTGATGACTTACGTAAAGGCAAAATTTCTGCCTGACAAGAAAAAAAAGTTTATCTTAATGCTGAATGTTGGAATATTAACTGATCATGAAATTGACGTGTCATGAGACATATAAATTCATGAACTGAAAAACAGGATTTTATGCATCCTTTTATGCCTTTCTTAGGGTTGCCAGTGTACAGTTTATGCCTTTGGAGTGAAAGGGGAGTTGACCTTTGCTTGGGCAGGGTGGGGAATTTGAACCACAAGTGCAGTCTGAAGTCTTAAATCAAGTGTAATTGCAACCGCTTTAACCTTCATATTTAATTAGTCTCTTTCCTCGGGGATCTTTGTTGATGAGTGGAAAAATGCACGTGTGTGCCTGGTCTACAAAGGTAATGATCGTCAGTTAGGAAATTATATATAGACCCATTTCAATTTTGCCGATAATTAGTAAAGTTTTTGAGAAAGAAATTTTTAACCAACTATATAGTTATCTAAAGCATAATTCTATTCTTTCTGAATTTCAGTCAAGATTTCGCCCTCTTCACTCGACTGTCTCGGCTTTCATACAAATGTGCGACAACTGGTTTGAAATTATGGACAATGGAAAATTGACAGCTAAGGAGGTAGTTTTTCTTGATATTCGAAAGGCCTTTGATTCAATTGATCATTCGATTTTACTAGAGAAGGTTGAATATTATAGAGTCACTGATAGGGAACTGATGTGGTTAAGTCCTATCTTATGGCCCGACAACAACAATGTTTCGTAAATGGACATGTATCGTCTCAAAGAAACTTACTCTGTTGATCGGGAGTCTCACAAGGGTCTATTCTTGGCCTTCTGCTATTCCTCATTTCCATAAATGACTTACGAAATTGCTTAGAATTTAGTACCCCCTGTTTATATGCTGACGATACCCAAATCTTTGCCTCTAATACTGACGCAAATGTTCTTCCTAATGATATCAATTCTAATCTAGAAAACCTTTCTGATTGGCTCACAGTTAACGGGCTCTAATTCCACCCTTTCAAAACTAAGTTAATGCTCATTGGGTCGACATATAACTTAAACAATAACCTCTATTAAATAGATGTTTGGGAGTATTATTAGATGGAAAACGTACTTTTGGGACTCACACTGAGTAAAGGTGTGTGCTTGTATAGGAGCTCTAAGAAGAATTAAACCTTTTGTATGGCTTTGCACCCTAGCGGGTAACCTTATACAATTCACTTGTGCAACCCTGCTTTGATTACTGTTTCCCCTTGTGGGATACTTGTGGAAAGCAACTGAAAGATAAATTGCAAAAAATTCAAAACTGTGCGGGTAGGGTCATTACCGGTTCTTCATATGACATTATTAAAGCAAACTCGTCGCTACGCGCCTGGTTTGCCTACAACCATCTCATTGCATACGCGCACTCGTGGAATAATTGTTAAATCTCCTGTTTAGTTATACTCTGCAATATTCTGTTTACCCATGTAAACTCTAGTATTC
>JAKSDK010001273.1 GCA_022360095.1 Phycisphaerales bacterium
AGAAACCAAATGACAGAAGATGCGCTATGCCACAGAAGTATGCAATTCTATTATGATATTTATTTTGCCATTCATTGACCTCACTAAACATCTTAAATATTTCTGAAAAATAATAATGCATCATTATCATATGACTTTTTAACGTTGTTGGGGCTGGAGGTAATAATTGTCATGTTTGCGTTTTGAAGTCAAGGGAAGGGTGTGGTCACTTTCGCTTTGAGGCAAAGTCACTGGACCTTGCTGGATCTTGTCAGTAAATTATTTTTGTTGAACAAAGAAATGATTATGTTAAAGCTAATTGAGCTGATGCCTTTTTACAATTTCATTTTCATGGCCTCTTTCAGGAAATAACTGGCTCATTTAGGGGTTGTTATCTTGTGTGTTGGGCACAATCAGACAAAACTACTGTCCACTGCACTGCTGGGCATTTTTGGATATTCACAGTTTGCTGAATAATAATGATTCCCTTTTTGTTAATTATCTGTAAGAAAGTAATAATAATTACATCAGACAAGTGAAGGCAAGTGAGGCAGGCATTTTTATTTTCCATAACATTATAAATAGTTACAGCTTAGACGTTAGAGCTTGAGTCACAGAAAGTTAGTTTACAATACTTGATAAACTACAGTTAAGATCATTACATTGTTTTAGATAAGTTTGTCACAAAAAGAAGAAAAGACAAGACACATATGTGATGGGGGAAGGCTTCGCATTCCACACCTGCCTCACCCTTACCTTTCCTTGCCTAAAAAATGCAGAAAAATTATGCTTGTTCTGCAGTTTAGCCCTCAAAATATACTGATATCACGAAAAAATTTAATTTAGTAATAATAAGTACATGGATCTTTGTAGAACAACAGAACTTCCTGGTGATTCAGGATGGGAAACTATCATAGGACATGAAGATTCACAACAACAAGAGGTATAAAAGTGTCAAAAGATTCTTGCAAATGTGTTTTGTTTTTAGTCAACTCCCTGCCTTTCATTGTACAAGAAGTCAAGTGTATTTTTTGAGTTGTATAAAAATGGCATCATATCATATTGTTTTTCTCTGGAATGAGAAATACCTCTCTGTACCACTTCATCACGACACAGAGAACAGTATAGTCTCCCTCGCAGCCGTTTTTTGGATGTCACGCAACGCTCCCCGAAAAGTTCTTTTGGGGGAGCGTTGCGTGACATCCAAAAAAAGGCTGCGAGGGAGACTAAGAAAAGTATGGTGTAGCTTTAATTCGTTTGCTGTTTGTTTTAAAAAATTTTGTTTAAGTTGCATACAGTCAAACCCTGCATTAT
>JAKSDK010001772.1 GCA_022360095.1 Phycisphaerales bacterium
AACCGCTAAAGTTGCCAGGTGTACTAGCGTCAATGACAGGAACGGTCATGTACCCTGATGAAGAATCTGCTAAGTGGGATGTAGATGGTATGTGTTAACCCTGTTATCAATAAGTACATTCTGCTAACTCGTCTCTATACATTTTCCTTTGTACCGAAGAGGAGAGTTAGTGTAACAGTTATGAAAAAAAGCTCTTTTACTAGGGGATCATTTTCTTCATCATTCTTCTATTTTGCAGTTCCTGCCCAAGAAAAGATTTTAACGAACATGCAGGTGAATTTTGGACCCCAACACCCAGCAGCTCATGGTGTATTGCGACTGGTTCTCGAACTTGATGGCGAGGTATTGTTTTTTGGATCATTTTAGATTTCTGGGTAACTAACCACCTACCCCTCCCCTAAGTCGCAATTTTGCCCAAGTGTTAATGTTGACTTAGGGGAGGGGTAGATGGGGTGATTTTTCATAAATTTTTCTGTCTAAGCGACAATTATTTGAGGGAGGTGATTAATCAAGGGACAGCTGTTATTCGAGGAATTATGGTAGCTGCAACTCAGCAAGATCACTCCTTTCTGGGGATATTTTGTGAAAGGTCTCTAGCACTAACTAGTGGGAATTACAAGCCTTTGTAAATAACCATTTGTGACACAACACGACTCGCAAGCAAGAGTCACGTCCGCGTTCACGTAATGAGCTTGGGCCGCCTGTGGTCAGATGAAAATGAGACGAAGCTGGAAGTGTGGGGACAAGACTCTAGTCATGTCCGCCATTTTAAATCGTTTCAACTTCGTTCCAAAGACACATTGTTCTTCTGGAGATTGTAGCGCTAGCTAACTCAAAGAAAACCAGAAACATTAAAGCTAATGATGTTAACTTCATCTCAATGACCAGGAGTACTGACTTTTGTTTCAAAACAATGTACGTATGTTTTTGTGCTTATGATCGATCGTACGTTGCTTTCAATGTTTTGTTCCCGGTTCATCACCCTCTGGAAAAGTAGTTTCCCATGAACCCACCCTACCCCGCGGAAATTACTGCCTTTGAACCCCCCCTCCCCCTCAGAATTTCCCATGATCTTTCATA
>JAKSDK010001206.1 GCA_022360095.1 Phycisphaerales bacterium
AAACATCAATTAGTGCCTTGGTCATTACATCGGCCAGTGTGTTTCGCAGTGTCTCGGGCTCTACCGCTAATAGGGGGTCAGTGTGTCTGTAACACTCTTGGCCTACAATTGTGCAAACGTGTCAGCCGGCGCATAGGCCAGTACGTCAACTTCAACTTCAATCAGTGTGTCGACAACCGTGTAATCATCTTGTGCTGCAACAGTGTCACCGTCTGTTTTGACCGTTGCTTCGGCCTGCACACAGGTTAGTGTGTCGCATTTCTTTTGGCCACAACCTCTAATAGACTGTTAGCAAGCGTGTCGACCAGTTCTTCAGCCTCCATGTCGCCCAGTGTTTTGTTAACTGCCTTGTCCTTTATCTCTGCAAGCGTGGCGGCCAGTTTTTAAACTTGTAAGGCGCCCTTCACAGCCGTCAGTGTCTCGCCAATTGTCTCGGCCTTTTCCTCTGCAAGCCTCTCTGCAAGAGTGTTCGCCCATGCCTTAGTCTTCACATCGCTCAGTTTCCGCCTTCGCCTCTGCTAGGCTTTTAATGCACCTTGATGACAACTGCTTTGCCCTCTACATCACCCACTGTCTCGAAAAAAGTTTTCGGCCTTAATCAATGCTAGCATGTCGGCCAGCGCGTCGAGTAGTTCCTCGGCCTCCACGTTGCCCTATCTTGCTTACATTTTCGGCCTCTATTCTTTGCTAGTGTGTCTAGAGGCCAAGCAAGTGGTCAAAACGCTGACATATCGCTTAGTGTCTCAGCTTCCACTTCGTTTAGTGTGTTACCAACTGGCTAGGCGTGCACAATCTGAAGGCGTGTCAACTGCCTTTTCAACTGGTGTCTCGGGCTTTACATAGGTTAATGTGTTCTTAATTGTCTTTGTCACTTCTTCTGCTACTGCGACAGCTTGCGTTTCGACCAATGCCTGGGGCACAACATCGCTCAGTGTTTTTCCAGCTGTCTGCGACTTCATCTCTGCTAGCGTGGGAGCCAGTGTTACGACTGGTGATGCGGCCTTTAGATCTGTCAGTGTCTCGCCAACTTTCCCAGTCTTTAACTCTTCTAGCCTGTGAGCCAGCGTCTCGGCCAATGCCTGAGCCTCCACATCGCGCAGTGTGTCACTCGGTTTTTTAGCCTCTAAACTCTGCAAAGCTGTAATGCAGCGTGTTATCTACTCTCTGAGGTTAGTGTTTCTCTAATTGTCTTGGCCACCGCCTCTTATAGCGTGTCGTATATAGTCTTGGCTTTCACGTTTACCAACGCGGCGGCCAGCTTTTAAAAAGTGATACGCCCTTTAAATCCGTCAGTGTCTCGCAAGC
>JAKSDK010001451.1 GCA_022360095.1 Phycisphaerales bacterium
TAAAGAGAGAGAAAACTCTCCGAAAAGAACTACAACAACAGAAAAGGTACACATTAATTTTATGCTGTGTAATTTTGATAACTGCTTGGGATTTGACAGTGGTATAACATCCTTATTTTTTTTTTAAATTAACAATACAGAAAAGTAGAAATGTACGCATGACATGTGTTAGGTACATTTACATCTAGTTTACATTTTAGCTACAATAGCTTTCAAAAACTTTCTTGAGTGATGAAAGTAACATGGCCAGAGATTATTCCACTTGTCCTCAGTGACCAGAAATGACTTTTTCAGGGCGTGCAAAGTCTTGAAAAATACTTGAACTTTCTTCAAATTTGAGTGTAGTGACCTGGAAAGTGTTTTTTAATGCTTTTTGGTTGTCCAAGACAGAATATAAATCATAGTTCAGAGAAGGTGACTTACATGAAGTGGCTTTTATTTCATGCACCAATTAACCATCAATTTAAGACAAGTGAACTGGAAAATTTAGAGAAGTTGGTGGAGAAAATAGTTCAAACCTTAAAGTCCTGTTTGATGAACTGCCAAGGTGAATTTCTGTGCGGTCTGTGAAAATTACATTCCTGGTAAGTGTTCCTTGAAAATCAAATGTGGTCCTGTTGAAAGGTCCTTGAAAAGTCCTTAAAAAATGGTTGTGATTTTTTGTATGAAAAGAATGCTGTTTTTCAAGTCCTGTTCATGCAGCTTGTGTGACCAAGCTTACAACATTTTCCAGTTTAGAAAATAGACCTTCTTAGGCATTTTTGTTTCTTTTGCCCATTTCCATGCCAACTTTGTACATAAGCGTTATTACATAATGTTTTTGAAAGTCACATTGCCCTCCTGATTCTACTTTTTGATGCAACAACAACAACAGCATGTTAGGTAATCAAATTGGGTAGTGAGAAAAATTAATAACAGACAAAAAAAAAATTGATACAATACTAGAATTAATATTCAGTTATTTTTTTGATGATGATGATGATGATGATATACTTTATTTTTACCCTCATCGTTTTCCATCTCTGCCCACAAATAGCAAGAGCTAGACGAGGTGGGCTTCAATAATTATTACGACAATCAATACAACATCAATGCAACATCAATGAGGATGAAAAATAGTAGGTGCCATATTGGTTAAGATCACCACAATATTGTAACTGCTTCCACTATACTGTACTGTTTTCTGCTTTTCTAGGCTTTTAGCAAAGCAGAAAAACAAAGCATCAAGCAGCCAAACCAGCAGTCAGACATTGGAGTGGTGGGATGCTGACAGTGACTCTGACTTCCAGATGAGTGATGGTGATTCAGATGATAGTGACACTGA
>JAKSDK010001616.1 GCA_022360095.1 Phycisphaerales bacterium
CGTAACGAAATAACTGTTTTATTTGTTTCAACTGGAACGATGAAGCGATACATTTCTTTTGTACCATATTCCATTATGGGACGAAAAGTTTTCAGAATTTAATCCGATATTGGCCGCTTTTTTATCAATGTAGTTCATTTTTGTTTGAAGCCAAAAAAGGGGCTGAAACCATTAATATATCTGACTTAATTTTGATTTCTCTCTGTCAAATCAGTTGGTTACTAAAGGTAAACTGGATTCGCAATCTAAGGTTAACTGCCCAACAATGATCTGTCCTTGTTACTAAATCCTGACAAAGTAGAAGATGATAGCTCTTCACGATAACAAACCTGTCGAAGAATACAGCTACAGATGAATAGAAGGTTTTTACCGTGATCTACAGTGAAATTCGTAAAATTTAACTATTTAAACAATGCATTTCGTCTTTTTTTTTACAACCGACTGTCAAAACGTTTTCATTAGGTTAGATTGTCGGTACCAATGTACGAAGAACTCATAAAAGCCTCAATTTATTTCTGGCGAGCGTTAACAAGACAGCGTACGAGATAAGTCTCTGTGCATGAGGGCAAATCCAGAATTTTGTTTGATGTCAGATCTCAAGCATGCGCACTTGGTCATGTTTCCGCGAGAAGTCTTAAATGAAGTCGTACTAAGTAAACTTTTCCCTTTTCACAATAGTTAAGGGACCAGAATCCTTTTCGTTTTCCTTTCATATTCAAATTTTGTAATCCCAGTGAGGTTTATACAACAAAAGCTTTAATTTGCCTGAGAAAGCAAACCCTCAAGGATTGTGGTTGTAATATAATAAAATGACGTCATCGTTCAAATGGCCTATTAAGCATAAACTACCGCAAGGTATATCTACAGGCGATAGTCGTGTTTTTCCACATGGGCAAAGGACATTACGACTAAAATTTCAACGTGAAACATATACCTGCTCTTTGCTTTCTCGATACAAGCTAAAAGTAACTGGGTCGAGAATGTTACCAAAATTCAAACAGTGGGTAATTCATGCAGACACCAATTTGAGTGAACAATTATGAAAACAACTGCTCAAAAGACTAGAACTGAGGAGCTACAAATAATACAGCAAATACAAAATAAGGCACGGAAGAACAAACTTGAAGAAGATTCAAAATGATTGCAAATGTGCTTTTTGAAAACTTGTTAGCCGAA
>JAKSDK010001610.1 GCA_022360095.1 Phycisphaerales bacterium
AAGTCAGCTGTCCAACCAAAATCATTTCCATGAATTTCAAGGACTGGTGCATCACAAGGGAACTGTCCACGGCCCTGGAAATCAGAAATTACTATTAGTGACTATGTACTATAACTGAATGACTATGAGTTATAACTCGATGCAGAGGAAATCTGAATTCAAACTTCCAGGTTTATTGCAACACTGACTTCCTTTCTGCAGTCAAACAGTGATAATTTTTAATGTTAACAGTAATTTTTCTATTGACTACATATATGGGGAACTGAACCCAAGTCTGCATCATTTAATAAAAATTAACACAAATCTTGACTGAGTTATAATTCAACACATCATATATAATATAGCTAGATGGTGAATTTTAAGCTCTGTAAATGAATGTGCAAGATGTGGTAATCAGCACAACACGAATATGGAATAAAGAAAAAGTGTTTGCCTTGTTCATACCTTGCAAAGCTCTAAATTTTCCACTGGAATCCCACTAAGTGTACTCATCTAACAAAAGTTAAGATTTCATTAGTCATAAAATAAAAGAAAGTGTTATTAATAAATCATCAATCCAATAAAGAGTATTGTTACCACTTCTTTTAAATGTTCAACCAAGCTCTCCACTAGAACAACTTCTTTTGGGGGGTCAATTGTTAACGTCGAAGGATGCCAATGCCTAACATACAATGACAGTTGATCTGCAGAGGTCATTCTTTCAGGACCTGATGGTTAGAACGTAGTAACTGGCAGTTAATATGCACATCATATGCCAGGTCGACGGCTCACTACTGCATGCTAGCGAGGAAAGGTGAAACATAAATTGTAAGCAAAAGGGAAGCTGCATCTATCTGTCTATCTATTTCGGGTGCACCCGCACTGATTTTATAAATCTGTCCCACTCCTGTCTGTTGGCCATGACAGGTGCAAGATCCTGCCTCGAAAGACTGGTGTCACTTTCTAGGTTGGTCAATAAACGTTGTTTGTTGTTGCTGGGTGCCCCCTTTGAGTGTCTGCCATGTTTTGGTTCCCAAAGAAG
>JAKSDK010001378.1 GCA_022360095.1 Phycisphaerales bacterium
ACATCTACATAAAATTTTAGGTTCTACAAAGGGGGATGCCCATCGCTGCAGTCAGTGTAATCACTGTAGTCACTGTAATCACTGTAGTCACTGTAGTCACTGTACTCACTGTAGTCAGTTGCTAAGCAATATAAGGCAGTGTGGTCAGCGTAGTCATGAAGTTGTTTATTGGTCTAAATAAGTTCCGCCGCGGTGTTTTTGGCAGAAAAGATTCTACACCTGAATAGTGATTTAGAATCCATCTGTTACTTATATCAGTGTGTTGTTAGACACAAACGTCAACTGGTGTCATATCCTTCGATTTCTGTGTAAATCTTGCCATAGCAAGGTGGCGATTGTTTGAGTTGGTAAAGCAGCCTTCAAAGATGAGTTCTTCGCTAGCAGCACTCTGTAGAAAACGTAACACTCTAAACAGTGTTCCAATCAGCCTCATGCTTGGTCACCGAATGGTGTTCAACAAACTGATTGTTGACGTTCAGTCAGTCCGGGGAGTGTCAATCAAGGGTCTCTACAATGTAATCGGCCTGGCACCCGTAGTATTTGAAAATATATGATTTTTACTTTGCTCTCGATCTTTTATGGTGGTCGACCCTCCTAGCGTTGTGATAGGTTTGTGAGTAACAGCCCTGTTGTAGGGTTATAAGAGTAGAGTTGCTGTCCACCTAACAGTTCAACAGTACATGTCTATAGCGTGAGGTCTGGCGTTCCTCTAAGCATTTTGTCTGGCAAATCCACTGATTTGTAATTTGCTTTCAAAAAACAAACGTTGTGTTAAAACAGCTTTTTGTCTCTAAGGCTTTAAGAAGCGTCAAAGTAGCTGTGCATGTCTCATCAAAGCGGTGAGTATAGTTGCTCCTTTGTCATAACTACTTCCGGGCCTAGGAAAGGTTGACCTTGTTGGGTTGTAAGATATGCGTTATGTTGTTCCTCCTTCGGAGTCCAAGAAGACCATGACATCCCCAACTGTTCCTGGAGTTGGTGTGTCCGGAGGTGACTGGTGAAACCAATCGGCGTATGGAACCCTCTCCCACACGTTGCACACATGTGAATTGGGGTGGTTTGCTGGTTGATTGCAGCTCTGGCCTTGCACATCTCGTGTTTCTTTTCTGCGGCATCAGTTCTGTTGTCTTAGGCCTCATGGGCTCCGCTATGAATGAGGTTGCGCCAGATTGGACAGTTGGCAGCAAGGTTCTCTTAAGTCCGAGTGTCTATTGAGAAATCTATCCGAGAGACCTAGAGACTGTCTTTGAATCGCTTGCCTTTGGCAAGTGATGACCTGACCTGTGATTGATCCTTATACCAGCGTCGCAATCTCTAAAAGCACTTTTCAGCATAGCAGAGGACATCAAGCTTAACACCGTCGGGGCAAGGATACAGCCTTGTTTGCACCGTTGGAGACTGGGAAAGAATCTGACAGTTCACCATCATCAAGGACTTGGGCATGCATGCCCTCATGGAACTGGCGAACGATAGTGATGAATTTGTGGGGCA
>JAKSDK010001889.1 GCA_022360095.1 Phycisphaerales bacterium
AACCAAAAACCAAATAAACAAACCACTGATTAATAACAAAAGAATCTTGATAGCAGCTGTGTTTCATTTTGTACATCCAGTGGAAAAAACTTTATACGATGACACAAAACTCTGTCAGTTTCAGCGATCAGTAAACAAGTTTCCAGAAGTTTCACCTGTCAAATTTTGACGAATCAGGGCTTGACCAAAGCGTGACCATGGTGAGAAAAACCAAAAGCAACTGCCTTCCCTGCCTGTGAAAAATGGCTGAATTTTTGCGTCCGAGGTCAGTTTGAAATCAAAATTTTAATAGCGCAGCTCATAAAAACAACTTATCTCCTGTGAATTTTAAGAATAATTGAACTTGAGCCTACGATCATTTGAAAACTAGTAACGTGTTAGCGGATAACCTCAAAAGACACGCAAGCACGATGGGTCGACACCTAGGCCCGCGATACAGTCATGTGATACTGGTCAGCGGGTACCTTTTTGACAGCTCTCAATTGACCACAATATGGATTTGCAATATCAGGCTGCAGGCTCCCACACAAGCTAGATGAGCTGTTGTGCGGACGGACTCACGGTCGGATGGACGGTCGGGCGTACGTTCACGTGACTACCGAATTTTCTTACCTATGGGACTTCGTTAGACAGAGATCAAACCACATGCAAAGGTTAAATATTGTGTCGCTCGCGGGGGGATACACATATCACTAAACCCAGAGCACCCTCTATTTTTTTTTTACTTTTCGAGTTATCTTTTGCTGAGTGAAATTACGTCAGCCATACTTATTTAACATGACCAGTGATAAGGAGACGAATGATAACGAATGTTTGCTTCAACATTGCGGCCCACAAAGACGTAAACTCCCTAGAAAGAGCTATTTGCGATTATTTTTTGGAGGGGTGGGGGTAGGGGATACCTATTTCACTGGCAGCCATATTGGATGGGATACACATATCACTAACAATGTGTACGGGGATACACATTTCACTGTGACAACGTGATATGTGATGTCCTCGTACACATATCACTATTTCTGGCGAGTTTACTTCTTAGTGGGCCGCAATGCCGTGTAAACACATATCACAGGCAAACACATAATCGCTGTGACACTGCAACTAAAAAGGCACTGCAAAACTGCTCTTCGATGTGCCGATTAACATGAGCCAGCGATTTTCACAATGGTGTGACGAGAAAAATCGCGGGAAACCAGCTACGGCCGCATTCCTCGTCAAATATTTCTAGCGTTTAGTTCATTGTTTAGTTTTGCACATTCTTTTCAGTTATCGCTATTCATATTCTGTTAGATTTCGCTGCATTTTTTGTCCTTAGATCATTTTGTAAGTTTAAGACTGGGACGAGCAATGGCGGCGTAATGACGCTTATTGGGGCTGTCTGCAATTTCTTCTGATATCCGAGCTCCCCGTAACGGCAAATGGCCGAATTCATATCTGAACTACTAGGAAAAAGGAGAAACAGGATATCCACCAGTTCAGACGACTCAACCTCTTCACCTGACAACAAAAAATCTCGAAACTCCATCTCGACCGACGCAGAAATAGCCGAAGAACACACAATCTTAACCGCGCTAGATATGACAGCAAACATGGCAAAGAGAGCTTGAAAAAATCCTTGAGCGTTTAAAAAAGCTCGACGCGATAGAATCATCTGTTAAAAGCATCGAGACAAAGCTCAACTGCCTACAAGAGCGTAC
>JAKSDK010000033.1 GCA_022360095.1 Phycisphaerales bacterium
ATTACATTCATGCCATACGATGCATCCATAATCGATCACTGAGAGGATTGTGTGTTTGTAGATCCTCAGAAGTATCTTTGTGTCTAGAAAGCCAGCAAGTCTATTTAAGAGTGCTATTTGTGATGAAACTCTTTCAATTAACTGTGATATGTGAAGTTCCCAGTTAAGGCAGCTGTCAACCGTCACTCTTAGGTATTTGAAGGTCTCAACCACATTGAGCTTATTGCTATTTAGGAGTATGTCAGCACTCGACATGGGAGCCTTCGTTGCCACAATCATTGCTTCTGTTACTCCATCCCAGAATACCTCAAGTTCAACTTGCAAAGTTAACAAATTTTGACAAAGAGTGGACAATGAGGGTTTGATTTATCTGCGGACTGGATTGAAACTCGTGACACTTACTAACTTTTAAGTAAAAAAAAATCGCATTTTTTTTCCTTCTCTCTCTCCTCCAGTCTCTCTCTCCCTCTCTCTCCCTCTTTCCCTCTCTCCCCCTCTTCCTTTTTTCCTAATTTCATTCGAGTGTTTTTGCACGTTTAAGGCGAGAGGTAATATTAAAGTGAGCTTTTATGGTCACTTTTTTTAGAGTCTTTTGAGCTATGATCGATAGTGAACAGGTTCGTAACAAACCATAGATAGCTCTCGTACAAACACGCACAAGAACGTAGTTGTGGTATACTAATACTAATACTAATACTTATCTCTTAATATTGTTTAATCAGGGTCCGATATGACCAGGCTTTCTTGATAACGTTGTTTTTCATCTTTTCTGCAGATAAATACGAACCTGCTTACTGGAGTGCAGACGTGATATTTTTGCTGGACTCATCGGGCTTCGTTTTGGCGAAGAACTTGATCTTAGAGAAGAACTTTGTTAAGCTAATGGCACGCCTTCTTAACCTGGAGAACAACCGAACTCGCGCGGCACTCTTTGCCTTTGGTGACAATCCCGAACTGCAGATCAGCTTTGGTGGCTATGAAGACCGTGAAGCATTCGACGCTGCCGTCAAC
>JAKSDK010000303.1 GCA_022360095.1 Phycisphaerales bacterium
AATTACCTCTAGCTGCACGGTTCTGTAACTTTTGTAATTTGTCACTCAGCTGATCACTTAAGCCAGCCCAAACGAGGCTACAGTAATCAAGGTTGAATTAAGGAGTTATAGACTAGTACCGCAGTAGATTGAGAGATAAGGGGCCTGATACGTCTAACAAGGTAACAAGGTAACGAGGTAACAGGGTAACAGGGTGAAAGGGTAAAAGGGTAAAAAGGTAACAGGGTATCAAGGTAGCAGGGTAACAGGGTAACGAGGTTAACAGGGTAACAAGGTAACAAGGTAACAGGGTAACTGGGCAACAGGGTAACAAGGTAACAGGGTAACAGGGTGAAAGGGTAAAAAGGTAACAGGGTAACAAGGTAACAGGGTATCAAGGTAGCAGGGTAACAGGGTAACGAGGTAACAGGGTAACAGGGTGACAGGATAACAAGGTAACAGGATAACAAGGTAACAGGGTAACAGGGTGACAGGATAACAAGGTAACAGGATAACAGTAACAATGTAACAAGGCAACAAGGTAACAGGGTAACAAGGTAACAGGGTGACAGGGTGACATGGTAACAAGGTAACAGGGTAACAGTAACAAGGTAACAAGGCAACAAGGTAACAGGGTAACAAGGTAGCAGGGTAACAGGGTAACAAGATAACAAGGTAATAGGGTTACAAGGTAACAAGGGAACAGGGTAACAAGGTAACAGGGTAATAGGGTAACAGGGTAACAAGGTAGCAGGGTAACAAGGTAACAAGGTGACAGGGTAACAAGGTAACAGGTTAACAAGGGAACAGGGTAACAGGGTAACAAGGTAGCAGGGTAACAGGGTAACAAGGTAACAGGGTAACAAGGTAACAAGGTAACAGGGTACACCGACCACATATGGAGAGCATGGTATAATAGCTCATATACCTAAGCCAATCAAAATGCTAGAATTGCATTGTCCAATGATTCAGTTTTTAATAATTATAAATATCTATCACACATATCATCTTTATTCTTGATATATACATCTATGTACATGGTAGTTAAATTTCTATTTAAAAAATATTCCAAAGCAACTTTGCTACGCTAACTTCAATGCGTTGCTCATTTGTGTTAAAGAAATACGGTTCTGTACCGTTCATCGATCTCCTTGCACTTCATTTGTGCCGTATCATCTGGGCATTTTCTTCGCTATTGCTCAAATTTTCCGCGACCTCGAAAACTAACAAAAAAACGGAAATAACTTAGATTGGAATATGTACTCGATGTATCCTTTCTTGTGACTTTAAAAACTTCATGAAGAGGAATGAAATGTTCACACATGGCACAAGCGCACTATACTCAGAAATGCGA
>JAKSDK010001780.1 GCA_022360095.1 Phycisphaerales bacterium
GACACCAGGAGCCCGCCAGGTACAGATAAGAGAGCGGGTTTCCGGCCAAATCTTGCCGGTGTGTGGGACAGGTTCGCCGTTTCTGCAGCGTGTGCGGTAGTCTTGAGGTTACGCGAGGGGTGTCATCTACCCCTGCGATCTCCGCCGAACACAGAATTGGTTTTTGGGATAGGGAAATTTCCCCTCATCCGCCGCTTGGTTCTTCATGATCAACGAAGCCTCTAAGGGATTCTTAACGGTGAACTGAAAGCGTTTATTAAGGTAAGTCTCCTAAGCAGATTCTCTAAGTACCTGAAAAAACGTAATTTGAGGTCGAAGGCTCTGTTTTATGTCTTGGTTAAGGCTGCTTGACGCGTACACAGCTAGGCTGGCCGCAATAAGCCTTATTAGGTCGTATGACTGACATCAAACTTTAAATAGAAAGGTAAAAAATTTTGCCATTTATGTGCACTGACATTCTAATAGTAACGGTGTTTAAATCTGACTGGGGAATACAATGAAATATTTACATCAACCACTTGCTTGATTTTAGCCCGAGTTTAGACAGACTTAAACATAAGTTCAGCTTTTCACTATAAATCAGTACAGTACGATTCCTTTCATTGAAGCGCCACATTGATCTACCCTTGTCTAGGAAGATCGAAGGGCCTCTGCTCGCAGGGAACATTGATCTTGACTGAACAATCTCTGACTTTTATGTAATGTGAGCACTTCAGATATTTAGTGTGGGGAGATGTTGTAAAAATTGATGATTTATAGCAATCAGTCGATGTGAATAATACGATGGGTCCAATTATTACGTCAGTATGGAAATTACTCTTTGGGACAATGCAAAGATGATCTTATGGTTGTCAATTTCCAGTGTCAGTTGATTAATAAATTTGCATCAAATTAAAATCGTTCTCAATTTCATTGATGTACCATACTGTGATGTAATGGAAGGATCAAACTTCCTTATTTAAGCAAAAATAAGCACTGGTGGTCCATGCAAATGAGGGTCACAGTACGTGGCCCAATTAATTATTGTAAGAACAACAAACATTGGGTTATTCCAGAAAAAATCCACACCCCCACGACGGAAGGCACGGTTTTTTGACC
>JAKSDK010000698.1 GCA_022360095.1 Phycisphaerales bacterium
ACGTGGGCTAAGAAAATATACCCTTTACTTGATACGACAGATTGACTGCATGGTTAAACATACGTCAAACAACATATCCTTAGGTCCAATCATTTGCACAGAAGGTGCACTTTTTAAGGTGAAATACTCAAGGGTATGTTGGTGTTTGTGTGAGCAATTGACACATAATCGTCACAGTATTTTTCTTTCGCCGACAGTATCAACATTTTTATCAACGGTATTTCTTCGTAGAATGGAAAAGGACCTTTACTCAGGCTTCCCTGCCAGACTATTGTAGGTTGGACGTTTAGTTGGTCTGCCTGCGCTTTCACTTTGAAAAGCTGTTTAGAGAGATGAAAGTAGAGCAAAGAAAAGTCTCTTTGCTGAAAAGTAGTAAATCCAGACACAGGAATACTATCCATCTCAAAACAGAGAAATCAGTCACGATCATCTTCGCGGGTGCGAAGTTTATTACGTCTTCGAAATGAACGTTATCTGACGTGGGTAAAGTCTTAAGGTTTAACTTAGGGCGTAGTTACCACTTTGTCTGCGACCCTTTTTCTTGTATGACCTTTGATCCCAGAGTGCGTACGAGTGACTTTTTGGAGACCTTTTCCCTCCTTAGTGCCGTCATTACTTCCGTGAGTGACCCCTTCCCTTATGATCGGGTCCAAAAATTCACCATTGCCTTTCGGGTCTGGGTTTTGCATCTTCAAAACCACAATGTTGGGTTCCATGTCATCTTCATCAGAACTGAGATAAAAAGACAAAATTGCAGCAGATATATTAAAAATTCTTCCAAGAAAACTATTTAACGAATTCGCTAAACTCAGTTAAGAAACGGCGGAAAAGGAAGCAACACTGAAGTCATTATATTAAGCTTGTAAGAGAAGTTTTATTTTTTTCTTCTTTGAAAGGATGATAATGGCACTTAAAGTAGACATGTTATTACGTTAAACAACAGCAAGGAACAGTAATAATTTAGACAAGATGGGAATTAAATTTCAAGGTTAATTCGTCATGATGTATTCAATCGATCAAGTCAGTTAAGATGTAAAGATTTGCCATACTTGTGCGGAAACTCCATATGCAACTTTCTGTGGCAACCATTCTGAAAGTTTTACCTTAAACCGAATTACCCAAAGATCGGCGGACATTTTCTGATCCCCTTTTATGGCATAGCTGCGGCTGCGCAGTTTAATACACGCAGCCTGACACAGCCTTACAAAGGCTTTGTTCAGACTACACCGGATACGTCTTGCGCTGGC
>JAKSDK010001530.1 GCA_022360095.1 Phycisphaerales bacterium
AAGAGAGGTTTTCCAAAAAACAATTAACAAGCAAATCCTTCGACAATGACAACAAACTTACCTTGAAAAGCTTCTTTGCCTTTTGCAGTGTTTTTTTTTACAAGAACAAACGGAGGAAAGATGGAAACGACTTCTAGACAGACACAGTGTCTGGTTTCCAAAATACTCTATCGTTACATTATAGAGCTAAAACTTACAGTGCTCTTAGTTTTGACCGAATAAACTTTTTCAACCTGGCGAATTTGTTTTTACAAACTCGGAAAGCCTTTGTTATGTGCTATTGCTTTCGTGCGCCAATAAAAACTTTCTTTTTTGATGCCTGTCAAATGACTGTCAAATCGTGCGGCCTGCACTTGTTTCCGGTCCCCAAACAGGAAGAAGCTATATAATAAACATCTTATTAGCCTCGTTTCTTCGGTCGGTACTGTAAATTATGGATCCTCGTTTTTTAAAAAAACTCATTTACAGTACGGACCGAAAACTCAGCCAATAAGAGGTATATATTTATATAGCGCAAATTAACATACAGGAGGATATGATCAAATGCGCTTGACATATTAAAAGTGAATCCAAAATTACTATGTTTATTTACAATTTTGAATTTACAATAAAAAGAGAAAGTATCATATGAAACACTGAAAAGAAATTATATCAGCCTGTGTCGCAGACGTACTCTAACCCCGCCTAGTGACGTCTGCGAAGCAGTGCCGTCATCTCGTGCTGGGCCCCCGGCAACGGAATCAACGAATTACTAGAAGTACGTTCCGAATTTCCTTTTATCCTGATTGGCAAATATGCCTTTTCTAAAAGGCCAATCATGGCGCGTACTCTATCCTGCAAAAGGCAGACGTTTCTCCTTGCTCATCGCCGCTGAGGGACGTTTCGCGAGGAGAAACGTCTGCTGTTCGCAGGCTACTTGTACTCAAATCCTGTTACACAGGTGGGGGCTCAGAACAAGGATTTCGGGCCTGTTTTGTAGACGGACTTAACAAGAGTTTAGTTTCGTGAGTGGTGCAGGTGCCTATACTGATACTAATATATACTGGCGTTTATTATTTGCTGCTTACCACATCCGGTCTTGTCACTGCTCTTAACAAACCCTGGATTACATGTGATGTCAGACGAGAGGTGTTTAAAAGAAGACCTGTCTGCGGTGCTGTTGACACCATGTAA
>JAKSDK010001328.1 GCA_022360095.1 Phycisphaerales bacterium
AAGACAATAAAAAACAAGGCATTACCAGAGAGCCGACTCCCAACACGATGACATACATTTTTACCGCTAATCGTTATGTACGTGCTACATTGGAGATGCCAGGTCCAACTGAACAACGTCTAGTGAAACATGCAAAAGATAAACTAAAAATAGCCCTCGATGATGTAAATAATTTCTATCAGGAAGTTTGGCCTGAGTATAAGAAACTAGCCGAACTTGTTGACATTTCACCTTTCAAAGATTACACTCCTTTGAAAATGAGTGATGAATGATAATCAGAGAGTGTGACAGATCAACGAAAAAATGTAAATTTGGATTTTGACCAACATACAAAGGGACAAAATAAATAAACAATGTAAATATGAAACAGGTCCGATATGAGATTTGGTTATCGCAACAAACGAAACATATACTTTCTCCAATTAAATGGTGAAAGTATGTAAATCTCCTAGGCCTTTAAAATTTAAACAGATGAAAAAAGTATTCGTGCTATTCCTGGCCATGATATCCATCCAGGGATTAAATGCACAGGAAAAGAAACATGAGGGGAAATTTGAGCAGTTAGGAACACAACTGCCCACTCCTAATACCTATCGAACCGGATCTGGAGCTCCAGGCCGTGATTATTGGCAACAAAAAGCTGATTATGTTATTGATGTGGAACTGGACGATCAAACCCAAACTATCAATGGATCGGAAACCATTACCTATACCAATAACTCTCCCGACGTTTTGACTTATTTATGGGTTCAGTTGGACCAGAATGTAAGAGCAAAAGATTCGAACAGCCCAAAGATCCGTTCAAGCAGAATTTATAGAGACTCAATTCCTGCCAAAGCTTTTCAATCTTATACCATTGGAGAAACAGGTTATGAAGGAGGTTATAATATAAAAGCAGTGAAAGATCAAAATAATAAGGCACTTCCTCATTTGATTAATAAAACTATGATGCGCGTAGAATTGCCTCAAGCTATGAATACCGGAGATCAGTTTACTTTCTCCATAGATTGGTCATATAAGATCTACGATAGAATGATGGAAGATGGCCGTGGTGGTTACGAGTATTTCCCTGAAGACGGCAACTATTCTTATTCCTGTGCCCAGTGGTTCCCAAGAATGTGTGTATATGATGATGTCAATGGCTGGCAAAACAAGCAATTTTTAGGAAGGGGGGAATTTGCGCTTCCCTTTGGCGACTATAAAGTTAAGCTTACAGTTCCAGCTGATCACATTGTTGCTGCCACAGGGGAATTACAAAATGCGAAAAATGTATTGACTTCAGACCAATACAAAAGGTTTCAAAAGGCTAAAAAAACCTTTGATAAACCCGTATTGATTGTTACGCAAGATGAAGCCGAGAAAAAAGAGAAGAAACCTAATTATAAAAAGAAAAGTACCTGGGAATTTCACGCTAAGAACGTAAGGGATTTTGCCTTTGCAACTTCCAGGAAATTCATTTGGGATGCCATGGCTGTTAAGCTTGATAACTCTGCACCACTAGCCATGTCTTTTTATCCAAAGGAGGGGAATCCGCTTTGGGAAAAAGAATCAACCGTAGCAGTAAAAAATACATTAGAAGTATATTCGGAAAGAACTTTTGAATACCCCTACCCGGTTGCCATCTCTGTACATGCTGCAAATCAGGGAATGGAATATCCAATGATCTGTTTTAACTATGGCAGACCTAAGGAAGATGGCACCTATTCGGATAGATTGAGAGATGGCATGATAAGCGTTATTGTCCATGAAGTAGGACACAATTACTTTCCAATGATAGTAAATTCCGATGAAAGGCAATGGACCTGGATGGATGAAGGATTGAA
>JAKSDK010000837.1 GCA_022360095.1 Phycisphaerales bacterium
ACATGTTCGACATGCTATCATGGAAATACTGAGAAACATACTGCCACATCCACACCAGTGACGAAAGAAAAAAGTGAACAAACTCGGCAATACAGTGTACGTAGCAACTTTAAAGATTTGGATGAATACTTCATTTACCTCTTTCATAGTAAATTTTTTTCATCCACGTAATTTTAAGGCTTGATTTTCGCCCCTCTCAGAGCGTGCGCTCACTTCCCGAACAGCGACTGGTAATCAAGAATAGTTTTATGCCGTGTGCAAACCGCTATCAAAATTCCTTCCAGTGCTGCTTGGTAATTCATACTGGTAACGTTGCTCATAACTTGTTTATCGTTGTTCAGTGTAAAAGCGCAAGGTTAAGCTGTAACTAAAAGTTTTTCATTAATTTTAGGAAATTATCAGAATCAAGAAATTTAAGTTATGGACACAAATATAATAGAGCGATAATAATGTTTTCAATCAATTTTTCTCAGCTTAAATGAAATTCTTGTTAGCATGCGATGAGCTAGCACTAAAGAGTCTCCCCGAAATAAAAACCATCTTGTAAAAACTCTATATATTGTCAAGCTGTTGTAATTGTCTTCTTCAGTAATAAATAGAAATTCGCTGATTCCTGATACCAAGACTGAACGGCTGAAAAGGTACAATTACATATAAGAAGACACAAAAGAAACGAATTGGTGCGAAAAACTGTGGCAGTAAACTGACTGCGGAAAACGTCTGGACCTCAAGGCACTTGTCAGCTTCTCTCTGTGTTGTTAATATTTGAAATCAGAGTTCGCGTTCGCAATCCTTCGCCAAAGGCAATATTTCAGACCATTTCAGACGGAACATTCAACGCAAGCGAATTGTAATACTTTATTGGATATAATCTAAAACTGTAAAAGGATTTGCGGTAATAAAAGAAAAGTTATACTGTGAAGAATTTTCTTTCTTAGCCTCACCTTTCGGTTGCTGTGTTGTGACTAATTATCTGCTAAGCAAAGGAGTTGCAATTAAATACCTTTAACAATAAAAGTTATAACGCGAAAAAAATGCTAGCTCTTCCTTCAGATCCAGATTCATATGAACACGGATGTTTCTTCGGACGAGTTTGAGCCGAACATGCCAACTTAGCGTTTGTATGCATGATATTCTTGTTATTCCAATAGCGTTCCCTGCCTTTGTTCTTTTCGTTCTATGGCTATGTGATAAATTAGTGCTGTAAGATATTTAGGTAACTTTTTTAAATGTAAAAGCACAAAGTTAGCTTGTTTAATTGGAACACCGAAATAGCTGAAATGAAATGCTTTTCGTACATTTTAGCCTGAAATCATCTAAGAAACGAGAAAGTTAAGTTGTGTCCATTTTTCTCAGCTTAAATGAAATCCTTGTTAGCATGCGATGTGCTAGTACTAAAAAGTTTCCCTACTTGATTTACTGTCAAGCTGTTGTAAATCTTCTTCTTTGCACCCTAGAAGACCCAAAATAAAAAAGGTGCGCAAAACCAGTGGGAGGGAAAAGGCGGAAAACAACGGGACGCCAATGTGCTTGTCAGCTTCTGTCTGTGTTTTTGTTTATAGATCGTTTTCACTATCACGCAACAAAAAAATAAATTGGAAACCGTCTAGTGGAAGAAGCAAGAAAATGAGATGTTATGAAAGACAAATTGTTAATAGTTTATGGCATTTTCATAATCACCACAATGAGTAGGAATGATAACATCTAGTTTCTGATCATGGCAGTTCTGGTTGTAAGAACACACTTTTCCACCAGCTAAGGTTGTCAACTTTTATGAGTAAATCAAAATGATCGCTCTTTTGGATGTTGAACCCGTGGGTCAATTATAAGTTATGAAATGTGATG
>JAKSDK010000921.1 GCA_022360095.1 Phycisphaerales bacterium
CAATCACTGCACTGTATTTCTCCACATCAAAAGGCATGCCGAACAAAATGTTCTCCTTCACCGTACCATGTTGAATCCATGATTCCTGAAGTATCCAGATTTCACGGTTTTTTATTTCTTTACCGTAACTCGAAAGTCATCTTTTTTCCTAAACGGTTACTATTTAACTGGGGCTCCGTAGCCCAACTTCTGCCTAAAAGCATAACAAGAACAGCAAAAATACAACTCAAAGGATGACAACTTCTATTTGAAGAATATCTGCTAGACCAAACATCCCTTTATATTCTGAATTCGACAAAGACAAACCTACCTTGATCTGTATAATTCTTCAGAATATACTCAGCCTCACACAATAATTGCCAAATATCTTACGGAGATCATGCTCCATCATTGAAATCCGTGGTCAGTTCCCAGCTACCCAGCCCTTTAATTAACCTGTTTATGTGTATGCAAAGAATATGCCCGATGCTCAAAGGACCTTCTCGATGGTGTTAGAATCGATGGGAAGAATAGCTTCTATAGTTTCTATTGAATAATTTTGAAGATGTTCTTTGCTTTCATCTAGGAGTTTTGCAAAGAACTGAGAAGTTTGAACAACGAAAAGCTGGAAGAGTTAAAGATCAGACGAAACGCAGTAACCAATGAACCGGACATACAATGTTTTGTGGAGGACATGAATACATTTCTTACGGTGAGTGAGTAAATTTGTTCAGGAACATTGAGTGAGAAAACAACACCAAGCTGATTGACGCAAACTGACGGTATACTATAGGAGTGGCATAGGAATAAGTTAAATTAATTTTAACTAATCAAGAGTTAATGACTCTTTATTTTAAGTCAAATATGAGTGGCGATATACATTACACAGTGATCTTTACAACCCGGAAGGGGGACTCCCATATAAAAGTGAGGGGGATGCTCGTCGTCTCGCTTAAGGGTATAAATTGCAAATTATTTAATTTTTGGGCTCACTTTTGGTGTCTGGGACAGAAATTCACTGTATTTGCCCATTCAAGTATCGCTTAGGGCTTATGTAAAGAAATTTCCATAAAAACAAGTGACGTCTGTTTTAGTGCAGTCTTCTTTAGGGATCAGTTTAAGCTTGAGCCACACCCGTATTGGTCTCCCTTAGCGGTTGAATTTTAATTTTCCGACGAGCATTCCTGTCACTTTTATATGGGAGTTCTCCTCCCAAGCTTTACAAATAGTCTTTTTCAAATAACAAAATCCCCTGTACTTGAATTTATATGTAAGGTGTTTCTTTCTGTATGTTTTTGTATTTCTTTTGTATTCTTTTTTCTTATGTAATTTAATAACGTCTTTATTCAAAGCCTTGTCCTGACTAGATTAGCATTATAAC
>JAKSDK010000412.1 GCA_022360095.1 Phycisphaerales bacterium
CACATCTATCTGTGTTAAGACTTGTCCAACGTTTAGAAATAGTCTCACTTACCAGGCCTGCTCACTTACAGAAAGACGTTCCTTACTTTTCTCAGACACTTGAGCGGCCGCTAAACCCCTATGGGACCTATAGCAAGTCATTATAAAAATCGCATATTACCTTTCGGACATGGCTTACAGGCTTTTTGCTTTTCTTCCGACAATGTTTTTTTTTTTTTCTTAGTAGAGACTTTCATGTGCACGCATCAGACAATTTATTCTGTTTGCGCGTATTGTTTTTATAAGATATGTCCACTCAAAATTATAATAATTTTCCGTTGCTGCTGTTATCTTTGGTATCTATTTTTTAAAATCTCCGCACAGTTTAGGTTTACGAACCAAGACATTATTTGTTTTCCAGAAAAAATTCAATAGTTTAATAAAGGGTTTGACAAAGTCCCAAAATCTATTATTTCAACCATTTTCATAAAACCAACTCTGAGCTCTGCAAATATACAAAACATTAAAGATTAATGCACTGTTTCACGCCGTCATATATGTGCAGTCTGTCTTCCGTTACAGATATTCACGTTATTTTTGCCACACAGTGCCATGCTGTGCCAGTCAAACCGTTAAAAGATTCTCATGTCTAAATTAGTCTGTACAGTACAAATTAAACTGTATAGTAAATGCAAGTCTTACTTTAAATTCAAACGAAAATATACATAATTCCTCGCCATTTCGAGGAACAATTATACATCATAAACATTCTAACGAGATGTTTTTATACTTGACAAAAAAGCAAGGCAAAACAACTATTTTTGAAATTTTTCCCTTTATCAGAGCATCCTAGCTTTGAGAAAACGGGAATCGAACCTACAGCAACCTGATTAGTTTTTTGCAAGGAGCCAATCAAACCGCACCATTTTCGATCCTCCACACGAAGCAGGGTGGATATATAAACTCTTACCAAATCAAGCAATACTGAATGGTTGAGAGTTCACCTCAACCATCCCACCAATGATGAGAATCGTACGATTCGAAACCGCCGGTCTTGCTTGCAAACTTATA
>JAKSDK010001575.1 GCA_022360095.1 Phycisphaerales bacterium
AAAACTTACTTGTTCTGTCCTTGAATCTGCTGCGAAGCAAAGTGAAATGGAGGTTGTTTCTACGATGCAAAAACGATGTTTGTGTCGGCGCTTTGCCCGTTAATTTCACAATGCTTTATCTTGTGTGGTTTGTTTTGATTAGTAATGGTACCGTATTCTAATTAGCGCGCGAGGCCCGGGCGAGAGAATGAGAGAGAGAAAAGAGAGAGTTTCGACCCGTGTCACTATTCATCAGATTCATTACGGTTAATTCAAATTGCTAATAATTTGATATTCTTACTCTTGGCCATGTATGAGGAGAAGGTTGTCATGTAATGCTCGCGGTTTACCGCTTGTCATTCAAAGAAATACTAGAGACTGGTCACAGTTACAATGAGCCAATTCACTTTATGGCTTTGATTTTAGCTGAGGTTTGCGAGCGCAAAGTACTTTAGTAAATGACAAAAAAAAATTTTCTATGCAAAAACGTTTGACGTGCTACAAAACAGATAAACCGAGTCATCCCAAGCACTCGACCACGAGTTTTCCATGATTTTCCGCGCGTGAAATCACGCGCGCTTGCGCACTAGCCCTGAGAGGTCAGCGGACAGCAAAGATGGCGGACGTGTCTTGCTTACTGCGTGTGATATGTCTGTCGTTCACTGCTTAATGCAGATTCTTACAGCGTTTTTCTTTATTGTTTTTGTGTCTCCGTGTGTCCGTTTATGTAACAAGCGAAATGCCATCAAACGACAAGCCTTCTTTGAAGTGTTACTTCCAATCAATTTACGTAGAAAAAGAACTAACTTCTCATTTCATTAGTCTCAATTAATCTTTACTGATATTTTGATGTTTTATATTTATCTATTTGTTTTGTTTTGTTCTGTATATTTACTTTTGTACCAACTTTATGATATATATGTGTACCAATGTATTTGTTGTGCCTCTTTCCTGACTTTCACATTTTCAATTATCATAATTACGGTCACTCAACTAGTTTAGGTTTTTAGTTATTTTGGGTGTCCCACTGCTGTATGTACTGTTTATTTATAATTATGTTCTTGTAAATTCTTTTAGTTGTCTACAGTAGTAGGAATAAACTGTTGTTGTCGTTGTTGATCGTCCTTGAGGAAAATGAGGTAACACTCGTATTCTTACTAGGTCTCGTCTGATTGCTATTTTCATTTTCAAAACTAATGTGTCCATTTGAGAAGTCGGAAGAGCCCAAGATCGCGGTTTCTGCAGTCGGGATGTCTGAGTGTATTTTTCCCATATTTGGACCGGCTTGTCCAATTGCTGGGGTGAATGTTTTCTGCTGAGTACTTATACGCTATCTTCAAAAGAGAGCAAATTTAGAGTTGTAACGGCGTCAGGAATGATTTCTGATATTGAAGTATCTCTTAAAAGAACTTCAGAACTCCAACCAAAAACAAATTCAGACTAACACGGTTACTGGCTTCATCTACAAAGAGACCCTTAGAGTGTCATTGCCGGGTTTTCTTTATACAGGAGTGCATTATCCGAGCTCAGAGTAATATTGCAGAGATTTATCAGGACCCATATCCATTTAGCTACAATGTTCAACGAGGACTTACAGAAATACTAAATCGAAGGTTCCAGGGATCTTGTCTTGACTTCATGGACACATTTATGGCGCAAACTATTCAGCTACTGAAGAGACTGAAGGCCAAGGTAAGCACCAAGACAATTAACCTATCAATTTCGTGTAGATTTATAAACAAGGGATTTTGTTTTGTTGAGCCTAGCGGCTGAAGACCAGAATAAAAGAATTTGTCTGAAAACATTCAGGTTTGCACGGAATTCAAACTTTTGAACTCTTCGATATCTTTGCAGTGCTCTCGAACTGTTTGAACTCAGAACAAGCCAATTCTTTGGCTAATTTTAAACGTATAATGATAGGAAGTTATATTGATGCTATGCTTTGCTAAAATGAAACCTTTAAGTGAATGGAATGAAAATAAGGTCGTGTCTCTTATGAGGAAGTAAAAAAGCCAGTTAATTGGTTTGTCAGTTTCACCTTGAGAGTCACTGATTATTTTCAACATTTCAACCACGCATGATTTGCCATGTGCATAATTTTCAGTACTATTTGTTGGTCAAAGAGTCTTTTTAAGTTTTTGCTGTAACCAGCTGTCAGCATGGGCTCCTGCAACAGTCCAATTCAGTAAAGATAATGCCTTCTTGGAATGGAATGTAGTGATCCAAAACATAGGGAAAGATCGAGGTCCGTACTCATTGTCCTAAGTACATTTATAACGCTATTTAACTTCTTTGTTTTCTCCCTTTAAGGGGTTCCCTTTGACGAAGGAAGGAAAAGTTATCGTTCACTTGTTCGCTCCATGTAACCACCTGGAATCGG
>JAKSDK010000556.1 GCA_022360095.1 Phycisphaerales bacterium
CTCTCACCAACATAAACCCTGTATCGTAGTAAGGCATGCATACTCCAGTAGTCTTACCAGGGTATATCACCCTCTCTACCCTGGGGTTTTTCTCCAGGAATCTTGCAACAGCCGTAGCATTAACTTGATGTTGCCTCATTCTCAGGTGAAGTGTCTTAAGTCCACGGTTGGCCAGATAACAGTCAAAAGGACTTGGTACTGGACCAATAGCTGAAGAGAAAAGGGACAAAACAATCACACATAAACCAAAAAATTACAGTCATTTACTGTTGCTAGCCACATTGAAGAATAAATTATGAAACAATATAAAATTTTTACTTCTCTACAGTATCTACTGTAAGTAATAATGAAATAACAGCTGAAAGTAATGAAGAGATGGCAACAGCTTACTGCGATTTTACAGTAACATGCATATTATCAAATATGCACTAGTATTTTTCTTTGGTTATGTAGCAGTTGCAAACCTACCATTTTGAAGAAACCTCAGCCTCTTACAAATGTCATCGTTGTTGGTGCAAATCACTCCCATTACAGTGTCTGAATGACCTGCAAAAAAACAGTCAAACAGTTGAAAATTGCTGTTAATTGAAACAAAGAGGGAATAAGAACAATTTGATAAACATACCATTCATATATTTTGTTACAGAGTGCATGACAACATCAGCTCCAAGAGACAAAGGTCGCTACAAAATAATTACATTTTGCAGGGCAGTTAAATTAATACAAACAAAGTGATTGGAAATTAGCAATGTCATAACAGAGACAAAAGTCAAGAAAGGCTTCTCTTTTCAAATAAAGGTGAGACAGTTTGGTATTTTCCTTATGACAGTTGACAGTGGGGATTGGGTATCTAATCCCTTATTTCGGGTCTGAAATTTTGCACTGAAGGGATTTTTGTGGGTGATCTCGAATAAAGAGATGGCATTAATATTCTTATGAAAAGAGGGGGAGAGGGGGAGGGTGAGATTTTGGGGTATAAAATCTCAACTAATTCATCAGCTTACCCCTGGTGTTTTTGAAAGCCACTTGTATCAGTCAAAGCGAGTCAGAGTGATTTTCAAATAGTTACAAGGATATTCTTTCCCATACAAAATACTTAAGAGTTGTCTTGAGTCAGTACAAAAGATAGTCAGGGAATTTTGGGGATATGTTAAGTTTTAAGGCCACAAATGTTTTGGGTTAACATTAGTACTAGTGCTGACTGTCAAGAAAAGAATTGATAATTTATCTCTCTGGGCTGTTGGAGTATATTCCATACAAATAAATGTATTATTATACCTGGAAATATGATGACATGAAAGTGTTGTCCACCACTAGGAAGACACCCTGAA
>JAKSDK010001861.1 GCA_022360095.1 Phycisphaerales bacterium
GTGACAAGCGTTCAATTGGTAATGCATTTAATAAGTACTTCACAAACGCTGTAATTTGCCTTGTAGACTCCCTTAGGAGTGCTGTGGCTTCAGCGTGCAGTAGTTTAGCCTGTAGAAGCTCTAGCTTACCTGTGACGCGTCGTCACCCTGTATTTCAGTTTACTGACGTGACCGAAAGTTTCGTACTGAAACAGCTTAAAGGGCTAAAGACCATAAAAGCTGTTAGCCTGGACGATGCTATTATCATGAGGCCTCTTACAGCGATCATTAATGCTTCTCAAGTAAAGTTCCAGATGCTTGGAAAGCAGCACATATGTTTCCCTTAAACCGCTGGAGAGGGCTGTCCATGTGCAACTAAATGATTACTTACTGGAGCATAACATTTTGAGCCCATATCAGTGTGGTGTCAGGAAACAGTGTCCTACGGAATTTTCGGCTTTATCTTTAGCTGATACAATAAGACGTAACATTGATCACGGTCAAATGACTGGAGCTGTTTTATAGACTTCGGCAAGGCCTTTGACATCGTGAACCATTCCCAGCTATTAGAGAATATTTATGCCCTGGGTATTGTAGATGAAGAATACGAGTGGTTTACTATATATCTGAGTAAAAGAACTCAGGTTGTTGGGTTTCCAGGGATCTTTCCGAGACTCTGAATCTATTCGTGTTGGTGTTCTCCAAGGATCGATCATCGGACCTCTTCTATTTGTTGTGCTTCATGTGAAAGATTTACCCACTATTGCCCGCAAGTGTAGTGTGCTAATGTATGCTGATGCCACTGTCTTATTCTATTCTGGAAGGTTGCTGCTTCAATAATCGAGAAAAGTGTCAATGAAGATCTTGATCTAATTGGATCGTGGCTCCATGATAACAGCCTTTTCTTAAGTGCGGTTAAGACCGAGGCTATGTTGTTTGGAACTTACGCTAGGCTTTCTGATGCAGATTTTGGTGTAACGTTTAAGGGCCGACCCATTAATCGTGTTTTTGAATTTAAGTATTTAGGAGTTGTATTTGATGAACATTTTTCTCGGAATTCTCATTTTAAGTATGTATTATCCCGATTCCCGAGCTGGTAAACGACGGGGAATGCTTGCACGCATTAGGTGGAATCTTACATCAGGCTGTGTTAATTCCATGTACA
>JAKSDK010000706.1 GCA_022360095.1 Phycisphaerales bacterium
TCAACACAAGTCTACTTACATTATGGACATCTAACTCAGCGATTCTCTCAGGGGGTCCTGGGGTCATCTGGTAGATTCTGATAATATGATCAGTGCTGCCTGACACTAAAAAACTCCCTCCTGTAAATCACAACAATTTACATTTTATAAAAGGCACTGTCAGGTAAACTGTACCAGCCCCACATGTACAATGTACATTATCAAGCCAAGTCAAATAAATATTATATTTTATTCTGAACAAGTTTACAGCTGTATTTTAATTCAAATCATACCACCGAAAAATCTGCACTGCTAAATCAATGAAGGAGTTTGCTAAAATAAACTCAAGTAAGTTCCTGTTAAAAAGGAGCCACCTTCCACCATGCAGATAAGATTTAAATAGCCTAGTACTTTTTGAGTGCATCAGACTTTTCTTTTCAGAGCAAAGCCCAAGTACGTGTAATATGTCTGACCTTTTGAATCTCCTTATAGTTACCAAATTGCCTTTATAATGCACTATAACTCAATTTATTGTAGTTTTTTAATTTCTATCTGCAAGCCATTTTCAGACTTTAACTTGTAAGTCATCTTTTTTTTTATGCTGGGTTGCCAGGTTAAGCTGCAGGTTAGATGTAAGGTTTTGTGTCACCGTGTTTTGTCAGACAAGGAACTTAAATGTACTTCAATACTCTAACCAAGTGTACCCAAGTGTAAATGTATATTATTGGTAAGTACTAGCATCGTTATTTTTGGGTATCATGTTTTCTCCACCCAGGTGTAAAATGGGTACTAGTTCTGTTCACAAACATGTACTACTGGGGTGTCCCTAAGATTAGACCTGCATCCTGACCAGGGGAGAGTGCTAGATCCCAAGTTGCTTTATGCCACTGAAATCGGCATACATCGTAAGCACCACAAATGCAGTTGTTTAAGCCTCATACTAAGCACCAAGTGTGCAAATACAGTTGTCAGAAATAATACATACACCAGCTGAAAGCTACACGGCCTTATTGCAGATTTTTTTTCTGACCTGGACTAAATGATGAGCACACCATCTGGGTACCAGGACGTGACTTCTCGATAAACCTTATCGGCTTGGGTCTGAAGTAAAGAAGATGACACTGTTTTAGTACAAAAACAAAACCAAACGTAAACCTTGTACAGTGTTAGAGTTCTGTTATCCTGAAACAAAACTATTTTACAATGCAAAGGGTGAAATCCACATTGCTTTCATTGATTTCATTTCCTACATTAAGAGAGAGTTCAGTTGTTGAGTACTCACATGTAAGATTTTACTTGCTGTCTTAAGTACTAATAAATCATGCTGTATAAACAATGCATGTACTCACTCAAATTTAAGGGTGGATAAATCCCACTTCCAAAAACAAACTGTTCCATCACCACCAGTTGAGACCAAATATCTAAGAAAGGACAAAGCATGCGATCAGTGCAAATGACATGTGTCGGTTTTATGAGTGGCTTGAGCACTGCAATGTACCACAACATATATGGAAGTTGGCTGCATGGTTTGCCTAATATATAAATGAAGTTGTGTTAAATGAAAATTAAACAATTTTGCAAACATCTATTAAACAATGCAAAAAATAGTCAGTAATACGCTGTATTTTAAATTTCTAATAAAGCCGCATATCACCATCTCAAAAATGTCAGGCGTATAAGAAAATAATTAAGTACCAAAGCAACACAAACATTGGTAATAGGATGTATTGATTATTGTAACAGTATTCTAGATGGTCTTCTGTCCATATATATAACAAAACTTCAATGCCTTCAGAACTCTCCGGCAAGCTTGATTATTAAAATTTACCTTTACTGTAGATTTTCACACATCACTCCAGTTTTATATTCATTACGCTGACTTCCAGTTAAACTTAGCATAGAATTTAAAATTATGATAATTACATTTAGAGCAATTTATGGACTTGCTGCAAGTTACATTTGTGAACTTATTAA
>JAKSDK010000808.1 GCA_022360095.1 Phycisphaerales bacterium
AAAGATTCCTGAAAACATACTTGGTTATTGTTATTGTTGCATGTAAAAATAGTTGCGTTGTTCAAAATAGTTTGGTGAACGTGGGAAGTGAAATTAGCTGTATCGGCTTTGTTGTTAAAACAACCAGGCAAATTATTCAGAGGAAACAAAAAATTTAAATTCCTCACAACTGTGTAAGTGTTGGAACATTGCAGAATTATAAATATTACGTTTAATTATTTTGTTTCAATTCTTGCCTACACTTATATTTTAAGTCAGCAAGATGTTTTTCGGAGTTGTTTTTGAATTATACTTTGGGCTTAAGACAAGCAAAATCAAATGACTTTCTGTTAGCTGCGTCTCTTATGATTTCTTAGAATTCTAACTCACGACAAACCAAATCTTTTGGCAAATATACCTTTGGACAACCAAATTAGTGGGTCATGATTTTGCTATCGATGGCACCTACGTTTAGTATGTCTATTTTCACAACCATCTTCTTCATGTTCTGTCAAACGTGACTGAAGGGGTTAAAAACTGCTCGCGGTTGAGACCTTTTTTATTAGCCACTCGCTATGGGCCTACCGATGAGCAATCTCTGCTGCAGTTAGCATTTTAGCATGAGTAAGTACAAGTAGCATGTATTTTACTTTTTGGGGGTTACTCGCCATTTCTGGGCCTGAGGCGAAATGGGCGAGTGGCCCTGGAATACTAACATCCATGCTGCTATCACATACCCACAGATTTCAAGGCCAAGTTGTATGCAGCCTTTATATGTTGAATCAGGCCTGACACTTCCTCGGATGTTGGACCTATCATATATTTAGTGTACAGTAGTATTTGTCTTGTGAGAATTTCATGGACTATTCTCTCCTGTTCATCATTCAGGTCTTGATAATAGTGTCGTGTAACAATATCTGAAAACGAAAAAAAAAATCTCTCATCAAGGAAACACAATATACCGCTAGAAACATGTTTTAGTCTATATCGTTTGAGGGTGTATAATCTGGTCCATAGATTTGTGGCATTAAAGAACAAGGTAAACTTTGGTGTTGAAAGTTGGTCATTTCAGATCGTC
>JAKSDK010000867.1 GCA_022360095.1 Phycisphaerales bacterium
ATTCCCTATTGAGATGGGTTGCACCAAACAAGAAACAAGCCGAGGAAAAGTAGGGGTTTTACTGTTTTTCAGCAGTCGCGTACGTCGGCCTTAAACATCGCCACGGTCAAAGCATCGAGTCATTAAAAGATCGTCAGCCCTTACTTTTTTTGGGCTTGTTTCCCTCATCTTCGACAGACGCTGTCGGCTTATTGCCAGACTGCGCGAGCCGGATCACATCTTTCGAGACATCGACGCTGTCCTGATCAAGTTCCTTCAGAAACTGTTTGCGGACCATATCGATATTCTGGTCCAGCTCTTCGATTGCCCAGTCTGCCGTCTCAATGGGCGGCAGCACCGTGACATGAACGGTCGCCGGGCGCGCAATGAAAGCACTTTTCGGCATTGCATCGGTCGTGTTGTGCAGGACGATCGGCACGATGGGCACACCCGCCTGCATTGCCAAGTGGAAGCCACCCTTCTTGAACTTGGAAAGTTTGTTCGTCGGGCTGCGTGTGCCTTCGGGGAAAATGATGATTGATGTGCCGCTCTTAAGCGCGGTCACCGCCGGCTGCAGCGCCTCGCGGGCGGCCTTATTGTCCGAGCGATCCACAAAGATGGTTCCCATCGCTTCCGACATCTGGCCGATGATGGGCTGCGACTGCACTTCTTTCTTCGCAATCGCCGTAAAGTCGCTCTGGACCAGCTTCAGAACGGCAATAGCGTCCACAGCGCTTTGATGGTTCGCCATAAAGACGGCTGGACGATGAGACCATAGATGCTCCCGCCCCTTCACATCCAGTTCGAGACCGATGGACGCAGAGGATAGTTCGCCCCAGAGGCCCTGGAAAATGTTCCGCGCCTGACGCGCAGACCCATTGATGGAATAGGCCGACAATGCTGCAGCGGCCGCGGGGGCGGCACTTAAGTAAGCAAGACCTGTCCGTGCCACATCCTTAGCGGTTGTCCGACCCCGTCCTTCAAAACGCGTGATGTGCCAGTCTCGTGACTTCGCAACGGAGGTCAGTTTCTTATTCGGGTTGAGCGGACGGGGATTCCCAACGATTTCCAGAAGTGGAAGATCTTCGTCGCCGTCGCTGTAGAAGTAGCTTTCGCCAAGCTCGATGTTCCGGTCGGCAATGAAGTTGCGGACTGCGATGGAGTTTCCCTCTCCATAACAGGCGGGCTCCACCACCTTGCCGGTGCAGATGCCGTTTTTCACTTCCAGGTGCGTGCATAAGAAGCTGTGTACGCCCAGATCATTCGCGACCGGCTCCACCTGATAGGGCGTCGCGGCGGATACGATAACGACCACGTGGCCTTTTTTGAGGTGAGCATCGATTAACAGCCTGGATTCAGGATAGATACGAGAGGCAACGCGCTTCTCGAAGACGCGGCGTCCAAATTCATAGTTCCGGCTATCAACCTGACCGCGCAGATGTTTCGCCGTGCTGTTCACCATCTCCGCAAAATCGATCTTGCCGCGCGCGAACTGGATCCCATGAGAGGCTTGATTGACCACCTCTCCAATGG
>JAKSDK010000700.1 GCA_022360095.1 Phycisphaerales bacterium
AATTTTTGTGGTTGTACTAAAAGTAATTGGTTATACTTGGCTTTCATTCTTAACAGGCAGCTGATAGTTGGTTTCAAAGGAGATGCCGCAAGGTGAACCACTCATCAGGAGCGTTTTCTTTTCTTGTGCCATCATTTTTAAATGCTACATTTAGTGGAGAGGGTATGTACAATTAAGTAATTATTGGTACCAGTACATTAGGGCTTGGAAATAACTTGAATAGACCTTTTTACCGATACGGCGGCCATACTGAATTAATTGGATTTAAGGAGTATTATGTGATGCCCAGGGGGGCACAAGCACTATCCGATATACTCACATCAGTATTTGCAAGCGCTTTTTGGGACAGTTTCTCTTTAAGTTTTCCTAAAAAAAGATAGCAATAGGAAAAAAAGATCGTTGTGCCGTGTTTCCCGAGAAATATGCATTGAAGTTCTCTTTTTGCCCGAAAAGCGTGCGTTAATACTGAGCGAGTGCCCTCAGGGTATCCCATAATACTCCTTAAATGTAATTAATTCAATATTGCCGCCGTATCGGTAGAAAGGTCAATAATGCTTATGTGCCTACTTAGTCTGATCTCCTGATCAAGTCTCCATGACACAATCATTCCACACGTTTCTATCCAGTATTGCTGACCAAATTTCCTGATATTGTCAAGACCATTGTCCCTTTCGATGTTTTTGATATAGTCAATTGTCCCTCTTCCCCTGCTAACTATTCCTACATTTGGCTGCCATAAGACAAAGACAAAGACAGTAGTATTTTAACATTTTGGTTGCCTAGGGTTGTTGCATGTTTGCAGGGATTTCCCTAAGAGCCCACAGCTGGCTGTGCTGAAAAAGAGCTGACCACCAGCTCAAATTAATCTGGAGAAGAAAGTTATGGGGAAATTTTGAAGGAATAGTTGAGTGAAAAAGCTGGTTTGACTGATCATGACCAAAAAAACTGCTCACCTTTCCCTTAGCTATATCCCTGTGCTTGTCTGACTTTATGATTTAGTTATAAGATGACCCTAACCCATCAAGCAATTATTGAGCATGAAAAATTGCTTGCCTAGAAGGAAAATTGACTTGTCACAGTTGACTCCAGGTGGGACTTTCTTTCAG
>JAKSDK010000460.1 GCA_022360095.1 Phycisphaerales bacterium
AGATTAAAACCCTCATCCTAAGCTTACACCAGTGACGTCATTAAAAATGCGTAGGTTTAACGAAACCTCCATTTCACAAGCAGTCATCGCCCCAGAGAGGCTCAATAAGAATAAAAACTGTTAGGTAACAAACATGAAATAGAACTGATGTTTTCAAACAAACAAAAGCGTTCAGTAATTATTAATGTTGATTAAAGTTGAATTACTATTCGGTTGACTTTTTATGGAACGACCCAGTCGGTTGTCAACCCTATAGTAAGATTCAACGTCATCAAACGATTACTAGTTTTGAACTCCGGCTAGAGTTTTTCAGAAAAAGAAATTTTGTTACACCATGGAGCTATGGTGCAGGTATCTCTAGAACCCAGTGCTCAAAGCATGTTTAGAAAGCGGCATAGCTAACCCATTCACCCAACATTGCTAGCCAGATGTAAACACTGCCCACCTTGACTAACTGTTGTTGCTTGGTAATGGCAATGAAACTAAGTGAATTGAGCCCATTTTCGTGGGTTGAGTTGTTGAACGTCCGGCATTTTCAGTTAGCTGGTGCTATTAAAGGGAATATTATTTAAGAACTGAGTAGCCGTAAGCTGCGGTTATCAACGTTAGTTAACGTTGTAAAAATCTTCGATAAAATTTTTCGTGATGATATGAACTGAACACACAAAATGCACCTACAGTTTTCTATCCAATAAAATGTTTTTCGCTTAACACATAGTTGACGAGTAATTTCTTATGGTTTGACAAAACTCCCTGGCTAATAATATCTTCTCGCATGACGTAGAGGTCCTTTTTCATCAATGGAACTAATATACATTGTTAATCCTGTTTATAAATGGCTAATGCATCAACTTCAAGTTATAAATACCAATAATCTTCCAAACACATATCTGGATATTAAGCTTTGATAATTTTCATAAATAACAGTCATTCATAAACTTTCACATTAGTTGTTGAATAGGCGCCGATGATTTTCGAATCGAAAATCTAAAAGTACTCTAAAGTAATAGTTACACACGGTTTGATTTTTCGAAAAAAAAAGAGAAGACTTGCAAAATTACAGCAAAAGTTGGTAAGGTAAGAGGTTTTGTTACTTATTGTAAGTTTACAATATTTGAAATGGGTTTCTTAAGATAATCCCGATTTGCAATATCATTATCACGAAAAAATAGAAAAGTAAGCTGTTAACCTAGGTCAGTGTTACTTTAACTTGGTTACTGAATATAAGTTGCTGCTTTCAAGCACATTTGTGTCCTTATTTTAATAACCGCCCAGTGTTATTTTTCTAAAACAGTGTACATCGTGTGTTTCTTGCTGACTTTAGTTTAGAGGTAAGGTTGTCTATGATCTGTATAATATTAATATTAATCCTGAGGATTTTTACTGTTGTAAGCTTCCCGTATTTCCACTCTTACCCATGGAAATGCGTTTATTTCATTATGTTTTGGTTAAAAACCACTTAAGCAATAGACCACACTTTCTATGGGTTTACCGGTGTGTTAACCCACGCGGGATGTTGGGAGAACACGAGAAACGCTTGTAAATCACGAACCGAAGGCGAGTGATTTTCAAGCTTTTCGAGTATTCTCCCAACATCCCGCGAGGGTTGTCACCTCGGTAAACTCATAGAAAGTTTGATCTATTGCTTTTATAGAATAACTTTAAGTTTTCTATGAGTTTACCGGCACAA
>JAKSDK010001652.1 GCA_022360095.1 Phycisphaerales bacterium
CATCCGATTGAGCCGAGCATCTTTCTCTTCGCTTTAAAAAAGCTTCACATTAAATTTGACAAACTTGCGTGAGCCATCCGTTGCGTTCGCTCTTTTTGCCGCTACATTAGCGTCAGGGAACTCAGCCGAAGGACGAAGATGATGCGGAGCGTAGGTTCAGCCTCGAGCGTCTTTGTGTGTGCGTTTGTCAGTTTCCTGGGCGTTTCTTCAGGATTTCAGTCATCAACCCAGGCCGCATGGATGGCCCCGCCGGAAGTGTCGGGTGCCGGGACACTTGCCGTGCGCGCCCAACACGGCCGGTTTGGCTTACGCCTTGTGGATTTGAACGACGTTCAGCGCCGCCGGCTGGAGCGCAACACCGGTGCCGTTGTGGTCAAGGTGTATGACGACACGCCGGCATTTTATGCAAACATTCTTGTTGATGACGTGATCATCGCCGTGAATGGCGAACCGGTGGGCACGGCGGCAGATGCGGTCACTAAATTGCGTGCCATCGATCAAAACGCCGGCCCAGCCACCGTCACGGTCTTGCGCCGCGGCCAAGAAAAGACGATCACCGTCACCTTCCGCTAGGGTGAGTTCAAGCGCGCGCGGTCTTGCTTGCGGGGTCAGCCGGGGCTCAATATGCTGTCCCTCCTGTCTGCACGTTTAAGGATGAGCTCATGAAATTTGGCGCCGTGTTCCCCACCTGTGAGATCGGCAACGACCCGATGGCCGTGCGCGATTTTGCGCAAACTGCTGAAGCATTGGGCTATTCGCATATCATTGCTTATGACCATGTTCTGGGCGCCGTTCATGAGGGCCGCGAACCACCGCTCGGTGGTCCGTATACGGAGAAAGACGATTATCACGAACCGCTCACCCTGTTCAGCTTTACGGCCGGCGTCACCAGCACCATCGAATTCATGACGGGCGTGCTCATCCTGCCCCAACGGCAGACGGCGCTGGTGGCAAAGCAAGTGGCCGAAATCGATTATCTCTCCAGCGGGCGCCTGCGTGTCGGTGTCGGCACTGGCTGGAATTTTGTGGAGTACGAATCCCTCGGCACCAATTATGCAGACCGCGGTAAGCGCCTGGACGAGCAAGTGGACGTGTTGCGCGAGCTTTGGTCAGAGCCTGTGCTCGATTATACAGGCGATTATCACCGCATCGACCGGGCGGGCATCAAGCCC
>JAKSDK010001385.1 GCA_022360095.1 Phycisphaerales bacterium
AGTGCCTCGGACACCACCGAAGTTAGAAGGTAAGGCAGCTTGTCAACTAGTGCCTTGGTTTCCACTTCGCCCTCAGTTTTACTAATTGTTTGGGCCTTTATCTTTTGCTAGCGTGTCATGCAGCACCTCGACCAGTGCCTCGGCCTTGACATTAGTCAGTGACTCGTACAGTGTTTAAGCCTTCACCTCTGCTACCGTGTCAGCCAGAGCATGAAGTGGTGCCTTGCGTTTCTACGGGCCAGTGTCATCGCTTCACTGTCTCGGCCTCTATTCTTTGCTAGCCAGTCTGCCAGCGTTTTCACCACTAGCTTGGTTTTACACATGGCTTAGTCTGTCATCTTGTCTAGTGTCGCGGCCTGCGTGTGGACTAGTGTTTCTGACTCGAATTCGTTTACTGTGTCGCCAACTGGCTAGGCCTTTAGATCTGCAACAGTGTCAACGGTTTCGACGGTTTTCTCGGGCTCTACATAGAACAAATGTCTTTTGCGCTACGTCTGATAGTATTGCAGATAGTGTGTCGAGCACTACCTGCTCCTTATAGCTTGTCAGCCGGTGGGTCAGCCCTGTGTGTCACTAATTGTTTTGGCCGCAATTTTTTGGTAGCGTGTCATGCAAGACCTCAACCAGTGTCTTGGCCCTTATATTACTCAGTGTCTTGTTCGGTGTCTGAGCCTCAGCCTTTGCTACCGTGTCACCCAGACCATGTAGTAGTGCCTCGGCCTTTACCTGTGCTGGCTTGTCAGCCACAGCATCAATAAGTGGCAAGGCAAGTGTCTTGGCCTTGATCTCTTATAGCTTGTTAGACAGTGTTTCAACCAGTGCCTTAGCGTGCAACTGTGCCAGTGTCACCAAGTGTCTCGGCCTTTACTTATTCTAGCGTGACAACCACCATGTCGCTTAGTGCGTCGGCGTTAACCTCGGCTAGCATGTAAGCCAGCGTGTCGAGCAGCGCCTTGGTTTTTCACTTTGCCAATGGTATGACCAACTGTTTCGGCCTTTATCTTTTGTTGAGGTGTGATGCAGCACCTCGACTAGTGTCTTGGCCTTTATATCACTTAGTGTCTTGTGCAGTGTCGAAGCCTCGACCTCTGCAACCGTGCCACCTACAGCATTTAGTAGTGCCTCGGCCTTTACTCTGCTAGGGTGTTAGCCACGGCACCAATTATCACAACGATCGTCACAAGGGCCAGTGAGTTTCTACTGTCTTACGCTTAGAGTGTAACTGATACCTTGTAGTAAAGTAACAGTAACACTCTTGGCCTCGACTTGTAAAAATTTTTAAGCCTACGTATAGACCAGTGCCTGAGCTTGAACTTCGTTAAGTGTGTCGACAACTGTGTAACGCCTCACTGGTACAAAAGTGGGAATTTCTGTTTTGCCTTGTGCCTTCGCCTTCACACAAGATAGTGTGTCCGCAATTGTCTTGGCCACCAACTCTGATATTGTGTCAGGAACTGTGTCGACCAGTGCCTCGGCCTTCTCGTTGCACAGTGTTTTGCCAACCGACTTGTCCTCACGATTTGCAAGCGAGGCGGCCAGCGTTTAAAGTAGCAATTCGCCGTTTACATCCGTCACAGCCTTTCACTGTGTCAGCTTCCACCTCTGCTTTCCGCCTTGCCAGCATATTCACAAGTGTCTAAGCCAACTATTTTCCCAGTGTGTCGCTAGATGTGTTGGCCTTTAATTGTCGAATGGGGCCTGCCTGCCTTTAAACCAATGCCTTAACTTTGAGTTGTTCAGTGTCTTGTAATCAGTCTGGAAACCACCTCTGCAAGTGTCAGTTAGTGTTTCGACCGGTGCCTCGGGCTTCAGAGGGGAGAATGTGGCGCCAAGAGTGTTGGCCTGCAACTTTGCTACAGTCTGAGCCAGCGTGTCGACCAGTGCCTCGGCTTACACATCAGCCAGTGCTTTAACAAGCGTGTTTGCTTTTAACTATC
>JAKSDK010001698.1 GCA_022360095.1 Phycisphaerales bacterium
CTATCACCCCTCGCGTGTCTCCCTCGCGCGCGCCCGTTCTCTCTTTCGCCCACTACTTCCAAGCGCCTGGTACGCAGGCTAAAACAAGAAGAGAGCTCGAGCAGAAACGTGTCTTGTGCAATCGTTTCTGGGATCGTTCCTGGGGACGAGGTTGGGGACGAGCTGGTCAACTATTGGCCATTTTTTTTCTGTCCCTAGTAACAGCCCCAGACCTCTTTGCGAAAGTTTGTTCGGCTCAGTATTCTCGTTTTTAAAGTGGCGAATGGGAAGAAAATCAAAGCACCAATATAACTTAACACCACACCTTGGAAGAAGTGGCCATTGTAATCTTGCGGAGGTGGAATCATGGGCGCTGCTTGACCAGTTACAGCCTTCAATACAGCTTCCAGAGCAGCTCTGCCGTACTGCAACATTTAATAAACCCCCTATTATTCATGGAAATGCCTTAAAAGTAGCGATCTCGGGCAGCGGCGAGTGTCCAAGGCAACAGCGAGATCTATTAAGATCCGTAACGTATAACATATTTTGGTGTACTACCAGCCTTGATAAGCTCTGAATTAATTAAGAACATTAGCTTCAACTAATCTTTTTACGTTTATTATCTATGTTCACTATTATAAATTTGCGTGGAACTCACTATTTAAATTTTATATTTTAATTACGTATTTTATATAGTCTTATACATTAATAGTCTTATGCATATAGTCTTATCCAATAACTGCAATGTTCTTTATTTTTCACATTTTAGGTGGTTTTTAAATTGATTGTAAAACGCATTTGAAAACGTTAGTTGAACATGCGCTATAGAAATGAATAAATTATGATTATTCCATTTGAATGAAGGAAAGTCAATTGACCAGAACCTATTTTCTCCTAATAAAATCGCTGTGCAGTTAAAAAAAGTTCATGAAACTAAAGGAAATGATCAATAAAGTTTCTTGATTTTTCTGAGTCAGTTCAATAAGAACACATGGACACGAACATCACCCATCTTCCCTCTTCGCGCGACC
>JAKSDK010001743.1 GCA_022360095.1 Phycisphaerales bacterium
GCGAGAGGTTCCCCGAGTTCGATTGCAGTAGTGACCTCAAATCCTTTTTTGGACTTCTTTCCTTTCCATGTAGCCTCGAAAAGTAGCTTTAAAACGGAGCACTGATGGATAGAGGGGGGTAAAATGAACGCACCGTCGGCCTCAGCTGTTTCGTGTTAACAGTCACCGACTTTACTCTCTAGTACCTTTTTTGTTCTGAGGGATAAACCAAAAACTACACAGTGAAGCGGTTGGTCCCGCCTACGTACAATAGTTCGACCACTCCTCTTATTAGCATGCTTTGACTTACTTTAGCCGCGCTATCAGACACACCATGAGCCACATTCCTGAACAGTCCTCCAACATTGCCTCTCTTCACCAGTCCCTCTAGGCCAGATGACACGTCATTGATAAGTCCCATGGGGTTGCCAAGAAAATCAACTGAGCCTACGATAACTGCCGCTTGACTGCGAATCTCCTATAGAAACAAACAAACAAAAACATGATTTATTATGTTACTGGAGAGGGGCTCCCATGGCTATATAAAGTCGGGAAGTTCACGAATTTGCCTGAAAAAGGAGACTCGAGACTTGAGCGGATTTAGTGAGCGCATAACATGGCAATGCTGGATAGAGAATTTTTACGTGCGTCCATTCAAATCAACTTTAATGAACAGTGCTTTCACCTTGAATTGCCCAAATCCACATATAGATGGTAAAGTTGATCTCAACAGTTAAAACACTGTTACACAAAGTGTTCCTCTTTAGGAACATGTAACTACAGCTTTTCCCCAACGATTCAGTTCTTATACCACAAAATGATACTTCATTATATGAAGGTAAACACAACCGTGAATAAAATTTTCTTTCATATCAGAGCTGTCATTAAGGGCGGTAACATGTAACACCTGTTAGGCATGAGCTCACTCGATGTTACGCGCGATCAAAGTGGGAAGCTAAAGATGACACTATAAGTGTTGGTGAGACGTTAAAGGTTAATCTTCACTAGATGCGGCTGCTTAGAAACGTAATGACAGCCCTATGTAGGCGAACCCTTGTTCTGATGAAGCTAACAAAGTAACACAAATGTAAATTTAAAAATTGTAAAACTGACGCTGTTACTATAAGAATCTTAACCGACGTTTCGGCAATGCTACCTTCTTCAGGGTATACAAGACTAAATACTGTTAGAAGTTCGTTAAATTTAGCTCAGGTGACAAAGTAACACCCCGAATATTGAAAAAGCATAACAGTTTCGTTGTCTCTGAAAATTTGGGCCGGATATACCGAATAGTTTCGGAGAAATTCTCTTTGAAAAATCCCAATTTTTACAAAGAATGTATGAGTTCATTAACGTTTTTGCCATCCAGCAA
>JAKSDK010000277.1 GCA_022360095.1 Phycisphaerales bacterium
CCACTACGACATTCTCGCTAAAACTCGTAAGGGGCTATCACGTTTTCCCGCCAAAATGACGCTGGTTCACGCACGAGCAATACTCAGTATTGAGAAAATCTGGTACTCGTAGTCGTCCTCGTCTCAGAATCTAAGGCTCTCTAGTAAGTGAGCTAAAGATAATCACTATGCAAGTTGATTTACCTGAGAATTAATGGAACCTATGAGGATTTCCACAATGAAATCATTGACATTTGGAAGATAATAAAACACTCCTATTGAAAAAAGAAATACGAGAAAATATTGAACGGTCCCGAGTGAACGTGTGAAGTGTCCGGTCAAACTCTCGGGGCACTACGCCCGAAAAATAAACAAAATTTTCTTACCCATAAGTTGAGTTCTAAGTTGTAGACAAAGGACAAGTAGTTGAAGGGCCTCAGCGACTATCACGACATCCTGAAGCAAAGAAAAACGAAAAAAACGGCAACAAACAAACTTTAACTTTCTGCTGAACCTGCACCTGCACAGGCAACCCAAGGCTAGTCCGTAGTACCATTGGCAAAACTCAGCAAAGACGCCGTGGACAGTGTTAGGGTGTAAGAAAATCAGATAAAAAGTTACTTAAACCAGGAAGAAGGTATAACAGAACAATAGATGTATAATGTCCACATTTTGTGTCATTTTGCATTCTTAATGAATGGCTTGCAAGTGCTTACGATTCAAAGCAAAAGTGGCCAGATCACAGGTGAAAAATGAAGACGAATTTGAATTAAAAGACATAAATATATAAAACGCGTGTTGGAGAGAGACGGGTGATACATTTTATGTGGAAACGAAATCATTGTGATTATTTCGTCAGCTTGTCAAGCGAGGGTCGAGTCGCCCAAAAAGCTTCTGACTGTATCTCTACCTGTGTCTTTATTATACATACCTTGCTTGTGACCTCAGAAGGAATACCATTGGAGATACTTGATCTGAAGGACCTGACCGACTCTGTATCACTACCCGCCCCTCCCCCCATAGTA
>JAKSDK010001747.1 GCA_022360095.1 Phycisphaerales bacterium
AATATTATACCCCGTTCTAGAAAACGCCTCTGAAATGGATACCCAGTTCTAAATCAGGAGCTTCAAAATCACAACACCGTTGGGCGGTCGTATTGGTAATGTATGGGAGTACCCCCCTCCCCCCGCCCCATTTTTTTTTAACACTATCCTAAAATCTGGATATTTCCCTGCCAGTTAGTCAAAAGGAATGATTACTCCAATCACTAAATCGGGTGACAAATCATAGAACTACCGTGGAATTTGTGTCTCTAGCTGATTAAGCAAATTATCAGTTTTGTTCCATCTTGAATCAAAGATTACTCAATCTCATACAAGAACGCAACCTACTACATCCTTCCCATACTGGATTTCTCCCAGGATTTCGAACTAGTGATCATATCTTTTCATTATGTACCATTATTGGTAATAATGTAATCCATACACCTAAAGGTAAACTCTTCTGCTGTTTTACTCCATATGGCACCCTGGACTATTTAAGAAAACTTTCACATTACGGCATAACGGGTTCAGTCTATAACATTCTCTTAAATATGTATTCACATACGAAATGTAGCATAAAATTTGGGAAGAAAAAAACTGATTATTTTACCTATGGAAGAGGTGTCCGACAAGGATGTGTCCTTTCCCCTCTGCTATTCAATTTGTGTAGGTAATAAGAACAAGAAGTCCAAAGACTACTGCAAAGCTGATTTAAAACAACGTATATTGTTTTTTATAACAATATTTCGGCTGGCCATACCAGCCTTCTTCAGGTTTACAGATGTTACTGAACTTATATGTAGCAATCACAATATTATATAAATGGAGATCCTAGAGATCCAACGTTTACAACTAGCAGGATCTTCGTCCACGGTTTTTGCAGCTAATTTAATCCTTTAGTAACGTTAACTGCATTTTTGTCTCAGCGAACTTATAGGTATGAGAACGGAAACATTCCCTTCACTTCGACAAAAATTTTCTGCAACTGCCATTTTTTTCTGGAGGGTTTTGTTGCATAGTATAAATCGGGGATGACTTGGCCGAAGGTTGATTAATTTATTTACTGGAAACACACAAATTAAGGATCACAATCTGGGACAAAATAGACGTAAAACAAGACGCTACGGAGCGTACACTTCGGCGTCGTGG
>JAKSDK010000629.1 GCA_022360095.1 Phycisphaerales bacterium
AACTAAAAATAGCACATGACCTTATCTTAATGGCATCCCTACGCATTTTATTTGAGATCAAGACAATAGCCTATGACGTCATTGGCGTTAATTTATTCCTGCCCAAGTTAATGAAATTCCTGCCCAAAAAAGGGGATAATTCGGTCCCTCCTATACTACTCAATGGTGTCGAGCAATCGATAATGAGAAATCTTGAAAAAAATCAACATCCCTCAATTATCTAAAGCAGGTGACATACAACGAATTATTTGCTTTTGTTCTTTGTCTTTTGAATGCAGGTCGAATTGGAATTTGGAAATGCTGCATTTTGAGGAAAGGGCATAACCCGAGTACCTAGAGAAAAACCTCCCGGAGCACAGTAGAGAACCAAAAACTCAAAAACTCAACCCACGTATTGCGCTAGACTGGAAATGGATCCCGGGGAACATTGCTGCGAAGCGAGTGCTCTCACCACTGCGCGAACCCGGCACCCTGCTTCAGTGTAAGCCAAGCTAACTGTAGGCAAGCCCTCAATAACCTGAAAGGTATTACTTGTGCGCCGATCAATCAACTTTCACCGGGGAGTATCCCGGGCATTTAACCAATTTTCGTGCCCGAGTGGGGTGGGGCATGTGAGCTGCAAGTGTAAGTTTTAATATGATTTTGTCGGCGACAAAGTCGCCCAGTGCACCTGCGGCGCAAAGAGAAAGGACTGTGAATGTACTTAGGGAGTGGTAAAGAAGTATAGGGGGTGGGCTGGAGCAGAGAGGGGGTGGGTCATGAGGTTTTGAGCCTTGTGCAAGGGGTGGGTCGTGCAATTTTCAGCTATCCTTAGGGGCTGGGTCACCCTATTTTATTACACAGATAGGCATACTGAACTGATACTAACGAGACAGTTGACCAAACTTGTTATATACATGTAAAACACAGCCAGCTGGAATTATTGCTCAAAAACTCTCAAACCTGTTGTGTGAGAAAATGCAAGGGATGACAGGCCACCCATATATACCGGTGTGAAACCCTTTGTTAACCTTTTTTGTCTCCAAGGAGCATGTCCTTTAATGGTTTCCCTTTCTTGTAAGGAAATGATAGGTGGGTCTTTAAAAATTAATTTAGCAAAGCTATGGTCGGTCTTGTACTAGTCTCCACTTTTTCATTCAAGCTTCCTCTATAGTAGACACTGAGGGTTGGTATTGTGTCACAAATGACAATATTTCTTTTTCCTCCTTGTTGTTTTGTTTTAGGAGTTTAGGCTCCCTTTATGTGAATTTTATTTCTAATAGTAGGTTTTCTATCAAAGTTTGTGGGTAGCCTCTGTCCATCAAGCGTTTTTTGAAATTTGAATTATTTTCCTCAAAGGTTGTTTCCGAGGAGTTTTCCTTGAATCTTCTGCCTTGTATACAACGGTGTCTAAAAACACAGTCTCTGTGT
>JAKSDK010000530.1 GCA_022360095.1 Phycisphaerales bacterium
CTTCAATAAAACGACAAGCCATTGTTGCAACAAAAACTTGGCAACAAATTTCAAGATAACGAACGGTTGCTATGCAACAGATTAGCCAATCATTAACAGGTAATCATGCCCTCTCTTGATTACTAAAAATGCCCTCGATTAAGAAAAAAATGCCCTCTCTCTCAACCAATCAGCGCTCAGTAATTTTGCCCTTTATTGATAAACCGTGAAAAAGTCATATTGATGAGTTTTGTTTCGCTAATTCAATCTGTATTATATGTAAAATCAAGCTGAGTGAAATACATCACTTTTGTCTTGTGTTGCCTCTTTAGTCGAACTTTTTTCTTTATTCGACACCACCGTGAGCTGCATGCCTCGGTACAATATTCTTTCAGGGACTTTCTATTGCCCAGGAACTGGTACTTATTGCGTACATCATTAAATCACGCGAATTATTATGCAGTAAAATCGATTCCCCACTCCTCTTTTCTGTAGGATCTATTGCTAGAATATAATAGAATGCTTCTTTGAAATACCTCACTAGCAGTATCGACTGAATTGCTAAGGTTTTCAACAATTTTGTTTAAAAAGGTTTTAAACAGCTCTGTCCTTCTTTGCTGTAATGTAACAAGGCCTGAACGTGACAAGGCATCTGAGTAGTGCACTTCATTACCAAAAATTATCCTAAGAGCCCGTTTTTATATCCGTTAAAAAGTTAAGCTTAGATAATGTGGAAGACTAAAATGAAAACCCTGGCAGCCATGGAGTAAAACTGACTGGATGCAAACTAAATAGAACTGAACCAGTTCTTCAGGTGGTACTTTTGCACGCTTTAGTTGCTCTAAAAAATTCTTAACAAATCGACTATAATTTTCCATTGTCTACACTCTTATAGACCATAGAAATGACGTCATAAAATGTTCAAAACTCAAGTGGAAAGCAGCTCATGGTTCCTCTGCAAAGTTTTGAACATTTTCTATGGTCTATAAGAGTGTAGACCATGGACAATTGTGGTCGATTTGCTTTTTACAATAATATTTATTTTTTTTACGAAAAACGAAAAACAAAACCACCGCCACTGCGTGGTTCATACTCTCATAGACCATAGCTCTCGACCAATCAGCGCGCGAGGATTCGCTAATTTATTGTAAAAAAATCGTTTGGTAGCTTTTTTGTCATTTCTGTAACATGAGAATTC
>JAKSDK010000320.1 GCA_022360095.1 Phycisphaerales bacterium
GATAAGGTTAATCTGAACTTCGGAGTTGATGAAGATGAAGGACCCCATGAAGATCTGAACGAGCGTGAAGTGAGTGAGGTAGCTAGTGTCTCTAGCGAAGGCCTGCAAGAATTTGATGAAAGTAGAGAAGAAGCAGTTGACTCAGCAATGGTACAGTAGCTTGATTGGGATGAGAAGACGTGATGAAGCATTTGCCGCTATGCAGGAAGCATTGAGGTAAGGCATTGCCATGCACCTCCTATTTGGTACTTACACTGTCTACAGAGAGACTAGAGTCATTTATAATTCATAGTGCCATGGCAATCACTTAATCATGTACAGCTGTAAATATACCAAAAAATGGAAAAGACAGAGAACAGTACCCCCATCACATTTTTTCAATTCCAAAAAATCCTCTGATTTTCCAACTAGTTACCTCAGGGTACATTCTATAGTAAGTGCTCATCATATCAGTCATATCAGGTCTATGTCTGTAATAACATTCACATGCAAACTCCCAATGAAAGGGATCAAATTTTAAGCAGGTTCAAACAACCTTTTACTTGAGCTTTCCCCTTAGAAATTGGGAGGGGCAGGAATAGGCCCTGGCATCGGTTATCACAAGTCCTGGCGTAAATATCCCTGAGATTCTAATTTAAGCTACCAGCTGGTTTAGCGCTGACAACAGTGAGTAACACATTTGACAGTTTTGTGGAAATAAAAAATAGAAATATTGAGAACTATGTTTATACTTTCATGTGTGCGGTTCCTTAAATGGGGAAGTCAAAGTGATGTCAATTGCTTCAGATAAACCTTAACTGACATGATTGTGATATTATAATCAGCTGGAAAGTCTTATAGGTTGTACAAATTTCAAGCCTTTGTGTCCACGGCCAGTTAATTTAAAGACTTGAATTGAACTTAATTTTAGCAAAATTGTTCAGCGCAATGTTTTCTAGGATATGGGTACATTTAGCATACACCTCGGACTGTTAATAAATTTCTAAAACCGTTAACTTTCAGTCTACAAAGGCAGAGAATCCAGGCCATAGAGACAGAGATTGAAGGATACCGAAAGTCAATCAGCAAAGCACAGGAAC
>JAKSDK010001593.1 GCA_022360095.1 Phycisphaerales bacterium
ATGATTTTTATGCTTAATCTGGTCATGGCTGCTCTGCTCCTCGACTGGCCACTCATGCTCACCCTGGCTATCAGTAGTGTACTCCTTGCTTTTGGGGCCTTTCACCTATACGAAGGATCAGTGCCTTTAGCAGGTGTGGCTGATGCGCTCCAGTTCAGAGTCCTCTACGGCCTACCCCTGTTCGTCAGTTTCCTAATCGCTCTTTCTAGGTTTAGAGAAGCTCACGAAAAGTTAGAGTTTAAGAATGTATCCCTGCTAACTACCCATGAGGAGACCACCAGCGAGCTCTTAGCGTCCTCTAAGGATCGGGCAAGGTTTATCAAGGCTTTTCGGGAGTCGGGAGCACCTGCTTTGGCTAGGCTAGCTGGCTTAAGCAAAGAGATCGTAGAAAAGACTAAAGGCTCAAATCTCTCGCAGGAGGTCACCCAGAAAATTACTCAGCTGCATGAGCAATTAAGCCCCATTGCGCTACAGCTGGATAGGCTGGACCATCGGACAGCAGGCTATCTGCGCCTAGAGGTAGATACCATCACTATCGATGCACTCTTACAAGCAGTACAAGAAAAGCTACACGCCAAAGGGTTAGCCAAGCGTATCAACTGGAAGAAGAGGACACAACATAAGGAGGTGGAGTGTGACGTAGCTAGGATGGAGTCCCTAATGGTCCATGGCGTCTCATTTATTCGGGCAGTTGGTGGGGACAGTACGCCCATCCTGATAGGGATAGAAGATACGAAGTTAGGCTACTCAGTGAACTCAGTAAAACCAAACTACACCAAGCAGGTGGCTGCCTTGCGGCTAACCCTTACTACAGGGCCTATGCTGCCTGCGCTGGAGGAGCTCTACCTAGCTCAGATGAGTGAAGATACTCCCCCCATGCCTGAGACTACCACAGACCTGCCTCTAGTAGCCAATGAACGTATTCTGAAGGCCCACTATGGTTATACCAGTACCATTGCTACTGACAAGGACTTTACTCAGGTTTATGTGATTCCGCTGCAGCTCCGAGAAGTACGGCCCAAGGACATGGATTTGCCGGAGATGGAGCTAGGGGCGGAACTCACGCGTGCCGATGATACTTACCCAGGAGCGCAGGAGCAAGAGGCTGCCTTCCTCACAGCTGTGCAGGAGCGCACCCAGGCTGACTTGGAGCTGGTGCGTAAGGCCATTGAACTGATCAAGAAGTATCATGGCCCAGTGAGACGCATGGCAGGCGAGCCGTTCTACTTACACCCCCTAGCTGTAGGGCACATTGTGCTCGACTATAATCAGGAGGAAGCGACGGTGCTAGGTGCTCTGCTCCATGATACGGTAGAAGACACGTCGCTCACCTTAGATCAGATAGAGCTGTTGTTTAACAAGGAGGTACGGCAAATCGTAGATGGCGTAACGCACCTGGAGAGCAACAAGGGGAGCTTCTACAAGGTGCAGCTTTCCCCCCATGAAAATATCCGCATGCTCTTGGGGGTAAAGGACCAGCGGGTGTTGTATGTGAAGATAGCTGACCGCATGCATAACATGCGCACCATTAAGTATAAGCCTTACAAGAG
>JAKSDK010000157.1 GCA_022360095.1 Phycisphaerales bacterium
AGCCGCGGGCAGTGACGCACCTGAAACCTGGGAAGAGTTCATTGCGTCCTTTGATACCCTGAAAACCGCCGGTTTTGAAACACCTTTGCCGATGCCCGCGAAAGTCTGGGCGCATGCCGAGTGGTTTGAAAGCCTGCTTTTGCGCATTGGTGGTGTCGAGGCGTCCCGTGCGCTGGCAAACCACGAAATTGCCTGGACCGACCCGGTCGTGAAATCGGCGATGATGGAATACATCAACCTGATCGATCGGGGCTGCTGCGGCGATGCAACAACCTCGCTTGCAACCGAATGGAGCGATGCCGTGGCGCAAATCTACGGCGCCGAGAAATCCAGCTATGCCTTGCTTGGCGGCTGGGTCAGCGGTCACGCGCAAAGCGAATTCGGTCTTGAGGAAGGCAGCGGCATTGACATCCTCCAATTCCCGGCTCTTGGCAAAGGTCACGACAACACGTCGAGCGTCGACTCAAAGGAGATGCTGATCTTTGAAGCCTCCGAGAACAAGGATACGGCGGTCGCCTGGCTGGACTTCCTTGTCAGCGAAGAAGGTGCGAATATTCTCGCAAAGCACAATTTCGGAGCGACCAGCAAGAACGTTGACGCCTCCCTATACGGGCCCGTCATGCAGAAGAACAGCGCGGCGGTTTCCAACGCAGAGGTGCAATTTGTACTGGGCGACCTTCTTCCAGGCGATCTGGTAGATGAGTATCGTGTCCAGTTGCAGCGCGTCATCCAGAACCCGACCGAAGCCGGTGTCGATGCTGCCTTGGCGGCACTGGAAGCCAAAGCAAAAACATTCGACTGATACTCGAAAGGGCAAGGCTTGTGAATGCAACGATGACTTCCTCCTCTTCGCATGCTTCACAGCTTATCGCCGCCGGTTCTTACCGGCGGCGTCTGCCTCCTTCTGCAGCGGCGTGGATCTTGATCCTTCCCATGCTCGCCCTGTTTGCCGTGTCTGTCGTTTATCCGCTTCTTGACACAATTCGCCTGAGTTTCTGGGATATTCGCGGGTTGTCAAAGCCTGAATTCGCGGGGCTTCAAAACTACCGCGACTTGATCAGCGATCCGATTTTTCGGGGGTCCGTCAGGGCGACGCTGGTTTTCGCCGTAAGCGCGACATCCGTTTCCGTTCTGATGGGGTGGGTTGTCGCCATGCTTTGCGCATTTGCCCCCCGGCAGACATCGGTTTTCCGGACCATGATATTTGCATCTTTCGCGATTTCCGAGACGGTTTCGGCCTATGTGTGGATCAGCATATTCCGCGCCGACGAAGGCGGAATGCTGAACTCGCTGATTTCGACCTTGCGTTCCGAACCGTTTCAATACGCCTGGCTCGGCAACGAGACGAC
>JAKSDK010000168.1 GCA_022360095.1 Phycisphaerales bacterium
GTGATCTGTTGGTGATCCGCTGGCAAAGTAATGACCGACTGTTGACCCACTGTCGGCCAGTAGACTGTAGTGGCCATCTACCAGTCGAGTCTGGTTTGAGACTCAACCGATACTCGACCGACGCTTGACCAAGATAGTGACCAATATGTTGACCGACAGTAGACCATGATGTCGGCAGATACATCAGTCAGTGTCCCCTACAAGACACAGGATCCCCATACATTTGTAGCCATAAAATAACAGTTTTGTCCTTTTTTGTTTCACCAGGTCTCAACAGTGTTCAGTTGATTGGTTATACTGGAAGTGATCCTCTCAGAGGCAGCACAGAATTCCAACCAACAAAATTCAGCTTAGCTACTACAGTTTATTATAAGACAAGAAATGGTAAAAGATATAAATAGAGAGATTTTTAGCTTTCCTTGTACTCTATTTTTTTTTTTACTTCTAATCTAATTCTTGTAACATTCTTTAATGATAAATGAATTTATATTAATAATTAATGAAGCCTTCACTGTGCTCTGTTCTGTTATAAATCATGCAGGAAGCAGCTAATGCACCAAAGAAGTATAGAGGGAACATGAAATGTAGTCAAGTGTTTCTCCTTACTTTTTGAGTGCTCTAGTCACTTCCCAAGTTCTTTACAACAGAACAGAGCACAGTCAAGGCCCCTTTACTTGTTTTATGATAAAAAAATCTGTTAAATTCCCCACACATTAATTTTTTATTTTGACAGCTGTAGCTCACGTGTTTTATACTCTCATAAAGCACGCTTTTTCAACCAATCAGAGTGCGTGCTATTTCTGAACTTTATTGTAAAGTTTGGTAAGGCACATTGTGTGGATTTAACGGTTGAATCTTAAGACAAACTTCTATAATGTGACCATTCAAAAGAAACTTTGTTGACGGTGTTTTTGCATGGTACTACCAGTAATAATAATTTGCCAAAATTTTCCATGAAAGTAAACTTAAGAGTTCCTTTTTTTCTTTTGACCCAGAGCAGTGTTTTATGGCAA
>JAKSDK010001825.1 GCA_022360095.1 Phycisphaerales bacterium
ATAATCTTCCACCCGAAATTTGAGAGGAAACGCATTTAAGGGAGATATTTTACGGCACGTTGATTTTTTAACAAAGTAGTATGATTTGTATTGGCCTCCATGTTGGAGGGCATACTCTTGCCCTCCAACATGAAAAACCAAATCACTATTATTTTGTTTAAGATATGACCCACTAATCGTTTTTCGAAGGCAAAATCATATAACTTTCATTTTCATGAAAACGATGTAATGTGACCTCTTAGTGCAAAATTAATGGTCTATTGTGTTTGACTTTAAACAATAGAAGGACTAGCTGATGGGCAAGGCTGTGAAAGGTATTACCTACAAAAGTTGGTGACTAAACTTTGCCTGAATTTAATATTATTTAACTACACATTAAATTCTTTGTCATAGGATGACTATACTATCCAGCCGTGAGCACTCTTGTATTCACCCAGTTGTGTCAAAAGGAAAGAACAAAAACGAGGAGTGTAAAAAGTTATTGGATGGTTCAGTGGTATGTGGAGATCCGTTTATTTGCCATGTGCGCATCTCCCATGATACAGCTTGTTTGTCTCCCCAAAGTTTTGTATAACCTTTGTTTTTTAATTTATTTCTGGGTGTTACAGTACTGTTATCCCAAGAGAAAATGGAGACAATGCAAAATTGTGCCAAATTTTTTGGGGGGCAAACATGGTGCATTATGTGAGATGTGCAAGTGGCAAACGCCTGTACTTTACATCATTGCTTCCATGGTAATATTAAGTTTATGCATTACAGTGATCTATGGTACAAAAATTAAGCAAGCAAAGGTTAGCTGCATTTTGTCTTACATGTCAAAGGAAAGTGGAGGGCACACGCCCCACAATACAAAAACAATAAGTTGGGCAGTAACAGCTCCCACGTGAATAACGGTAGCTAAGGACTGCTTTCCGCACAGTCTAACATGATATACTGTTTTACTCTTAATTAGACACCCTGCCTGTATTTGAAACTTTGCCCTATGTACACAGCTTTTGTTTGATCCTGCATCTATTAAGATGTCTTGAGTGTTAATGAGAAAGACTGCAAGAGGTCTATGTATTGGCAAATATAACATCCACTTGTAGCTTGTTACATTATTCAATTACTCATGTGTGGTAACAGTATTGTTGTGTTATTTTTGTAAGGGCACAACTTGTAGGTATTACCAGAAAGTTCACACAATCAGGACTCAGACAAGCCTAAATTACCATGGCCTGAACCAAGCTTGGGATATTGAAGACTTGGTTACTCTAGGTGCTCAAATCAAGGTACTGTTGACTTTCTAGGGCCCTTCAGTTTACTGGCCTGGAGCAGTTTTGCAGACCTGCCTATACCCCTTTTTCAGTGACACAGGCAAATAAGCATTCATTTGTGGTATGCTAAATTTGAAGAAAAATTAGGTATACTTCCAGTACTTGTAGTCTAAAACTTCAAAGGGTCTACATTCATCTATTCACCAACAAGAACAGGGAGGCAGGCAATCTTTGGGCACATCTTTGTTAAATTTTGTTCATAGGCATTTCAGTGTTACATTTCATAAGTATTGTCATCCAGTGTCTAAAACAAAAGCAATAAAGCAATAGTACGTTTTTTTGCTTCTTGTCTGCACATCAACAGTTTTGACAAACAGATATGGCCTTATGTTCATGCCAGTTTTGTTTATTTCATAGGCCTGTCCATATTATGCTGCAAGGGAGTTGATGAAAGAGGCTGACATTATCTTTTGTCCATATAATTATCTCATAGACCCTAAAATCAGATATCAGGTACATATTATTATCAAACAGGCTTGCAATGTTTTGTGCAGTGTTTCCTTTTTCGTAGCAAAAGATTAAGGTGGCACAGCACATTCATGTTGACTTGGAGGTGCCTGACAGGATTTTGCA
>JAKSDK010000470.1 GCA_022360095.1 Phycisphaerales bacterium
AGTTTTTGGGGCTAGTTGAAATGACGTCTGGGCTAGTAAATGCTAGCTTCAGCTTGCCCAAATGGCAAGCTGTAAAAATGATTTTCTTTGCACCCTGCACTAGAGAGATGTGTTTCCCAGGTGGGGGAAAATGAGGGATATGTGTTAACTAGGTGGGGAGGACACATATCACTAGGGATATCTGTTTCTCAGGTAGGGGAACACATATCACCAGGGATATGTGTTTCCCAGGTGGGGAACACATATCACTAGGGATATGTGTTTCCCAGGTGGGGCAACTCATATCGCTAGGGTTATGTGTTTTCTAGGTTGGAGAACACATGCCACTAGGAATAAGTGTTTCCCAGGTGGGGGAACACATATCACTAGGGATAACTGTTTCCCATTTGGGGGAACACATATCACTAGGGATAAGTGTTTCCTAGGTGGGGGAACACATATAACTAGGGATAAGTGTTTCCCAGGTGGTGGAACACATATCACTAGGGTTATTTGTTTCCCAGTTGGGGATCACATATCACTAGGGATAAGTGTTTCGTAGGTGGGGGAACACATATTACTAGGGATAAGTGTTTCTCAGGTGGGGGAATGCATATCACTAGGGATAAGTGTTTCGTAGGTGGGGAACACATATCACTAGGGATAAATGTTTCCCAGGTGGGGGAACACTTATCACTTTTGTTAAGTGTTTCCCAGGTGTGGGAAGACATATGAGTAGGGATAAGTTTTTTCCAGGTGGGGGAAGACATATCACTAGGGACTCTTGTTTCCCAGGTGGGGGAAGACATATCACTAGGGATATCTGTTTCCCAGGTGGGGGAAGACATATCACTAGGGATAAGTGTTTTGCAGGTGGGGGAACAGATATCACTAGGGATACGTGTTTCCCAGGTGGGGGAAGGCATATCACTAGGGATAAGTGTTTCGTAGGGGGGTGGGGGACACATATCACTAGGGATACGTGTTTCTCAGGTGGGGGATCACATATCACTAGGGATATTTGTTTCTTAAGTGGTGTAACACATATCACTAGGGATAAGTGTTTCCCAGGTGGAGGAACATATATCACTAGGGATAAGTGTTTCCTAGGTTGGGGAACACATATCACTAGGGATAAGTGTTTCCCAAGTAGATAAGGTTCTTTACAAAAAAGAACATATAGGTCACGATTTAAAAAGTTTCTTTTTCTTTTTTTTATTTTACGACTGTTTTAATTATCCATTTTTTTCTCTTCTCTCCAATAATTTATATGCTGCAAAAACCTTAAAGTAGCCGGTGAGAGCACCATTTGCTGGTGCATTTTGACAACCCTACTATCGTACTAGTAAGGAGAATATGTTCAACAATAAATACCTTTTTCAGTGACTGATCATTTCCCTCTGTAATACAGACTATTGTGCTTGACTGAGCAGTGAGACTGTAAGGAGAAGTAGAACGCTGCTCACTCTTGAAGAAGAGTAAACTGGTGTTGTCCTTTATTTAAAAGCTTGCACATTCTTTCAATCTCTTGCCGGAATGTTATGGGAACACAATGTTTTAGTAATAATATTATTGTGTTGTTTATTAAAACGTTTGTTTACTGCAGAATGAACAAATTGACAAGACTCTCTCTGTGTTGTTACAAGAAGACGAACAGTTTTCAAACGAAACTCTGAGGTATAAATTTGGGAAAAACCATTTGATTAGTAAAGTAAAAGTCAAATCCATAGGTTTAGCACCTCCCGTGGTGAACACCCAAAAAATTAATTTCCTGGCCAGGTTTGTCTACATTTATCTAGATGGTTA
>JAKSDK010000451.1 GCA_022360095.1 Phycisphaerales bacterium
GGACGGACACACATCCACGTATGAATACGTTAGAAATGGGCTAATTTAGTTTACCATTTTTGCAAACTTCCCGCATTAGAGACCATGCATAATGCGAGAAGGTATGAGAAACAAACCATAGGGACCAGGGGTCTTTCATGGGTTCCGACACATTTATTTTCAGTGTAATGTTCTTTTTATAAGATGTTTCCATTGCCCGAACCAAGTAGTTTACAAAAATAACAATTTTAAGTTACTTACTGTATTTGTGCTGCCTTTTCCCTACATCGCGAAATTCCTTTCCAGTGTGGGTAAGTTCGTGATGCATCTCGTCATACAGCTCGGCAGCTCTTTCCTCTACGGCTGTGCTTAGGTTACTATTTTGTTGAGTGAGTTGTGCCATAATGTCATTTGGTGTGCGCTGGATTTCCCGGCTCTGGGTGTATGGCTAGTTTTACCTAAGTCTCTGCTTTAAATCTTTTTCGTATTTTACCGTTTGTGACTGCTTGTACTTTCCGGTAAAAGCGCCTGATGCTCGCGGCTTCGGCAATTCCAACACGTTCCCCAGATGATTGCGAAAGCTGGTATCCTATTGGTAGAATGCTTCGTTGGAGCAAATCAAATGTCATCCTTGGATAACTAAAAACGTTTCGCGATTCCCAGACTGCTTCTCCATATATTTGAAGACAGAACATTGGATCCTTAACACCCATAAAAGGAGGAACCATATGAATGAGCAGGGGATTGATCGGGGGTTCTAAGGGCTCCCGATCGTTTACGTTTTCGGCAATTTTAGCGTTATGCATTCCGCGATCGGGCTGGCAGTTCGAATGAGTCAGATGTCGCACTGCATCGGCTCTAAAATTTGCGGCAATTGTGAGCTATTTTATAACTGAGTGGTTTTCTTGAATGGGCATTGTCTCAGTCTTGGCAACCATTGTTATTCAGTTTTGGCAAGAGCCACAAACGCTGCTCCAGACCCAGACTCTTAGCAGAAGTTTTCGAAGTGAAATGGATAGTGGTTCTACTCAACCGATTTTCAAAATTTTTAAC
>JAKSDK010000887.1 GCA_022360095.1 Phycisphaerales bacterium
ACGTGTATGTCTGCCCACGGGATATAGATCAATAATTTTTCTTGAATTTAGGTATTGGCAGAAGTGGGGGCGACAAGACAAGGTTTGCAAGTTTACTTTTTTTGTTGTGACCTGTTACCCGTGACCACAGGCACCCCAGGCTCAATTGTGAGGTTGGCATACCTGTGCCATGACCAAAAACTAAATAAATAAGCAGACAAACATTAAATGTACCTAATTCTCATTTTACTGATATATTCATTTTGTGTAAAGTCACGCTCTTAAAATTAAAAAAGTTGAAGACCTTTTCTTTTTCAAAAAAATATCTCAATTGAATGTGATGTTCATTTGTTCACTAAATCTGTACATATGTATGTATAATAAGTCTAATAATTTTAAAGAGTACAAGTTGTTCAAAATGATTTGAGAATAGAAGCTCAAGAATACAGCTCTTATAGTTTTGTTCCATATATTGTCAAACCTTGCCATTAGTAACCACCAAAATGCCAAGAATTGGTGATCACTAACATCCAGCTAGCCTGCTAGCGTTCTAAGGGGTACAGGGGTGGGAGAGGGAAGAAGGGAAGGAGATAGTCAGAGTGCCCCAAGAGAGCTTGTTTACAGGCTAGGTTCTAGCCATAATTGACCTTTAAACTGCAAAACAGTCAGTTTCTTTATCTCAAAATTGGTCTTCTAAGGTGCTAAGTGATGGTATGAGATTCTTGCTCATTAAAGCCCAGTGGGGTACTCAACACAGTTTTTTATGGTGACACTCTGCCCCAAGGTCTAACTCCTTACCCTTTCATATACCATTTTTGACAGAAAACCTAACCCTTTTATTGAAAAATGGTACCACTTTCACACATCTTGTTGAGAACTTTTCATCCCTTTTAACTGCTGTATGCACTGTCTTAAAAATATGAACAAATCACAAAACCAGAACATTTCTTTGACTTTTTCACAGCTATAACGCACATCGTTAGAAGTTTTGCGCCTTTTTACAGACCAAAATGATAGATTTCCCTACCATTTCATATACTTCAACTTGTGAAATCCCTACCCTTTAATATACTTGAAGAAGCCTAAAAAAGATACCCCTTTGGGGTGGAACCTCCCAACATAGGCCAAT
>JAKSDK010000154.1 GCA_022360095.1 Phycisphaerales bacterium
ACAAATTTAATTTTCAAAGAGTTGTATGTAAGCAGGGAAATTTGCAGTGGATTTTTCCCCAAACTGTTACCTTTTTTTGTGAGTGTAACTCTGTCAGGATTGGTCAGAATATCCAAAACGATGTTCGCTGGAAAGATCTGTCTTTGCTGACGTTGTTGCTTACCGATTTATTAACTTAAACTAAAAGCTAAATGGTTCCAGGGAGGAATGTATACATCGTTCCATATGGGTCGTATACAACCCTAGCCGTCCCAAAAGGGTTAACAATAAAAAAAATTGCATTTGCTTCTTTTTCACGTTGCAAACCTGTTTCTTGTTAAATTTGTCAAATTTGACTTTTTTTATGTGGAAAAAAGCCAATTTGAAACAAAATGGTAACTTTCTTTAAATGTAACAGCGTTGAGGATGCAATTGCAAGAGCCCAATGATTGTTTACTGTTTACATGGGCAAACCGGTCTGTTCATGGTTTGGGTAGGTGAATTTCGTCCCGGAATCGCACTCATGAGTTCCATTTACCGAAAAACCGCCTCGAAAGGGTGAAGCTGGTATCAAAGATGAGTTTGAAGAAATGGAACACGGATTTCCTTTTGGAACATTACGACCGGAAAAATTGGACTACGTTAACTTTTCGGACGTTATGTTCCTTTCAGGAATTTTTCACCGACACGACCCCACAAGTCGTGTTCCTTAACTTTTCATACTGATGTTTAGGGAATATTTTTGTAAATGGTAAACAGAAGGCTATGTCTAACAGCACTGACGCCAATTTTCGTTTAAAAGCGTTCGAGACCCCGTTCTATTTTATATTATTACTGGGCTGCCTGTGGCACAGCCAAGTTTTAAATGGGTTGCGTTTTCGTTCTGGCACAAATCGCACTCTGGCGCGTTCAGCACGTGTGCAAGATATAAGAGTATGCGTGGAATAGGTCAGCAGACTTCAGCTGAGTACATTCTAAGGAACTCGAAGCGACTCGAAGCTATTAGTAATCTATCTTCGGTGGAAGCATAAGAATGACAAAACTACGAATGTAAACGTTGTTGATGGTAAGCCCACAGTAAAAGATAGCAAGAGTAGTACATTTTGGAAGTGGCTGGTATAGTTCATGAACTATACAAGAGACCCACTTACAAGCGAACTCTTCCGAGTGAATCTTTTGTAGAGAAACCTTGGGTATTAGGTTAGCTACCTACTGAGTTAGAAGCGCTAAGAGAAAGGCACTCCTTTCGCGTCCGCCCCCCACCTCCCCCCATGATTGTTCAAAAAATTGAATAAGTTAATTTTAATCCGGTCGGTTCGCAGTGTTTTAATTCATACCTCATAAAGATACTACTAATAACAAAAAAAAACCTCTGTCCATGTCGAACCAATTTGGTTTAGTTTAGACAATTTAACTCTGTTGGGCCACTCTAACTAAGCTCAATGGTATTGCACGCGATTACAGAAAATTTCAGATGCGCTGAAGCTTTTCTCCTACGAACGGGACGATTTTTTTATTATTTACTGCAATAATAACGACAAGCTGTCAACAAAACAAACAGAGTTTAAATAAACTAG
>JAKSDK010001090.1 GCA_022360095.1 Phycisphaerales bacterium
CAGGGAAAGGGTGTGTGGGCTCGCGAGGCGACCGATGGGCTCGGCGTCACGGACGAAGACGGCGTCGTCAAGCTGGCCTTCGATGACGTCGCCGAGCTTGCACAAGCCGCCTACGTGAGCGACAAGACGGTGGACGCCGATGACAAGCCGATTTTTGAGGCATGGGTCGGCGTCTTTGATCAAGGCGATGACGTTGCGTTGGATATGAATGTCGGATTGGCCAGCGCATCCCATGCCACCGACTTCGATGCCATCACGGCCTTCGCGGCGATTCACCTGGATGGCAATTCGCTAAGAATTCGGCCGCAGAGTGACGACGACGCCACCGACGTAGCGCCATTTGACAGCACGATTGACGCCGTCTTGGGTACCTACTTCTTTCTTCAGATCGACGCACGCAATAAGGATGATGTGAAGTTCTACATCAACGGTGTTCTTGTTGCCAACCAGAACCCCTTTGTTTTGACGAACTACGCGGGAGGCCTGGCCGCCATTGCTCACATTGAGAAAGGCAATAACGACACAGCGGCCGATGTTCGGCTTCACGGTTTGAAGGTTCGCACCGGGCTGTCGTAAGGAGACGGAGTTCCTAAACGAATCATGAATTACGCGGATGAAATATTTCAGGAGTTTGCAGCTCCGGTGATCAAGGAAGTCGCTGGGGAGCAGGTGACGTTGAAAGGCGACTGCCAAAACGACCTGACGGTCACCGCGTTGTCCGTCTCACCGGTCAGGGGCAACGAGCGTGAACACGGCGACGAGACGGACGCCGAACTCATGGTCGAAGTTTCGTTCAATGCTGCAGACATCGGAGATCCAGGCGACTGGTCTACGGTCGTGATCAACGAAGAAGAATGGCACATCGATGAAGCGGTGGCCTTGCAGACGTCCAGTGTCGTCGTGATTCGGGCGAGGCAAACCGTCGCGGTCGAGAAAACGCGGCCCGGCCTGCGAAATCGGAGGTAATGCACCTTGTTGGCCAACATCCCAAGTGAAGTCTGGGAAAGCGGTGGTGCGGTGGTCATCGCAGTGATCGCGGTCCAGGGGGCATTTGAGCTGGTCAAGTTCTTTGTAGGGGCACGGCGCAACGGTCATTCGAGTAACAGTCGCAACGGCCAACAGGACTTGAATCGGGTGCATGCGGAGAGGATTGCAAAGCTGGAGGCGTCTCACAAGTCGATTCGGGCGGAGCTTCAGGATTTGAAGCGCAAAGTTGACTGCGTTGACACCAAGGTGACCAGGCTGATCGCGATGAACGAAGCAATGGGTGGGTAATGACCGAACTGGTTGGTGGAATCAGTCTTGCGCAGGAGAGGCTACGGCAGATGGTCGCAAACTGCCCGACTTTTCAAACTTGGACCGGCGCGGAGACGGTTGAACAGGCCCTGAGCCGTGTTTATCACCTGGACTTGCCTGAACCTGAAAACGGCGTCGCCTACAACCTGCAGCAACTTAAGAAGCTCCGGCCTTTCGCAGTCGTCGCAACCGACCCAGATGCAGGCTACACCGAAACACTCGCGGGAAGATCGACCTGGGTAGATGGCGGGGAACTCTTTGTGGGTTTTGAACAGGACGTGCCCAACGAAATCGAAACCGACTTGCCCGAGATCTTCATCCGGTTCACAAACACGATGGGATCGATCATCGATGACCTGAAGAAACTGATCCAAGACAACGTCGATTTTCGTCTGGACATTCGCAAGATCACGTTTTGGGGGCCTGACGAATCCAAAAAGAAGGAGCGGGCAAAGAAGGGCCACTACGTCACGGGGACGTTTGTAATCGAGTGGGGATCCGGACGATAGCGAGCAATCAAGGATGATCATTTTCACCTTCAAAGAACGCGGACCCGTACCACGAGTCATACGGAAGGAGTTCAACCGCATCAAGAAGTCTGCCTATCGTCACATAGGCAACTACTGGCATCGTTTTTTTCTCCGGAAACACTTCACGCGCGCAGGGGCGAAAGAGTACGGATATCTACCTCGAAAGGGTGAGTCGGGCAATCCCGACCCCTTCAACTTCAAGCGGTCCTACACCGGGCGAAAACTGAAACGGTTCGGCCATACGAATCCGTTGGTCTTCTCGGGGGAGTCGATGCGGCGGGCTATGGTTCGCATTGTCCGGTCGACGTCCAGGGGTGCGCGGGTGGTGATGAAAGCGCCTGCGTTCAATTTCCGGAACAAGCACAGCAACATCAACATGCGTGAAGAGTTGACGAGGGTCTCCAGGCCCGAACGTCAAAAAAAGGTCCAGCTCTTTGATCGTTTCCTCGATCGGAGACTGGAGGCCATTAACAAAACAAGGACCGTTCGAATTCGCTGAGGAGCTTTGAAACATGGGCCTTCAACAACGACATGGATACGGCGGCGTTGAAATCGGCGCGACGAAGATCGGCGGGATCGAGTCGATGCCCGACCTCGACACCGGCACGGAAGTACGTGGCGGCACGGCGGACGCGGCCGTCTATCCGTCCTTTAACTCGGTCACCGGGCAAAATCCCACGGGAACCTTCGAGACCCGGGCACTCAAGACCGCGATCGATGCACTCGGACAACTCGGCGTGAATCTCGCCACGAGCCCGTTGAAGGTCTATGTGGCCTTGCGTCAGACCGGCGGGACGTTCGATGTCTCTGCCGCGCACAGGCTCTACACGATGAACCATGGGATCGTCGTTCCGGGCAGGATCTCGGGGAATCACCAGGGTGATTACACCATGGGATTCGACGCCACGATTACCTATGACGGCGTGAACGAGCCAATCATTCCGGCCGATGATGCGGCCTTGCCCGCCGGATTCGATGACACCGAACGGTTTACCCTCGGTCCGATCGAGATCGGGGGCGTCGCGTTGAGCGGAGACCAATCGGTAGAGATCGATTTTGCAATCAATGTGAACGCCAGGGGGGCGACGTCGGACATCTGGCCGACCCTCGCCAGCATCGTTCCGCCGGTCGAGCCGACGATCACGATTCGCGGGATTGATCAGAGCTGGTTCAGCAATGCCAACATTCCGCTGCTCGGGAAAAAGATCGAGCACCTCGACACCACGATCTACTTCCGCAAGCGCCTTGATGGTGGTGGCTTCGTGCCGGATGCGACGGCGGAGCACATCAGCCTGTCCGTTGCCGGCACGGCCTACATCGGTTCGGCATTGACCGACGATGACGGCGATGCCGGCCAAACGCTGATGGTGAAACCCAGTGATGACGGCGCGAATGACGTCTTGAAGTTTAACACGGCGACGGCGATCGCCGCTTGATGGTGAACAAGCTCGCAAAGGGCGAGTGAAACAGAAACGCATTTTCAAAGGAGTGAACAAATGATCAGATTGAAAGCCATTTTGTTGTGCGGCGTGATTGCCCTGGCGTCGTCCGGGTGCCATGCGCTCAACCCCGCCGCCTATCTTGGGGAGACGCCCGTTGTGGAGATCGGAGGTGGGCACACTTGGCTTGGTGGGTGGGTCAATATGAAGGCGACATCCAAGTTCGTCGGGAGGGCAAAGGGGATCAAGAAGGATCCAACCACCGGAGTCTTCGAGGCGAAAGAACTCAGTGTCGACGTGGATCCGGCCTCCGTCTGGGACAAGCGGCTTCAAATGGCGAACATGTTGCCTACCCTTTTTGATGCAGCGGGCACTCAGTACGAGCGCATGATTCGTGCCAGCGGTGACGCAAGCGCTGCAAACATCGACGCCATTTGGGGGCCGCTGAACAATATCACCAAAGGACTCAACCTCTTAAAGCCCGCGGAGAATAAGACGCCACCGACTCCCAATAAGCCGGCCGACGCCAAGACGACTCGCGCCGAAACGATACCGAAAGAGTGGACGGTCGCGATCGATTCGGATCGTGCCCGGCAAATTCAACTGGATCGCGAGCGGCAATGGCGGGAAGAGCAATGGTGAGGCGCACGTTACTGGTCACATTGCTGTTGCTGTCGTCGTGCGTCTGCAATCCGGAGTTTCACGTTCATATCGGCGAGGAACATTACGTCGGTAAGAAGCAGGACGGAAAAACGTCCTGGGAGTTAAAGGATGAACTTAAAGAAGTGGCTAAGCCCGAACAGTTGGCTGGACGCAGCGCTCGGAAAGCTGATCGGCCCAAAGCTGGACAAGATGAAGAGCGGGTGGAAGACGACGGTGGGGCTGATACTCCTGGTGTTGGTTATGGCCTTCCAAACGCTTTTCGCTGACAAGATCACCAACCCTGATCATGTCGAGCTGGCTGCCGTCGTTGTTGACTACGTTCAGTATCTGGCCTGGGCACTGTGTGGTGTTGGAGTCGTGCACAAAGCGGCCAAGATGGACCCTGAGAAGTTGAAGGTGAAGCCCGAGTAAAACATCATGGCAGGACTACTTTATTTCATCGACGGGAAGGACAGGTCCATCAAGCTTGATGAGATTCACAAGCTGGGCTTGGACTACGCCTTTGACAAGCAGCCGACGCCGTCCGGCGTTTCCGGGAGGGGGCCGAGTGGAAGCGCCGGGGTCGTGCTGGCGGATCCCAAGCGGGTGCCGACCGACAAGATCGGTTACTACCTGGACAAGCAAACCTGGCTGCAGATGCCGGGTAAGCCGGTCTGGGTTGGGTTCTATACCGATGATCGGCCCAAGCCTGAGGATCTTCAACGGGAACATCCATTGCCTGGCTATCGCGTGAAGTTGGCGGATGGCCAGGAGTGGGTTGTTCCAGTTGCGTTGACGCCGGCGGATTCGGACGGTTTTCAATTGCAGCATGTGTTGCCAACCATTGCTGTCTTGAGTGAAGAGGGTGAGCTGGAGTCCGGTAGTGTGGAAGCGAAGTATGCGCCGTTGCTCAAGGTTGCAATGGAATGGTTCAGGGCGGTTCTGAGGCGCGACTTTGCTGCCGATCCGAAACAAGTGGCGGACTTTCCGGAGTTTTCATCAAAAACAGTCTTCCGGAATGCGATGACGGTATTGGCCCAGAACTATCGGACTGGTCCCGTAGAGATCGCATCACTGAAATTGTTCAATGAAGAATGCGCGAGCAATGTTCTCGATTGCCTGATCGACAAGCCCAGCATCATCGAGTTCTTGGAAAAAAAAAGAGACGCCGTAGCCTCCGGTTCGCCATCTGTCAACGCTGGGCCCGAGGCCTCTTGCCAAACTACCGTCCAAGCCTAGCGGATTGGTGGGCTTTCTCGAAGGGGCTGTGTGATCCTGAGCCGATCGTGATGCACAACTATCCAGTAGCGATGTCCGTGGTTCGCTTCAAGAAGTAGCAATGGCTGATGTCAATTTAAGAATTGCCGAAGAACGATCCTCGGAGCGCGAAATCGCCAAGCTCAATCGCGAGCTTGATCAGATGCAGTTCAAGCTGCGTCAGGTTCGCCGGGAGGCGCGTAAGACCGGAAGCCAAGTCAAAAAATCCTTTAGCGGCGAAGCAGTGAGTAAGCTGAAGGCCTTTGCTTTGCAGTTTGCCGGGATCGATGCGTTGTTGGCGTCGGCTCGTCAATCATTTCAAGATATCCGACAGATTCAGGACGATGCAGCGTCGAGAGTCAATCGAGGAGCTCCGGGGCGCAGGGCGTTTGCCCAAGTCGCAAATACGTATGAGGAATTCCAGGCGCTCGCAGAGCTCTCCGCACGGGGGCGCACTGAATTTGGATTGGAGGGCTCTGAATCTCAACAGCTTGTTTTCGACGCAAAATCGAAAGGGCAACTGCATAACTTTGATCTGTTCGCCAGTTTGAAGCAAATCGACTTTGACCCGCTGGCTGCCGTGGAGGCTGTGCAAAAGGTTCAGGCCGCATTTGGCGGTTCGGGTGCTGGACGAACTGGAGGGGGGAATGCTCGCCAGGTACTGAATAAGACATTAACTGCGGCGGCCGACAGTCCAATTTCGGCCGGCCGATTTGCTCAATCCGCCTCCGTTGCTTCCGCCTCATTCTCCGCGATCGGTGGACAAGATGAGGAATTATTTGCCCTCCTCTCCGTATTCGCTGAGACCTTTAAGACGCCAGAGCAGGCGGCCGAGAAGATCAAGAGCTTATCAGGGCAACTTAACAAGAAGCGTCATCTGATTTCCGGGGCTGAGGGGCTTCAGGGTCTTGAGTTGATCCGCGCCCTTCCGGGCTTGGCGAATGAAGGCAGGCTGCAATCGGAATCCGGCGACACGGTTGATTTGACCAAGTTTCTTGGAGAGATACAAGCGAACGAGGCCATCACTCAGTATGTGGCGCGAGAAGGCGAGATCTCCAGGAGGCTCAAGCTAATTGAAGATGCGGAGCGGCTAACCGACACCTCTGAAGGAGAATTAACCAAGAAGTTTGGGTTTATTAAGAGAGATCCCAAGGCTCAATCTGCACTCGAAGCCGACAGAGAAAGACAAAGGCGCGAGCTGGGGGAAGAAGACGCATTTGGGGTCACAACGAATCGAGCGAACGCCATCGTCGATGAATTCACTGCAGAAAACAGAAAAATGGGTATCCCTGAGCAACTGATTTGGTTGGCGCAGAAGCGAATGGGGTTCCAGCGTTTTGTGGAAGGCGATGCAGCGTTCGTTGCGAATCCAAGCGGGAATACCAACTTTATTGAAACGTTTGGGCGAATCGTGGGGCAGGCCGTTGGTGTGGCGCTCGCCGAGATGCCGGAAAAGGTCGCCGGCGGTGTCAGTAAAGGAATGAAGGATCGCGGCCCCAGAACGATGGGGCCTTCGGATGACCTGCAGGAGAAGCAGTGACCCATGGCCGGAACCGTCAATGGAACTGCCTGCGATTTCGTCGAGGGTCACGCTACGCGACTTCGTGAGGAATCGGAGGTCTACTTTGTAAACGGGCACGACGGTCCGGGGATCATCCTTAAGGGAAAACGCGGCGGTGAGTTTGATTTCACTGCATTCAAATACGGCGGCACGAATGGAATCTTCGGATGGATACAAACGTTGGAGGATCTTCAGGGCAGCATCGTGGAAATCGTCAATGATGTGGGTGAAGTGTTCCCGAACTGCTACGTCCAAAAGGCTGAACGCCTTCCGATCAAGGCCGCGATACGGCACACCGGCACAATTCCTGAAGAGGACGGATTGGAGGCGTCCGTACAGCTGATGGGCGTGTTGTTGGAGAACCCGCCGGATCCACCCGCTTGAGAAGAAGCCATGGCGATCACCAATCAACAACAGCGGCGAACCGGCAACGTGACGCGCATCATCGTCGAAAGCGACCTGGTCGGGGAGATCTTCTTTCATTGGTACGTCGACGGCGCATACGTCGGCGTGACGCTTCAAGGGCAGCGCGAGTTCAGACTCGATGCCGGTGAAGAGTTTGTCGTCGACGTGATTGATACGATCGATCCGGACTTCGATCCGATCGCCAACGCGCCACAAGCCTGGCCGGCCAGGCGAACGATTTGGTGGGTGCAGAGTCAGGATCCGGACATCGATCACTACCGGGTGTTGCAGATTGCCGGCGGTCTACCGAGCGAGATTTGCAGAATACCGCACGATCCCGCCAAGTGGACGTACTCCTGTCTATCGCCAAGGTTGCCCGACCTGGCGTTGCTTCGGTTCTTTGTCCTGCCGGTCGATCAATCCGGAAACGTCGGGCAGTCGATTGAGATTCAATCACCGGGCCACACGGTCGTGCGGACGCCGGACAGCCCCGCGTTCAACGTGACGTTTGATCCCGGCACATCGCGCGTGACGATCACGGAGGCGGCGTAATGGCACTTCCCGCGAGAAGATCGGATGCGCTTCGATGGATGAAGTCCGGAGTTGAGATTCAATCGCTGCTGGCGATCAGCGCGATTGAAGGTGTTGTGGTCGCGTTCGTCGCCGGGTCCAACGGCCCGGGCCTGGGAAGCCTTCGGAATCTCGGAACGAACCTGAAGCGCCTTCAATGGCGTGCGCCGGGATCACAGGTCTACGGCCCCGGGGTCATGGTCGAGAGCGGGAACACCTACGTTCTTGAGGACGGCGAGGATCCCAACAAGTACGCCAGAGCCAGAGTCGTCGACGCGAATCGAATCCCCAACGGCGCGGAGGCCTCCATTCATCTGGCCGTTCGTTACGAAAACGGCCTGAGTGACGCCGACGTCACGGCGGCGGAGGCCTCGGCCGGGGACGTCAGGGAATACACGATCGATCTGGAGAACGTCAGTGCGAGAACCGTGCGCGACGTCACGGTCTGGATCGTCGGGCCGCTCAACGGATTGAAGATCAGTGATGACGGCGCGACGTGGGTGGAGCCGGACAGCGAAGTCCATGCGGACGCGTTGTCATTCTCATCGATCGCGGCCGGGGCAAGCGTCACGGTCCATTGTCAGAGAACGACTGCGATGGGTGCCGGATCGGATCCGGCCATCGAGCGTGCGTTGCGCGCGTCGTTCTCGGCGTAAAGGAAACACGAAAGGCAAGGATGGAACCATGAGAATCTACAGATACGCCGCTTCCTTTGACAAGCTGCTGACTGACGGCGTCGCGGATCAACTGCGAACGATGATCGCGGCGGTGATGCCAAACACGAATGACATCGGATATCTGTACCTTCGGTCCCTGAAGATCGGGCCCGCCGGTCTGACCGCCGAGCTTGACGACAAATCCATTCTCATCGCGGTCATGCGGATCCTGGATGCCGCCGGCGGTCCCCCGGGAACTTCGACGCAGATCCTTGCCAATGACGTCGCTCGGCCTGATTCGGTGACGCCCAATCCTTTGTTCGATTTCAACCGCGCCTACACGGTGGAGCCGGGCAATTACCAAGCCGAAGCACTGCTCTTGGAGGGCGCTCATTTGCGAAACGGCTTGGAAAGGTACTGGTATGGCGATGACGCGCCGCTCGCGCGAAAAAACGAGCATCTCGGTATCCTCGCCGCCGATCGCGATGGCGCAGCATTGACGTTGTCAGGGTCGATCGAAGTCGAACATCGCTTCTGATTCATGAGACGCCTTCCCGAACAACTTCGAAAACAGCCGGTTCCTCGGCCGTACCCAAGACCGCGCAAGACACCTGTGTCCCTCCGTCGCTACACCACCGAAGTGCGCGGCCTTCATCGAGTCTTCAATGATCCGAAGTATCTCATCTACCGATCCAACACCGGCCCGCCCCAAGAGACGGATCTCCCTTGGGTTGAGACCGATGCGTTGCCGTTGACGCCCATCGACACCCTCCCGGACGGCACCTGGTACATCTCCGTCAGGTATTTCAACGGCGTGTTGACGTCGGGTTTCAGGCCGTTGGGTCCGAACGGCGAAACGTACATTCGGCTGGATATCGTCGGAGGCCAGGTGGTGAACGGTCCGCCGCAAGGTCCTCGACACTGGGCGCTGGAAACCCGAGCCGGCGGCGTGGTGGCGGTCGTCGCCCATTACCACGAATCGGGCGCTCTTCGTGCGAACGAATGGGCGATCGCCTACACGACGGACGGCTCCGATCCGCCGGCGGGCGCGCCGAACGTCACGAAAACGATCAAGACCCTGAAGCTGGCCATGATGCAGCACGAGCTGCCTGCACAGTTCCACGGCACGACCGTCAAAGTGCGTTTGCAGATGCGCCGCAATGACGGCACCGACGCCATGCCCGCATGGGTCTATTCCGGGAGCTCCACGATTCAAGAGATCACGGCCGACACGCAGGGGCCGGCAGCCGTTGAGCGTGCCGAGCTGTGGCGGGGCGCGATCGATACGGGGGGGCAGTGATGGGTGTTACCGTCATCGGCCCCAACAGCGATGCCGTCACCGCCACGACGCAACTGCCGGTCGTTCCGCCGGTGATCAAGGTCTCGCGCGAGTGGAACGACGACTTCGATCAATGGTATCCGGTTCATGATCTTCAGGCGTTGTCCGTGGTCGTGGCCGTGTCCGGCCAGGAGTTGAGCACCGCCACGATTCGCCGGTGGTACGGCCAGGGAATCACGCCGATGGAGGAGCTGGCGGAGGGTGCAACGTCGTATCCAATCAAGGAGCCCCACGACTATCGCAATTGGTGGGTCAGGATTGAATTCCCGTTTCCTGAAGACACCTACGAAACCTTCACCGGGCGATTCAGCACGGAGCGGCGTGAGATCGGCGGCGAGGACAAGACCGATCAAGGCGGAGACAGGATCTCCACGGGCGATCAGGAGTGGACGGCCTACGGCCCGATGCGAATCCTGGAAAAGATCGACATCAGCCAGGCCTGGATCCGATCCACCGCCTTTGACCAAAACTCTCAAGAGGATGTCACGAAGGATGCTCTGATCGATTGGATTCCCGATATCAATGCGGGTGACACTCAGGCGTTGTCCGCCGGCAATCGGAGTCCTGAGAAGTCGTCCGGCAACCCGGGCGTTGAGGGCGAAGAGTTCGAGGCGACGTACGTCTATGGGGGCAACGAAGTCTGGTCCTACTATGAATACATCGACTACATTCTGAAGCGATTCGTCGAAAGGCCGGGCGGACCCAAGTGGAAGATCGGCGGCGCGGCCGTTGAAGCCCTGAAGCAGCTCAAGGGGTTTTTTGCGCTCGGCGATTCACGCAACGCCGCCGAGATCATTCGCGGCCTGATCAATCCGAAGCTCGGCATTGACTTCAAGATCGAGCCCTTCTCAGACAAAAACGAATCCGGCTTCGTCATTCAGGTCTCTGCCTTGGTTCCCGACGAACTTCAGTTCGCGGGTCACGCCATTCCCAAGAACAGCGAGACCGTCGTGGTTGAGAAGGGCGACTCAAAGCACATCGAGCCGACCGTCTGGATCACGCAGGACCATCTCTACAACAAGATTCGCTTTCTCGGGGAGCGGATTGTCGTCTGTTGCACGGTACAGGCCAGGACGCCTGAGCAAATCGCGGACGACCCTCGGAGTCCGCCCACCGTGATCGCGGGTTGGCCGCGCAAGATCCTTGACGAAGGGAAAGACGTGACGGTGGGGCCGGGTGAATCCAAGCACGTAGACTTTTCCGAGGGGTTGGATGCGGTCCCGGGCGTCGCAATAAAGAGGGGGGCTCCCAGTGATAGACTGAAACTGATCGAAGTCACGAAGACAGGATTCACCGTCAAGAATGGGTCCTCGCAAAACGACGCGTCATTTGCTTGGGAAGCGGGCGAATTGGAGCAATTGTATCTCGGCGGCGCAGTCGGCGAGGACAACGGCAACAAAGAGAAGAACGACGAGTTCCGCGCGCTGGACCGCTTCAACCATGTTTTTCAACGATATCTGGTTCCCCAGAACTGGGATCGAAACGACGGCAAGGCTGCGCCACGACTCAATGCGCGCGCGGAGCTTCTGCCTCACAAGGACGGTGACGGGAAAAACATCGCCCCGATTCAGCAGCAGTTCAGGGAAACGCTCGATTGGTTGCCGCTGTCGGAGGGTGTGGACTACAGTCAGGATCCGCCCGTCGACCAGAACGCTACCGGTGCGACGCCGGACCCAATGAAGCCGTCCGCCTGGATCTTCCAGGTTAACGAAGAGCCCGTTGACGAAGAACCGGTCGTGGGCCCGCCGGCACCCGACCAGCAATTACCAGATGCGAATCCCGGTCAGTGGATCCAGGTTCACAATCCTCCCGGCAACGAAGATCCGGGCATCAGTGTTTCCAGGCTCGGGTCGGATCTCGGGGTTCTGCTCGAGGCCACCCCCAATCATGACCTTGCCCTCAGTCGCGCCGAAGAGCTGGCGACGGTTCCAAGTGAGCACGCCCCCAAATACGACTGGCAGACGCTTCACGTCACGCTCGCATTCCGAGCCGACAACCGCTTGGCCATGGAAATGGAGCTGCCCGAGGACGTCGGCGGGACGCGGGACGGATCGGTCAAGGTCATTCGAATGCCGAACGCGGAGTTCTGGTATGTCGCGCCGGAAACGGTCGTGGGCGTCGACACCGAAGGAAAGCTGCAACGGATCCCGCACAAGAACGGGCTCGTGACCCGCAACGACGCGCCGCTCATGGCGATGAGAATGGCCGGGGCGATTTCCCGATACCTCTCCGAACGTGCCCGGGCGGAGATACACATCAACGCGATCGAGCCGTGGTCTCACGCCGTTGGCAGAATCCTCGACGTCATCGAGCTTCCGAACGGGGCCGTGTCCGTCAAGAGCCCGATCGTGTCGGTGGAGTACGACTTCCAAAACAGCAAGACCATCCTTCGAACGGGATATCAACGGCCATGAAGATGAGAAGCTCTTCCAAACTGGTCCGACGCGCAAGGCCTGCAAGAAAACTGGAAGAGGAGATCTACGGAAAGATCGTCTGCGCCGGTCCCGAGGGCGAGGAGTCGCAGCCCAACTTTACGGATGAACGGTATTGGTTCGTTGAAACATTCCTCACGAGCGGCGAACCCACGGACAAGGCTGTGTTCGAGAAGCTTAGGGGCGGGCGGCACGAGATGGCCACGAACATTCGTGAGATTCTTGAGCACAGTCACCACCTGAGAATCGGACAAGACGTGAAGATTCGGATCATACGAGACAGCGGCAATGAAAGGTATGTGGTCGCGGCATAATGGTTGCTCGAAGCTCATCCAGTCCGGTTCGTGAAGAGAAGCTCTCTCGCTTCAAACGCGGCAGTTACCTGGCGATCATCGTGGAGGAAGGCCCCAGGGGTGAGGAAGATTTCCTGGATCATCGCCATTGGTTCAAACGCGCGCGCGAGGTGCAGACCGAGCCGACGGCGCCGATCAAGCGGGACGTCTATCCGGAGTGGAGCCGGAACTTCCTGCACGCGATGGGCACCAACATCCGAGAGAGCCTCACCGAGCGGCACATCCTTGAGCCGGGTCAATATGTGCTGGTCACCGAGGCGACGGACGAAGACGGCCAGACGCGCTACATCCTGGACACCCTTCCCGACGCGATCCGTTACTTCGCCGGCGGGCCTTTCTCCGCCATCGGCACGCAACGCATGCTCGGGTTGACGTCCTGGTACGGCGGGGAGTTTCAGGATCGGTTTCTCTTCGCGAAACCCGCACAATCAGAAATCAGGGACTTCATCTGGTTCGACGCCGGCGACAGCAAGGGCAAGCAGCTCTACGCCACGGGCACCTTTCTGTTGGACGCCAACAGCCCGGTTCCGGAGAACAGAATCCCGGCCTCCGTCATTCGATGGAACGGTACACCGGACGGCCTCACCGGCGACTGGGAAATGGTCCTGGACAAACAGCAGTTAGGTGAGGGGCACGCCCTTGTCGTCTACAAGAGCCAGCTCTACGCCTTCGGCTCGCAGGCGGCCGGCGTCAACCCCTCCAACGCCATGCGCACGCTCGACGGCGACAACTGGTCCGACATTTCCAACAAGACGGCCGACATCAGTGGAAAGATCTATTGTGCGAAGGTCTGGCAACCGCCGGGCAGCGAGGACGAATACCTGTTCGTCGGCGGCACGCTCAACACCTTCAACGCATCGCGTTCGAAGGGCATCGTCTATTGGGACGGCTCCACCTGGAAGAACCTCGGGAACGGCGTCACGGTCAATCAGGGGGGCGGCTTTGCTCAGACGGGTGAAGTCCGCGCCCTCGAGGTTTACCGGGGCGTCGACAACGAGGGCGAGGAAAAGCTCTACCTCGCCGGCCACTTCGACTACGTCGACGGCGTTCAATACCTGCCGCACGGCAACGTCGCTCGGCTCAACAAGTCGCTGGAGTATGAAAAGGCGGGCGCGGGTCTGTCAGTGACCGGGACCGTAACAATTGGCTACCGAGCCCTACGCACCTATCGCGAAGCCGATCAATGGTTGCTCTTCGCCGCCGGCCTGGAGGGCACACAGGGGGATCCGCTGGTCGCCTGGAATGACGAGCAGTGGGTCAACAAGGGCGAGGTCCTGAGCAACACCGAGCCGAACGCGCCGCGTAACGTCTTTGCGCTGGAGGTCATCGCCGGCAAGCTGGCGGTCGGCGGGAAGTTCACACGCCGACAAGGCCTGCGAGGCCAATCGGCGTGCCGGCGAATCTGTTTTTATGACTTCGATGCGGAAGTGTTCAGTGGCATCGGTCAGGGGTTCGCCGCGCGACCCCACACGCTCCTGACCTTCAAGGATCGAAAGTTCGCCGGCACAAGTGATCCGGATCTTCATTTCGCGGAGCTGGTCAACGACGTCTGGATCTCGCCCGGCGCAAAGTTCGGCGCGCGGATCCGCAAGCTGATCGAATACAAAGGACTCATCTACGCACTCGGGGCCTTCCAGACGATCGGCGGCATGCCGGCGCTACGCATCGCCCGCAGCACGGACGGCATCACCTGGGAGGCCTTCACGACCTTCAATGACGAAACCTATTGCGCCGCCGTAAAAGGGGAAGACCTTTGGGTCGGAGGCGCGCATACGCAGGGCGGCGGTCTCAACGGACCCGGGCTTCATTCATGGTCCGGGGTTGGGGCCTGGGTGCCACGACTCGCCGAGCTGTCTATCGGCGCGGAGCCCGGGACGATCAAGGACATGATCTTCGTTGGTGATGACCTTTACCTGGTCGGAGAGTTCGACACCATCCAAGGCACGACGGGCGATGCGGTCGCGACCAAAGGCCTCGCCAGGCTGGACACGACGACGGGTGAAGTCTTCGCGTGCGGAGGCGGTCTGGAGGGGATCGCCATCGGCAACAAGCTGGCCTACTTCGCGGCGGCCGATGAAGTCATCGTCGCCGGCAACTTCAACGGACCTGTCGGGGGGATGAACAACATCCTGCGGTATGATCCCGTCGCCGATTCACTCAACGGTGTTTCGGGGGGCTCCGTTAGTTCGCCGATCGAAGCCGTCGCCGCCTTCAACGACGGCTCCGGCGAGGCCGTCTATTTCGACCATCACGGCCAGGTCGGCTCGGGCCTGGCCACCTACGGGGTCACCAAGCTGACACCCGCAGGCGCACTCAGCCGCGTCGGCGAAGAGGGCGGGGAGCTGGACAACCATGTCACGGTCATTCGTTTGGAGAATGGCGTGATGGAGTTCGGGGGCGACTTTCTCGCGGTGGGTGAGCCGTCCGACCGGCCGGACATCCCCGAGATGTACTTTGCGCTCTACGGGCCGGACGGCTACGTCCATGCCCGGGGCGGCGTCGGTTTCAATCCGACGTTCAGCGCGCTCCAGCTCGGCGGCGGGGACGTTCAGACGCTCTTTGTCTATCAACCCGACGACGAACCCTGTAAACGAATGCTGTTGGGCCTGACCGTCTACGCGCGTTCGAGCATCTATTGCGAATCCATTTCGGCGGTCACGGACGCCGGCCATCGAAACATCCAGGGCGGTCTTCGTGACAGCAGCCTTCAGAGTGTTCCGGCTCAGGTCTACGGGGTCGTCAAGCTGTCCAACGGCAGATGGGGGATCGTCGGTAATTTCGGACAGGGCTACAACCCACACCTTGGTGAGGACCTGCCCGAGGGCGTCGCGGAACTCGTCCGTTGCAACTGTGTCATGGAGTTCGACGGCACCTATCTCATTCCGATGGGAGACGGCCTGATCGGCGGCGCGCAGGAAGGCCTGGCCATGACCGAATACCTGGGCTCCGTCGTCGCCGGCGGGTCCGAGCCTCCGCAGATCTTCGACCGCGAGACCAAGGAATGGTCGAAGCTCGGCGGCGAGCACTGGCAACCGAACTCCGCGACGAATTGGATGATGGTGCACGGCGAGAAGCTCGCGGCGCTGGGAGCCCTCCGAAACAACAACAACACCTACCAATACGCCGAGTTTGACGGCATGTCGGAGATCTGGACGCAGGAAGCCATCACCGGCATGAGCGAATTGAGACACGGCTTGAAGATCGATCGAGGCCAGGGAGAGGAGTTCTACGTCGGCGGGATCGCCTTGCCTGGGTATACCTGTATACGAAAGCGCGTCGGCAGCGCGTTTGCGGACCTTCCAGGACTCGCGATCGAGGGGGAATGCCGATCCATCACCTTCCTCAACAGCCCCACGCTCGGCTGGATTCTGGTCGCGGCCGGCGGATTCAACGGGGCCATCGACGGCCAGGTGGTCTACTACCGGTTCGATACGGAGGCCTGGCACTTTGTTGCGGAGTCTTCGATCCTCGGAATCGCGACCTGGGTGTGGGCGGATCAGCGTCGCGGGGTCGTTCTGCTGGGGGCCGGCGGGATCGACACCCTCGTAAGCGAAGGCGGCGAGGCCAACATCGCGGTGTTCAACCCGGAAGACGGCAGCGTCAAGATCCCCTTCGAAGGCGGCGTCAACGGGTTCGTCTCATTTATTGGCGACGGGACGGAAACGATGAGGTTCGCGCCATGATCACCACCGTGAACTTTCTGTTGGCCGGCGGCGAGGACACCTACATCAATCAGACCGCGCCGGACATGAACTATGCAGGCAGCGAATTCTTCGTTGCGGGTCGTTTCTTTGGGCAGAACATCCGATCGCTTCACCGGGTCGACTTGAGCGGGATCATCCCGGCAGGGTCAACGATCCACAGCGCAACATACCGGCCGAACTGCACCGGGCCGGCCGCCCCGTTCACGGCGATCGTATTCGAGGAGCTGGTCGACGGCTGGGATTACAACGAGGTGACGTGGAATTCAAAGCTGACGGGTGTCCCTTGGTTGTTCCCGGGCGGCGATTTCTACAACGGCAATGAGGTCAACGGCCTTTTGCCCGACGTGGTCGGAAGGGCGTCCTTCGGGGGTTTTGCCGCGATGGTGCAGGAGGCGATCGACAACAGGGCCGGGAAGCTGATCTTCCTGATGAGACGAGAAATTGAAGCCGGGGGGAATTCGTTCGCGGTCTTCTCTTCAGTGGCCGAGGCCGATCTCGGCACGGCCGCGCTGTTGGATGTTGATTTTACGCCGCCGACGACGGTGCTCAGTTTCGAACGCGGACAGAGCCGCGGCATGGTGCGCGGCATGAACAGAGGGTCATGAACATGGAATACCTACACCAGAAAAATACACCGTTTCGCCGAGCTGTTCCGCTTGTGAGCGCCAACACCCCCGCGAACTTTTTGAGCACGGCGCTGACTTACAACGCCGCGAGATATCTGGACGACGGGGGAGCCTGGACGGCATTCGCGCCGGCGTCCGCGCCGGCTCAAATTGGAACGACGGGCTCCTATGACATCAAATTGACGGCCGGCGAGTGTAACCATGACCAGATTATCCTGATCTTGAGTGCGGACGGGGGGGCGACCTTTCAGGTGTCGATCAATTTGGTCGATACTTGGCCCCCTCGTTCTGTTTCGGTGAGCGTGGATGCGGTTGTGGCGGTGAAGGACCCGGGCAACAAGCTCGGTGATGACGTGCCGCTGGAAATGCGGCAGCATGCTTACAAGGAGTTTCGGTTGACGAAGGTCGCCAAGGACCTGAATCCGATTCAGGGGTATTGGGCGGGCAAGACGCTGCGGTTTGTGGTGTACGACAACCTGAAGCCGCCCAATTCGAAGTTTGCGGTGGAGAATGCGGACATCGCGCTGGAGGATAATGATACGGTGGCGGTGGTGCCGGTGAAGCCGGCGGATTCGGCAAATGCGGCGGACAACTTGTTATGGATTCTTTGGGATGTGACGACGGTGGGGCAGGAGACGGATGAGATTCATGGGGTGTTGAAAATAGAGGTGGGGATTAAGACGGCTTAATGACAAGAATGATCAGTCTCGAACGATTCGCAATCTCACGCCATTCTCGTCGAACGTAGGCGCGTAGGTTTCGCTTAACATCCGGTCGATTGTCTGCTCACTGACGAACAACAGGTCCGCCAAATCCGACTTTGAAAAGCCGGCTTCCGTGTGCATGTGCAGAAGTCGCGTTAGCGTTGTAGGTGTCTCTCCCTCGATTTGAATCGGCTCTGATTTCTTCCACCCGTTCTTTGCAATTTGAATATTGAGCCACTTGTAGCGCTGTTCATCAATCCTGTTTATGGTGCGCGCGCGCCTCAGCGCAGCCTGCATGGCAACTCGCCATTTGCGTTTTATCGCGGCCAAGTCTGCAAGTGTCACGGTGCTCCGGAAATCACGACGAATCTCGTCGGCGGGCATCAAGAATGCGGCAGCGAATTCATTGGCTTCCTGTTCAGCAACTTTGACGTCAACAGTCCGTCCGAAGTGCATGACCGTGTGGCCCAACTCATGCGCAAGGCTGAATCGCACCCGATCTGCTGGCTTTGCTCCATTTAGAAAGAATAATTTCGGTAATCCGGGCACCCAACGACAAAGCGCATCCACCTCGCCAACTTCCAAATCACGATCAATGACGATTCCGCCACAACTCTCGATAACAGCAACCAAATTCAGAATCGGACCCGGCCCCACGCCCATTTCCATTCTGGCAATGCCTGCGATCTGTTCTGGCGTCTTATTAGTGTCCTTCGTCGAGAGGCTTGGAATCTGGTCGTCCGGCGCATCCGCCAGTCGTAGTAGCCTATCAATCTGGATGTCTAGCAAGTTGCACCGTGCGTGAACGGCCTTGACGTCCTTTCTACTCGCTCTTGCCAATGCGCGATGATAATAATCGGACATACTCGCGAGCTTCTTCGGACGGTCAACGAAGAACAGGTCATGGCGCACACCAAGCGCTTTGGACAGCGAGCGGATTTGGTCGGAATCAGGCGTGGAAGATCCAGTCTCCCACCTACCGACTAATGGCTGCGTTATTCCAAGTCTCTCTGCGAGTTCTTTTTGAGTCAAAAAGAACGCTTCGCGCGCTGTTGTCAGCATATCCGGATTGAAACGATTTGTAGGCTCAATGCGCGGAGATGCAGGAGCAATCTCCATGTTGTCTGCATCCAAACCCATATGTAACTCACGCGATTAAGCTAGTCTGCGCCCCCTCATTTCCCTAATCATATCGGCAACCTGTGGCGGCAGGCTTGCCAATACACCCTCCGTTGTCTCGTAAAGCGGCTTCTGCCAAAGGAACCGCTTATTGAGTTCGATACCAATCCTAACGTATTCGATGTTCTCTTCAACATCATCTAAGTCAAAGCTGACTGTGATCCAGGTTCGATCGGCATCATCGACAACAACCTGATTGCTTGGGAATGGCAAGATCAGCTGGCCGATGCACACCATCGTATCGGGCTTGATGATCTTGTTGCGTTTCGTCCTTACCCCGGTCGTTCGATCTCGTCGGTTGCGCTTGGCTCGTTTCACCCGGAATGCGAATCTCGTATCCAGAAGCATGTCGGTCGCGCGCTTATTCGGCGTGATCCTCCACTGCAAATCCGGATTTTCCGGCTGTACCAGATCGATGAGCGTTCGGGCCGACGCAGCGATGCGATCGTAGAGCATCCCACCCCTAGTGCTTTCCGTGTACTCAGGGAATGCGTCCTGATCCTTGTTGCGACTGACCCTGAACTTGTGAAATCCGTCATAAACGGCTTCAGTCAAGATACTTGGCATCAGGTCGCCGACCTCGTGCATTACCTCATTTTCGTCATCGCGCCGGAAATTGTTGTTGTTCTTGTCCATAACTTGATTATGGACAGAATGGGGCATTAAATCAACTTAGATGCCAAATTTTATTACGTATTTTATTACAGTCGTGAGCTATGTACACATTCCCGCTTTAATATGTTTTGACTACACATCTTTTATGTATATAATCTTCAAAGCCGTCCCTCCAGGGGCGCTTCGAGTGAGGCAATCCTTGTTCCTGTAAGTCCTCACAACGGTCCCCAAAACCGATGGTTGGGGAAGGCGAAATGGACTTCGCTAGGGAATGCGAAATGGAGTCGCATGAGTATTTAAGAGGCAACAGCGTCGGGCTGTGCCGAAGCAATTTGCAGCTACCTACGCAAGCGTCTGTGTTTTCCGTCTGAGTGGCCATCGGTGCGGTTAACCGTGCAGACAGCGATCAGTAGGAGCAACAGGAGAAGGACTATGTTATTAGTCATCTCGGTGTTGCCCACACTGGTCACTTCTCCTGAAACTTGGAGAAGTGACCGTGGCAACGAATCCTCGTTCTGAACAGGAAGAATACGTCGCAAGGTACCAAGACCTCAAAGCACGCAACGTGCGGATTCGAAAGATCCCGCACGGCCTCTTGCTCGCGATAGTCACAGTCGTAACGCTCGGCGTGCTCGGCATCCTGGCTTACAAAGCGGGGCCTTGGTATGTCGCCGTCGCCGCGCTGTTGGTCTTCGGCGGATACTTGGCATGGATCATTTATGAAAGAAAACGACAAGGCGAAAGTCCGCCTGAACCTGGAGATTCCGCAGAGTGTCCGGGACCGGATGGTTGACCTTCGCAATCTCAGCGACGCTGAGAGTCTGACTGCCGTCATTCGGCGTTCGCTCGCGGTCTACGACCTTCTGCTTCATCATTTCCACGATGGCGGGAAAGTGATTCTTCGGAGTGAAGACGGGTCGGAAGAGACCTTAAGAATATTGGTTTGATCATGACCGACTATCAAGGTCGAGGGGGTCGATTAGCGGTGACAAGGGCAACAGCCACACCGCCAATCGCTGCAATGAGGGCGGCAACACTTTCGGCTGTGTTCGTTGGGGCCAACCAACAGGCTAGGATGGCCAAGAAGACGACCATTATTAAGATAAGAAGAGTCTTGGTTGGGTAGCGTGGTTGATTTCCCATCATATATCTCCCTTCACCATCGGATCAAGCAGCTTGTCAACGCCGACGTGGTCATCGGAACGGAAACACCGCACGCGGCCAAAGGCCATTTAAGACGAAAAGTACGCACATAGACTCCGGAATGACCCACGCACAAAGACCTCCGAAAGACGGCGATAAGTCCTATAAAAACAATGCGTTGTTGACAAATAGCCGCCCCAGCGACCCCAGTGGCCCCAATGATGCGATGTCAGATCATGACCCAGGGCGGCAACGACGGCGGCGGCGGCGGCGATGACGACGATGACGACGGCGGGGGCGATGACGACGATGACGACGGCGGGGGCGATGACGACGACGGCAACGCGGACAGACAATTCGGCCCCCGAGCGCCGCAACGGCCCGTTAGGCGCATGAATCACCGCGCGGCCCGCACGTCGGAACCAGACAGAACATTTGATGTTAGGATTATGTTTCAGTTAAAATTCATCAGCATGACCCGCGATCAAATCATGTCGATGAGCGTCGAGCAGCTCGAAGAGGAGTGTTCGAAGGTCCGCGAGCGCGGCGAGGTGCTGGTTGCCAAGAAGTATCTCGACCTAGCTGCCGTGTGGCCGCTCTGGGAAGCAGCCTGCAGCATCAAGACAGGTTGGGCGCTGACGGTCGATAGCGGGCGCTGCGTGATCATCGAACGCCACGGAAACCAAGAGTGGATCGTGGTTCCATCGGGTGAGCCGGCGGAGGCGATCAGGCGGGCGTTTCTGCTGGCGACGATGACTCCTGCTTAGGCTATTCGATCTTCTTATCTTTTAATTGTGCAATAATACGCCAGAGCTTCCTGCGATAGGACGATTCATGCATTGTCATCTTTTTAGCAGCCTGACGCATTGAACGGCTGTTTTTGAATGCATCTAGAATGGCTCTCTTGTCTTCACTTAATTGCGAAATCCTCTCTCTGATGAGCTCGCGTTCCTCCTTTTCTATCAGGGTTTCGAGTACGGATTCATATTCATCGCTACGCTTTCTTTTTCTCTTAAGTCGAGCCCTTAAGGCACGTGTCCATACAACTTTGCCCATATCGACTGAATCCTTATGTGCGACGGTCGGAATGAAGGTGGCGTCCTTCCTGAGCTTTCTAATGCGCGCTTGGGCGTTCTGCCGGGCTTCATCGCATATACAGAAGACGAACAAAGGACCTACGAAGCCCAGAACAAGGAAAGGGGTTGCATTCAAGGCAGTCTCGAAGTCTTTAATCAACGTCACTAGCAAAGCAATTGGAGCGAGCACACACAAACCGAATAGGTAGAGCTTCAGTGTTGATCGCAGTGTGCGACCATAGAGCCCTTCACGAATCCATGCGAATTTTTCCATTTTCGTTCTCATCGGGCAAAATCACTCAAAGCCTTCTTCTCGAAGACTCTTGAAAAGCCGAAGCCCAACAAGAAAAAGAGTAAAGAGAGCGAACATGCACAGAAAAAACATCGCCGCCCAAATATCGATCAACTTCATTATTTCAAAATATTTCTTATATGCTGGGAACAACTTTTCCAACAGCGACGTCATGAGTCCAAGGACCAATAGTGATAACTCAATCATGAGAACAGTGGCTGCGTGGAAAATAATTGGCTCAGCCTCATTGAGGAGCCTTGTCAAAAATCCGTTGTTTTTGCTGTCGTTTTCCATGTTGCTTAGACGCTCATCCGCATACAGCTAATGACCTTGGCGGAAAAAGGCAGCCCCATCCAGCAGCTTTCATTTCAACATATTTTTTTAAAGGCATGAGCGGCCCTCTTGTCCCCGACACGAAGATTATCTCATTTCACCCGCCAATAGTCAAAAACACCCCGATTTTTCATGAGCGCTCCCACCCCCCGTTTCGATCTTCAGTAATAGAGAACCATCTCGCTCGTAGTTGATCTTTGAACAGAAAGGAGCACGCCATGAGTGTGACACGGAGTCTTTGCGCGCTGACGCTGACCGGTCTTTTTGCATCTCAGGCCTGGGCATTGCCGGCCGATCGGACCATCTCCTACAAGATCCATGAAACCCCCAGCGACCCGCAGACGGCCGTCGATTGGACGGTCGAGCTTGATCTCAAGGCTGCCAGCTCCAAGGGTGCCAATGACATCGGCTGGGAGATCCAAGAGATCAGGATCACGGATGAAGGGACTCAGGCCGTTGAGTGGTGTGAAGTCAACCCGTACTCCAATCCGTCAGATAATCTGTGGTGGCTCGCGCACGCCGACGGCAACAACCCGACGATCGACGAATTCACCGAACCGCCCCTGATGACCGGCACGGCGACGAATGCCACGAGCGATCTCGACTACGAATTCGAGGGCACGCTCTACACGCCGCCGGCACCTCCGCAACAGCCGCCGTATCCGACGACGGCGTCATTGTGTTATCTGTTTCATGTGGTAGGGGATCCAGATCCGGAGGAAGAGGAGACGGATCAGCCGGGTGAAGTGGATGACGCCGGCGACCCTTGAATCCTTTTTTCAACTTGATCGAGATCCCATCGTAGATTCTCGACGAGAAGAGCTGACATGCCTTTTAAGCCGTGAGATTCACCGAGTTGTTCGAGAGAGTGCATGGCTTTCTTGAGTATGGATTGCGCACGCAATAACGATTCTTGCGAATCACTTTTCACGAGGCATCGAGCCATCCAATTATCACATTGAGCGATATCGATAATGTGTTCCGCTGTGCCGGGTTCTTCTTGATGAAGTGTTTCGGAAATTAGCTGAGACGCACGATAAGTGTCATGAGCGTTCTTGTAGTCACCTGTTTCATACAGTCCGCGTGCAATCCATCGCATGCAAAAAGCTGAATCTTTTCTTAGTTCTATTTTGGATATTAGCGTTAGTGCCGCACTGAATTCTTGAACCACATCGTACCATTCTTTTTTGGCAGCACTTCCGCGACCTCGCAAGATATGTGAAAACGCCAGATGCTTTTTCCATTTGTCATCGGACGAATGCTCGCGACTCATGCGCTCAGCGAGCTTCACCGCTTCCTCAGTGTATCGATCGGCTGCCTCCAGATCGCCGTCCACGTAATGCTGCCAAGCGAGGCGGTGCAGTGCGCGGTATCGAATGCTCAGAACCACAGGGTCATCGTTGGCTGATAGCCGCGTGATCTCGATCGCATCCTTGAATGATTGCATTGCCAGCTCCACACGGCCGTCATCGCGGAGCACGTTAGCCAGGTGAAGGTGTCCTCCGGAATCCAGTGCGAGTTGAGCATTCCTCGACAGTTGCTTGTAATACCACGATTCCGCCCATGAGAAGGCACCCAAGCCGATCAAAGCCAGAGCCAATAAGCCGATCGCCGTCGCCGCTTTGTGTCGCCGTAGTGATTTCGAAAGCATGTACATGGGGCTGTTGGCCCGGGCCATGATCGGCTCGCCCTGCAGCCAGCGTCTTAGATCGTCTGTTAGCGTGCCGGCATCTTCATACCGGCGCTCCCTATCTTTTGCCATCGCCTTCAGGATGATATGCCAAAAATCACGCGGAATGCCGGGCACCCTCTTCGGATCTTCCGCCATGATGTTTCGCATCAGGTCCGGCGTTGGGACATCGGCCGGGTAAGGGAATTTGCCGTTGGTCATGAGTTGGTAGAGCAGTACGCCCAAGGTGTAGACATCGCTCCGGGCATCGAGCCGTTTCGAAACGAGCTGCTCCGGGCTGCTGTAGTGCAGCGTGCCGACGATCTCGCTCGTGGCCGTGTCCTGGGTGACGTCTTCGATCGCATCGGTCACCAGGCCGAAATCGACGATGTGCGGGACGCCCATGCCGTCTACGAGGATGTTCGACGGCTTCAGGTCTCGATGCACGATTCCCATGTAGTGAGCGGCCCCCACGGCATGCGTGATCTTCGAAAACAGCTCGACCAATTCCTGTTGGCTCAGTTCATGAATCTCGGCGTACTCGATCAGGTTGTAACCCTCGACGTACTCCATCGCGAACCAGGGCATGCCCCGAACGTGGCCGCTGTCATAGATCTGCACGATGTTGGGATGGTTCACGCTGGAGAGTGCGGAGATCTCGCGTTCGATTCGTTTTCCTTGCTTGGAGTGAATTGAGAAAAGGCCATGTGACAGCAGAACCTTCAAGGCGACCTGGCGTTTGTTGGATTTCTGAATGGCACGATAAACCGTGGCCTGTCCGCCCTGGCCGATCTTCTCTTCGATCTTGTAACGCGGGATTAGCTTGTTGAGCTGCTCGATGTCAGCGGCGACCGCATCGATCATGTCCTTGTCGGGTTGTCGGTCGGGTGCCTCGCTCATGTCACTGGGCCGCGTAGAGTTTTTGGAGGGGTCCGTCCCAGAGGTTTCGCAATGAATTGAAGATCAAGCTCCGTATCGATCCCCTGGACTTCCCGAGCTGCTGGGCGATTTCGATCTCCGTCTTGCCTTCCAGGTATCGGAGCCGCATGACTTCGCGACGGTTGTCCGGCAGTTTGTCGATCGCCGATTTCAGATGGTCTGCCGCCTCGCGCATGCCTACTTGTGAGGACGGCGTCGGATCGCTTGCCTTGAGTTCGTCGATCATGCTGATCATGCTGGAGGTCAACACATCAAGCGGCACGGCCCGTCTGCCGCCCCCTCGCTTGATCGCATTCTGAGTGACGGCCGTTTGCTTCAGGAACCGATCGGCCGTGATGAGAAGCCAGGAGCGGGTCTGCTCTTTCGTCGTCCATTGCAGACGATCGGCCATCGCGTGCGCTTTCAGGAAGACACTCTGAACGACGTCGTCGGGTGAGACGGTGGCTCTGAGAGAGCTGCGGTGCAACAGGTAACGAACGCGGCTACGTAGCCATCCTCTTTCGATCTTGAACGCGCGTTCGACGTGATCGTCCCGGGGTTGAGGGGAAGCAATCTGGCGTTGTGTGTTGTTCGGATCCACGACTGAATTGAGCTGCTCGATTAGATAATCTCTCTGCGCCGCATTGAGCTGACGGATCAGCCAGAGAAATTCTACTTCTTGCATCGTGAGATTATCGAGCATCTTCCCCACCTGATGGGTGGAAGGCAACCCCTTTCCTGGAGGTATAGACGGAATTTCAGGGTGAAGCGCTCATGTGAACATTGTGAAAATATGCGAATTCATCTTGAAATCGCTATCATGACGACGATCACGATAATGATGGTAGCGATCCACTTTGTGGAGTTCTGCAAAAAACCGCTCAATCCCGGATTTGGCTTGATTTGTTTTAACCAGTTGTATGGAAGATGATTAAAAATTTTTATGGCGATTGGGATGCTCAAGACCGTACATACTATTGGAGCATAGAGTTCCCACCAACCTAGTGTTTTGGCGCTAAGTACATTTTGCGCTGCAACAATCAGAAGTGTCGCAGTTGGCAAGATGCAGACTGAGGCTAAGACGAGGAGCGCGGCTAACGGCTGTTTGTAGATACCGATCCACGGAACTTCGATATTCCTTGGGGTTGATGAGTTCACGGTTCCAAATGCCAGTAGGTGGAGAAGAAAATAGGCATGGATAAGTAATACAATGGGACTACCCCACGCTGCGGCCAAAGACGATGGCACCTTAACGCCTAATGCCTCAAATTGTTTACCTTGTCTTCTTTTTTCGCTTTCTAGAATGCGCCTAATCTTGTCCAATGGAATATCTGCGTAGTTCTTTGTAACTATATGTAACTCTGGGAATGCTTGAGAGAAGGGCACTAAAGGAGCCTCGGTGTCCGCAACGCCTGAAAGCTCCTTCAATACGTTTAGGGTTCTTAGTTTCGTTTCTACGGGCACCATAAATGTATGGGTATCAATCGGCATCAGCGAAAAGCCGAATGACGTAGTGCCCACAAGCATTGTAAGCAAGGAATGTCCAACCGTTCCATTTTGGGAGTCCCTTTCTATTAATCTTACATTTCTTAGATGGTTCCCCTTCTTAATAGGGAGACTATTGTTGGCATCTTCAAATAGCTCCCTTTTTATTATGCTGTCCTCGTTTATCGTCCAGTCACTCTCTTCCAGAGTCGTCATGTCCTGCTCGGTTAGATAAATACTATCGCCTTTAATCTCTGTAACATACCTAATCCGCTCCTTAAGTAGTGAATTCCAAGAATTACGGAATTCAGATAAGGCATCAGTGAACAAAGGAAGCGATAGATGTTTTCCGTCTTCTCGCTCCAAATACATGGGAGACAAAACTTTCCAAGGAAAGGTACCATTATAGGGATACATTGCGTATTTGGAGAACAGGTAAGGACCGGAGGATGTTGGTGAATAAAGTTCTGCTTCCAAAAGATCTTGAATCGAGCTATCCTCAACGACTTTACAGAGGGTTTGCCAGCGGGCTTCGAGCAGTACGTGCTGATCATACGCCTTGGACGCCATCGACGTGGTGTCACCTTGCACGGTTATGAGGAGGCCGATACAAGCTGCGGCAAGCCAAAAATGCACTAGGCGAAGGTGTCTAAGTATTTCTTTGTTTGTACCAGAGTTCATTTCATGATTTTCTCAAGTTTGATTACTATCTAGCCTTGTCCATTGTCACCCAAGTAAGCAAACCACAATATGAATCTACACCACGGCCCTCCATTCGATTCATCCGTTGGTGTATCGCGAAGCTCGGCAGTAAACAGGTAGTCGCCAATGCGTTTTTCAATCTCAAGGTGATATTGCCTAAAGTAGTCGGGCATCGAACCAGACCATCTTCTGTGTTTGGTCGCCGAGTTGCCATGTGGGATATTCCCATTCCCTGCTTCAAGGTCGAGATTGCGCAGCCAAGCCGTATTTGTGATTAGATCATCAGATTCGACATATGTTGCATTAGGCAGGCGACGCATCATGCGAAACCATTCCTCTTGCGCCTTGGAAAGCATTGCCGAATCGAAGCCACCGTGATCCGACTGAATCAATAGAAAGCCCTTCTTGTTCTCTCCAGGCTTATTCGTTTCCCTTTGCAGTCTCCAGGCGATCTCGAATGGAGACCGCATCGGATGAAAGAGCTTCACCATGCCAGCGGTGGCGATATTCAGGGAGTGAAGATCGTCACTGAGTGGACGGTAGTTTCCCGTTACAAAGCCATCGTTCTTAAGCTCTAACAAGAGATTCCAGATTTGCTTTGCATGAGGCGTGGTCAGCTCTCTGGCAGAGAAGTCGCGAATCTGTTTAGCGTAGTTTTGTAGTTCAGGCGAAAGTTGCGCCAACGGTTCTTTATTTCTTGGATACTCCGCTCCAGTTGGTAGATCGGACACCCACAATGCAAACAAAGACGCAACGACCACGATTAGGATGACAAAGTAAGCCTTGTTTCGATGTTTGCCCCGGGTACATTCTTTGATGAACTGCGATGCCGTGCGGAAAGAGTGCCCGTTCGCAAGCTTGGCATCAATCCGGTCTTTGCCGGTTGTCGATTCTATCTCTTGTTCGCGTTCTTGCTCAGCGGCTGCGAGTTTTTTTCTGAGCGCTTCCGCCTCGGATTGGGCTTTCTTTGCTTCGGCGGCTTTCTTCTTGGCCTCCAGGACCGCCTGCTTATGCTTGATCTGCGAAGCTTTCTTCGCCCTCTTCGCCTCAGCCTTCATTTTCTTGAGGGGTTCGTCGTATTTGAACGGCGTACTGCATGCACCACAGGCGAGATTTTGCCCGAGATCTGATTCTTGAAGTGTGTGAAGCTGATCACACGCAGGACAGCGAACATCATAGGTGGCCATGATGATCTCCCTTCCTATGCCCCGACGATTTTCTAAGCTCTCAGGCCCGTTTGCCCGTGCCGCCATTTGAGCGGCGCTTCTTGGTCTTTTTCTTACGTTTGTTCAGGCCCTCGGCGATCAAGTCAACCTGCTTCTTGAATTCTTCGAAGCTGTTTAACTGTCCCGCTTTGCCCTTGGCCAAATGGGAGTCGGGTTCACGGTATTCCGACGCGACGGCCAGCAAATAGGCGAAGCCATTAAAAAGCGTATGGAGAAGCTGATTGACGTTCTCGTGGTCTAGACCCACCTGTACGGGCTCCGGCGGAGGCCAACCTTCCTTGTCGTCGAAAAGCCAGCCTGGGTCTACGCCGAGGGCCTTTGCAAGAGCCACGCCCTTGGCTGCCGATGGCATAGATCGTCGACTCAATGCTGTTGAAAGAGTGCTATCAAGCCATCCTGCCTCTTTCTCCACAGCTCTGAGAGTGCGACCCTTTAGCAGCCTTTTTACCTTCTCGTCCCACTTCATATTAGGCAACTTTAACGTAAGGTCTTGTCTAGACAACAATTGCATCGATTGTCAGTGAAAACAATATATTGATTGACATTTCAATCTATTCATGGATAGAATCGGTGCTCATAGGTATCCCATGCTAAACCAAACACCATACCAACGACTCAAGAACCGGGATCGAGATCGGCGAACACCCATTCGGGTGTTTGGTTGGGATACCTTTCGCGCGGTCTCGGTTCCTGCGCCGTTGGGAGCCGCTGTTATGTCAGACGCAAACACAAAGGCCCGAATGACAGCCCCTCACTGCCCGGACCCTCTCAGAGCATTCTGCATAGGGAATGGTGTTTCAGGGCTTCAAACTATGCGAATCGGTTGGTCATAGTCAAGATTTCACATGGTCCTGCGAACCCGAAAAGTCGCCGAGATGCTCGATTGCTCATTGGGAAAGGTGTGGGAGCTGATCCAGGAAGGCAAGCTACGGGCCGTCAGGCTCGGCGGGCCTTGCGGGAACTGGCGTGTTCATATTCGTTCGGTTCAGGATTTTTGTGAGAAGCCGGCGGTGGGGAGTCTTGATCTTGAGTTGAAGAAGGCTGAAGCTGAATCGCGCGTTGTAATGGCGAGACGAGGGCTTCCGATACCGCCTGAATCCGAGCGTCTCGAATTTCAGCGTACCGTTTTGTGATGGTTGAGTCCGGAGCATGACCCAGCAACTTTCTCAAATCGTCGACCGACCCGCCTTGATCAAGCACGTTCTGCGCAAACGTATGACGCAAGCTGTAGGGCTTCGCTCCCAATCTCGTGAGAATCGATCGGAGCCCGTTGACCTTGTAGGCATTGCCGTTTCTCGATTTGAAGACCGGGCCTTCTCTCGGCCCGAGCGTCGCGGTCTCTTCCAGGACCCCGATCGCCGCCGGGTTGAGGTAGATCGTCCGGTTCTTGCCGTGGTGTGCTGTCTTGTGCCGGCGAATGATGCACTTTCTGTCCCGCAGATCTACGTCATCCCAATCCAGTTGACACGCTTCGCCAGGCCGGCAACCCGTCGCGAGAATGAAGTGGAAGATCAGGCTCGCACGCTTGCGCCTGGAATCCTTCAGTTTCTCAAAGATGGACACCAGCTCATCGAGCGGCACGTCCTTCGGTTGATTCACGATCTTCGGCATGACGGGAAGATCCGGCAGCTTCTCAAGCAGACCGATCTTCTGGCCGTACTTCAAAACGCGAATGGCCGCGCCGAGTTTGTGCCGAATCGTCTGCGGCCCGTTCCTGAAGATCTTCTTGCCCTTGATCGTTTTCTTGCCCTTCAGGTAGCCATGATAGCGATGAAGAAAGTCGGCGGGGATTCGGCTGAGCGGCGCGCCGTACGCGAAGGTGATGAAGTCATTCAGGCAGTAGTCGTAGTGCGGACTCGGATTGATCTCCAGCCACGCGGCACACAGGCCGGGTACGCTGGTCGGGTCACCGGGGATGGCCTTTGCGCCATGTTCGTCGCAAAGCTCCAGGAACCTTTTCCAGACTCGGTTGGGCGCCTTCGGAGTAAGGCCGCGCTTGATCGCATTCGCCGCCGACCCGTCATCCATGCCAAGGTGGTATTGAGTGCCATTCAGCCTGACCTTCCAACGACGACCTCTCTTGTCGTATCGCGGTTGAGGTTGCCACGGCATAGCAACACGATATCAAATTGGCGTTTGAAACGGTACAGTTGTGCTCGATGTGTTACAAAAAAAGGTGTGACGCGAAATTGGGGTAGAGCACAACTTTTTTCAAATTCGAGGTTTGCTGAATCGGGGCGACTGGATTCGAACCAGCGGCCTCCTGCTCCCAAAGCAGGCGCTCTAGACCAGGCTGAGCTACGCCCCGTTCGGGTCTTTTTTCCCGCCCTCCTATTCTATCAGGTGCTATGGAAATAACGAGACCTGTTGAATCAAAGATGAGAAAGCTCGGAAGGGCCCGCGAGGGTGCCCGTGCAGCTTGAGCCGGAACCGGCCGTGCAGCCGTAGCAGTGGTTACCAATGCAGATTTCGCGGGTCGCCAAACGCGCCGGGTCAAAGTCGCGAATGTGAGCGGGCATGTTGTGATTGACGGGGAGGCCGAGCATTTGGTTGAAATCGCAATCATAGAGTCTGCCGTCCCAGCCGATGCTAAGCGTCGTGCGGCACATGACGCCTTTCGCAGCCTCAGGATTGAACGCCCCTTCGAGCTTCCGCATATAGGCATCGTAGTTTCCGCTCTCAAGCAGAAAATCCAGGAAGCGACTGATCGGCATGTTCGTGACGGTGTAGAGCTGATTGAAGACAATGCCGTAGCGCCGACCGAGCTCCTTCTTGTAGTCGGATTCGATGGCAGCCTGTTGAGGAGGCAGATACGCGCCGACGGGGTTGTAGACCAGGTTTAGAATCAGCCCCGTATCCGGTTGACCGTAGCCGAGTTCATTAAGCCTTTGGAGCGCCTTGATGGATTTCTCGAAGACATGATCGCCGCGTTGTGCGTCCGTCTGCTTGTCAAGGTAATAGGGAAGACTGGCGGTTATTTCGGCCTTGCGCTCCGTGAGAAAGACGGGCATGTTTTCGTAGCCCTTCGTGACAAGAATGGTCAGATTGGAGCGGACAATCAGGTGGCGCTTCAGCGACGCGATCTGATCGACCAGCCAACAAAAGTCCGGGTTCATCTCCGGCGCCCCGCCCGTAAGGTCGACAATGGGTGCGTCCGTTTTTTCCAGGGCATCAAGACAATGCTGCATCGTCTCCTTCGTCATGATTTCCTTGCGGTCGGGGCCCGCATCGACGTGGCAATGTTTGCATACCTGGTTACACATTTTCCCGACGTTGATCTGAAACGTCTGGATGCCGGTTGCGAACAAAGGGGAGAGCCCCACCTCATTCATGGGGCGTTCGAACGACTTCACCGTGGTTTCGGACTGAATAATACGTCGCTGCTCATCAAAGAACGCGAGGGAGTGATTTCGTTTTTGCAATGACTGAACCATTCGATTGCCGTCCGGGTTCCTTTTGCGCGTCGTCAATGACTATATTCCGCATTGACCGAGGACATTGCCCGATTCGTCGGGGTCTGATGGCTGTCGAGTCTCCGATGCTCTACATTGTAAGTTTTTCGGCAGCGTTCCGCATTTGCAGACCATGAACCAGGGCTGCGCCGCCCTTGATTGCGGTTGCGACGTGAACAGCCTCCGTCATTTGCTCCAGGTTGGAGCCCTTTTCGAGGCAGGCCTGCGTGTAGGCGTCAATGCAATAGGGACATTGGACGGCGTGCGATACGGCCAGGGCCATCAGCGCTTTTTCTCGTTCGGTCAATGCGCCTTCTGCAAAAACCGCCGCGTAGTAATGGTTAAATTTTTCCCAAAGCTCAGGTCGGTCCGTGCCCATCTCGGGAAATCGAGGCAGATCATCCGAGCGGTAGTAACCAGACATTCGGTTTCTCCTTTGCAACACGTGAGAATTCTGTGAACCAGAATCTTGCCGGATCCCGCAGGGGATCGTCTACGGCATGATTTGAATCCAGCATCTGGGGATGTTCAGAAGCGACAACGAGAATCGGTTACCCCGGCATTGACAGCCTGTTTTGAGCGCGATGCCATTGGGGGATGGTCGGAAGGTTTTCCAACCGCAATTTTAGCTCGTTGAAAAGCAAATCGATGGGTCTGTTCAGTTCTTTTAACCGAGCATTGCGCGCCGTCTTGTCCTGGATTTTCTCACACTTGATGAATTCAAGCCCTTTCCTTGTTCGGTATTGCAAGGCACGGTTTCGAAGGTCTTTCAAGATAGACATCGCCCTCGCATTTTGAGCTTCGGTGAATCCATACTTTTGAGAAACGCGGATGACATAGTCACCCCATTCATCGATCGGCGGCGCCGGGGTCCTGGATTCGCGAACGGCTTTTCGGTCCCGAGATTGTACCGGCTGCACGATCGGTGGCTTCGGCTCCTGGCCGTTATTCTGCAATTGGTCGAGTTTAGCGAGTGCCTGATCCAGTGAGGGCATTTCCGTCGGAGCCGTGTTGTTGGTGGGTGTTTTTGTTTGTCGCACGACAGGCTCAGAGGCCGCGCTCGCACCGAGTGCGTGGGCGGCCTGGCCCCGATTCCTCGAGACGGCGAAGTTCTTCTTTCTCTTGTTCGCCTTACTTGAAAAAAAGGCGCCTGACGATTTGATTGGCCGCGACGCCCCTAGCGCGAGTGCCGGTCGGCCGACAATTTTGCCTCTGCTCTGTTTTCGTTGAGTGCGATTTGCAACGACGGGCCCCGCTCTCCGGCCGGACTTGGAGCCTTTCCTCACCTGCTTTTTGCCGCGATCTTGCTCAGTTTGCTTTGAGATCTGACGTGCACCTGCGAAGGTGGTTGTCCACGAGCCCGTGGTTAAGACGCAAACAAATGCCAGAGCAAGCTTTATTTTCATGTAGATGGCCTTCGTGTGGGGCTCGCGATCCTGAGGTTCAATGGGGCAACTGCCTCTTTCTTTTTCTAAATTATCATCGTTTCAGTCTCGGATTTCAAGCCGAGGAATGTCAGGCGATCGCCGTTGGGAGTGGGTTCGGGCTCTGTTTTTTCGGACGACCCCAGCCTCGTATCACTGAGATGATCAGCGGATTTGCAATACGGTGAGCAAGTCGTCTTCGTCCTGCCCTCTCAGGTTCAGAGTCAGCCGAATGCGAATTCCTTTGGCAAGCGATTCGGCTGTGAGAGCCTGTTCGAGTTGTCTAATATTGCGGATGCGTCTTCCGTTGGCCCGCGTAATGACGCGACCGGGGCGGAAGCGTGCGGCATAGGCCTCACTGGTTGGATCGACCCAGGTAATGACCGCGCCATTTTGGACGCGCTTATCGAGCTTGAAGCGCTTGGAAAGCATCGGGGAGACGGTTGCGGCTTCAAACCCGAGTGCGTCAAACCTCTTGTGGTTGCTGCGGGGCTCCCGGGAGGATTCGGAGATCTGATTATCTTTTTCTTTCGTTTCGTCGTCATTTTCGGCCGGGTCTGGCCTTGAGATCGCGTCGAGGGACCCCGTGGGGGAGAAACCCTCGGGTTGCGGCTCGATTCTGACGATTCGATTGATCTTCTTGCCGTTGCGCCAGACGAGCAAGTCCGCATCCGTGCCGGGTTCGACCGCTGCGATCATTTGCTGCAGGCCCTCTCGGGTTCCCACACGTTCGCCGTCCACGGCCAAAATGATGTCCTCGGCCTGCAGGCCGGCGCGCTCTGCCGGTGTGCCCTTGGAGACTTTGCTCACCAGCGCGCCGCCTGCCTCGCTCAAGCCATAGGCGCTCGCGGTCTTCGAGTCGACCGGTTCTATGGCGACACCGAGATAGCCGCGCACGATCCGCTTGCCGGTTTTGAGCTTGTTCGCAATGTAGCGGACCGTTTTGGACGGTATCGCGAAGGCCACGCCCTGGTGGCCTCCGGATTCCGTTGCAATCGCGGTGTTGATGCCGATGATCTCACCGCGAGCATTGATCAGCGGTCCACCGGAATTGCCGGGGTTCACGGCCGCGTCGGTTTGAATCCAGTTTTGGTAGTCGATGTCCACCGTGACGTCTGAACGGCCAAGGGCACTGACAATGCCGTGCGAAACGCTATGCCCGAATCTGAAGGGGCTGCCGATGGTCAAGACGAGGTGTCCCACTTTGACCCGGTCCGAATCGCCCAATTGAGCGGGATGCAGTCGATCGGCGTCAATCTTAATGACTGCGAGGTCTGTTCCAGGATCGGTTCCGATCAGTTTGGCTCTGTAGGTTCGGCCGTCCGCGAGGGTGACGGGGATGGCTTTGGCATTTTCGACAACGTGGTTGTTTGTCACGATGTAACCGTCTTCATCGATGATCACGCCGCTGCCGGTGCCGTGTTTGGGGACGGGTCTGCCGAAAAACTGCTCGAGCTGGCGATCGAGGGTAATGGCTTCAATATTCACGACCGAGGGTTTGACAACTTCGGCGATGACGCTGAAGGCGTGAGACAGCCGCTCGACGGTGGCGATGTCGGAATCTTCCAGCTGGGTCAGGTGTTCACGGTCGGCCCTGAGTCGTCCTCGTTCGAAGGCGTAGGCCACATGGCCGAGCATGTCGACGTGGTAGGCGATGTTGGCGAGGAGCACCAACATGAATGCGACGAGCAATTTGCGGTTGATGTGGATTTGCCTGTGCATGGTCGTTCTGTCTCCTGTAGACGGGTTTACAGGGGCCGTTGTGACAAAATCGGGTGAACGTTGACATGAGGTCATTTTCAACCGATTGGAGGACCAGCCGCGTTTGGGAATCGTGTATCGTCGGCGAATCCGTCACCTTAATTATCGGATAAGTCGTGTCGTGGACCCTTCCCGCGTTCCCTATTTCTTTTACGGATGATCTTAGCGCACGTTGCTGCGGTATGCGAGTTTTTGTCTAGCAAAACGCGCAGATCCTCAGGACGGCCCGGTTTGATCTCGTTTGAACGAAATGTGAATTGTTAGGGTGTCGCCCTTTTTTGGCGGCCTTTAAGCTGCTTCACGATCTTTTCGCGCTGCTTCTCGGTCAACACGTCCAGCACGTCCTCAATCAACTTTTTCTGTCGAGCCGGCAATGTCTCCTTGGCCTCCACACGATCGAGCGTACGGTGCTTCGCGTAGAAGTCACCGAAGAGCTTATAGACTTGATCTTTCTGCTTCTTAGTCAGGTCCTCAAGCCGTTCGACGAGGGACAAGACCGCTCTCGGATGTCGCACGGGGGGTTTTGGCTTGGGCGGCGGACGCAACCCTTCGTCCCAGAGTTTTTCGAAGTCTTCCTTCTGCTTCTTCAATAGGATGGACGTGATGTCATCGTGCAGTTCTTTTTGCGCAGCCTGCATGCTCTCATGCGCGACGGCCAGTTTTTCCCGGCGTATTTTGCGACTCTCCTTGAGCTGTTGACGTAAATACTCAACTTGTTCGGTATCGCCCCTATTGTGTGCTTCGCGAATGAGGGCCGTCATGTCCTCTCTTTCCTCGAGGTCATCGAGGGATGCTCGATATTGCTCGCTCAATTCCGCGAAACGTGCTTCGTAGGATTTGATGATGATGTCGAGGCCGGCTTGTTGCCTTTTGTTCAGTTTCAGAACCTTGATTATTCGTTCTTTTCCGGCTTCCAGATCGGAGGGGCGAACGATCTGAACGCGCTGCGCGTTCTTTGCGGTTCGGTTGTTTCGCGTAGGTTGCTTCGGCGGTTCCTGCGCGACGGCGAGGCTTGCAAGGAGCAATGGGACCCATCCGACCCGGTAACAACAGCGCCGCATTCCGCTCATCATCATGGATATTCTCCTCACGGTGCGAATTCGATGATCGATCGACCAAACCCTGCAGTATACCAAAATGAGGTCGGCAAATATACGCCTTTGAAATGCGGCGCTTTCGACCGGACGTGACGCCCGTAACTCTAGGCAAGAATGAGGTTTGTTGTGAGGGTTGCTCGATTCCGGACTTATTCAGCCAGTTTCGTCTGCCATTGAGCCGTTTGCTCAGGGTCGCCTGAGGTCCTGTGGATTTCGACCAGCCGGGCCGCAATCCGCTTTGTTTTGTCGTGGTCGCTTCCGAGCGCCGCCTGATAGGCGTCGTATGCAACCGTCAGCACGCGCTTGGCGTCTTCAGTCCGCCCGAGCGACATGAGGCACCGGCCGTACTCGCTTCGGACTCTCGCGAGCACGAAAAGGTCCTTGGGCGCGACGGACAGCGCCTGCTCAAACATTCCGGCAGCCTGATTAAGTTTGCCTTGGTCCGTTCTTAACGATGCCAAGTCACACATGATTTCCAGGGTGCGCGGATGAATTTCTACCAATGTCTTTTTTGCGTAATCCAAAGCTTCGATCAGCAAACGCTCCGCTTCTTTCGGGTTGCCCTGTTCGCGGTGGAGTCGAGCGAGATTTCTTAGTGCGATTGGAAGCGTCCGGTCGTCACCACGTTTATATGAGGCACGACTACGGTCCAAAGCCTTTCTGATGATAGGTTCCGTCTCGTCATATCGGCGTTGTTCCAGAAGCAGTTGCGAGATTATGATCATCGAATGGACGGTGGCAGGATGTTCTTCACCCAGGACCCTTCGTTTGACTTCGAACGGAAATCTTAGCAAAGCCTCGGCTTCATCCAGTCTGCCCTGCTGCATTCGCAACTCACCCAGATACGCCATGGCCATGAGTGTCCACTGAGACTCTTTGTCGGGGTGACGCCGACATATTTCAAGTTGCTTCTGCATAATGTCTTCGGCCTCCGTCAATCGACCGTGCTGATGCAACTTCGATGCCAGGATCATCGTCGTCCGGACCATCGTGGGGTTATCTTCGCCGAACGTTTTTTTGACAGCACCGCGTATTGTGGAAAAAAGGTTTTCCGCTTCGGAGAGCTTGTTCATCGTGAGGAGCGATTCAACAATCAGCATTTTTGTACGAAGCGTATCCGGATGATCGTTCCCCAGGGTGCGAGAGCGAACGTCCAGCACGTGACGCAAGAGCTGCTCAGTTTCGGAAGGCGGCACACGGGCATTCGAAAGACGTTCCATCATGAGAAGCGTGTCCGGGTGCTCGTCACCAAGAGACTGTGTATACAGACGGACGGCCGTTCGAAGATGATTTCGGCATATGTCATACAAACCGAGATTTCCGTAAGCGTGACCAATTGTGGCGTAAAGGGATGCTCGGATCACGGGCCGGTCGAGGAATTGCGTCTCCAGGTCTTTTGCCGCCTGGTTCAGGACTTCCGCCACGGTGACTTGGTAACCGGCTTTACTCGGATCGGCGGAGGAAAGCATGTTGTGGAGAAACTCGCTGATCGCACGAGCTTCCTGCTCCGATTGCTTGGCGATCTCTCGTTCGCGTCTCGCTTCGAACAATCCGTACGTCGTGCCGCCGACGGCCAACAATAGAAGTGAAATGGCGATGACGGCACTGGCGACCAATGTCTTATTGCGCCGTGCAAATTTTCGTAGCTGATACAGCGCGGTCGGGGGACGCGCGATGATGGGCTCGTCCTGCAGATAGCGTTCGATATCAGCCGCAAGCTCCAAGACGGACTGGTAGCGTCTGGTTCTGTCCTTCTCCAAGGCTTTACCGACGATCGTCTCAATGTCTCCGCGAAATTCGGCGCTGATCGTGCCGAGCGACAGTGTTTCCTGCTCATGGATGATTCGAGCCGCTTCGGCGACGGGTTTGTGCTCCAAGTCGTGCGGCAGGCGATTGGCCAGGAGTTCGTAGAGCAGGACGCCGAGCGCATAAACGTCGCTTCGCGTGTCGAGCTCTCCCGCATCACCATGTAACTGTTCCGGACTCATATAGGGGATGGTTCCGATGAGCTGGCCGGCGTTTGTTTGAAGCGTGGTCATTTGAATGTCGGATTCGGTGGCGCGAGCGACGCCGAAATCGAGGACCTTCGGCTCTCCCATCGAATCCACGAGGATGTTTGCCGGCTTCAGATCGCGATGGATCACACCTTTTTGGTGGGCATGGTGCACGGCCTGGCAGATTTTGACCATCAGTCGCAATCGTTCGCGCGTGTCGAGTTTTTGGGTCAGGGCGTCGTCCGTGAGCGGCCTGCCGTCGATCATTTCCATGGCGAAGAACGGAATGATCTCGCCTGCCAGTGATTCATTTTCACAGATGCCGGCTTCGTAAATCCTCGCGATGTTGGGATGTTGCAGGCGACCCAGGATCTCCACCTCATGCTGGAAGCGCTGGCGTATGGCGTCGCCGACGAGACCGTGGCGCATGACTTTAAGCGCGACCGTTCGATTCGGCCGTTCCTGTGTGGCTTCATAGACGATGCCCATTCCGCCCATGGCGATCACGCGGCGGATGGTGTATCGGCCGATCTGCCGTCCTTCGATGTCCTGATCGCCGCGCAGGCCGGATAAGACGGCGGAGTCTGCCGGAACGCGCAGGAAATCATCCGTTGTCTCATGCGACGTGAGCAGTTCGCGCACTTGTGTTCTTAACGCTTCGTCGCCGGCGCAGGCACGTTCCAGATAGGCCTCGCGGTCTTTCGGTTCGTGTGCCAGTGCGCCGGTGAACAGCTCTTCCAGGCGTTGGATGCTGGTGTCACCCATGATGTTGCTATTCGCTTACTCTTTCGCATCTTCTATTGCGAAAACGACGGGCGAATTCCCTCAGACGGTTTTGGAAATTTCCTGACGCAACCATGCTTTTGCGAACGTCCAGTATCGATCGATCGTGGCGGGGGAGAGGCCCAGAGATTCGGCGGTCTGATCAATCGTCAGACCGGCGAAATAACGCAGCTTGACCACATCACTTCGGGTCTTGTCCTGGGCTTCCAGTCGCCCCAGGGCTTCATCGAGAGCCAGCAGGTCGTCACATTCCTTTGTCGCGGGTTCCACCGCGTCGAGGGAGACACGTTTTCGTCCGCCGCCGTGTTTTTGGGCACGATACTTTCTGGCTCTTTCCACCAGGATGCGGCGCATGGCTTCCGCCGCGGCGGCGAAGAAATGCCCACGGTTTTCCCAGCGCAGGTTGTTGTCGCCCACCAGCCGAAGATAGGCTTCATGCACAAGCGCCGTGGCCTGAAGGGTGAGCCCTGAAGGTTCATTGGCGAGTCTACGCTGCGCGAGTTCTCGCAGCTCCTCATAGACCAGTGGCAGTAATTTGGCTGCTTGTTGGGGGTCTCCCGCGCTGAGATCGGCGAGAATCTGCGTTACCTGACTACGAGAGGATTTGCACACCACTCAAGGCCCCCAGCTCCTCAAAAAAATTCAAATCCGTGAGGGAATCGACCCTCCATTTTCGCATTGGTCTGCAGTCTGTACAAGAACTCGGTCTCTTCAGACGCGGTTTACCGGACTGGATCATGATCACGGATGCGAAATCTAGGGGAAGAATAGCATTTTTTCGGCATTTGCCGACACTGGAGCTCTTGATGAAACGAATGAAGTCTGTCGGCACTGTGCTATTTGTCATCGTGTTTTGTTGCATGGCGGGCGATTGCCCTGGGGGCGCCATTATTGGCGGCGGTGAGACCGGCGGCAGTGATCGCGATTTTTCGGCGCTGCCACGCCTGTTCATTTCGACGGGGCGAGCCAGCGTCGCTGCCCTGGACTCACCGGGCAGTCTGGAGGGCATGCCGGCGATCAATGAATTGCTGAAGACCGAAGATGGTGAAGTTGAGGAGGTCGAAAGCGTCGCGGTCAACGGGATCGGCAATCTGATCGCGATGATCAGTTTCGCGGAAATATCTAGAACACGCGAAATCCGCGTTTACCGCGACGCCGCTGCTATTGACGGTGAGCAGACGCCGGTGCGCGTCGTCAGCGGCGACGCCACACGCCTCAACGGTTCGATTGGCGGGTTGAGTATGGACATGAAACTCGACAAGCAGCGCGACATTCTCTACGTGTTTATCGCACGCGAGCGCGAAGCGGGTGAGGACAACTTGAGGCGCGATGAACTTCGAGAGATTCTCGTGTTCGAAGGCACGAGCCAGGCGAGCTTCAACGGCAATATCGCGCCCAATCGCGTGATCGATCTTGGCGAATTGAGTCAAGTTGGCTTCATGGCGGTGGACAGTGCAAACAACACGATTTACGTGGCGTCCAATCGCAACCGCCGCATTCTCGCCTTTGACAACGCAAGTACGCTCGAGGGCACACCCGCGCCGGATCGCATTATCGACAACGAAGGATTCGGCACGACCTTCCTCGGACAAGGCTCGGAATTGCTGTTTCAGGCGATCGCCGCGGACGGAACCGACACGCTGTATCTCTACACTGCAAACAACCGTTTGTTCGTGATCGAAAACGCTTCGACGCTCGACAGTGAAAATGCACCGGTGGAGCTTCTGATTCCGCTCGTGCCCAACGAAATCGGGTTCGAGAACTTCACGCCGCAGGATGTCTACGTGGACGGCAACGGCACCGCCTACGTTATGGGTGGTCCCGACCTCAACCCCATACCGCCGAATATCACCGTGCTGGTTTTCGACGACATAAAGTCGCAATCTGGCGGCATCGTGTCTGATCGCTGGTTTCGAATCGACATCAACGAATTCGTCAGGCCGGAGGCGATTCGGATCGCGGAATAAGAGCGCGACGAGGGGCACCGTCAACTCCGCAAAGCCGTGCAGCCCCCCCTGCGCGGACTGTCACAAGGCTGCATTGAAGCCAATTGGGCAAATGCGTCACAGGCAAAAAGCGTTCGAATTACACCAAAAAAATTCCAACTTCGTGAGGGAATCCCCCTTTCATTTTCGCATTGGCATGCGGTCTGTACGAGATTTGTCTTCCTACAGACGGTTATCCGGACTGGATAATCAAAACAAGCAAAAAAGAAAGCGAAAACCTCAATTTTAGCGGCAATGACCGACAAAGGAGGGCATGAGACATGAAACGGATATATAGCCATATGTTTAGCGCACTGCTCGCTGCATTACTCATCGCGATCACCACATCGAATGCGGGATCCGCGCAGTTGGACATCGTCTGGAACGGCGGATCAGGGGACTGGGACACGGTTGGGAACTGGGATTTAGTCCTCGTGCCCAACAACGGCGCGGATACCTATAACGTGCTGATCGATGACGGCAATGTGACGGCTTCGGACGTTACCCTCAGTCTGATCAGGACGGTTGACAACGTGACACTCGATAGTGACGACGTGTTATCGATCAATAACACGGCCCGGTTGCGCATCGCCAATGGAGGCGTCATAGACAATGCCGGCACGATCAACCTCAATTCGACCGGCAATGATACCTACATCCAGCCGGACGGCGGGTTGTTGACCTTGACCGGGGGCGGGACGCTGACGTTGTCGGACATGACCACGAACTGGATCTATCAGATCAACAGCGGCTCGTTCACCAACGTCAATAACACGATTCAGGGCGCCGGCAACCTGGGCTGGTCCGGCGCGCCGACGGCCATCACGAATCAAGGAACCGTCATTGCTAACGGGACGAACCCGTTGTCCTGCAACCCCGGGACTCAGGTGTTTACGAATACCGGGACCCTGAGAGCCGACAGCGGGGCGGTACTCACCCTCAACGGCCCCGGCGGATTCGACAATGCCACCGGCATCATTGAGGCCCTGAATAATTCCACGGTCGATATCGCGACCACCACCATCCGCGGCGGGACACTTCAAACCAGCGGCACGGGCGTGATCCAGTCCGCCAGTGACTCCACCGAACTGGACGGCACCATGGATACGGTCACCAACGCGGGGCTGCTTCGGGTCCCCAACAGCGAACGCTTCCGCATGAAGGGCACGATCAACAACACCGGAACGATCGAAATCAGTTCCTCCGGATCGGATACTTACATTCATCCGAGAGATACCGTCATGACGCTCACGGGTGGGGGGACCGTGACGATGACGGATTCGGATTCAAACTGGATCTACCAACAAAATGGCGGGTCACTCGTCAACGTCAACAACACCATTCAAGGCGCCGGGAACCTGGGCTGGTCGGGCGCGCCGACGGCCATCACGAATCAGGGAACGGTGGTTGCCAACGAGACCAACAACACGTTGTTATGCAATGCCGGGAGCCAGGTATTCACGAATACGGGGATTCTGCGAGCCGACAGTGGGGGTGTCCTCACACTCAGCGGCACGGGCGGGATTGCGAACACCGGCGGGGTTATCGAAGCCCTGGATGCGTCGGTCGTGGAGTTGAGCGGCGCAACGATCGACGGCGGCACGCTTCAGACCAGCGGCAGCGGCGTGATTCGGACGGTGAGCGTCGAGACGCTCGACGGCAGCGTCAATCCTGTGACAAATGCAGGGACGTTGGTGGTGCAAAACGCGGATGATCTCGACCTTGTGGGGACCGTGCTCAACACCGGCACGATCGATCTGAGCTCGACGGGGAGCGTCACCGAACTACGGGCCCAAAGCGGAAACGCCATGCTGACCGGTAGCGGCGTGGTGAACATGGGGGATGATGTCGACAACCGCATCCGTGGGGCCACCAGCACCGATCGTGTGATCAACGTAGACAACACCATTCAGGGAGCGGGCAACATCGGCGTGAATACCTCTGGGTTCACCAACCAGGGCACCGTGATTGCCAACCTGACGAATACGCTCACCCTTGATCCCAGATCGACGGAAGATATCACCAACACCGGCACGCTCCGTGCGGACAACGGCGCCACGCTCCGGCTGAGCGGCGGCATGTTCTTCAATGCCGGCGGCGTCATCGAAGCCCTGGATGGGTCGGTGGTGGAGTTGAACAGCGCGACGGTCGACGGCGGCACGTTTCAGACCACCGGCAGTGGTGAGATTCGGACGGTGAGCGCTGAGACGCTCGACGGCAGCGTCAACCCGGTCACCAACGCCGGGACACTCGTGGTGCAAAACGCCGATGATCTCGACTTTCTGGGAACGTTGCAAAACACCGGTACGATCCGTCTGAACTCGACAGGTACGTCTACAGAGTTTCGAGCCGAGGGCGGAAACGCCATGCTGACCGGCGGAGGCGTCGTGAACATGGGGGATCACGCCAACAACCGTATTGGCGGGGTCACGAGCACCGACCGCGTGATCAACGTGGACAATACCATTCAGGGAGCGGGCAACATCGGCGTGAATAACTCAGGATTCACAAACCAGAGCACCGTGATCGCCAACTTGCCGACTGCGCTCGTCATGGATCCCAGATCCACGGAAGACATCACCAACACCGGCACGCTCCGTGCGGACAACGGCGCTACGCTCCGGCTGACCGGCGGCATGTTCTTCAACGCCGGTGGTGTCATCGAAGCCCTGGATACGTCAGTGGTGGAGTTGAGCAGCGCGACGATCGACGGCGGCACGCTTCAGACCACCGGCAGCGGTGAGATTCGGACGGTGAGCACGGAGACGCTCGACGGCAGCGTCAACCCGGTGACCAACGCCGGGACACTCGTGGTGAGGAACGGCGACAATCTCAACATTGCCGGCACGGTGCAAAACAGCGGCACGATCCATCTGAACTCGACGGCCAGCACCACCGCAATTCGGGCCCAGGGTGGGAACGCGATGTTGACCGGCGGCGGTGTGGTCAATATGGGGGACCATCCAAACAATCGTATTGCCGGAGTCAGTGGGACGGACCGTGTGATCAACGTGAACAACACCATTCAGGGGGCGGGCAACATCGGCGTGAATGTCACGGGATTCACCAATCAGGGCACCGTGATAGCAAACGGCACTGTCGCGCTGACCATAGACCCGGCGCCTGGGGAAGACTTTACCAACGAAGGCATTCTGCAAGCGGTCGGGGCGAGCGGTTTGTCGATTGGCCCGGGACCGTTTACGACCTCAGGTACTGTTACCATCGCCTCCGGCAGTTCGATCAGCCGCACGGGCGACTATACGCAAACCGCCGGCAGCACCACCGTCGACGGCACACTTTCGGCCACGGGAATCGTCGACATTCAAGGGGGAGTGCTGACCGGCGATGGAACAGTGGAAGACGATGTGACCAACGCCGGCTCGGTGCAACCGGGAGCGTCCGCGGGAGTTTTCACGATCGATGCGGGCTACACACAGGATGCCGCCGGTGATCTGTCGATCGAAATCGGCGGTCTGACCCCGGGCACGGAACACGACAGGCTGGATGTCACGGGCACGGCAAACCTCGGTGGCACGCTGACCATCGAGTTTATCAACGGTTTTTCCCCGATGGTCGGCGACAGCTTTCAGATCATGACGTACGGCGCCCATGTCGGTCAGTTTGACATGTTCGATGCCCCTTGCCTTCCGGCGGGGCGAATCGTGCAAGTCAGCGTGTTGAACACGCAAGTCGTCGTGAGCATCTCAGACGCGCTGATTGGTGACGGGGATTGCGATTGTGCGTTGTCGGGGCTCGATATCGAAGCGTTCGTCCTCGCCTTGTTGGACCCGGGTGCCTACCTGATCGCGAATCCCAACTGTCCCGGTCTGGATGCCGTGGATATGAACGGGGACACACTTGTGAACGGGCTTGACGTTCAACCCTTCCTGGAGGCATTCCTTCCATAGTCTTCGATCGTCCCGGGTGCTGCGTGCCCGAGAAATGAGGAGAGAGTTTGATCGGCAGCTTGCCGTCTGGAGGGGCTGCACTGCCGACACGGCCAATTGCAGTCCGAGACAAATCACTGATTGGAGAATGCCATGAATCGATTCCGAACGACCGAACGGTGGCTTAGATTCTTAGCATCGATCGCAGCATTGAGCTTTGCGACGGCATCGTCCGCGTATGCCCAGTTCGACGTGCCTGATTCCTGCCGTGCGGGCGAAGGCACCTATACAGGCGATTTGGAGGGCACTTGTAGTTACACAACGTGTCTTCAGGACGGCATCGAAAAGCTGGATATTAGGTTTGATGGCGCATGGGCAGTGAAAACCAGCGGCTTTCCAGATGTGTCGGCGGTGACTTACACCGAGCGTGTTCCGGACGCCGGCGGCGCGATCGTGTTCTCAATCAGATCACCTACCACCGCAGCCGACATCCGAGAAAGCATCGATGCACAGTTCGGCGACTGCGGAATCGTTGGCGATTGGACGATGGTTGACCTGAGAAACAACAATGAAACGATAACCGGTACATTCCAGATCAACGGAACCGGTCGCGGTGAAGATTGCATTCTCGAGCCCAGTGGTGGATTGTGTGGAACGACCGGAGGCGTCGGGTTGATGGCACCGCTACTCGCAGGCGCGGCGGTTCGGCGACGACGCACGGCGCGATGACGAATCAAACCTGCTTGAGGCGTCGATGACGATCTACGGCGCCTACCTAGTTGTGCAAGCGGGCCGTTATCAAGTATTACCCGCCGGCGAGTAATTCTGCGACATTTATTCTCGCCATCAACTAGGTGTGAAGGCCGTCATCGACCAGGGTGGATAGCAACTTGGGATGCATCGTCTGAGAGCCGACGAGGATGGGGATGTCCTCATCACGATAATTCGAGATATCCCTCGGCCAGATGGGTTTGCCCGTGTGATCGGTGACGATGCCTCCGGCCTCCTGGACGAGAAGTGTTCCCGCCGAGACGTCCCACAGCTTGCACTCGATGGCGTAGGCCGCATCGGCCAAGTCGGCCGCCACCCAGGCGAGGTGCAAACACAGCGACCCCTGATTACGAAACAGATAGCGATCCATCCAGCGGCGGACGGCATCGGGCACTGTGCGCCGGCGGAAGGATGAGATCATGACGGTCGTGTCGGTATTGATCGGTCGGTCTTCGATGACCATGGGTCGATCGTCGACGAAGGCCCCTGAGCCTTTTGCGGCGGAATAGATCTTTCCCGTGGTCGCATCATGAATCGCGCCGGCGATCGGCTCGCCGTTATGCAAAACCGCCACGGAGGTCGAATAGACTCCGATGCCCCTGGCGTAGCTTCGCGTTCCGTCGATGGGGTCCACCACCCAGCAATAGTCGGCGGCTTTGAGTTTGGTGTGTTGATCGGGGTCGGCCACTTCCTCTTCGACCAGAATGGCATGTGACGGAAATTGTCCGGCCAGCGCATCTAAAATAGCGCCCTGGGTTGCATGATCCGCCTCTGTGACGGGCGTGTCATCCGCCTTGCGAGAAACGGACGCACGGCCGAAGTAGCGGCGTGCCGTTTCACCGCCCAGCTCGGCCAGCTTGCAGGCTGCGATGCGGAGGTCGGCCGGTTTGAAGTCGTTGGACATTGGCGAAGGTCGGGCTTAGTCTGGCCACCTTGATCGTTACGAAGCGGAAACCTTTCCGCGTCTCGTTCTGGGAGCGGGGAGTATAACCTCGACGAGTTGACTTGACTATTAAGCGAGATATCTGAAGCGTTGGGGCTTAAGACAATGGATTTTTCCTGGTCGCAGGAGCAAGCGGAGTTCAGGCAGCGCGTTGCCGACTTTGCCCGTAAGGAACTGAATGACGGGCTTATCGAGCGCGACCGTCGCGGTGACTTCAACATTGAAGGCTGGAAGAAATGTGCTGCCATGGGCATTCAGGGATTGCCTGTTTTGGAGGAGTACGGCGGCATGGGGACCGATGCGCTGACCACCGTCGGAATCTTGGAGAGCCTCGGATACGGCTGCAAGGACAACGGTCTCCTCTTTTCCATCAATGCTCACATGTGGACGCTTGAGATTCCGATTTTGAACTTCGGAACCGATGAGCAGAAGGAAAAGTACCTGCCGCGGCTTTGCGGGGGCGATTGGGTCGGCGGGAATGCGATGTCGGAGCCTGAATCGGGCTCCGATGCCTACAGCTTGCGGACGACGGCCGAGCGGCGAGGGGATCGGTACGTGATCAATGGCAGCAAGGTTTTCGTCACCAACGGCAGCGTCGCCGACATCGTACTGGTCTTTGCGACGGTCGATCGTGAGAAGGGGCCACGGGGGATCACCGCGTTTCTTGTGGAGAAGACTTTTCCCGGCTTTCACGTCAATCGGAAGGTTGACAAGATGGGCCTGAAGACGTCGCCCATGGGGGAACTCTTCTTTGACAATTGTGAGGTGCCTGTTGAGAACCGTCTTGGTGAGGAAGGCATGGGGGCCAACCTGTTCACGCACTCCATGACGTGGGAGCGGAGCTGTATTCTGGCCAGCGCCGTGGGATCGATGGAGCGACTTCTGGATATTTGCATTCAATATGCTCGTCATCGTCAACAGTTCGGCCAGTCCATCGGCAAGTTTCAGCTGGTGGCCAGCAAGATCGTCGATATGAAACTCCGTCTCGAATCGGCGCGATCGCTTCTGTACAAGACGGCGTGGCTGAGAAGTCAGGGGAAGAATATTTTCATGGAAGGGGCCATGACCAAGCTTCAAATCAGTGAGGCCTGGGTGAAGTGTGCCGAAGACGCGATTCAAATCCACGGTGGGTACGGTTACATGGAAGAGTTTGAAGTCGAGCGCGAGCTGCGCGACGCCATCGGCAGCAAGCTTTATTCCGGCACATCAGAAATTCAGCGTTCGATCATCGCCTCGTTGCTCGGCCTGTAGTGTGCGCGGGCGAAAGGCGGCAGCCGATCGGGCAACAGCCTGGGAAATATCACCAACAACCTCACAAAGAACGGACCACTTCTATTCTTGGATGGTCTGAAAAAACGACGTGACTCCGCGTTGCCGTTTCGAAATCCTCGATTACGAAAAAGAGGCCATCCCCAATCCGAGACGCGGCACGCAAGTTGCTCAATCTTTTAGCCCCCAAGCGACCTCTCCCAACCGAGCCCCAGGATTGGACCTAAGCGGGGCATGACCAGAAACTGGCTACGAGCCCGAGCCGGTTTCGGTCGTCCCCGCTCGTTTTTTGCAGGGGTTCCGGGCGACCTATGCCGGTTTTTGCTGCTTTACGCCGAGAGGATCGTCCCCCCGAAGCGGTGAGATCTCATCAATGAAGAACAGGGCGTCCGTTTGTTTGGTTAGCGTCCCGTTCTCGTTCCAACTGAAGTAGCTGTAGCGCCGTTTGCGATCGAGATATCGCCTGCCCGGATCTTTTGAATGGAGGGGGAGCAGGTAAGTTGAGCCCGCTTTTATCAGCGTGGCCTCAATACGACGAGGATCGGACTCCAGCGTGTCGATGAGCTGCTTGCTCATGGGATTGAGAAGTTTTCCGTGATCGTGGAGCATCCAGATCGAAAAGACTTGCCCGGGGTACGCTTTGTCGATCATTTCTCCGACCGAAGGATCGCGCGCTCGCGAGATGTCGGCGCCGTCCCGGCATAGGTGGTTGTTGTGCGCGAGCATGATGACTTTGGCATCGGGTGCTATGCCGTCCATTGCATGTTTGACCTGACGAAACATGGCCGGTTCGCGTCTTACCAGCGCTCGGTTCAGCCTTCCGTCCGCCCTGGCGGTTTCGAAGAAAACGGTCGTTTCCAGAAGGCAGTCTGCGTACGTCCGCAATTGGGCCACGTCGGTTCTCGTCATGGCCGTCGGGTTGTTTTTTCCAAGATCGGACACCAATGCGTGGAGCTTTTCCAGTCTCTTGATTTCCTGGTTCGCGGTTTCGTCGGCGTCCTTTTTGACCGATTTTCGAATCGGATCCAGTAACGCCTCCTCGGGGTATTTTCCGAGCAGGTCGGCGATCGAGAGGTAGCAGCCGCCGGGCATCATGTCGATGTCGATCGGGTGAACGCGCAGCGGGCCTTGGTCGTCGGCTAGCGATTCGCAGATCTCGCGAAGGTCGTGGTAGAAGCGTTGCTGCGAAGCGCTTTGGCGGCGTTTGAATTCCGGGTCCTTGGCGCCGACCCAGCCTTTAAAGGCACGCTCCTGATATTTCGCCGTTTCCTTCGATTGGTCGCCATCTGCTTTTCCGGGGCGTTTTCCCGTTTTGACGAAGTGATCGACTGCGGGGGCCATCGATGCGCCGAGCCCCTCGATGAAGATGTGGCGATAGCCTTTCGGCGCGAGGTGGCGGATGAGCATGAGCTGAACGTCATATTTCTCGCTGAAGAAATGCCCGGGTTCGCCGATGAACAGGATACGTTTGCCCTCCAGGGCAGTGTCCAGGAAGGCTTCCAATTGAGGATTCATTTTCCATCGTTCGACATGGATGGCCTCGCGTTTGGTCCATTTGAGGAACTCCGCCTTCGTCGCGTCGCGGCTGCCCGGGTCGGAGTCTTGTGCCTGCGCGGTCTGATGAAAGATTGCCATCGAAAGAACGGCGATCAGTAGCATTTGACATCGGGCGGTATTCGATCGGTGCATGCGCAAAAACTCCTGTGTGCTTGGGGTATTCGTGTTGAATCCGGCACTGTAGGAGTGAATTGGTGCAGTGCGCCGAAATATTTCGAGCACAGGAAAATACGCGCGAAAATCCTACGAATGACGCGATCACTTCCGCTTGAGAACGCCGTGCCTAAGAGGCGAGCAGCAGGTTCAGGGGGTTCTCAAGGAAGGAGATGATCGTTGAAGTAAAGCGGGCCCCGTCGGCTCCGTCGATCACGCGATGATCGAAGGAGAGGAACAGCGGGAGCATCTTGCGAATCACGATCTCATCCTCGCCTTTGACCATTGGTTTCCGGATCAGCTTGCCCATGCCGAGGATGGCGACCTCGGGGGAGTTGATCATCGGAGTGGCGAAGGTGCCGCCCAGCGCGCCGACGTTGGTGAGGGTGAACGTGCCACCGCGCATTTCGGAGATATCCAGCTTGAATTCGCGTGCCCGATCGGCCACCTCCTTGAGCTCTTTGGAAATCGTCATGAGGCCCTTGCGATCGGCATCTCGAACGACGGGGACCATCAGGCCCTTCGGCGTGTCGACGGCTACGCCGACGTGGACGTAGTCTTTGTAGATGATGTCACCGGCGGCTTCGTCGTAAGAGGAGTTGAACTGCGGGAATTGCCGCAGTGCGCCGGCCACGGCCTTGAGAATGAAGGCCGTCAGCGTGAGCTTGACGCCTTGCTCGATCATCACGGCGCCGTGCTCTTTGCGGAAGGCTTCCAGATCGGTGATGTCGGCCTCGTCTCCGTGGGTGACTCGGGGAATGGTCCAGGACTTCACCATCTGTCGCGCAATCGTCTTACGAATCTGCGCCACCTTCTCGCGCCGAACGGGACCCCATTGCGAGAAATCCGGCAACGGCTCGGACGGCATAGCCGGTATCGGCTGGGCCGGCGTGGCTGGTATCGGTTGGCCCGGCGTGGCCGGTATCGGCTGGCCCGGTGTGGCCGGTGCCGGTTGGGCCGGCGTGGCCGGCGAAGGAGCTACCCCGGAACCGGTCGGTCCGGCGATGGCATAGCGCTCGACATCCTCTCGGACGATGCGACCGCCGGGGCCGGTGCCGTGAACCTGTCGCAGGTCGATTCCCTGTTCCCGGGCATACCGTCGAATGGCTGGTGCGGCGGGAATCGGCCCCGTGGCATGCGGTGGGGGCTCTGTGATGGTCGCCGTGCGACTCGTCGCCACACGACCGTCGCCGCCCACGGCTTGGGATGCCGTCTGTTCATGGCGCACGGATTGGGCGGGCGCGGAGGCCGCTTTCAGTTCCGGCTCGGCGGCTTTTGTTTCGGCGGGCTTTTCCGCAGCGGCGCCGGCGGCATCCACCACGAGAAGGACATCGCCCACCGAGACGGTGGCGCCGGCCTCGACGTTCAGTTGTGTGACGACGCCGGCGTACGGAACGGGAAGCTCGACCGCCGCTTTGTCCGTCTCCACCTCCATGACCATCTGGTCTTCGGTGACGGTATCGCCTTGCTGGATCATCACGTTGACGACCTGTGCTTCGTGAATGCCTTCGCCTAAATCCGGTAATTTGAACTCTTTTGCCATGGTAGTTTTTCAGGGACAGTAATCAGTGATCAATAAACAGTTATTCGTGGTCCGTTTTAGAAACTTACGACTTTACGGGCGGCGGTGACGACCTTCTGGGCGTCCGGCATATAAGGACGCTCGATGTTGAAGAACGGCAGGACCAGATCGTAACCGGTCACACGCTCGATCGGGGCTTCGAGATACAACAGGCTGTCTTCGACGATCCGCGAGATGATCTCGGCGGCCGGACCGCAGTTTCGCGGAGCCTCGTGAACGACCACGCAGCGGCCCGTCTTGCGGACTGACTCCATGATGAGTTCCGTGTCCATCGGGACGAGGCTCAGCAGATCGATCAGCTCGGCGTCGATATCGTGTTCGTCTTCCAGCTCGTCGGCGGCTTCGAGGACCAGCCGCATCGACGCGCCGTAAGAGATGATCGTGACGTCACGACCCTCGCGCACGATTTCGGCTTTGCCGATCTCCAAGGTCTCGGGTTTGTCCGGCACCTCTTCCTTGAACGCGCGGTAGCAGGCCTTCGGCTCATAGAACATCACAGGATCGGGATCGAAGATCGACGCTCGGAGCAGGGCTCGCGCATTTCGCGGGCCGGACGGAATCACCACCTTCAATCCCGGCAGGTGCGCCCAGATCGCCTCACGACTTTCGCTGTGATGCTCGATGGCGCGGATGCCGCCGCCGTAGGGCATGCGAACGACCATCGGACAAGTGAACCGGCCGCGCGTACGATTGCGAAACCGTGACGCGTGGCTTTCGATCTGGTGGAATCCGTGATAGCCGAAGCCGGAGAACTGCATCTCGCAGATCGGCTTCAGGCCGGTGCAACAGAGGCCGATGGCCAAGCCGACGATGGCCGATTCCGCGACCGGAAAGTCGACCACGCGATCGGGACCGAAGTCCTTCAACAGGCCCTCGGTGATGCGGAAGACGCCCTCGTCCTGGCCGACGTCCTGCCCCATGATCATCGTGGACTCGTCTTCATCCAGCGCCTCACGCAACGCGAGGTTCAACGCTTTCGCCATATTCATTTGCGCCATGAGCGTTCCCTAATCTCCTCTTAATCCCTTGACCCCTTGGCCCCTCGGACCCCTTCTTTAGTACGCCTCAATGTTACGACTCAGCTGCTGATCTTCCGCACCGGAGTTCGACTCCGACATGCCTGCCGAATCGAGATATGCTTGAAACTCCGCATACTGGGCACGCAAGTGGTTCGGCATCTCCTCGAAACAATGATAGAACGGCTCCGTCAGGTCGGGCTTGAAGGCCTCGGCCCGGGCGACGGCGGCGGAAATCTCCGCGGAGATCTCCTCTTCCAGCGCGTCGCGCGATTTCTCATCCAGCAATCCCTTTTTCTTCATGTATTTCCAAAACCGTGCGAGCGGATCTTTCGGCTTCCAGTGCTCGACTTCCTCTTCGGAGCGATATTTCTTCGGGTCGTCGGCCGTGGTGTGGACGCCGAGGCGATAGGTCACGGCCTCGATCAGCGTCGGGCCCTCGCCCTCGCGAGCTTTGTCGATCGCTTCCCGTGTGGCCACGACCATGGCCAGGATGTCGTTGCCGTCGACTTGTATACCGTTGATCCCGTAGGCGATGGCCTTTTGGGCCAGGGTTTGGGAGACCGTTTGCTTGTCCCGAGGAAGCGAGATGGCCCAATGATTGTTTTGGACGATCAGCACCATCGGTGCGCCGAACGTCGCGGCACAGTTGAGCCCTTCATGGAAATCGCCTTCGCTTGTGCCGCCGTCGCCGACGAACGTGACGCAGACGTGGTCCTCCTTGCGAAGCTTGCAGCCCCAGGCGATGCCGGCGCCGTATTGCACCTGCGAGGCGACCGGGACACAGATCGGCAAATCGCGCAGCCCTTCGGGGGGCGACGCGCCTTCCTCGTTACCACCCCACCAGAGCATCAACTTTTCGATCGGCCAACCGCGATAGATCATCGCGCTCGGCTCGCGGAACGACGGGACGAACCAGTCGTCCTGCCGCATGGCAAAGGCCGGTCCCAACGAAGCGGCCTCCTGGCCGAGCGCCGGTCCGTAGGTGCCGATGCGTCCCTGGCGTTGCAGGCGGAGCATCCGCTCGTCGTATCGTCTTCCGAGCAGCATGGCCCGGAACAGCTTGAGCAGGTCCTTGTCGCTGATCTTCGGATCAAGCTTGGCGTCCACATTTCCATTGGGCTCGAGGATGGAAAGGGACTCGACATAATTCTCAAGTTTGATTTTTCCGCGGGGCACGGAGACTCCTTTCGACAGAATCAATCAGGCCGCTTTTTTTCCACACCGTCACTGCGAGTTAATTTATTCTAGTCGAGAAATTCGGAATGCGAAACCTTGCGGGATTTGATGCGCCGGGGCGGTTTATGCAATTGTGAATTAGAGTTTCGGGTTTGGCCGGTGCGCATGATATCGAATATGCGGCCGGTTGGCAAATGTTTGTGGGGGCTCAGTGGGGCGTTAAGGACGGCGTGTCATCGACCCATCGTTCTGATCTTTTCTCGAACCTCTTCAGGTCTTAAACCCAGGTTCATCAGCAGCAGGTAGGCGAGACTCTCTTTTTCGCGCAGAAGACCCAAGAGCAGATGTTCCGTATCGATCGACTCGTCGTTGAACTCCGCCGTCTCTTCGATCGCGTAGTCGATCGCCTTCCTGGCCAGCAGTGTCGTCGGGAGCATGCTCCTCGTTTTTGTCCATTCGGGCTCTGACTTGACCAGCTTCTCAAGTTCATGTCGGACCTTTTGCGGTTCGACCCCAAGGTCCTTAAGCACCCGGGCTCCGATACCGGAGCCTTGGCTGATCAATCCCAAAAGAATGTGCTCGGTCCCCAGGTGGCTGCACTTGGAATTCAGAGCCTCCTGGTTTGCCAGGCCCATCACTTCCATGGCGTGATCCGTGAAACTTTTGTACATAGGATTCTCTCAGGGCTTCATCGAACGGGCATCGGCCGACGATATCTTTCGGGTTTTGGATTCATGTGTATTCATGGTCCCCCTCGTTTGGTCGCACAACGACATAGGGATGCGTGGGGCAAACAATTCGTCTGACTGACATTAATAGTCGCGTATCCAGTGCTTGCGCAACGCGTTTTTTGCTTGCGTGTTCTTGCGCCGGGGCAGTGCTGGTTCCCGAAGCACAAATGACGAGGGGAGGGATTGTGAATCGCACGCGTGGGCGAGAAGGGGAGTGCGCGCGCGGAAACGTGGCGGGGATGGTGTGGGGCAAAACCCCGGGCAACGCCCGGGGTTCGAGGGGAGGGATGGCAGTGTTTGATGGGGGTGTGCGACGCTGTGGAGGTTTTGTATGTCCCATTGTGTCCGTTGCTTCGGTTTCAGCAGTGGGTTTGATCGGATGAGTGAGAGGGAGGGATGTCAGCGGCCCTGCTGGCGCAGCCAGAGGCGCCAGGCATCCATGTCGAAGCCGAAGTTCTGGCCGGTGATCGCGATCAACGCTTCCTGGACCTCGGTGCGGTGGATCGAAACAATCTGATCCTCATAATGCGAGACCGAGCCGATCATGGTGCTCGTGCCCAGGACGCCGATGGAGGTGGGTTGATATCGTAGCAGACGACGGCCGTGGGCGACACGGCGGTAGCCGCCGAAGGTGGAATAGATGTCGCCGATTGAGACCATGCGGGAGACGCGGACGCTTCGGCGCGTTTCCTTCGACAGGACGTTGATCAAATCGTCGACGGCGACGCCGGCCTTCAGGATGCCGAGTGCGGTGGCGGCGTTGCGGAGGATGTGCTCCTCCTTGCTGCCTAAAGCATCTCGCAGTCGTGCGATGACGCGGTCGTCGTTACGAGAGATCAGCTCGATCGCCGCCGCCTTGCGGACAGTTTCCGACGGGTCGAGCAAGGTGATCACCAGGAGGTTCATCGTGGCCTCGTCTTCGTCAAACTGAGAGAGGACCTCGACCAGCACATGGCGCGTGGCCGTCTTGCCGGTGCTCAGGACGCCGGTCAGCGCAGGCAGAGCGAGCGGATCACGGATGGCCAGCAGTTGTTCACGGCCTTTGCGGAATTTTTCCGTGCGCGGGCCGCGCTTCTTGCCGTCCATGCGCGACCGATGGATCGCCTTGATCTTGACGAACCAGTCGGTGATCAGATCGCGGATCAGCTTTTCTTCTTCGCGCTGCTGTCGTCGCGCGGCAAGCTCCTCGGGCGTCGGCGCGTTCGGTGAGGGTTTCTTGATCCATTTGCCTTTGTCGTTTTTGATGTAGTCGAGCAGTTTTCGGGCCTGGGCGTGATCGGGATCGAGTTCGATCACCTTTTCCAATTCGTCGAGTCGTTCGGGGCCCAGGTTCTGCTGTCCACACCATTGGGCGAGTTTGTAGTGGCCCTCGGCAGTGTTGGGGCAGTTTTTGAGTTTCTTGGCGTAGCGCTGCCAGGGACATTTCTTTTTCTTGATTTTGGCGACGGTATCTTTTTCAACGTTGACGATGCCGATGAGCGTGCGAACGCGGTAGGACTCGCCCTGGTCTTCCAGGATCTCAACTTCGATGGTCTCTCCGTTTTTCATGTGGAAGATGTCGCCGCGCGCGAACGGCGAAGACAACACCAGGCAGGCGCCGACGAATGGCAGAACCGTAGACGCTCGAATTCGTAATCGTGGAGGGATCATGTACTCATTATAGGCTTGGGGCGGTCGAGTTACCCGATAAACTCGATTTCGCCGGGGTTGGGGACCAGTCCGGCCTCGTGCGCCTTTGCGAGCAGTTCTTTCACGGCCTTTCGGCCGCGTTCGCCGTAATCGAGCGTCCATTTGTTGACGTACATCTCGACGAACTGGTCCGTGAGATCGGTGTCGAGTCCGCGGCCGAACTGGAGGGCGTAGTCAATGGCCTCCTTGCGATGTTCAAGGCTGTATTCGATCGAGGCCTTGAGGAGCCCGGCGACTTCTCGCATGGGTTCCGGACCGAGGTCGCGACGGATGACGTTGCCGCCGAGAGGCAGCGGCAGACCGGTTTGTTCTCCCCACCATTCGGCGACATCGACGACTTTGTGAAGTCCCTGGCGCTGGTAGGTGAGCTGGGCCTCGTGAATAATCAGACCGGCGTCCACATCGCCGTTGGCCACCGCATCGGGGATTTCGTCGAACATCACGACGCGATGATCGAATCGGCCTTTTCCGAGGCAAAGGTTCAATGCGAGGAATGCCGTGGTGCGTTCGCCCGGGACAGCGATGGTTTTGCCTTTCAGGTCTTCGAGCGTGCAGGGTTCGCGCGTGATGACCATGGGGCCGTAGCCGTCGCCCATGCTGCATCCGCAGGCGAGGAGCGCGTATTTACCGCACACATAGGGGTAGGAATGGATGGAAATCGCGGAGACCTCGAGCTCGCCGGTTTCGGCGCGTCGGTTGAGCGATTCGATGTCGGCCATCTCATGAGTGAAGTGATATCGGCCCGTGTCGATCATGTCTCGGGCCAATGCATAGAACATGAAGGCATCGTCCGGGTCCGGCGAATGACCGACGCGGATGGTGACCGAATCTTGAGTGATGTTTTGTGAATCCATGGTGTGTTCGCCCTTGAGGCCGGTCTGCTATTTTCGTTGCCGATAGAGCGATTTGTCGATGATGGCGGCCATGGCCTGGGTGTTCAGGTCGCCGCCGAGGAATTCGTTGATCCTCGGAATGTTGTCGCTCGCGTTCTTCAGCATCTCATTGTAGTCGATTTCGACGAGGGCGACGTTGTCCATCTCATCCATTTTTTTCAAGACCTGTTGGACGTGCATCCCCAGCATTTTGCCCATTTCGTCATCGCCGGGACCGTCCTGCTTGTGTGTGCCGCGCCGGATGAGCATCTCCTTTTGCGAAGCGAGGATTTCCTCCATGCGGCGGCGCATGAAAATGATCTTGTAGGAATACTCGGGCGGAAGGTCCAGAAGAAGCTGCGAGATCATCTTAACAACCTTGCCCTTGGCATCTTGCAGCCAGGCTCGGTCTTCCTTGATCTTCTTGACTCGTTCAAACTCGTAATAGCCTTTGGGGTTGTCTTCATCAGCAACTCGGATACCGTCCGTCAACGTGGCAACTCCACCGGCCTCGAGCATCATCATCATCATCGAGGTTCCGCTTCGGGGCAGTCCTGAAACAATTGTGACCGTGTCGTTTCGATTCATAAGGCCTGGCATCATAAAGGAAAGTGAGGGACTCACGCAAAGGTCCTCGGCGGCGGGTCGGGCCGAGAATCTCGGTCCTTGCGACGGACGCGAATCCATTCCTGTCATCCTGCACGGCGACGGCGTATCCGACGATTCCGTCGCGCATTATTCGCGGAAATCCGTTATGATTCGTCTCGAGGAGAGAACTTGACATGTCTGATGATCACGATCCGATGACGCCTCGACAGGTGATCCCGGTGGCCCAACCCCTTCAAAACGAGCACGGGCATTCCGGGCTGCAAGACGCCGACGTCGAGACCTTGACCTATGCCCACGGATACGGGACGGGCGGCGTCCTTTGGCGGGAGGGCAACCTGCTGGTGATGGGCAAGGGGGCGCAACTGCCGACCCGATGCGTCAAATGCAACGCACCGTCGGAGGGGCGACCGCTGAAGCGTAAGATGTATTGGCATCATCCGGGCTGGTACCTGTTGATTCTGGTCGGCCTGTTGATCTACGTCGTCGTGGCGCTATGCATCCGGAAGTCTGTGGTTGTCCACGCCGGGCTTTGCGCGAAACATCGAGCGAAAAGACGCTGGGTGATCCTCGCAAGCTGGCTGATCGGCTTGAGTTTTATTCCGTTGGGTTGGGTCGCGATCGAGTTTGATCAGCCTCTGTTCATCATCGTGGGAATCCTGAACCTGCTTGTCGGCCCGATCATTTTCATCGCGGCCGGTCAGGTCGTTACGCCGTCCCGCATTGACGATCATTACGCCTGGATCAAGGGTGTGTGTCCTTCTTATCTTTCCGCTTTGCCGCCGACCGTACCGGGGGGATGATCTGATCGGCGTTGGTCGTTCATGATTTTGCAATGCATCAATTGATTTCACGCTCAAGACCCCGGGCGTTGCCCGGGGCTTTTGGGGTGGCATTTTCTCAAGTTTAATTCTTCGCGGGCTGAGTTGCAGCCTTGATTTCTTTCATTCTAATTCGTCGGTTCATTGTTCGTGGGATCGTTTTCGGATTAATTCGCGTCGGTTTCATAGCGTGTGCCGTACGGCACTGGAAACGGTGGACCGGGAACTTTCTTGTTTTCGAGTGGACAACTCAAAGGCCGACAAGCCTGCATGCAGCCCCGATACGTTTGGCAAAGCCATGGACCGCTCATCGTTTGTATGACTGAATCACAGCAAGCTCTTCTTAGGGGATGACCGCAATGGGAACAGTAATTCGAGGCGTGACAGGTATGCTTGATCGGTTTCTTTAAGACGGTGCAGCCATTCGTCCCGGCGAGGGCGAACAGGAGAATGAGAGTTGCTACGATTTGCTTCATCGGAACTTCTCTTCGCTTATTCCGTCACCGTCGTCTCATAGCGCACTCCGTCAGGCATCGGCACGGGCACCTTGACCGACGTGCCGAAGTTTCCGGCGGTTTTACTGAGCGAATCGACGGCGACGAAGGCGGTGTACTGTGACATCAGGCCGTACTCGAGGGCCACTTGTTTGATTTCGCCGGGCAACTCGCTCCCACCTTCGTAGGTGCTGCGATCGGCAAGGTCGGCAATCTTGGTTCGTGCCCAAACGGAGGGCAGGGCCCGATGCTTGCCAGTACGGTCGATCGGTATTCGCAGGTCACGGGCATGGTCGCCGACGGTGCCTGTGATACGGACATCTCCGCTCGCCCGGCCGCGGTACCGGCCTGTGATGATGACGGGTCGGCCGACGAACAGGTCCGGAATTTTCGAGGGAAAGACTTCGGAGACGTGCAAACCGCCCCAGTCGATGGCGATGTCGGTCATCGCAGGATGGCTAATCCGTTCGAAGAAACGGTCCATGATGGGGGCGGCGCTGTCGTCCAATGAAAGATGTGCCACGGCGCCTCGGCCGAGCTTGGCCATGCGATCGAGCAGATATCGGTTTGGCGAGGAGCCGACGCCGAAGCTGAAGATGCGAGAGGCGCCCAGGCGACGATGGACCTCGCCGAGGATCTGCATTTCGTTGCCGATGTAGCCGTCGGTCATGAAGGAGACGAAACGGAGACGACGAGGGTCATGCGGAAAATCGAGTGCGGCTTTCACGCCTTCGATTGCCATCGTGCCGCCGCTGCCGCGAAGGTCGCGGACATAGCGCCGGCCTTTGCGAAGATTCGACGAGGTCGCCCGCAGAGGAGTCCGGCCGAGCTGTGAGGCGTTGTTCGAGAAGCGAATGACTTGGAAGGTGTCGTCGGGTTCCAGGTGTTTCAGCGCCCGGTCAATGGCGGTTTTGGCTTGATCGATCGGATGGCCCCTCATACTGCCGCTACAGTCGAGGACGAAAATCATCTCCATTGGTTTTCGTTGGAGGGCGCGCAGGTTCTCGGGGGGATAGAGCATGAGCGTGAAATAGCCGCCTTGGTCGGCTTCGTGTGTGAGCAGGGCGGTCTTGATTTGTTTGCCGGCGACTTTGTATCGAAGAACGAAATCCTTGTTGGGGATGACGTCGTTTCGGCTCAGCCGCACTTCGGTCTGATTGCCCGATGGTCTCTTGACGTTCACGACGTGGCTGGTGCATTTCACTTCTTCGACCTTGACGCCGGCGTCGATGTTGACGGCGAGGGAAATGTCGTGCCCACTGCGCTCGTGAGGCTTGAGGTATTGGACTTCCGTCCTTTGACCGGAGCGGCCGTGCTGACCGCGGGCGACGGCGCCGATGCCGTCGGTGCTGCCCGGCGGATTGAAGCGTGGGCCGACGACCATGGGAAAGACGTACTCGTACCAGCCGTCCTTGTAGGCGAGGGTATGAAAATATTTGATGTTGATGTCGATGTTTTTGCCCGGTTCGATGTTGGCGACTTTTTGCGTGAAGACGTTGGCGCGTTCCTGTGTGAGTAGTGAGGCGACGTGACCCTGTCGCCGTGCCTCCTTGTAGATTTTTTCCGCCTCCTCGCGTTCCCGGATGATGCCGCGGATGCGACGGTCGCCGACCGTCATAAGAAATTCGTTGACGGCGGCGTTCTGCGGCAGCGGGAAGAGATAAACGGCTTCGATCTTGCTGGCATAGGGATTCGTGTAGTGCTGTGTGACGTCAACGGTGGCGATGTAGGCGCTGATCTGCGCCTGAACGTTCGTATGTTTTAAAGGAACGGGAACTTGTTTTTCCTCTCCCGGCAGCACCGCGAGTAACGCACCGCAACCGGGGGCGTCGTCATCGACGGCGGGTTCGTCGGGTCTTTGGATGATCCAGAGTTCTTCATCGGGGGATGGCATCGAGCCGGGGAGGGCGGCACGGTGCATTCTAGAAGCGTTTTTTGTGCCCACTCGGGATGCAGGACTCCCGAGATATTCCTTCTTAGTCGCGCCGGTGGAGGCTCCGCTGTCCATCAAATAGTAAGGCTGGGCGCAGGATGCAATAAATAATGCGATCGCAACTCCAGATCCAAGGAACAAGACGATCACAATCAACATCTTCCTGGTCATAGTCACTTCCCTTCTGCAACAGTGGCCGTCGCATCGAGCGTTTCGCCATTTTCAGAAGCGGCCACGATGAGTTGGACGGCGTAATTCGGAGTAAGTTCCCCGGTGATTTGAACATGAACTCGGGCGACGCGCGTTTTGCTCGTCGGCAGGTCGTCGCCGGTGTTGTAGGCGGCGATGATAACGCGGTCTTCGTCGTGCAGGGCCTTGGGGTCGTAGTAAGGCGGCTTCTCGAACGCTTTATGTGCTCCACCCTCAACGCCGACGATTTTGACGTTTCCCTCTTTGACGGTCAGTTCGAATTGATAGGCTGCGAGTGAGGCGTCGCCGGAGTCAATGAACACATCGACGGCGGCGAAGCGAACGGGGGATTGATCCACATCGTTTTGGGTCTGGGCATGGACCCATACTGTGCTGACCGACCCGAGGATGCAGACCGTCGTGACGAGAAGCGCGGCCGTCCGTCCCCCACTCTCAGAGAGGGTGGGGCACCTCTTGTTCCCGCCACGATCCTTGCTCTCCGAATTCCGGTCTAACCCGTTGGCGTGGTTTTTTTTCATGACGCGCCTCCGTTGAGTTGCACGGCCGTCATGGCCACAGCGTCCACGTCGGCCTGATTGATGGAGCCATCCTGATTAATGTCCCATTCGGCGCGGGTCGGCGCGCCCGCTTTGAGGTGTCGGGCCAGGGCGAAGGCGTCGAGGATGTCCACTCGTCCGCTGAGGTCGATGTCTTCTCGAATCGCGAGCGGCGGGGGCGTGTCCGGCTGGAGAATGGATCGTTGTGGTTGAAGGGTGTGCTGAATCAGGAAGATGAGCATGATCGCCGCCGCGACAATGCCGACGCCGCCCCATCTCCAGGACCGTCGTGTGTCGCCGAACTGCTGTCGCGCCGCGAAAAGGATGTTTTCGTCGATTTCCGCGGGGATTTCCGACGGCGGTTTGTAGAGCGCGGCGAGTTCGCCAGCCAACGGCTTGGGCAAATGCGAATCGGACGGATGTTCGGGATGTTGATTTTGAGGCGTCATGATTTTTCAAGCTTTCTATCTGAAGCGCGCGGGGAATCGGAAAGGTTCATTCGATTTTCTTTTTTTGGGTTCGTCCTAATCCTCGAAGTATCGCCGGGTCCGCTCGTCGTTTCGAAGTGCGGCCAGGGCATGGTGTAACCGGGATTTGACCGTGCCGACGGGAATCTGAAGCGCCTGGGCGATTTCGTCGAGGGTGAGGCCGTCTACGAATCGCATGAGCAGGACCTCGCGCTGAGGCTCGGGCAGGCTCGCCATCATGGCCGCCAGGTCCGTTTTCGCCGAAGCGGATTCAGACGACGGGGCATTCAGGTTTTCCTGACGGCGTTTTTTCGCGCGCTCAGCCTTTTTTTTCTTTCGGAGCACGGTGAGCGAGACGTTTTTGACGACGGGGTAAAGAAACGTCGTCATCTTGGCGGTCAGCCTCAGATCCGGGACTCTTTTCAGCAAATAAGCGAAGGTTTCCTGAAGGACGTCCAAGGCGTCTTCACGGTCGGCCGTGAAACGATAGGCCAGTCGGAACACCCAATCTCGATATCGAAGGTAAAGTGATTCGAAGGCGGAGGCATCGGACCTGTTGATCGCGTCGATAAGCTGGACATCGGTCCGCCAGTCTTTGGTCGATGGTTCTGTCACACGGCTGCCCCGTTGTGGTTGACGATTCTGTCACACCCGAAACGGCAGACAGCATAGTCTGCGAGCCGAGTCTGACAAACACGGTCAACGTGCAAGGGCGACCTTGTTCAGCAAAGGGTCGATCTGCGGGGCGAGAATATGGCAGGCCCATGGACGAGACAGATACCCGAGATGGCCGCCGTTGTGGCCATATCGCCGCCATGCGGGTTCCCAGGCGATCTGTTGCAGCTTTTCGTGTCGGAGTTGTTTGCCGTCATTGTCGAGAAAGCCGCAATGACCCGCGGACAGCGTTCGTTTTCGATCGATCGTGCCAAACAGAGAGGTACCAAAGCCGACGATGCCGTCTTTAGGGCTGTAGATGTTGATGACCTTGTCCTTGCAGCGCGCGAGCACCTTGCTGAGGTCGTAGTCTTTGGAGATGGCCGCGGCGACCAGGATGACGCGGTCCAACATCACATCTTTCGGCAAGGCCTCGATGGTGAGAATGGCCAGTCCGCCGCCGCCGCTGAAGCCGATCAGCGTGAGCGGCTTGTCGGGCCGTTCGCGTTGCAGGGCGACCAACCGATTGGCCCTTTCCTCGGCCCGTTTCAGGTTGGCGGGCAGGTCGCTCAGGTTTTGTAAGGAATGAAGCGGTGGTGTTCCCCAAGGGATAATCTCGATGCCGCGATCAAGTCCGGCATCGCGCAGTCCGTCAAGCGTGCCGGCCAGTTGCCATTGGTTGCCTTCGACGCCGGGCAGCATGACGACGTGTCCGCGGCTTTGCTGCTCGATCGTCATTTCAGGTGCCTGATAGCACCCGAAGGCTTGACTGAAAAGAGCGGTCCACAGTGACCATCGGGTGTATCGACGAAGTCTTGGTTCCGCGTCGATCATTGGGCGCGACTCCATAAATGGGAGGGCGAGGCCGCTACTGCAATTTTATCGGAAAGCGCTCGTTTTTCTCACGAATCTCATCTAACCAACAAAAAGTTTTTGGGTCCTGGTCTGAGGATGGTTCTACAATCACACGGAAATGACACGCCTCGCCCTTGCGTCGGAGAACCCCGTTATGAAGACTGCGTTTCGGTTTCAGACGTTGCGCTGGCTGGTGTTTTGTCTGCCGTTGTTCATTGTGGGCTGCGACGATGACGATGCGGATAGCATCCTGGGCATTGTCGTTGCCGTGTTTGATCTGGTCGTGAATATCGTCGACCTCGCTGATTGAACCTTATGCGTTGTGGCGTGGGGGCTTGTTCGGTTCATCCGCGCATGCGCAGTCTGTTCGCGAGAAGCTCGATGATGTGGCTCGAGCGCACACCGACATGGTGCTCGATCTGATGTCGGCAACTGAAGCCGGGGACGATGACCTCCGCGTCGCCGCGATTTCGAACGGCGGGAAACAGGCGTTGCTCGCCGACGGCCTTGGCGATTTCGTAGTGTTCGCGTTCATGGCCGAAGGCCCCGGCCATGCCGCAACAGCCACTGTTGATTTCAGTCGCCGGGCTCGCTGCTGCGCGTAGGACATGCATGGCATCTTCGGTGCCCAACAGGGCTTTTTGGTGACAATGGCCGTGATAGAGCACGGGACGTGAATCAACATCGAATGACAGGGCATCCGGGGTTGCACGCAAAATTTCGGCAATGAATGAGTCGGCTGTCATTGCGCGTTCCGCGATCTGTCGCGCCTCGCTCGTGCGCACCAGCTGCGGCATTTCGTCGATGAAGAGCGAAAGACAACTTGGCTCCGTGATCAGGATGGGACCGTCGGTGCCGGATAGCAGGTTGACGTTTTGTTCAGCCAATCGTCTGGCCTCACCGAGCAGCCCTTGACTGACGGCAGGGCGGCCGCAGCATACGGTGGATGGTACAACGACGTGATAACTTAGCGCTTCAAGCAGTTTGACCAGGGCGATGCCGACCTGAGGCGTAAAATGATTGGTCCATGTGTCTACGAAGTAGATGACTTGTCGATCATGGATTTTTTTCGGGTGATATCGCTCAAACCAATGTCGAAAAGTCTTCCCGGCGAATCGCGGTATCGGAACGCGCCGGTCGAAGCCGAGCAATCGTTCCATCATTGCTTGCGTCCATCGGGATTGTGTGAGTGAGTTTGCCAGGGTCGGAAATCGGCTCGCCAGCCTTGCCATGTCTGCGGTTGCTGTGATCAGCCGGTTGCGCAGCGGCGCGCCGTCTTCCTGATGTCGATGCCACTGCCTTTCGGCCTTGAGCCTGGCCATGTCCACTCCGGTCGGGCATTCCGATTTGCAGGCCTTGCAACTCAGGCACAGGTCCATGACCTCGTCGAGAGCGGGGTCTGACAGCCCGTCGAGTAATCCTCGATTCGACAAAGCCATGCGGAGTGCGTTCGCACGTCCCCGCGTCGTGTGGGTTTCGTCGTTTGTGGCCATGTACGAGGGACACATCGTGCCGACGAGACGCTGTCGGCACTGACCGACGCCGCTGCACATGGCGGCCAGACCGAACATGCCGCCGTGCTCGGAGAAATCCAAGACCGTGTCCAGGCTTTCTGCTTTCGGCGATGCGGGAGGGACGGCGTCGTACCGCAGATGACGGGTCATGGGCGGTGGTGCGACGATCTTACCGGGATTGAGAATGTCATTCGGATCAAAAGCGCTTTTTATTTTTTTGAAGGCCTCGATGATTCGCGGTCCGTACATTTTTTCGAGCCAGCAGGATCGCAGGATGCCATCGCCATGCTCGCCGGTCATCGTGCCGCCGAATTGCAACGCAAGCGAGCTGATGCGATCGGCAATACGGTGCATGCGCTCGACGTCCTGACGGTCCCTGAGATTCAGCACCGGCCGCACGTGCAAACACCCCACGCTCGCGTGGGCATAGTAGCCCGCTTGTTCAACGTTCTCCTCATCGAGAATTTGGGCGAAGCGCTCGATGTAATCACGCAATCGCGCCGGCTCAACGGCCGTGTCTTCGACGAACGCATAGGGCTGACGATCTCCCGGCTTCGACATCAAAAGGCCGAGCCCGTTTTTTCGGATGTCCCAGATTTCCGCCTGTCGGTCGGGTTCGGTCAGGGTCGGCCACGCGAAGCCGAGTCTTTGTTTTTGGAGAGCCTCGACGACTTGTCGCAGCCGTTGCGCCAGTTTCGTTTCGTCCTCGTCGAACAACTCAATAATCAACAGCGCCTCGGGGCGGCCTTCAATCGGCGCGTCTCGTTGCACCATGGTTGGATGCTGTATCGCGGCGTCGAGGATCAGCTTGTCAACGAGTTCGACGGCTGCAGGGTTGTGTTCGAGAATGATCGGTGTGGCCGAGAGCGACTCCATGAGGTCGGCGAAGTGTGCGACGACCAGGCCGCGATGTTTCGAAAGTGGCGTCAGTTTCAAGGTCGCACCGACGACAATCGCGAGCGTGCCTTCGCTGCCGCAGAGGATGGTCTCCGGATTGACCCTCCCGTCTTGAATTCGGAGACGGTCCAGCGCGTAGCCGCCGTTTCGACGGAGAATCTTGGGGAAGCGAGCGACGATCTCGTCAGCGTATTCACGGGCGACCTGTGTGAGAACCTGTTCGCAATGTTGCGCGAACTTGTTTTCGGCGGGGTGTTCCCTGCTCCAGGTGACGTCTGAGCCGTCTGACAGAACCACGTCCAAGTCCAGCACGTGATCCACTGTGCGGCCGTAAAGGACGGAGTGGGCCCCGCAGGAATTGTTTGCGATCATGCCTCCGATCGTGGCACGGCTGCTCGTGGCCACGTCGGGGGCAAAATGCAGGCCGAACGGTTTGAGTTCGGCGTTCAATTCGTCGAGTACGACGCCAGCTTCGACATGCGCGATGCGCCGATCGGCGTCGACGCTCAAAATGCGATTGAGATGACGGGAGCAATCCAGTTGAACGCCTCGATTCACGGCTCCGCCGGTCAACCCCGTGCCGGCGCCGCGTGGTGTCAGTGGTATTCGATGTTTGGCGCACACCCTTATTGTGGTGACGACGTCATTCACCGTGCGAGGCATGACGATGCCGTCGGGAACGATTTCGTAGATGCTGGCGTCGGTTGCGTACAGGGCACGAGACAATTGATCCGAACGGACGTCGCCTCGGATTTTGCCTTTGATCTCGGCGAGTGCGGTCGAAACGGCGACATCCGGATGTCGGGTGACGTTGGTCATAAGTGAATCGAATCATACCAGTTTTTCGTCGTCCGGCTGCCCCTTTCCTGTCGAGGGCGTGCTTTCCGTCGCTTTCGTGTTGACAGCGTCTGTCGCCAAACACTAGATTTGCTCGGACCGCAGGGAGCGAACACCTTGTCCATCGCGACCACGAGCAGAAACATACTTCAGAACGACAGCATCGGCGCCGCCCCGACTCGGCAATATTTCAATGCTGCGGATCGTTTGATGTTTGTGGCCCATAACGGTCTGCGAAGGCTCGGGCATCCCGGTTTTCAATGTCAGACCCATGTCTGGATGGAGGGACGCGTTGATCCGGTTACGCTGCGAGCGGTATTGGGACGGCTGCAACGACGTTATCCGGTTGTGACCGCGCGATCGGTGATTCCCGGTGGTCAGGAGGGACCGTACTGGCAGTTTCAGCCGGATGCCGAGATCGAGTTGCACGAGGCTTCGTTGGGCGGCAGCGATGTGTCAGCCGTTCACAGTTTTGCCGAAGACTTGTACACCCGTCCGATTGATCATGACAAGGTTGATCCGATCACCTTTCATTTGTTGCACTTGCCGGACGGCCGCGACGTTTTTTTGGTGCGTTTCGGCCACTCTCTGATGGACGGCAAGGCTCCGGAATTCGTTCTGCGGCAAATCTGCGATTGTTACGAGGAACATGAGAATCTCAAGACAGAACAGCACGGCTCGGAGGATGGGCCGGATGAACTGTCCGCGTATCTCTATCGCCACGGTCGGAAACAGCGCGTTCGGTCGGCGTTGCGCGTGATCCGAAGTCATGTTCGCCTGCCGTTTCGTTCAATGTCGTTGGACCGCCCCGGTCTCTCGGAGTTGTTGTTCGAGCCGTTTCGCATCGCGATCCGATCCCTCGATGAAGAGCAGACGGAACGGATTTCAAAGCGGGCGAAGCGCCTTTGCGGTTTCATGAACCTTTCGCCGGTCGTGCTTGCGAGCGCCTACCGGTCGGTCGGCCGGTTGTCGTCGAGGAAACAAAACAAGCGCACCTGTTTCCAGACCGATCTTCCATTGAACCTGCGTCCGCCGGGTCGGTTCGAGCCCATCTTTCACAATTTCATGTCCTTTATTCAAATGAGTGCGACGGGCGCCGAATTGGATGATCGGGACGGACTGACGCAAGCGCTGAATTCGCGGATGCGGAATCAGCTTCGCCGCGGCATCGAGCTTGGCAATCTTCAGATGATGACGACCATGAGCCGATACGATCGACTTTTGGCCAAACACCTCCTGGAACGCATGAAGAATCACCCGTTTACGCTGGCGTTTGGCTATCAGGGCCCGGCGGTTTCGGGGTTGGAATCTTTTTGCGGCCAAAATGTGGACTGGCTCTATACCCTGAACACCGGCATGTCGCCTCCGGGCATCACCTTGCAGGTCAATCAGTTTCGCGGCCGATTGAATCTCTGCGTGAGCTATGTGTCCTCGGGTATTTCGGAAAGCCTGACGAACGCATTTCTGGATGCGATGATCGAAGATTTGTTGGATGCGTAGGGCGGGTTCCCCCCGCCGTATGGCGTGCACCGGCGGCACCCCTCCGCGCGGTCGTTTGCAGACACCTGTGCCTTTTTTCACAGTTGCTTTCGTGAAATCATCGTTTATGGTGTAGATAGGAAGTCTTTTTAAAACCCCCGCAGCGAAGATTCTCATATCACGGCCCGGTTTCGTTCCTCGGCACCGTCGAAGGATCGAGGCGAGTCGATCTCGGATTTCTCGCGTACCGGAGCGCGAAGCGACCGTTGGGG